>JAJRPN010000001.1 GCA_024280755.1 Planctomycetota bacterium
CCCCGGGCTTCCGGGGGAGGTGCCGATCGAAGTGAGGCCGAGGGGGTCTTCTCTTTCTTCTCTTCCCCATTGCCTATTCCCCATTGCCTATTGCCTTCTTCAAGACCCCCTCCGTCTGCTACGCAGCCACAACCGCCCTATGGGTGCTCCCCCGGAAGCCCGGGGGAGGCGAATAGTCGAAAAACATGAGCCGTCAGACAGGGCCTATATAGGAGAACAGACTGATTCTGCCTTTATCGTCCGCGACGCTTGGCCTTGCCGCCCATCATCTTGCCGGGCAACTTGGTCGGCACGATCCCACCTGGGAACTTGGCAGCCATTTCTTTATCAGAGATCCTCTCGACAACAGGTACTGCTGCTACTTCAAAGCGGTTGGCCTTCGCTTTCGTCGGCACGCCCTTCACCTCATAGCTCGGACGCCCGCCGGTGGGCTCATCCTTCCAATCATCAGGGCGTGGACGCGCATCGAACTCTGGATAATCGAGCTTAGGGATCTGGGAGTTGACCAAAATCTCGATCTCGGTCAACAGCGAACCTTGGCTCGGCATGACCAATGACCACGCGTGTCCATCATTACCCGCGCGAGCGGTACGCCCGATACGGTGAACATACAGATCTGGATCGTCGGGAAGATCAAAGTTCACAACATGGGTAATGCCTTCGACATCGATACCGCGTGAAGCCAGATCAGATGCAACAAGCACGGCCAGATCGCCGGAGCGGAACTTGGTCATTACTTGGTTGCGTTTAGCTTGTGAGAGATCACCATGAATCGCGTGGGCGCTGATGCCTTTGCGTTCGAGGTAGCGAACGACCGAGTCTACAGTTCGCTTCATCCGACAGAACACGATTGTCAATGCAGGTTCTTCGTGGGTCAACAGATGAGCAAGCATCCGTTTTTTATCCCAAGGATCAACCGTCACATATGCCTGCTTGACCAGATCAACCGTCAACGCGCCAGCCGACACTTCGAGCTTCTCTGGATCTTGCATAAACTTGCGGGCGAGCTTTTCAATCTCGTCGGTGAAGGTCGCTGAAACAAAGATCGTTTGGCGATCTTTGGGGCATTTGCCCAAAATCTTGCGGATATCGTCGCGGAAACCGATGTCGAGCATCCGATCGACTTCATCAAGCACCGCGAACTCAACCTCGGAGAGATCCAAGTATCGGCGTTCGATCATGTCGAGGATTCGACCGGGGGTGCCGACGATGATCTCTGGTCCATTGCGGAGCTGCTCGGCTTGGATATTGATTGATTGCCCGCCATAGATCGCACAGACCTGAAGCCCAGTGTGCACCGCGAGTTCTTCGATGTCTTGTTTGATCTGGATCGCAAGCTCACGCGTTGGTGCGAGGATGATCGAGATCATCGAATCGCCCGGCTCGATCATTTCGATCAAAGGCAGCGCGAAAGCTGCGGTCTTGCCCGTCCCGGTCTTGGCTTGCCCAAGGATATCGCCGCCTTCGAGGGCCATCGGGATCAACGCGGACTGAATCTTGGTCGGGTGCTTAAACCCGCGCTCGTCCATCGCATTGAGGATGGATTTCTTGAGCCCGAGATCGGCAAAGGTCAGGTTGGTGTCGAATGTTTCGTCTGACCATCCGCCCTTAGGCTCTTTGATGGTGCGTTTGCGTTCTGGCTCAATATCAGCGCCTTTGTCGCGTGGGCCTCGCCCGCCGCCGGAGCGTCCTCGTCCTTTGCCCCCGCCACCAGATCCGCCTCTTGATCCACTTTGGGAACCGCCCCGGCTTCTTGAGCCGCTGCTTCTGCTTTCATCACCCATGAGATTGTGCCATTCTGCCCCATATCGGGGCATTCGCCGAACCGGGCGGGATCATTTCAGTCAGATCGCCCTCGGCTCCGCTCTCCACGCAAGACCAACGCCTGCGCTGCGTAGATCATAGGCGGTCTGTTTTAAGACCTAGATCGTATTCCACGGGTCAAATCAAGACCCCAGATCAATCAATAGTGTTCAAATGAGTAGCAAATACGGACAAATCAGCTGTTCAAAGTTTTACAAATCACCTTGAACGCATCAGAACTCACCCTATATTAAACCAATGAGTTGTACTTATCGCGTATTTCAAATGAGTGGCAAGCCTGTTTTTGCAGTCCCTTCGCATTCGCGATCAGCCCGGCTTGCGGGAATCGCACGGTATCAGCCCGTCTCCCTCAAACGCTCAACTTATAGATCTGTCATGCAAGCCGCGATATTCACTGGCATGGATCGGTTTCTCTCATCTCGCGTCCAGAATCCTGTGATCAATCATCAGGACTTTGATTTTTCGTCATGGCTCAAAACGGTTGAAAAAAAACTCAACAGATCAGGCGTACTCGCTGCGTTATTCTGGCCACCCCAAGTTGAACGAGGGCGGATCTATGTCCATCTTTTTGATTCGAACAACACACCTATTGGCTTTGCCAAAATATCCTTCAGCGACTCTGATGATGACTCGCTGGCCAACGAGGCACAAAGACTCCAAGCATTCGCCGATTCAGGGCTGAACTCCTTTCAAGTTCCTCAGGTAATCGATTTTCAACCCGGTTCGTCAGATCGGCACGCGATATTACTTGTCGAACCGATTCCCGCCGACGCCAAACCCCTCAAAGCTCTGTTCTCCTCATTCCCAACACAATGCATTGACGAGATTCACAGCCAACACTCCACCCTTGGCAATACTGAGTATGAATCACATTCTTGGTGGAAACACTATCTCCAACACCGAGATTCATTCAACCCCAAGTTTGTCGAAGAACTCAACAATGCACAAATCAAACAATCACCCTGTTGCCGAGTTCACGGCGACTTCGGGATCCCCAACATTGTCAAAAACTCCGCAGGCGAACTCTGGGTTTTTGATTGGGAAGAGTGCTGTGATTCCGGCCCGATCCTGACCGATGAGCTAAGCTTCTACTGGTCGGTCAACGGACCCAAATCGCTATCGGACCACCAATCGTTCCTTGCTCGTTTTAAGGAACACTTTCTCAACAATAATGATCCACAGCACAGAACCAATTTGATGCTCGCCATCGCTTTTTACTCAACCATTAACCCCCAGCGTGCCGATCTGATCATATCAAACTGGGACCAGTTCTAAAGGACACATACCATGACCACCACCTATCGCGAGCAATTCAGCAAGGCGGAAAAAGCCGAAGAGTATGATGCCGAGCAGTATGGGGCGACCTCGTTCTCGAGGCTCCTTTGGAATATCGAGCAGACCCAACTCGCACGCATTATCGAAGACATGCGTAAAACGCACGACTCAATCGAGTACCTCGACTTTGCCGCCGGCACCGGGCGTGTGATTGAGTTTATGGAAGACAAAGTCGATACCGCTACTGGCATCGAAATCTCGCAGGCGATGGTCGACAGAGCGCAAGAAAAACTCAACTCTGGAACCATGATCTGCAAGGATATTACAGTCCCTGATGCAGAAATTGAAGGATCGTACGACCTGATCACCACCTTCCGTTTCGTTCTCAACGCGGAGACGAACCTCCGCCAGGCCGGGATCACCGCACTCGCCAAACGGCTAAAAGACGACAACAGCTTGCTCGTTTTCAACAACCACAGCAACTTCTACAGCCACAAACTCATCCTCTGGCCAATCCACAAACTCAGAGCGATGGGTAAGGGATATCAGACCGAGGGGAACTACATGACCAACAAGCAAGCTCACCAGGTTGCAGACGAAGCAGGGCTTGTAATCATCCGTACAATCGGCAGCGGGTTCTTGGGGGGCACGATCGCTAAGTTCTTGCCGTTCAAAATGGCCTCATCGCTTGAGATGTCACTCTCAAAGATCAAACTACTCAGACCATTCTGTGTGAATCAGCTCTATATCGCCAAACGCAAATAACACTGAATCAATCCTCTAGCTGCCCCATCTCATAGAGCATCATGTGCTTCATCAATGCGCCGGCTGCCGATGTGCCGGCGCAGAGCCAACCTGCGTAGCCATCTCGCCATGAGCCTTTGAGTACGAGTTGCTTTAAAAATGCGCCCGGGGGCGAGGTCAGGATCTTCCAGGCGCTTCCCTTCTTGCCTTGCTTGTGCAGTGCTTGGGCGAAGATGTACGAATAGTGGCGTTGGCTTTCGAGGTGCTGGGCGAAGGTTTCGAACGAGTTATGGATGAGTGTGCCGGGGATCAGTTTGGGCTTGATAGGGGCATCAACCTCAAGATAGTCATGGGTCTTGCCTGCGAATCGTGCTTTGTTTTGTTTCGCCAACGCTGTGCGCACAAAGCGCAATCTGTGCTCTGGCTGCCAGCAGTGTTCGAGGATTTTTCCTTTGTATTCGACCTTGCGATTCACCTTCCCCGCATCGACGCCTCGGCTGATCGCATCGCGGATACCGTCGGCGAGCTCGGGGGTCAAAGGCTCATCAGAATCGAGCCAGAGTGTATATTCGTGTGTGCACGCGTCGAGGGCAAGTTGTTTGGTGCGGACATACCCGAGCCAGGCGGTTTCGATCAGGACTACCTCGCACCACTCTTGGCATGCGAGCACTAGATCCATCGTGTCGTCGGTCGAGCCAGAATCAACAACGACGAGCTGGGTTGCGACGCCTTTGACCGAGTTGAGCACGCGTCCGATTGTGCGATGATTGTTTTTGCACGGGATCATCACCGATAGGCGGTGCGTATTGGAACCTGGTTGGTCGGGTGGCGCGGTCATGTGCAATAAGGATAGGATGCGTAGGGAGCGAAAATGGCAAAGCCGAGTGTTCATCATATTCGAGTGATCCGGTACGCCCGCGATGGCGGGTATGCAGCTATTGAATGGCTCCGGGCGTTCCAAGCGATCGAGTTCCCGCCTGTGATCGCCGACGGCGAATCGTTCCGTTTGGGCGTGCAGATCACCAAAAAGCGCGCCATTGATGTCATCCTCCGCGTCGAGCAGTTGGATTCGTTCACCGACAAGATGCGTGGTCAGCTCGGGCGGACGAAGTCGGACTCGTTATTCAAGCATCCGAAGATTTGTCGAAAGCAGGTGCCCGAAGCCAAGCGGCCTTTGGCGGTGCTCGGCGCTCGCCATATGGGCAAGCCGATCCGAATCTTGGTCTGCCAACCCAAAGCTGATTGTTGAAGGCGGGCTAGGCCGCATCTGACAGCTCGTGTTTGATCACACACTCTCCTCGGGGTTGTGGCTGCGCAGCAGACGGAGGGGGTCTTGAAGAAGGCAATGGGCAATGGGGAAGAGGCAATGGGGAAGAGGCAATGGGGAAGAGAAGAAAGAGAAGCCCCCCTCTGACCTGCCCCCCAATAACTAGTCCATTCTCTATGCGAGTATTCTCGTAGAATGGGCGTATTGGAAGGCAGGAAATCATGGCACGAAAACGGCATTCAGCAGAACAGATCATCAACAAACTCAG
>JAJRPN010000005.1 GCA_024280755.1 Planctomycetota bacterium
GTGTAGGGGGTGATTTTCATTTGAAGTAGGGTTGGTATTCTTTGCCGAGTTGCTGCCATTCTTCGCCCTCGGCGGTGAGGACTTTGAGGATGAAGAGATCACGCTCGGTTGCGGAGTTGTTGTCACGGCGGGCTTCTAGGGCTCTTCGGAGTTTTACAAGTACTTCTATCTTTCGATCTGACTCGGTATTGACCCGGTCCTCATCGACGAGCTTTATTGCTCTGGCCCAGCCATCTCGTGGTGGGTAGCCGTCGGTATTCGATTTTTTTTCTTTGTAGAGTCCCAATGTGTCACGAGGGCCGTTGATAAACCATATAAGCATTGCTCGGAAGCTCATTTCTGGGTTCTCGATCTCATCTTGGCCTTCGCGATCTTTGCGATCTTGATCTAAAGTAAACTGGTAGAATAACTCGTTATGGTCAAAGAGCCAATAGAAGTAATCAAGACTATCTGCTTCACGACCTTCTCTGTTTAGTTCTTTCAATAGTTCGAATCGGAGTTCAATATTGGTCGAGTCTTCATCGAGCTGTCGCTGCATCTGGCGTGAGCGCGTCGTGCCCATCCTTGCAGCGTCTATCCATTCGATATGTGATGCCCTTGATTCATCAGAGGCGTGAGCAAGGCCTTTCAATCTTGTTAGGATACTATCGTGATAAAATACAAAGGTCGGCGTAGATGAAATCTGGAGGATTTCGTGGAGGACGGGGTCTGACTCGCGGTCCATATACGCAACGATGATTCCAGATTTTTTGAGGTGTTCGACGAACTCTGGATCATTCCAGATTGATCTTGACCAGCTCTCGGCAGCGAACCCGCCATCAGAAACAATGAAAATTATGTTCTTGGGCCCTGTGTGTTTTTTCTGTTCAAACGCTTCTGTGACAGAGAAGCCAGACAAACAGGCAATGTCTGGGGGAGCCGCGATGGATAAGGATGTACATACAATTACGATTGTGATAATAATGCGTAGCATAATACCTCCGTATTTTTAAGTATACGGCATAGCGATGGCTTGCACAATATGAAACTCACATTCGTGCTTCGGGGTTGGATTGGTTTTGGGTGAACCAGTCGATGGTTTGGTGTAATCCCTGTTCGAAGGTGACTTTGGCTTGCCAGTTGAGGAGGTCTTTGGCTCTTTGGACATCGAGGCATCGGCGGGGTTGGCCGTCGGGTTTGGTGGGGTCCCATTTGATTTTGTCGGCGATGGTGTCCTCGGTGGCAAAGCCGGTGAGTTTGGCGATCATGTTGACGAGATCTTTGATCGTGATCTCCATGTTGGTGCCCAGGTTGATCGGGGTTGGGTCGTCCATCTTCTCGGCGGCGGTGAGGAGGCCGTCGGCGCAGTCGTCGATGTAGAGGAACTCGCGTGATGCCGAGCCGGTACCCCAGACGGGGAGGAACTCGTCGCCGCGATCGAGGGCTTCGACGCATTTGCGGATGAGTGCGGGGATGACATGCGATGAATCGAGATTGAAGTTATCCCATGGGCCATACAAATTGACCGGCAACACAAACGATGACTTCATGCCGTACTGAAGTTTGTAGGCATCGAGCATCTGCCATGCAGCTTTTTTGGCGACTCCATACGGCGCGTTGGTGACTTCGGGATAGCCGTTCCAAAGATTCTCTTCTTTGAACGGGATCGGGGTCATGTTTGGATAGGCACAGATGGTTCCGGTCTGGATGAACTTGCCGCCGCGTTCGATTAAGCCATCAACGCGTGCTTGCTCGATGAGGTGCAAAGCCATCGCCATGTTGGCGTAGAAGTATCGCCCGGGGTTTTTCATGTTCGCGCCGATGCCTCCGACCTCGGCGGCCAGGTGGATGATCATCGTGGCTTTGTCTTTGCCAAAGCAATCGTTGTAGAGCGAGACGCAGGCGTCTTTTTCGGTCAGGTCATAGTTGGCCGAGCGGGGGATGAAGATTTGGTTGTCTTCTACGCCTCGGGCGTGGAGACCTTCGACGATGTGTCGGCCGAGGAACCCGGACCCGCCGGTGATGATGATGCGTTGGTTTGACCAGTTGACTGACATATATAAATCCCCTTTGGATAGGTTACTCTTGGAGCCAGAATCATAGAGCCGATACAATGGGTTGTGTATATTTCAATCAGAAGGACCCCATGACCAAAGAACGACCTCAACGATCCCGCAGCCTCGTCGGCTGGCTCCGCCGACGGGCTTTGCCCATGAGCGCCAAGTTGTGCTCGCTTGTTGGGCTGATGATTCTTGGGTTATGGATCGCGGGGCGGGTGCTCACCGATCAGTATCAGTGGTCGCAGTATCTTTGGTGGGTGCCGCCGATTTGGATGATTGGGTTGGCATGGATGTGCCTGGGAATGTCGGCGTTCTTGGCGATTTTCTCGCGTCGACTAGGAGGATTACTCCTTCGCCCAGTATTGCTTCTCGCTTGCGTTGGATGCACTGGATATTTGATGATTGGTGTGTGGCACATACACCGGGCGGTGTTGCCCTCTGAACGAACAGACGATGCGATTCGGATCGCGCACTGGAACCATGCCGGCCAGCCTGTTTTGCAAACCGGCTGGGAGCAAGCATTGCTTGACCAGGGTGTCGACATCGTCTTGATCACAAATGCCCAGTGGGGTACACCACGACAAGACATTTTAAACAACTTCGCTTCATATGCGCCCGAAGAAAAAGAACGCTGGATCAACTACTCGTACAAGATTCATGGAGACCCATCACATTTTTGGGTTCAAGACAACGCACTCATCGCATCACGATATCCCATGATCCGAACCGGGATCATACACTTCGGCTCTGCAAAGCGCCAAAAACTGTTCAATCATTCGAGCTCAAACCTTGGGTGGATTCTGTTTATCGAGCTGAACATTGCTCCAAAATCAAATGCGAATGAAAACTCAACCACACCCACGCCGATCCCATTTGTTGTGTGGCTTGTCGATCTTCCCTCAGATCCATACAACGCTCGCCAACTCAGCATGCAAAGAACAAGAGATGCAATTGATTCATGGACCGGCACGAGTTGGAATATGGGTCGTCATGTTTGGGAGCAAAGGACCACACCGGCCGATTTATTCCCGGCTCCCGATCTGATCATTGGCGATTTCAACACCATACGAGGATCTGATTCGTTGACCAAACTTGCACCAGGAATGACCGAAGCGTTTTCGGCGGTGGGATACGGGCGGGCTCGATCTTGGACCCCTACGGACAATCATCGAATCCGTCGTCAACTTTTCAAAGTCGCCGACTGGCATATTGATCTTTCACTTGTGGGGAATAACTGGAAACCCGCGCGGTATCGCCTTGAAGATGGAAGCCGATGGGGATCGACAGAGCATCGAATGCAAATAGTCGATATTTCACCTGTATTACCTAAAACTCAGGATTGATCTCTGCCGATAATCTGATACGCTTGGTGTTCCCAAATCTGTTTGATTGGGACTCGATTATGAACTGATTTTAAAAACAGAGAAGAGGGAACATGAAAAACGCCATGAAGAACACATTGATGTGCGCCGCCATTCTTACAACTGGGCTTGCTGGGCCATTGGCTCTTGCTCAAGACAATCCAAGCCGGGGTGTCTCACAGGTCAACGATGGGAGTTTTAACTATCAGGGGTATCTTGAGTTTGAGGGTGTTCCTGCCAATGGCGACTTCTTCTTCGAAGTTCATCTGCTCGACTCCAACGGCGACGAGATCGATCCACGCTTCGATCAACCCGGACCAATCACCGTCACCGATGGTTTGTTTGATATGGACATCCAGATGGGCGGCACACAAGCCGACGCCGAGTTTTTCTGGAAGAACTACGGGCACCTCGTCAAAAAAATACGGATCATGGTCGGTACCGTCGAAGGCGGCCCATACACCACACTGAGCCCAGATGTTGAACTTGGTTCATCACCACACGCACTCTGGTCACGCTTCGCGGGGGCGTTACAGTTTCCATACATAGATAGTCATTCAAATCTGTTTGCAAACCCAGAAACAATGATCAGCCTGCATAACGAGTTTGGCGGAACGATTTTAAATCTCTCTGTTGGTGTGGAAACCGATGAGCCGACGCTTCGTGTAGCGGGGCAGACTCTCTTTGACGATTCAGTCTTTGGGTTTTATGCCGGCGAGTTGCAGGTAAATAGCCTCGATGAGTTTGCCGCCGTTGTTGGTATTTCAAAGGGATTCCCAATTCTGGGCGAACTGATTACTGATAACGGATTGAACTCGGCCGCTGTTTTGGGTGAAGTGAACTCTTTTTCTGATCCATTCTCGATTGCCGTCTGGGCGCTCAACCAGGCATCAGGAAACGCTGCCGCACTTGGTACTGGGAGTTACTCAGGCGATTTCAACAATGATGTTATTGTTCGCGGCGATCTTCGCGTGCAAGGCGAACCAACACGCGACTACGCATCCAACAGCCCATCGCCAATTGGCCCACTGGCCTATGGATCCGTTTCTACGAATGGCAGTCTCATCTCGGGGACAGCGAACATTTCCTCTTCATGGGATGCTATCAACTCTTGGTATCTCATCAGTGTCGCTGGCGAATCATTGGCCTGGCAAACCCATACAATCTCAGTTTCTGTAGTTGATTTCATTGAACCCCGCCTAGCTACATTCAGCAGCACCGGCGGCGACATTCTTGTGAAAATATGGGACATCAACTCAGGCAATGTTGCCGTGCAAGACAACTTCTCAATCGTTATCTACGACTCAAACCCAACAGTGCTCAATCGCATCGCTGCACCCAACGGCATGGATGAAGACAAATACACCGAAAAGACCGGTGCACAACTCATTCAGACCCAGCCTCGCAACGAGCCAGTTGAGCCGTTTGAAAACTACGGCTCAGGCGTGACAGGCGACTAACTAAACAATAATGCCAATCTGATTTTTCCATTTTCCATGGTGCCAATTGGCAAAGAACGGATACGATAAGACATCACCCAAGAACAAGTGTGTTCTTGGGTGATGTCTTATATCAACAAAGAAGAGGGAATCATGAATATCAATCGCCTGCTCGCCGCCACACTTGTATCTACGCTCTGCCTGGGAGCATCCCCGACATTTGCTCAAAACGGCCCAACCCAAGACGGCCCAAGAGGTGTAGACACCCTTCTCGGGTACTCGTTTACCTACCAAGGCAACCTCGATGACGCCGGCGCCCCCGCCGACGGCGTGTATGACATGCGATTCTCGCTGTTCTCATCGTCGGGTGTGCAGATCAACTCACCAGTCACCTATATCGGTATCACGGTGGTCGAAGGCCTGTTCACTGTTGATCTTGACTTTGATGCTGCGATCTGGACTGACTTTGCCCAAATCGAAAAGTATCTCCAGATCGAAGTCCGCATCGGCGGCGGCGGTGGATACACAGCACTCACCCCACGGACACTTTTGAGTTCAGCCCCACACGCCAATGTCGCGCAAGTCGCACACGGGCTGACTTTCCCATACATCGAATCGCTCACCGGGTACACATTCGCAGATACCGCGATGGATCTGAGCATAAACGAAGGCACCGCGTTGCGATTGCAATCATCCATGATCAATGCGCCCACACTTCTTGTTGTAGGCGATAATCCATACGCCGTTAGTTTCTTTAATCACACAGCCCTCTTCAATGATGCTGACACCCATCTTGGACTTGTGTCCGTGGCTTCTGGGCATAGCCTTGTCGGTATCAATAAATCACCGACCGGGGCATCCGCGGTTCTCGGTGCTGTCCAGTTCCCTGCCACTGAAACTACCGCTGCAGTCTACGCGGAGGGGCTCTCCACTTCCGCCTTCCTTGCCCGAGGTAATCACGCTGGACTCTTCAATGGCGATCTCCATGTCAATAACGGACAGGTTACCAAAGATTATAACTTTTCACCCTCTCCGATGGCACCTGCAGCCTACGGGTTTGTGGTTTTCGATGGCACAATCGGTTCGGGCACGGCAAATATGAGTGTGGTTTGGAATGCAGCCTCCTCCCAGTATGAAATTTCACTCAGCGACCAAACTCCTAGTTTTATCACACACACTTCTGTAGTGACTGTCGTGGACATATTTGAGCCGCGTGTAGCAACCACCAATGTCATTTCTGGAAATATCGTTGTTAAAATATGGGACATTGACTCGGGCAATATCGCCGTCCAAGATAACTTCCAGATTGTCATTTTCAATGCCAACCCAAACGCAGCCCTCAGACTCAGCCCGGTGCCTGCCGGTATGGACCCTGAATACTACTATCAACAGACCGGAACCACTCCACCACAAGTTCCATATGCGGCACCTGTAGAAATGCCTGAGCCGGCTTCAGTGATTCGCGAGTAATCTGCGCCCTACTTTGACTCGAAGAGCAAAGCAGGTCTTCTGGATGCCGCTCGTTCCTGCTTTGCCCTTCGGGTCAATGCAGGGCATCCAACACTATAAAAAAAGCCCCGACCGATTGGACGGGGCTTTTTTATATGTACTCTTCAAATCGTTTTACTGATCGTGCCCGGTAAACTCTGGGAGTTTGTGCCCGGCGTCCTTGAGCGTCTTCTCGCGTGAGGCGAGTTCCATGTCGTGCTCGACCATCATCTTGGCGAGCTCTTCAACAGTGGTCTCTGGAACCCACCCGAGTTTCTCTTTGGCTTTGGTTGGATCACCCAAGAGCAGATCAACCTCGGCAGGACGCAAGTAGCGTGGGTCGAACTCAACATGGTCGTCGAAGTTGAGGCCAACGGAGTTGAACGCCATCTCGGCGAAATCACGGACAGAGATTGTTCGGCCGGTCGCAACCACATAGTCATCCGCTTCGGGCATTTGGAGCATCATCCACATCATCTTGACATAGTCGCCGGCGAAGCCCCAGTCGCGTTTGGAGTCGAGGTTGCCGAGGTAGACTTTGTCTTGCATACCGAGTTTAATTCGACCGACTGCGCGGGTGATCTTGCGGGTCACGAATGTTTCGCCTCGGCGAGGCGATTCGTGATTGAAGAGGATGCCGCACGATGCGTGCATGCCGTAGGACTCGCGGAAGTTGACTGTTGCCCAGTGGGCCATCACCTTGGCACATGAGTATGGCGAGCGAGGCCAGAAGGGTGTGGTTTCTGACTGAGGCACTTCGAGCACCTTGCCGTACATCTCAGATGATGATGCTTGATAGAACCGAACCTCTTGACCAGATTTTTCTTGGAAGTCGCGGATCGCTTCGAGCAAACGCAGCGCACCCATGCCGACGGTGTCGGCGGTGTAGATCGGCATGTCGAACGACACGCGGACATGCGATTGGGCACCGAGGTTGTACACCTCGTGAGGCTTGACCGTATCGATGATCTTGTTGATGTTGTTGGCATCGCACAAATCGCCATAGTGGAGCTTAAGCTTTGCGCCGTCGAGATGTGGATCTTGATAGATATCATCGAGGCGTTCGGTGTTGAATGACGAGGCTCGGCGGATCATGCCGTGAACTTCGTACCCCTTTGCGAGAAGGAACTCAGCAAGGTATGAGCCGTCTTGGCCTGTGATTCCTGTGATCAGTGCGCGTTTGGTTTCGCTCATGGTTGGGTCTTCCGCTTAGGGTTGGTCTCGTCCGAGATGGTTATCTCGATGCGTATCTCTTGGTTGAGTCGTATTGTTGGAACATCGGCTCACAAAGCCACTCGATTGACTGAGAATTGCGATTGATTCGGATCCTTTGTACGCAATTTTACCATGCAAGATCGGAAATCTTCGCCAGATTCCGTTCAATTCACGGATGTGATGCCTGTTGAATCTGGGTCTCAACTGGCTGAGCACTCAGCATTGAACCAGTTGTAAGCACCCCGAGCATGATGGCCAACGCGATCGAGCCGAGCAAGATTCGGCGGGTGTATTGAGTAATCGATGCAGATCGAGTAATGATCAACACCATCATGATCAAAAGCATGGGTTCATGATACCGCTGCCAACTGGCATGGTTCGCGCTCTGGGCGAGCGTGAAGGCGATCAAGGCGCCGATCCAGATCCACGCATCGCGTCGGCTGGCAAGATCGAGCCAGACGACTAAGGCGATAGAGCCAACGATCGAGCCGAGCATGAAGATGGGTGAACGATCGGCAATCGTGGGGATCTTGGCGATCAACTGCCACCACCCGCCATATCGGCCGGCATCGTATGAATAAGAGGACGCCGGCACAACACCAAGCACACAACCAACGCACGCTGCGAAAAAAATCCATGCCCACTGGTGCTTCCAGGTCTCTTTAAATCGAGGCCAAAGCATTGGGAAGAAGAATAGGCTCAAGATTGAGAGCTGAGTCAATACAAACCCAGGTGTTGCTGTGTTTGGGCCTTGATGCATATCTTGAAATGTTGGAGGCACCAACCCGCCCCACATCACCATGAACCACACGAGTGCAGTACACGCAGGGATCGTACAGGCGAGCGCGATGAAGGTTCGCCCGGTGCGATCGACACATGACGAGAACAAGTTACGCAGCGTAGGTGTAGTGCTTGACGAACCAAGCCATGCACTGAGCCAGATGATGCCCGCTGCCCAGATATGAATCTGCCTCATCCAGATGAGTGCGAAAAGGACAATGCCTGAGAGTGCCCAAGTTTTCCAACTTGGGTTTGGCCTGAGCGAAAGCAAGAGAATCACAAGCACGCCGAGCCAGCCGGCATTGTCAGGCAAGAGCCAGATACCCGGATAGAGAACATACATCGACACGAGCATCGGCAGCATGATAACAACCGCTGCTTTGCCGAACTTGGCAGCGACTGTCCATGTCAACACCATAAAAAACACAAGCGTCCAAACGCTTGCGACGAGTTGAGTCCCCATATGCCCAACCCCTGCTTTGACAACAGGCGAAAGGGCGAGGTGATAGCCGGGTGTGGTCGCCGATTCATAATCTGAGAGATCAGGGCTGGGAAGTTGATCTGCGAACTGCTGGATCACAAGCCAATGAAAGTTGAGATCATCCGCTGCTCCTCGCCCAGAAAGATTCCCAGAAAGGATGACCGACCAACTCAACACAAGAAAGAGAAGCGAAACCATTGCAGTCGCCCAGATCTGGGCCTTGGTGTTTATCGACGGATTTTCTGAATCAGAAAGCTTGTGCATCGCAGACCATATCGGCTCGATGGGCACCGGGTTGATGGTTTGATATACAATGTTGGTCTTCTGTACCTGATTTGTGCGAACTCTTGAGCCGATCGGGGCGTTATGTCGATGGATTCAGAGCAACCATGAGTACAACACCAACCACAACACCCCCATCCAATAGTGAACCCGATACTGATTCGCCAGCCGGTGGCTTAGTCGCGGGGATGATCCGCCTGGCGCGTCCGCACCAGTGGACCAAGGGCATCTTTGTGCTTATCGGTCCTTTGTTTGCCATCGCTGACGGCAAGCTTCAAGACATGCCCCGCACCGAACTTGCGCTGGCTGTTGGACTTACATTTCTTGGGTTCTGTCTCGCAGCTTCAGGCTGCTATGTGTTTAATGATCTCGCAGATGTCGAACGCGATCGCGCCCACCCACGCAAAAAACGACGCCCACTCGCCTGTGGACAGGTCCCTGTCGGGCTGGCGAAGGTCTTTGGGGTTGGATTGCTCTTCGTGAGCCTATTTAGTGTGATCGGTGTGCCCGCAGAGCTCAGATTTTGGGTTTTAGGGCTGATCATCCTCTATATCATCAATGTGATGGCCTATTCGTCGGGACTCAAGCACATTGTAATTGTCGATGTACTCTCGCTCTCATCTGGATTCGTGCTTCGAGTGCTTGGCGGCTGTGCTGCGGTAGGGGTTGCCCCATCGACCTGGCTGCTCAATGCGACATTATTTTTAAGTATGTTTTTAGCCTTCGGCAAACGGCTCGGCGAACGCAGACATCTGGGCTCTGAAGAAGACGCAACCGCTGTTCGTGATGTCCAACAACACTACTCCGATCAAATGCTCCGTATGTTTGTGGTAGTGACCGGCGTTGCAACTCTTTTAACTTACACAGGTTATGTGCAAAGCCAAGAGCTTCAATATATGTACACCTTTGCCACTAGACAAGGTAGTCTAGATGGCGGGTTTGGGATGAACCTGCTCTGGATCACCGTCGCTCCTGCGACTTTGGCCCTCTTACGAACGATCACATTACTCATGCGTGGGCGATTTGACGATCCGACAGAGTTAGCACTTAAAGACAACATGGTTCGGCTCACCGGGCTGATTTTTGTGGCTTCAACGGTGATTGTGATCTGGATTCAGACGAATCCTGCCTGATTTCCGAGATTTCTTGAATCTTTTTGCTCTCGGTATGGTAATTCTTGCGTATCAACTCGGCGCATATTCTGCGCTCCAGTCGTTCTGGATATCGATGCTGACACTCGTCGTCGTCGATAGAAACCGAGTCGAATGGTACCCGATCTTGTGGTATCCCACGCCCCTCATGACGCGTATGCGGGTCGTGGTGTGTTTATCAACGGCAGCTGATTCCAGTGTGCCTCAATAGTGTGACCCAATAATGGAGTTTTGTGAAATGAAAAGGGATCAATCAAAACGCTTATCAGTAAACTTGCTGACAAGCATCGTCGGTGCCATGGTGGGCATCTCGGCATTGGCAACGGGCTCTGCGATCGCGCAGAGCAATGCCTACAACGAGCCAGCTCATGATGCAACTCCAGAAGAAGGCATCGATTTTGCAGCACTCGCAGCGATGGCTGGACGAAGCGGCGGCGGAGCATCATCAGGCGCCTCAAAGGACGGGCTTAAATCTTGGAAGGATGTCTCAAAGGACTTCACCAAGGTTGTCTCGACCGCAGATGGTAACTCGTTCTACAACTTATACATCAATAAGAAAACCAATCAAGTTCTGGCAGAACTCCCACGAGGATACGAAAGCCAGAACCATTTCTTCGCGATGACCGTCGCGGGCGGCGAGATCTTTGCTGGTTTGCAGTCGGGCGATTTGTACACCAAATGGCGCCGGATTGGAAATCGCATGGCATTGATCCAGCCTCAGATCGCTGTGCGATCCACCGGCGATCAAGAATCAAAGGACTCGGTCGAAACCGTGTTTACCGATCGTGTGCTGCTCGATGTTGCGATCCTCGCAATGGGACCCAGCGGCCAGCCTGTGATTGATATGGATGATTTGCTTGTTGGCAAAGCCACAACCTTTTTCCGCCGCTCGGCCAGAGGGCTTCAGAAAGGCCTCACGGTTGTTGATTCGATCAAAGCATTCCCAAACAACATTGAGATCGCGTTTGAAGGCCCAGTCATGGGCGGAACGATCAAGAAGTTCCACTATTCGATCTCCCACATCAAAGGCTCGCGCGGGTTTAAACCCCGCATGGCCGACCAGCGTGTTGGCTACTTTGTCACGACCTACACCGATCTTGGCAAGTATGATGCGAAGGAAAAAAGCCGACGCATGATCAACCGCTGGCATGTCGAGAAGGCAGATCCAAAGCTCGCGCTCAGCCCGCCAAAGGAACCAATCGTGTATTACATCGAGCACACCGTGCCGATCCGATACCGTCGTTGGGTACGCCAGGGTGTCGAGAGCTGGAACGATGCGTATCGCGAGATCGGAATCGAAGGCGCGATCCAGGTTCGGTATCAGGACAAAGCCACCGGCGTCAACATGGAGAAAGATCCTGAAGATGTGCGCTACAACTTTATCCGTTGGATCTCCAACGATGTAGCCACCGCGATCGGTCCTTCACGGGTCAACCCGATGACCGGACAGATTCTTGATGCCGATGTGATCTTGACCGATGGTTGGGCACGCGTGTTTACCTATCGGTGGGAAGATCTTTTGGGATCACTCGCAACCGAAGGCTATGCACCCGCAACACTTGATTGGCTCGAAGAAAACCCAAGCTGGGACCCTCGTCTTCGCTTGGCTTCGCCAGCACAACGCGAACAAATCTTGGTCGAACGCCAAGCACGCAAGCTTGCGAATCATGATCGTGCAATGAACGCTGCGGCGATGAGCGCTGATGGGTTCCTCCCTGGCACGAACATGATCGGCGACGATGAGTTTGACGGCTTGTACGGGCGAGCATCACAGGTCTCTGGTATGTGTATGGCGGCAACGGGCAAAATGCTCGATTTGGCCAACATGCGGATGTATCTCAGTATGGTTGATATGTTTGCTGCTGATGTTTCTGTTGCAGCCAATGCTGCGGGTGATGAGCCTGAGATCGATCCTGAAACACTCGAAATGATCCGCAAACAACTCGAAGAGAACCCAGGGTTGCGTGCAATGATTCCGCCTGAATACCTCGCCTTGCTTGAGAAAGCAGACGAGCCTGAGAGTGAGGACGATGCTCAAGCTGACGATGAGGGCGAAGGCGATGAAGCTGAACCCAAGAAGGATGATGTTCAGATGATCGACGGCGTACCAGAATGGTTCGTCGGCCCGATGCTCGCTGAACTCGTCGCGCACGAAGTGGGTCATACCCTCGGCTTGCGTCATAACTTCAAGGGCTCGAGCGCTTATGACCTCGACACCATCAACTCGGAAGAGATGAAGGATGTCAAGCCTTGGTCATCATCCGTGATGGACTACAACGGCATCAATATCCGTATGCCTGGTTCGGGCGAGATTCAGGGGAACTATTCCTCTGATGGCATCGGCCCGTATGACTATTGGGCGATCGAGTATGGATATGGCACTGGCGATCTCGACAAGGTCTTGTCGCGTGTTGCAGAACCAGAACTTGCCTATGGCACAGACGAGGACACCTTCGGCCCAGACCCACGCGCTCGTCGCTATGACTTGGCTGAGAACCCGCTGGATTATGCAAACTCCCAGATGGAACTCGTTCGCACGATCCGCTCGGGTTTGACTGATAGCTTTGTAGAAGACGGTGAATCTTGGGCGCTTGCTCGTCGAGGCTACCTCATCTCGCTGAGCACCCAGATGCAGAGCTTGTCAATGATGGGCAACTGGGTTGGATCGGCGTATATCTATCGTGATAAGAAGGGTGATCCGGGCAATCGCGCGCCGATCGAAGTTGTGCCAGCAGAGCGTCAACGCGCTGCGATGCAGTTCGTGATCGAGAACTCGTTCTATGATGAGGCCTTCGGCATCACTCCTGAACTGCTCACACATACCACAGTTGATAAGTGGTGGGATGACTTCCGTACTGTCTTTGCTGATGCAGCCATGCCGATCCATGATCGTGTGATGGGGATGCAGGCATCGGCGTTGACGATGTTGCTTAATCCTCAGACTGTCCAGCGTGTGTATGACTATGAGTTGTTCGTCCCTGCGGACCAGGATACATTGACCCTTGCAGAGCTGATGGAATCTGTGACAGAATCCATCTGGTCAGAGCTTGGCGAGAAGCCGACGCAGAAGTTCACAACGCGCTCGCCGATGATCTCATCGCTTCGTAGAAACCTTCAGCAAGAGCACCTGAGCCGATTGGTTCACATGGCGTTTACGACGCGTGGATTCAACTCATCAGCCAAACCTGTCCGAATGCTCTCGATGATGCATCTTCGTTCAATCAAGAAGCATGCAGACGAGGCCCTCGAATGGGGCGACAAGGTTGACACCTACACCATGGCCCATCTCCAAGAGATCTCCATGCGTGTTGGCAAGGTTCTCGACGCAAACTATGTCTACTCACGATGATCATGATCATCGTGATCATCGTGATCATCGTGATCATCACCTGATTGGTAGATCAATCTGAAACTTTCAGCGGGCAACCCAAACGGGTTGCCCGTTTTTTCATACCAGTGTATATTTTTAGGGTGAATCAGAACGATATAGAGGATGATGAATGAGCAAGAACCACTATTGAAGGCCACAAAGAAGCGATCGAAGATCATCACTGTTCTCGCGTGGCTGATCGTTGTTTGTCTTGTGCCGACCTGCTGCGCCTGGATCATCGGCCGGTGGGTGTACTGGCTTGACATCATTGCTTCTCAACAGATGCTGATCAGTTGGATCGCCCTGATCTTCATGATTCTTGTTTTGACAAGCCGACGCTGGGTTGCAGGAGTGACATGCCTTGCTCTTGTCAGTATTTCATTCACACCGGTTGTTGTGTCCAGACACTGGACACTCCCACCCGTCAATCTTCGATCAAAGCCCGATGGTGCGATTCGCATAATTACCTGCAATATGAATCCTGAAAACGAGCGATGGGAAACAGATCTGAATCAGCTACTCTCTTATGAAGCTGATGTCATTGTGCTTATTGAGGTACACCCAGAACTGAGTCGATCGATTCGTAATCGCAAACTACTCGACACAACCCCTTATGCTCGCTGGGTTCATCGTGCATGGGTTGAAAACGAGACCACCCCTGGCTTTATTTTGAGCCGATGGCCTATGAATACGATCGACACTTCTCAAGACCCTGAGTTTGCACAGGATTTACTGTACTCCCATATTCGTTCCCCGAACGGAGAGTTCCTTGTTGGCCTTGCGCACCCGTACTCGCCGAGAACACAACAACATTGGGCACTGGGAAATCAGGTTGTTCAGGCACATGGTAATACAATCGCTCAGCTTCAAAGCAACCCACTCATCCCTATCCTACTCTGCACAGACCTGAACGCCGGGCCTGCCCAGCAACGAGCCCAAGCCCTTCGCGCAGCGGGTTTGCATATGAGCAAGCCAATCTTGTATGGAGGGGGGAGTTATCCGGCGAACTCATCTGTTCCCAAGCCTTTACAAGTCCAGCTTGATGATGTCTGGGCAACTGCGAACACCTCTCCAATCGCATGGACAATGGTCGAACTCTCTGGGAGTGATCACAAGGCTGTTGTTGTGGATTTCAAACTCACTGAGTAATACGGCTTACGATGCTCGGCGAAGGATGCCTGTGATGCGTTTGCGTTCAGATGCTTCAAGCACTATCGCATAGCTGCACACGGCATATACTGTTCCAAAAACACCTAATGACCCGAGCATCCAAGTCCAATTTATTGATTGGCCACGCTGCAATGTGAGTTCTCCAACAATTCCAAGATCGTCCACCGAGTTGTTGATCGCTAAGAATCCCACAGCACACGCGATCGCTATTCCCGTCGAAAGCAATGGACGCCCAAGAGAAAGTAGCAGGGATGCTGGTTTGATATGGAGACATCGCCCGGCAATGATCGGCAACCCAAACAAATGAACGACCACGAGTACGATCGCATACATCGCTGGCGGGGCATAGATAATGAGTGAGTCGGGAAGAGTCAGCATCAGAATAACGGAAGCGACAGGAGCAAATATTCCGCCTGCAAAGACCCAAGGCGCGTAAGCCTTTACATAACCCGCGCCATACATGATAAGTAACCAGGTGTCTGAAATTGCACGAGCAACAAGCGCGATCGACAAAATACGAGACATATATACCGCAGTAGGCATCACTGCGTCGTAGTCTTTGAGCGATCTCCCCACCCAGATGTCAAAGATTGGCCAACCATACACAATTATGATTGCTGCTGCGGGCAATGCAATCATTGAAGTAAGCTTTGTTTGGATACTGATCAGACGCTGGAGTTGTTTTCGAGATTCTTCCGAATCATCCCCGGACGCCATTCGTGCACTGACTGCATCAGATCCGAACTGTACACCAGCAGTACACATACGAATATAGGCGACAAAGCGGAACCCGATTCCCCATGCAGCGTTTGCGATTGTTCCAAAGAATAAGTTGAGTAGCAGCGGGGGGATCTGCTCGTGAAGATTTACTGCAACCTGCACACCTGTATTCCAGGAAAATGTTGAGAGCACCTGCGAACGCGCATCCTTGTCGCTACCAGAAATCCGAAACTTTAGTCGAGGATCACCCTTGACCATCACTGCTGCCGCGATGATCATCCCAAGCGTGGACACCCCACCCCATACCATTCCGTGAAGCGATAACCCAAAGGCCGGGTCATCTATTGCGATGACATACCCAAGAATAAGCACCGACAGAATATTGCCCGATCGCACACAAATATACCAAATATTGTATCGAATAAATCTCTCTTTCACGAGATACATATTGAGTATCGGGGCAAGGATTGTCATCGTTGCGACATATACCCCTTGCCCTACAACGAACCACCTCGCGGGATTGACAAAATCGTCTGGGAGTTGAAAAACAGGAATTAGTGCGAAGACAATGCCAAAGCTAACAATCGAGAGTACGGTACAGACGAGTGAAATGAGACAGATTGTGGCGTAGCTTTTTTGAAAAGAATCATCGTCTTTGTGGTATGCCTGCCCAAGCTCACGAACGAGTGACATTTGGATTATCTGAAGAAAGATTCCTGCTAACCCAATATTGGCACCGAGAAGCGAGATTAATCCAAACGAATCATCGCCGAGCCATCGAATAGTCAATGGCACAACAGCAATCCCGAGCGAAAGCGTAATCAGCAGCCGAGTATAATTTGATAGTATTCGGACGAATCCTTTTCGCAATTCAACACTCATGAAATGGATCTTTCCAAAATAACAATTAACTCGTTTCCTGAGGGCAGCTCACTTGCTCAACCCAAGACGCATCTCGCTCATATCCAAGTTCGATGAGCACATCGCCGGCCAAATCATGAAAAACTTGAGCTGACTCAGGAGTAAAGTGATTCTTCCAATCACCAACGATTCCTTTTCGTATAAAAGATTTACTGTCCTCTTGCCCTGGATCTCTACCTGTCATGTTTTTCATGGAATACTTGTCAACGACTCTCTCGATCCGGCCTGTATTAGGCTCATGACCGAGTGATTCCACAAGTTTTTCCATCGTTGAAACACAGTCCTCTTTGAGATCTTCATATTTGATGTAGCTTACATGGGAATGCCCCATCCATGCGCGATTGTGATCTACCCAGTTCTGCTTGCAGCTACTTGGGTTCGCGAACATGTATTTGATAAATCTTGAAAGGTTTGTCTGGATATCAAAAATATCTGCTCTGGGTCCCAATATTTTGTACATCTGATCAATAAACATATTCTGATTTGCTAAGTTCGGACTCTTTGCTTTGCGTGTATGGTGAAAATAGAAAGACACCATCACATCGCGTCCATCACGCATCAGATAAGTGGTGTTCTGCATTCGAGGATGATATTTCCAATGTCCGTGTGTCACACTAGGCATTGCAACAGGCATCCGAGAAAACTGAGCGAATGGTAGACCAATTGATTCTGCAAGCATCCTGCAAACCCATGTACCACCAGATTTCGGATATTCGACAAGCGGAAACAACTGAACGGATGAGCCATACTGGATTGCTATGCGTCGCGTTGCTTGATTTGAAACCCGCTGAAGAACTGAGTTGATATCCATCGATGACTCTCCAAAAACCTTGTGCATAATAGTGAGTTATTAACAATTCTGCGAACAATCCGCGTCACCGTCAACAGAATGCTCATGATCGCCATACTCGTAGTAGGAACTCTCATAGGCAGGCTCGTCCCAATCATCATCTTCATCTGGGGACAGCATTGAAGAGCTTGGACTGACCATCTGGTGAAGGCGAGCGACGATTTGCATCGCAATCCAACTCCCAACAAGATAGAGGACTGTCTTGCCGAAGAAATTGCCCAATTCACCACGCGGGATTGCGATAATTTGTCCCAGCGCCACTCCCATCGGTAATACAACGAATGGATTCAGGCTATGCCTACTGAGCAGCCCATCAATGAATCGAAAGAAAACCGCGAGTATCAGCGTATATAGCGGCAAAGCGATATACGGATTGTCGTTTGCACAATGCCCGATAAGCCCTGGTCCAATATTCCATCCCTTTGGCCTGCCCGCATCATTAATTTCGCTCACAGAAGTGAGCGCTAAGGCATTCGGTTTTTCTCGCCACATTGTTCTTGGGATCGGTAACACAAGAAACAATCTCAGGGAATGAAGAGTATCGTATTCAAAGCGATCTGGCCTTGTATCGAGAAAATACATACTGTACAAAGCCGAACTTTGTCCAGAAAACAGATCGACAGTGCCCTGCAGCAAATCAGCTTCTGCAAGAACCTTCACTCGATCTATAGGTGACGAAATTTCGATTCCGTAGTTAAATCGTGTAGATGTGTAGGCGGCCAGAAAAAACACTCCACAAACAGAAATGATGCTGAATCTTAAAATGAGCTTTTTGAATGATATATACTGCCACGAGCTGTAATACGCACCCCAAATAAATGCGAGTACGATCCCCAGCATATCCCTTCGTCCAAAGGAATCCGTAAACAAGATCCCAAGTCCACCCATCACCACAACCGCTGCAATAAACATCGGAATAGGATTGCACAATCGAGGGACCCATGCCCATGCGGCCAATCCGGTTGCGAGTGCAAAGAAAGACGCACCCAACTCAAGACTATAGATACCCACATACGGAAGGTGCGACAGCCCTAATCGAAAAACAGCTCCGAGCACTAAAAATGTGAGCGAAAGCGTACACAGCTTTGGCCATGTCACATGAACCGATCTCATTTTAGTCTTAAGAACAAGCCTGGCGGCAATAAACCCAGAACGATAGATCCACATAAAACCTGCTGTAAACAGCAAAAGCATAAAAGTGAACTTTGCCCCAGGAACTACTCGATCTGAAAACATGTACGGATCAGAAATATCTGGCATCAACAGAGCGATGATTCCAGATGTAAACTGAAACACAAACAATCCCATAAGGAACAAGTTTCTTACGGATAACAGTCCGGGTGCCTGCTTCGATGCGTCACGAATGACGATCGAGATCGTGACGATCATCGCGATGAATATGATTGCTGAGAGTACTACATACATTGTGAACTATCTCGATGTGTCTGACATTCTCGGCTTGTCTCGCTTGAGCCATGAACGAAGAAAGGTGAGCTTGTCATTTGGTGGAATATTTTTTGTATAGCTCAATTGTCTGCCTCGCGACAATCGGCCAGGTAAATCGTTCCCTAATCAGGCTCATCCCATTGCTGCCTTGTATGGCGAGTTCGTCTTGAGTAGCCTCAAGTGTTTTTCGAAGCCCATTCGCGATACTCTCGACACATAACTCCGTCTCAATTCCAGCATTCACTTCCGTGACTTCCGGATAGTGGCACGCTTTGGTTACGACGACAGGCACGCCGAGCGCCAAAGACTCCGTTATCGCAATTGAGAACCCTTCTTGTCGTGAGGGAAGACAAAAACATGTCGAATCGATCAACGCTTCTAGTTTACCCTCTCCATAAATCGGACCCGTGATGAGCACTCGATCTGACAAATCAGCGCTCGCAATTCGTTGTTCAAAGTCTGCTTGGGCACCGCCGTCTGGCCCTGCTACAACGAGCATTGCGACTGGAAACTCCTTTGCAATTGCTGCAAAAGCATCTGCGAGAAAATCAAGTCCCTTCTTGTAGTGCAGTCGACTCAAAAAGAATATGTATGGCTTATCTCCAATCTCAGGATGATTTGCACGAAACACCCCCTTCTCTGGAGGAGGTTCAAACTCCTCAATAAAAATACCGTTTGGAATTATCTCAAGCGCTGTACCAAAGTTGTGAACCTTGACAAAGCCGACTTCATCTTTGTTCAAACAGTGAATAAATCGACACCCAACAAGCGCTGCTCGATAACCCAGCTTCAACGCAATTCTTTTTTTCACCCGGCTTTGTGTCATACACCAAGGGTCAAGCATTCCGTGGAGGCAAATCGTATAAGGAACCTGATGCTTTGAACAAGATTGACTCATTTTCCGAATAGTCGTATCCCAGACATTGTGCCCATGAACAAAGTCCATCTGCGGACAGAGTTCGTCAAGCATTTTCTTTGCGTTCGAGCCTGTAAAAGACTCTGATCTTGTCAATGGTTCGATCATATGAAACCGAATCAACTCGCGCCCGGGCAAACCATCCAAAGAGTTTTCTATCGCTTCTTCGCGACCTGGAGCTGTGTAAGTTAAAAGATGAACCTCGTGCCCAATAGAGGCTTGAGCTGCCGCTAGTCGTGTTGCAACGACCGGCGGCCCGCCGTTCGCTGGATCAATCGAAGAAATAACATGAAGGATTTTCATAGCTCAACCTCGTTCATCCGTTTACCAGAATCTTCATCCCGCCGCAGGTTGCGTGTTTTTTTAAACGCAAGACAGGTCTGCGTTTTGAGCTCTCGTGCAATATGACTCCCTGTTTCTAGATGTTGTGTCAGAGTCGATTTCATGATTTATCCTGCTCGGAACTCGCACACTCGCCACGATCCGCAGCTTGGAGCTCTGGGTGTTTCAACTCGCGCACTTTCAACACAATCATGTACTCGTACATTGCTTGAAGCCGACAGTATGTCCATCCAGATCGCCCATCGAGAAATCCGCGGCCGATGACATACATAAACAAGAACTTGAATAGTGGCCTTAATGGCATGCGGAACGAAATATTTTTGAGTTCAAGCCGACGCGTGTTGCGATCGCTCGAAACCAAGTTTCCCCATCGGATTGGATGCTCTTTAAAAGCAAGCATTGTCTCAATCGATTCCAAACCGGAATAACGATTGTGGCGATCAATCCACTCGCCAACACCTTTGGAAAAATTATAGTGAAGAAAATGTTCTTTGAGGTACCCAACTTCGCCGCTAATCACTGGGGATGGATGTTCGAGCCGTTCAAATCGAATGTGTGGTGGCTGGAAAAATCGCATGATATTCCCCGGAGGCATTGCATATTTGATCCATTTACCTCTGAAGAAATTTTTTCGTCCACAATAATACGCAATCGGTGAGTTCTCACGCGTGAGTTCGCCAGACTCCCAACGGGCCTCGATTGATTCAATTTCAGCGTGAAGTTCAGGGGTCATCCGTTCATCAGCGTCGAGATAAAATACCCACCTGTACTTAAAATCTATTTCTTCCATCGCCCAGTTCTGGTGATCACCTCGGCCGTTAAACTCGTGTTCAAACCATCGGCAACCAAAGTCCGTGGCGATTTTCTTCGTCTCGTCATTGGAAAAAGAATCCAAAACCACGATGTCATCAAAACCATCGAGCGATTCGAGTAACCCCGGCAAGTTATCTTGCTCATTGAGTGTTTGAATAAAAATGGAAATCCCCATGCTGCTCCTTTTCAAGCACGCCCTCGATTTTGATGAAGTATAGACACGCTTGCGAAATCTACGGCTACGACGGTCGTTGCCGATCCTTTATCTTCTTTGCGGGTGTCCCCGCACATATCGTCCAAGGCTCAAGATCAGAAAACACGCTCGACCTTGCACCCACAACAACTCCTTCTGAAATAGTTACGCCCGGGCCAACAAAGCAATCCGCAGCAACCCAAACCTGAGATCCGATTGATATCGGCTTTGGCTGCAATGGGAAGTTGGTTTTATTAAAATCATGGGTTGCTCCACACAAGTAAGAATATTGACTCACTGTTGTATGCGCACCAATCGAAATTCTATTTACACAATAACAATCTACATCATCTGCGAGTGTCGCATAGTCACCCATCGATAAGTTCCAAGGGGCCCAAATTTTCGCTTTGGGATAGACCCTCGCCTTCTTCGATACATCAGCCCCAAAGATACGCAATAAAAAAACGCGCCACCGATGCATCAGTCTCGGGCTCATACCAAAGAGTGTACCCTGAACAATACCCCACACAACGCGCATCAGGCGATTCGTGAAACTCAGCGGGCTTGGCGCTTTCGAGATGTCGACCTCATGGTGCTCACTCATACCTTTGGTCCTTTGTAAGGACGATCTCGGCGAGATGTCGCGGGGTGTCCAATAGCGATGGTCCAAGGTTCGAGTGGACCGATGACTGTTGAGCGGGCGCCAATAAGCACGCCGTTAGGAATTGTTTGACCTCCAAGGACAACTGATTCTGTAGCGACCCAAATGTCTTCACCAAAGACAAGTTCTGCTGGCTCTTCGGGTTGGTGTGGATTGTTTCCTTTCCATCGAGCACTCGACACAAAGCAGTATTGGCTAATAACCGTACGAGCACCAATCAGAATCGGAGCGTGCGCCCAGATTACAGCCCCCTCACCAATCAGGCTTTTGCGTTCCATCGTAAGATTCCAAGGTGCAGAGACATCAACACCCCCGCGAATGCGCGAGGTTGGATCAAGATTTGCACCAAAGAGTTGAAGCACAACCCTTCGTGTTCGATAGGCCGGGCTAGGTATCAATCGGAAGAGTGTGCACGAAAACAAGCTCCATAGGAACGATCGCATAGTGTGCGGAGAGGTGTAAAATGGCGTGCACAACGATTGCATTAGTCTTGGTCACCATGCTGCTCTTGCGTATGAATGTGCAGCTTCGCTGGATTCCCTTGATAGCAAGTCCCTGGCTCAGAGTTCGAATACATTGCACTCCGAGGCATCAGGGCTGTGCGTGGCGCAAGGACCACATTTGGAGCAACAAAGCAGCCCGCCCCGAGCACGCAGCCGTCTCCGATCGTGATGGGTTCACGGATCAAGGTAAACGCAGGATCTGTAAAGTCATGCGTCCCAGCACACAAGTGGGACATCGGTCCAATCTCAGCACTCTCACCTATATGTATTTCTCCAAGAGCATACAAAATCGCCCGCTCATGAACCATTGCGCCATCTTCAAGTGTCAGGTGCCAAGGAATAATGACCTTCGCTGATGGGTGTATCCGTACATTTTTACCGATCTTTGCTCCAAAGATACGCAGCAGTGTCGATCGAAAACCCCACGCCCAAACCGGAGATGGCTTCCAAAGTAAGAACTCACAGATTCCCCATATCGCCCGGACGAGCAATGCTTTTTTCGACCACGGAGATCGACGAGGCGGCTCATCTGACGAATGATCAGGAGCTTCTTGTTGGGTTGATATCTGATCTGACTGACTCATAGCGTCCAATAACTCACGAGGGGGAAACAACTCTACACACACTACTATCGGCACGGTTCAAAGATCGGTCAATTCGAAATGCAGATCCAGAATACGAAAATACAGATATATTGGCTCAATCAACCAATCAGCCCCTCTCCACAAACGCTTGACCCAATACTATTGGTTTTGCTTGACCACCAATCTCAATGAACCGATCACCAAATGACGAAAAGCGACCGCGTGGAACCTGATCAGTATCCCTGCAAGAGCAATGAGTAACCCCAATATGGACCAGCATAAAACACGCGTTGTCATCCTGAATCAGTATTACGAGCCTGATGTTGCCTCTACTGGCCATTTACTTCACGAGCTCGCTGTGGAACTCGTTCAATTGGGTTTCGAAGTTGAGGTCCTGACAGGCCGACCGAGCTATGGCCCACCTGACACTTGGCAGGATTGCCCGCTCAAAGAAACCGTTGATGGTGTCAAAGTACATCGTTTAAAAGTCGCCCGCTTTGATAAAAATTTTCTCCCAGGAAGAGCGTACAACTACCTCACCTTTGCGGTCCCGCTGATACTCTCTGTCCTCTTTAAATCACGAAAAGACACTGTGTATCTCTACACCACCAGCCCGCCGTTCCTTGGGGCTGTGGGATGGTTTGTGTCATTATTCCGAAATCACCACTATGCCACTATCCTGCATGATGCCCACCCTCAGCTTGGAGTGTGGATCGGGATCTTCAAAAAAG
Organism: Planctomycetota bacterium; assembly: GCA_024280755.1. Classification (GTDB taxonomy): domain Bacteria; phylum Planctomycetota; class Phycisphaerae; order Phycisphaerales; family UBA1924; genus UBA1924. Next base: position 23,457 of record JAJRPN010000005.1, read on the forward strand.
ACTCGCTCATTGACCGTGTTTGGATGATGATCAACCGGCGCATGTACAAAAGAAGCATCGAAGCGATTGTTCTGTGCAGCGCAGCTAAGCGGCTGGTAACCGAAACCTATCCTATAGATTCCGATCACATCCATGTCATCCCCAACTGGGCAGACGGCGAACAACTCTTCCCCATTGAAAAGGCTGATTCTGAAATCGCTCAAGCCAATGGCTTTGTTGAAGACTTTGTCTTGCTCTATTCTGGCAATATGGGATTGTATTACGACTTTGATACCGTACTCGACGCAGCAAAGCTGCTCATAGATGAACCGTTCAAACTCGTTCTTGTTGGCGGCGGAGGCAAGCGCCCTCAAATCGAAGAGCATATCAAAGAGCACAACATGACCAATGTCGTTATGCTCCCCTATCAACCGTTTGAAAAACTCAACGATTCATTCAACGCGTGCGATGCTTCTCTGGTCACCATTGCCAAAGGAATCGAAGGCATTAGTTTCCCGAGCAAGCTCTATACTTCGCTTGCTGTTGGAAAAGCTATTGTCGCTCTTTCTGAAGACTGGTCAGAGCTCCGTCAAATTGTTGAAGACAACAACTGTGGTATCTGGTCGCCGCTGGGAGACGCTCAAGGCCTGGCAGATCAACTCCGTGTATTGATCCACGACAAAGCAAAGACACAAACAATGAGTACAAATGCCAGAACACTCTTTGACAAGGGCTATACACGCAAAGCTTGTGCTGCCAAGTACGCGGAAGTGCTTAAACTTGCTGATCCATATTTCAGCAAGGAAGAAACTTCGAAACGAAGAACCGAACTCGCCCAACAACTCGTCGGCGGCGCGGCTCTTACCAACGGATCTGGCGGTGATGAATCATGAGCGAGGCTGCTGATCGAAAACTCAAACTCGTCTTTGTGACCGAAGACGACCCCTTGTATGTCATCCGATTCTTCGAGGTGTTCTTTGATGAATACCCAACAGACCAGATCGAAATCATCGGCGTGTCGGTCCAAGAGGCGTTCCACGAACCCAAATGGAAAACCGCGAAACGAATCTTTAACTTCTATGGGTCAATCGATTTCTTTCGTCTTCTCGCTCGGTACTTCAAGGTCAAACTCCGAGGCGACTCCATCGTTAAACTCGCACAAGCCAAAGGCTTACCAATCGTCGAATGTGGTTCGGTCAATGATCCAGAATACATCGCAAAGCTCGAAGCACTCGAACCAGATATCGTCGCATCTGTCGCGGCTCCAGAGATCTTCAAAAAAGGAATCCTCGGCGTACCAAAGCTTGGATGCATCAACATCCATTCAGGACGCTTACCAATCTATCGCGGGATGATGCCCAACTTCTGGCAACTCCTTCACGGCGAAAAACATGCCGTCGTCACCGTTCATGAGATGGTCGAAAAACTCGACGCGGGCAACATCCTCGGCACCATCGAATGGCCTCTCAAAGAGAACGACTCGCTCGACCGTGTCATTACTGGTACCAAACAAGACGGCGCACGCTTGATGATGGATGTCATCCTCAAGCTCAAAGCGGGTGAATCAAAATCGACGCCCTTGGACATGACCAACAAGCAGTATTTCCGTTTCCCACAGTCCAAAGATGTCAAAGCCTTCCGCAAACGCGGGCATCGGATGATCTAATGCCAAAGTTTCAGACAACACAAGCCGCGATGTCGATTGATGTCGAAGATTGGTTCCAGGTCGAAAACCTCAAATCGATCGTCGCGCGAGACACATGGGACGAACGCGAACTCCGTGTCGAAGCCAACACCGATCGCATGCTCGCCTTGATGGATGAACATGATGTGAAATGCACATGCTTCATTCTCGGATGGGTCGCAGAAAAATGCCCCCAACTCATCAAGCGAATCGCCGATGCCGGGCACGAGATCGCATCGCACGGCTACGGCCACGACCTGATCTACAACCTCTCCCAAGATGAGTTCCGTGAAGATATGAAACGCGGGATCGGAATCGTTGAAGACATCTCAGGCGCAAAGATCAAAGGCTACCGCGCACCATCCTTCTCGATCACCGATTGGTCGATCGACATCCTCCAAGAACTCGGACTCACCTACGACTCATCCGCCTTCCCAACCGTCGCCCACGATCGCTACGGCAAGCTCGAAGGCATGGACTCAGGAAACCCAATCGTTGAAATCCGACCAGGTTTTTATGAGGTTTGTGTTTCGGTTTTACAGGTTGGTAAAAAAGGTGTCCCCTGGGCGGGCGGCGGGTACTTCCGGCTCTTCCCATATCCATTGTTCAAGTGGGGGGTGAAACGAATCCTCAAAGCCGACCAGCCCTATATCTTCTATATCCATCCGTGGGAGGTTGATCCTGGCCAGCCCAAAATGCAAGGCTTAAAACGCTCGCACAAGTTCCGCCACTACAACAACCTCAATAAATGCACCAACCGCTTCGACAACCTCCTCGGCTCATTCGAGTGGCGACCCATCGGCGAGTTCCTTGAAGATTATCTTGAAAAAAATCCCTAACACACTACCCGTTTACCACGACACCCGCGGGCGGCTGATGCCATTGAGCATTCTCATTCTTGCCTGATTCCAAATACCACTTGGTCATCCGATCAATACCTTCTTTCAAAGGCACCTTGGGTTGATACCCAACCCCGAGCAGTTTATCAGCTTCGAACTTGGTCTCGGTCTTGAACATCTTCTTGACACGCGCAGTCGAGATCGGCAGGTTCTTGCCTGTGAGCTTGATTATCAAATCAAACGGCAATCCGATCAACATCCCAAGGGCATAAGGCATCGCTGGTGCTGGTTTCTTGCCGAGGCATTCGCTCACCACATTGGATATCTCGGTGCTTGTCAGATCAGGCTTGTCGATGTAGTTAAAAATTTCAAATGCTTCAATATCGCGGCTTGGTTTCTCATCGAGCAAACCCTTGAGGAACAAGGTCGCATGAACAATATTCTCGACATAGCTGAGTGATTTGATATTCGTGCCCGCACCAAAGCGTGCGTACTTGCCCGAATCAATCTGACGGATCAGCGAGTACATGTTCGCAAAGTTATTGATCCCAAAGGTGACTGTTGGGCGAATGATCAACGCGTTGCGTCCGTCGCCTTGTTTGACCCATTTGTTGAAGACTGCTTCGCCCTTGAGCTTTGAGCCGCCGTAGGGTGTGTTGGGTGCAGTTGGTGCGGTTTCTTCATGAGGCGTTTGCGCATCGCCATAGACTGCAACGGTTGAGTAGAACACCAACTCCTTCACGCCCGCGCGATCCATCGCATCACAAACCATCTGTGACCCAAACTCATTGACCGAGTAGTAGGTGTCATGTTCAATCCCAAAGTCGTGATGGGCAGCCGCGAGATTCACAACCATATCAACGCCTTCCATCGCACGATCAAGTGCTTTGGGATCGCGAATATCGCCTTTGGAGTAAGGCGATTCAGCAGCTTGCCCGGATGGATCAACCAGATCAATCGTGACGAGTTCGTGCCCGAGTGCCGAAAGATCTCGATGAAAATAAGACCCGATAAAACCCGAGCCGCCTGTAATGAGTATCTTCAAAGTGAACCCCTGACTATTGAATAACAGATTAAATAACTAGCGCCGTCGCCTATTCCTGCCTTTTTGTGATCGTTATCGTGAGCAAATCATACGACGCTCGATCGGCTCGGTTCATATCTGTGTATATTCTCAGCTATTTCGAGCGATTGACCGATTGAGAATCACTAAAATCCACCAAACATCATCGGCGCCAGCACTACGCAAATCACCCCACACAAGATCGTTAAAGGCCCACCAAACTTCGTGTAATCCAGCCAGCGATACCCGCCCGGCCCCATCACCATCAGATTTGTTTGATACCCAATCGGCGTCGAAAACTCACAACTCGCAGCCACCGTGATCGCCACAATGAACGGCATCGGGTTGTAGTGTTGTTCGAGGGCAATCCCGATCGCAATCGGAAACATCAAGACGGCTGCCGCGTTATTGGTCATCGTCGCGGTGAATACAGTGGTCAGAATATAGATCGCTGCCAGCAACCCGGTCGGCCCGAGCGACGAGCACACCGATACAATCGCGTGTGAAATATTTTCTGCCAACCCAGTATTGATCATCGCTTGACCAATCCCGAACGATGCCCCAATCACGGTGAGTATCTGAAAATCTACGCCTCGACGCGCCTGCGGCCCGGTGCAGCATCGGGTCACAACCATTAACCCCGCAGCAAGCATCGCCGCAGTCATCGGCTCAAACACACTAAACGACAACAACACCACGAGCAATGCCAAAATCGCAATCGCTGCCCATGCGCGATCATGACGCAGGGCTGCCGGTGTGATCCGTTCGTTCACAAGATAAAAATCGCCCGTCGCACCAAAGCGATCCGAGAAACCCGGAGGCGCTTCGAGCAATAAGGTATCGCCAGGGCGTAAGCGAATCTCGCCGAGCTTACCGGGGATCTGTTGCCCTTGTCGACGCACAGCAACAACCACCGCGCCATAGCGTGTGCGAATCCCAGATTGACGAATCGTTAATCCAACAAGCGACGAGTTGTTCGAGACCACCGCTTCGATAATCCGAAGATTGGGACGGTAATGATCGTCGGCTTCGCTCTCTTTAATATCGCTCTCGCGGTGCCCGTGTGTCTCGGTCGTCGCAGGAACCAAGCCTTTGATCTGTTGCAGTTCAACAACCGATTCAAGCTGACCCACAAAGACCAACACATCACCGTCTTGGATGATTTCCTTAGGCGATACAGCCACCATCGAATCGTCCGCACGCTCAATACGCGACAAAAACAACCCCGGCAAGTTGCGCAGATTTGCTTCTTCGACGGTCTTGCCGACGATCGGGCTTTGTGGATTCACCTTGAGCGCAGCGTGATACCCGTGCCCGTGTGTCTCTGCATCCTCGATCGGGTTCGCCCGATCTGGTAAGAGCTTGCGCCCAAAGATTAAGATATACGCCACACCAATAATCGCGATTGGTAATCCCACCTTGGCCAGCGTGAACATCCCAAACTTGAGCGCAGGATTATCAACGGTCACCGGCCCGCCATCCACAGTCACCTGTGCATCCGCCAACAACTTCGAGGTTATCACATTGGTCGATGTCCCAATGAGCGTGCACACACCCCCAAGGATCGATGCGAATGACAATGGCATAAACAGCTTGCTGGGCGCGATTCGGCATCTTCGTGCCACACCCGCGAGCGTGGGTAAAAACATGGCCACGATCGGCGTGTTGTTAATAAACGCGCTCATCACCGCGACCGGAAGCGTCAACCGAACTTGCGCGCTGCGTTCGTCTTTGGGTCTTCCAAGCAGCACCGCCGTGATTCGGCTCATCGCGCCGGTCTCTTTCATCGCGGCTGCCACGATGTACAACATTGCTACAGTGATCACGCCCTGGTTGGCAAACCCCTGCACCGCTTCTTGAGGCTCAAGAACCCCAAAGATCAAAAACACCAAAAGCACACCCATCATGATGATGTCCGGCGCAAACCGACCCAACGCCATCATGCCCACCATAAGCACAAGCATGATCCCGGTCAGGATGGGTTCCCAGTTTGCCAATGTGTCTGAATCCTTATGCGCGTTCTTTAATCAGCATCGAGCCCAATGCCGAGCTCTTTAATCGCCCGAAGCATCAAGCCATGAATCCGAGGCGGGGCACACACGATGCCCTTATTCTTCTCCAAGCCACGCCCGTGCGAAAAATCGAGGTTGTGTCCGAATATATCGGTCACAAACGCCCCAGACTCGCATGCAATACAGCATCCCGCTGCATGATCCCAAATCCGCTCGACATACCCCTTGCGGGTCGGCAATCTCAGATACGCATCAGCCTGACCACGCGCAACAACCGCGTATTTGCACTGCGAATCCAATCTCGCAGGCTCGCCAGCCCGCCCAAGCCCGTTGGCTTCGATCCAATCCAATATCCGGTCCATATCCGACACATTCGTATGAGCCTTCTCGACCGACCCACAGACTGAAATTTCTTCAGATTCGAGATGCTCAAGCCGAGTGATACGGATGGATTCTGATTCGCCATCGTCGCACCGAGATTCCCAGACACCCTCGCCTTTGATCGCGTAATACAGGCAACCATGCTCATCACGCTCATCAAAGGGCATCGACATATCGACCGCCAGGTTCGGACACCCCATCACCCCAATCGTCGGCGTCCCGTCCTCGATATACCCCAGCGCCACAGCATATTGCTGATTACGAAGGAACCCCTTGGTGCCATCGATTGGGTCGAGCGTCCAGTATTTATGGTGCGTCGTATCGCCCGCTCCAAGATCAATCGCTTCGAGCACCGCATCAGGCGTCGCATCATCCCAGACCTCTTTGGCTGCAGCGACCACCGCATCAAGAATGGCAGCGTTGTCTTCATCGCGTAAGAAGGTCGAAGACTCTTCCGCAACCATCACAAACTCGCCTAAGTGCTGCTTAAGTACCATAGCCACAACCGCTTGCGCCGCATAATCAGCGACGGTCACGGGGCTTTTGTCATCTTTGGTGATCGTGCGAACCGCATCAAGGTTATTCTGGACCTCTCTGCAGACGATCGAAGCAGCAACCACCGCTTGGCGGCCGGCGTGGGCAAATTCGGCGATATTGGTCATGACTTCCTCTTTTGCTGGGTTCTTTAGGCGTGATTCGCCGATGGATTGATCGAATAGATTGATCGATTTCTATGCTGTTTAACTCTGCCATCTACCTGCTGTTCTTGCCGCTTGTCGCGGTGCTGTACTATGCGCTGCCATTATGGTGGCGAAGAGTGATGCTGGTGATCGCAAGCTATGGGTTCTACATGGTTTGGTCGGTTCCGTTCTCGTCATTATTGGTGTTCTCAACCATTATTGATTATACCGCTGCCCGCGTGATTGATGAGTCAAAATCGCCCGTCAAGCAGCGCATCGCTCTTTTAGTCTCACTGACAGCCAACCTTGGGGTCTTGGCGGTGTTTAAATACGCCGATTTCTTTACGAACTCGTCCTATTCATTGTTTGGTGTTCACCCTTGGCCAGAACTGAATCTGATCCTGCCTTTGGGGATTAGCTTCTACACCTTCCAGACCATGAGCTACACGATCGATGTCTATCGCGGGCACCTTCGCGCCCGCAAGAGCTTTATGGATGTCGCGCTTTATGTCAGCTTTTTCCCTCAACTCGTCGCTGGACCGATCATCCGAGCTGATATTCTGATCCCCCAGATCCGCGAAGAGAACGAAGCCAACTGGCAGCTCATCCGCGCCGGAATTGCCCTGATCATCTGGGGTTTGATCAAAAAAATATTCTTCGCCGACGCGATGGCACCGATCGTCAACGAGGCGTACAACAACATCTCCGCGACATCTGGCTGGTCGCTTTTGAGCGCGACCTATGCCTTTGCGATCCAGATCTATTGTGATTTCTCTGGGTACACCGATATTGCGATCGGGTCCGCCTTGGTTATTGGGATTCGCCTGCCCGCCAACTTCCGTCAACCCTATTTGTCCTGCTCGATCCGTGAGTTCTGGAGGCGTTGGCACATCTCGCTCTCGACCTGGCTACGAGACTACCTATACATCCCACTGGGAGGCTCAAAGAAGGGGCCAACACGCACACAGATCAACTTGATGCTCACCATGCTCCTTGGCGGGCTTTGGCACGGCGCCGGGTGGAACTGGGTCGTCTGGGGCGGCTTGCAAGGCCTCATGATGATCGTCGAACGCGCGATCGGATTATCCCAATCGCGCCCAAAGAAAGTCATGACCATCATCATCCGGTGGTTCATTACCTTTAACCTTGTGTGCCTCTCGTGGGTGTTCTTTCGGGCTGCCAATGTTGGCGACGCTTGGGAGATCCTCACCCGGATCGGCACAGCTGCGGATGGTCACTCGTTCACCATCTGGCAACCGATCGCAGCGTTGGGATTATTGCTCGCTGTCGAAATGCTCCATATCCGCAAGCGATTTGTATCCATCCTCCAGCAAAGCCCACGCCTGGCATTATGGATGACCATTTTCGCATTCATGTTCTTCCTGCTCGCGTTCCGCGGCGCCCAATCACCCGAGTTTATCTACTTCCAGTTCTAGACCATCGTAGAAATCAAATGACCACACCAAGCAACCATTCTGATCATCCCGACCAACACATCAACGCGGTCCTCGAACCTGTCGCGCCGGGTTCGCAGTATGATTTCATAGAGATTGAATCGAACCCGATCAAGTTTGAGTCCCCTTTTGCTAGGCTGCCAAAGTTTATATCCCGCACATTCAAGATGGGCAAAGACTGTGCTCAGCTTCACTGGAAGATCGCGCTCGTTGTCCTGGTCGTGCTTATTGGAAGCGAACTCGCATTGCGCGCCTATGAGCCTCGCTTGATGGGACGAATCTATTCCCAAACCCACACCGGCGGCCACCCGATCAATATCAACGCCCAAGGGTTCCGAGGCGATCCTGTAGCACTCATCAAACTCGCAAATACCACACGAATCCTCGCACTTGGCGACTCGGTAACCTTTGGTACCGGCGTCGCAGCAGACACCACCTGGACCACACAACTTCAACAACTATTGAGCACAGATGAACACCCCGTCGAAGTGATCAACGCTGCCCTGCCCGCGATCGACCTTGGGCATATTGAGCAAGAACTGATCAACACATGGAAAGCCTATCAACCCGATCAAATCGTGCTGGTGCTTACAGGCAACATGGTCTCGTTTGGTTATGCCCGAAAAGATCGAACAACCATCGAGCTTCCAAACTCGGCCAAGCTCAAGCAAATCATCAAGACACCAGCCCCAAGCTTGAAAGACAAACTCAAAGCTCAATACGCATCATTTGCTCTTCCTGGCGCATTGACGCTCGGGATGGATCATCTCAAGTTCATGGTTGGTTTAGAGGATCATGCTTCCGATCCAGCCTTCCCCACAGGTGTGATGCTCGCACATGGATATACGCAAAACGGAATCGACTCCGCCATGATCGACCAGGCTTGGCAGATATTCGCAGCACAACTCGCTTCGCTTGTATCGGTGACAAACGAGATGGGTGTCGAACTAACCGTTGTGTATTCTCCACCCAGATTTATGCTCACAGACTCTCGGCTCGACAATCTCAAATGGGTTGACAAGGATCGGCTGGCTGTTGATCCGGTCGCCAAATCGGCGCAGATCTGTCAAGAACTCGGGGTTCCGTTTATTGACCCACGATCGTCGCTCACACAAGCAGACAAACCAGTATATTTGATTTCGGACTACACCCACTTCGACGCGTCCGGGCACCACACAATCGCTCAGCTCATCGCTGATTCGATCACAAAGCCTTGAGAATGCCATGCTTGAGCAGGGCATCGACAAGCTGATTGGCACATTGTTCAATACTCAACTCGCCAGTCTTCACTTCGATCTCAGGATTGGTTGGCAGCTCATAGGGATCGTCGATCCCGGTGAATCCTTTGATCTCGCCAGCACGCGCCTTTTTGTAGAGTCCTTTGGGATCTCGCTGCTCGCAGATTTCGATCGGTGTATTGATAAAGACTTCGAGAAACTTGAGCCCAGCGTCTTCATGAATCTTGCGGACCTGATCACGATCAGCCTGATAGGGCGAGATAAAGCTCGATATGGTCACCACGCCCGCGTCAGCGAAGAGCTTGGCCACCTCGCCGATTCGGCGGATGTTCTCTTTGCGATCGTCAGCCCCGAATCCAAGATTGGCATTAAGCCCGTGGCGGACATTGTCCCCATCGAGCCGATACGAAAGCACCCCACGAGCGTTTAAAACCTGCTCCAGTGCCACGCCAACAGTTGATTTGCCTGATCCTGATAATCCGGTCAGCCAAAGTGTGCACCCTTGATGCCCCAGAACAGAAGCTCGGTCACCGCGCGTGACCTCACCATCGTGCCAGACAATATTGGTGGATTCGTTGGTTGGCTGGTTTTTATCTGCTGGTGTTTCGCTCATACCCAACTCCCAAAGCTGATCATCGATACTATATCAAGCACAATATCGCTACTTGCTCTGATAGACTGTATTATCGGCCGAGAGTTGAGTTAATTCTGGTCTATACTTCGGCCTATTGATACCATCAATCCTGATTTCTCGCTCTTGACAGGCAAAACATCAGCCGATGGATAAGGTAGATAACAATTGCAGAGCGGGCCACGCATCTGTTCGTTTTTGAGATACCCCGGCGGAGACCCTTTGGCATGACCTCGGCTACAAAAAAAACAGGTGCCCATGAGCACTACCGACTCACCCACCTCAAGGCTCTCGAAGCCGAGGCGATCCACATCATGCGTGAAGTGGCTGCCCAGTTCGAGAAACCCGCCCTGATGTTCTCAGGGGGCAAAGACTCGATCGTAATGGTTCGGCTCGCTCAAAAAGCCTTCCGGCCCGCCAAGTTCCCCTTCCCGCTGTTGCACATCGACACCGGGCATAATTTCCCCGAAGCACTCGACTTCCGTGACAAGATGGTTGATGAGATCGGCGAACGATTGATCATCCACAAGGTGCAAGATCTGATCGATCGCGGCGATGCGGTTGAAGATCCAGGACCATTCCCCTCACGCAACCGCGCACAGATCCCGACATTGCTTGATGCGATCGAAAAATACCAGTTCGATGCGCTCTTCGGCGGCGCCCGGCGCGACGAAGAAAAAGCACGCGCCAAAGAACGCATCTTCTCCTTCCGCGATGACTTTGGTCAATGGGACCCAAAGAACCAACGCCCCGAGCTCTGGAACCTCTATAACGGGCGTTCACGCATGGGCGAGAATATCCGAGTCTTCCCGATCTCGAACTGGACCGAGATGGATGTCTGGCAATACATCATGCTCGAACAAATCGAGATCCCCGATCTGTATTTCTCGCACAAGCGTGATGTGGTCGAACGCCGAGGGCAGCTCGTGCCGATCGGTGACGCGCCCTTTGGCCCGCGCGATGGCGAAACCGTTCTGAACAAAACCGTTCGGTTCCGCACAGTGGGGGATATGAGCTGTACCGCAGCGACCAACTCGCCGGCATCGAACCTTGAAGAGATCGTCGCCGAAGTCGCAGCCGCCCGAGCATCCGAACGCGGCGCACGCATCGACGACAAGACCAACGAAGCCGCGATGGAAGATCGCAAAAAAGAAGGGTACTTCTAGGACATGGCCACCGAAACCACATCCAAAACCGACTTCTCGACCGATCCAAACGCCAACAAAGGCATGGATTTTTCCACCGACGCCTACCTTGATATGGACCTGCTCCGTTTCCTGACCTGCGGCTCTGTCGACGATGGTAAGTCCACGCTCATCGGGCGCCTGCTCTATGACTCAAAGTCGATCTTCGAGGATCAGCTCGAAGCTGCTGAGTCCGCCTCGCTCTCGCGCGGTGACCAACGCATGGATCTCGCGCTGCTCACCGACGGCTTACGCGCCGAACGCGAACAAGGCATTACCATTGATGTTGCCTACCGCTACTTCGCCACGCCAAAGCGTAAGTTCATCATCGCCGACTGTCCTGGACACACACAGTACACCCGCAACATGGTGACCGGCGCATCGACCGCCAACCTCGCATTGATCCTGATCGATGCGCGTCATGGTGTAATCGAACAAACCCGCAGACACTCGTTCATCACCTCGCTCTTGCGTATCCCGCACCTGGTTGTGTGTGTGAACAAGATGGATCTCGTTGATTGGTCTGAAGAGACCTACGACAAAATCCGCGAAGAGTTTGAAGAGTTTGCAGCACGGTTCGAGATCACCGACATCACCTTTATTCCAATGTCTGCCCTCACCGGCGACAATGTGGTCAACCGATCTGAAAACATGGATTGGTATCAGGGCACATCGCTTTTGCACCATCTGGAGCATGTTCATATCGCGGGCGATCGTGACATGATCGATCCTCGTTTCCCGGTCCAATGGGTTGTTCGGCCGCAAGGCGACGAGCACCATGACTATCGCGGGTATGGTGGACAGATCGCATCGGGTGTCTTCCAGGTTGGTGATGAAGTGGTCGCGTTGCCATCGGGGATGGAATCGAAGATCAAATCGATTGATATCGGAGGCGATTCGCAGCAGATGGCGTCGCCGCCGATGAGTGTGTCGATCCAACTCGAAGACGATATCGATATTTCGCGTGGCGACATGCTCTGTCGACCAAACAATCAGCCGACATCCGGGCAGGATATCGATGCGATGGTTGTCTGGATGGCGGAGACCCCGATGAAGGTTGGCAAGAAGTACACCATCCGCCACACTTCCAACGAGGCCCGGTGCATTGTCAAAAATCTGAACTACCAGCTCGATATCCAGACGCTCCATCGGATCGAAGAAGCCCAAGAACTCAAGCTCAACGAGATCGGACGGATCTCGATCCGCACGACCAAGCCTTTGTTCTTTGATCCATACCGCCAATGCCGAGTGACAGGAAGCTTTATCATCGTCGATGAACAAACCAACAACACGGTTGGAGCAGCAATGATCATCGGCGAAACAAACTGATTTTTCGATCAACCACAAATGTCAACGGGCGATGTATCCTCAAGATACATCGCCCGTTTTTTCATGCCTACTCTTGCCTATGGCTTCTCACCAAATGGACATCCGTATTCTTTCTATCGGTACCCTCTCGGCGCATCCGCTCTGGGATGAACGCCACCCTGTCCGAACCGGACACTCAACCACCACACTCATCCAAACCAACGACGCCAAGATCATTGTCGATCCAGGCCTACCCGCCCCCGCACTCAAAGCCCGGCTCGGCGAACGCGCCAAGCTCACGCCAGACCAGATCACCCATGTGTTTTTAACGAGCTTCAACCCTGAATGCCGACGCGGGATCGAACTCTTCGACCAAGCCCAATGGCTGATCTACGAAAAGGAGCGCGAATCTGTAGGCGTACCCATCGCCCAATCGCTCGCCAACCTTGCCCAAGCAAAGGAAGAAGCCGAGCATGCTGGTCATGTGTTTGATGAAGACCAAGAAGCCATGTTTACGATCATCCAAAGAGATGTCGCCGTGCTTTCTCGGTGTCAGCCTGCGCCTGATTCGATCGTCAACGAGGTTGACCTCTTCCCCCTCCCCGGTTTTTCGATGGGTATGTGCGGGCTTCTGCTCTCAGAACCAACCCGCACCACGCTCGTCTGCGGCGACGCGATCCCAACAACCGAGCATGTCCACGAAGGTAAAGTATTGCCAACCTGTGCCGACCGAAAGCTCGCCCAGGAGAGTTTCAAGGAAGCGATCGAGATCGCCGATGTGTTGATTTGTGGGCGTGATAACCTGATCATCAACCCAACCAAACGCGGGCTTTAACTTTCTGAACAAACTGGATCTATATGGCGCTTACCCCTGAACAACAAAAAAAATTCTTTGAACTACTCAACAGAATCAACAACGCGATCGAAGCGGGCGAGTTCGCCGAGCCGTTCAAAAAACTCTCTGAACTCAACGAAAAATATCCTCGCCAGTTTACGGTCTTGAAGCTCATGGGCAAGGCAAATGCCAAGCGCGGCCGCCATGTGGAATCGATCTCGTACTACAAGCAATCGGTCGACTGTAACAAAGAAGACGCATCCACACGATTCGAATACGCGCTCGCACTCCAAAAAGGAGGCTTGTTCGATGAGTCGTTGATCGAGTGTGAACGCGCTTTGTATCGTGATCCGAAACATTTCCATTTGCTCCGTTTGAAATGTTCTATTTTAACCGATCTTGATCGTGTCGATGCTGCTTACAAGGCATGGAAGCAGTTGGGCAAACTCACAAAGGACGAAGAATATACCAGCAGCCATCGGCTCGCGATTGCAGTCTCATATTCGCGACTTGCTCCAAAGATTACTGATCCCCAAGAAGCGATTGACGAACTCAATAAATATGTTGTAGATAAAACAGCAACCGAAGAACTCCGTATCGCAGCCTACTGGCAGATCGGGCGGCTCTGCGAACACCTCGAAAAATACGATAACGCGTTTGAGGCATATAAGAGTTTTAAGACTGTAAAAAAAGCCGTATGGAATCCAGATGTCTATACAAAGCGTGTCGACAAACTCATTGACTGTTGGACGAACAACTCTGATATTCCATACTCCACAATCGATGGCTCTCGGCTCATCTTCATCGTCGGGATGATGCGATCGGGAACATCACTCACCGAACAGATGATCTGTCAAAATGAAACGATCACACCTGGCGGAGAATCGAACGCGATCAATCGCCAGACCATGCCTTTGGATCGTTTGCGCGTTCAGTTTCAGCCTCCATTTGCAAACAATCGCGAACTTCTTACAGAGCCAACAATACAAAAAATGGCCAAAGATGCGATGTTGATGTATTCTCAGCGCGTCGCGCAAACAGGATTGCTCACCGACAAGCTGCCGCACAACTATGCCAATGTCCCGCTCATCGCGCACATGTTCCCCGGCTGTAAGATTGTGCATTGCATGCGTGATCCATTGGATTGCCTGCTCTCAAACTACACCCAAGCCTTCGCGCGACCGCATATGCAAACCCATGATCTCTATTGGCTCGGGCGTTACTACCGCGACTATGAACGCATGATGGAAGCGTGGCGCACCCTTGACGAGGTTGATATGGTCGACCTTCAGTATGAGAAACTCGTTGCTGATCCCGAGACCGAATCCAAACGCATCTTCGCATTCCTCGGGCTCGACTGGTCTGAAGATATCCTCGGTTTCCATAACTCGAAGCGGATCGTGAACACGGCTTCGCGCGACCAGGTCCGCAAGCCGATGTATACCAGCTCGGTCCAGAAGTACAAAAAATACGAACACCACCTCGACGAACTCAAACGCGGGCTCGGGATGCAAGGCTGATCGCCATCACCACGCCTACCCTTGGCGTATGAAGATCTTGCTCACCAACGACGATGGCATCCACGCACCCGGTATCGAATCCCTCCATGCCCAACTTATCGGATCTGACGCCCACCCCGATCCCCTCGGCGAAATATTTACGGTCGCACCGCTCACGGTTCAATCCGCGACCTCGCACGGCATCACCTACCACACACCTCTAATGGTCAATGAAACACAGATTAATAATCATTCCGGTTTCGCGGTCGATGGTCGGCCTGCCGACTGTACCAAGCTCGCCTTGACCAATCTTTGGCCAGAACAGTTCGGGCAAGGATCGCGCCCAGATCTGGTTATTTCAGGTATGAATGCTGGCGCAAACTGTGGCATTAATGTCCTTTATTCGGGAACCGTCGCTGCTGCAATCGAAGCTGCATTCCTCGGCATTCCCGCGATCGCCATCTCGCTTCATCTTGATCGAGAGCTCCAGTCTGATCGCCCTCATCCAGATTACGACTTTGCTGCTCGTGTTGCTCGACGCGTGATTGACGAGGTGATCGCTGGCGGACTTCCTGATCAACACGAAATCCTCTCGATCAATATTCCCGCAACTGGCCGCCTGCGTGAAGACGCCGAGATCGTGGTGTGTCCGATGAACACCCACGCCATGATCGATCGATATGACGAACGCACCTCACCCAACGGCGATCGATATTTCTGGGCAGCCGGCAGCGGGCTTGATTTTCATGGAGCCGACGAAGGAACAGATGTCCCTGAACTACTCGATGGGAAAATTACCATCACCCCGTTATCGTTCGATCTCACCAACTACGATCGACTCAAGTTCTGGACCCAACGCACTCAAAAATAAAATCAGCCGATCATCCAAAGGATAATCGACCGATATCTCTCCAGTTGGTATTTCATCTAAGATGCTTATTTAGAGCGATTCTGCTTCGTTGACCGCTTCGATCAGCTTCTCGATCAAATCACTGATCATGCCTTCGGTGAGTTTGAGGTCTTCGAGCACTTCTTTGTGAATCTCTGTATCAACATTGTCGAGCCTGAATCCGCCATCGATCATCGCAGCAATCTTGTCGGCTGCGTGCACGATATACACGATTTTGCGCGCTTCAGATGGCGCTTCTGTTGGATTATGATGGAAACCGGCAGCTGCAACAAACGGCGCTGGGAACTTCCATTTTTCACAAAGCCCCTTACCAAAGTCCTGGTGGTTTGCACCAAACACTTCTGCCTCGGTTTCGAGCAATGAAACCGCTGGTATGCCTGACCCATTCGCATTACAACGATCGAGTGCATCGATCAAGTTCGATCGATCATACTGCATCTCGACCATGATACCAATATCATGAATCAACCCAGCAAGATAAGCCTCATCGCCAAGCCCTAGGCCCAATCGATCTGAGATCATCTTGCAAGCAATAGCGACTGTGTTCGAATGATCCCAAAGCTCTTTGGCACTAAAGAACGGCGTCAACTCGCCACCACGAAAGAGCTTGGTCAATGAAGCTGCGATCGCGATGTTCTTCACCGCGTTGAGCCCAAGCATCACAATCGCTCGGTTGATTGAGGCGATCTGCCCTGGCAAGCCATAGAACGAAGAGTTCACGACTTTGAGAATGCGTGAACACAACGCAGGGTCATTGCTGATCACTTCATGAAGATCCTGAGCAGAGCTCGATGGGTCTTCAACAAGTTCGATGATCTTGAGTGTGACCTCTGGAAGCGTCGCGATGTGCGAGATTTCCTTGAGGGCACTGGCAACTGCTTGTTCACGCTGTTCTTGAGTAGTCGTCATGCTTGGCTCCCGAGCTTTGGGTGGTCTGTGTCTATAACCACATCGTCATACCACAGACCGAACTTTGGCCCGTGACCGACAATCGAGAATATTCATCAACTCCTGCTCCTAATTTTCGCTGCGATCGAAGATAACCCAAACGGACGAAACAATCACACCAGCTAGGCCCTGTCTGACGGCTCGGCTTTTTCTCGACTATTCGCCTCCCCCGGGCTTCCGGGGGAGGTGCCGATCGAAGTGAGGCGGAGGGGGTCTTCTCTTTCTTCTTCTTCCCCATTGCCTATTCCCCATTGCCCATTGCCTTCTTCAAGACCCCCTCCGTCTGCTGCGCAGCCACAACCGCCCTATGGGTGCTCCCCCGGAAGCCCGGGGGAGGCGAAAAGAGAGCGCCCTTGTGTGGGGAATGAGTCGGCAGACACCGCCTAGTTAAAGTCATTCGATCACACTCGTTTTCATCACAAGTTCGAGCTGCCCGTTGTGAACCCGCAACCCAAGTAGTTCAGCTTGTCGACCATCGCCGAGTTCGAGCTTTCCCGAGCCAAGCTTCAACGCAGACCCTGCAAATCCAAACTCCTCTTTAGCAAAGAGCCGCTTTGGAATCCGTGTTGTCCCGACATGCACCGATGATACAACTCCCCACAGATCTGCGCGCTTATCGATGCGAAGAACAACCCTTGCCCACACAATGTTTGATCCTGAAGCATGAACGAGCCTCGCACCAACAATAAGCTGATCGTCCTCGATCCCAACACGCACTTGCTCAACTTCACTCGGCCAAGCATCACGCCCTAGATGTGTTTGGATGGTGTCGGCCAATCGAACCACAAGCCATGCGTTTGCTTGCTCGATGGTGATCGCAACGGCCCATTGAGGATCCTCAACATCACGCACCGCGGTAAGCTGAGTCGTGATCGCATTCTCCAAACGCTCAGCCTGCGAGATCAAAGCAGGATCATCCGCATTGAGTTGATCGCCCAGATTCCACCATCGAGGCGTGTTGTTCAAGCCAGAAACCAGAACAGTTGCAACAACGCCCAATATGATGATCATTCCACACGCACCGATTGCCAACACAATCGCGTGTCGATCGATCCATATTTTCAGATTGAGCACTTGTAAACCCACTGACAAACTGTATCCGCTTTCTGCGATTGATGTGTATAAAAAAACCAACCCAGACGAATCTGGGTTGGTTGAGTTTGATAGAGATAAACGAAAGAGAGGAAAAAACCCCACACCTGTTTTTTAGCGCTTCGAGAACTGGAAGCGGGCGCGAGCACCTGGCTGGCCATACTTCTTGCGTTCGACCTTGCGAGCATCGCGGGTCAAGAACCCGGCTTCACGCAATGGGGTATCAAAGTTTGGATCGTATCCAACCAATGCACGGGAGATACCCAAGCGCATCGCTTGTGCTTGACCCATGTAGCCGCCGCCGTGGGCGCGAATGAAGATATCAAACTTGCCTTCGGTGTTGGTGATCTTGAGTGCTGAAACCGCGTCGGCACGATCTTGCATTTCTGTGAAGTACTCTTCAACCGTTTTAAACTTCTTGCGGTTGATTTGAATCTTCAACTCGCCCTTGTCTGCATCCTTTGCAGGACGGAAACGCACGCGTGCAACAGCAGACTTCCGCCTGCCGGTGCCCCACCACCAGCCGTGCTTGTCAGCAGGCTTTGGGTCTGGAAGCACGCGGACGGCTTGTTGGGTTTCTTCTGGACCTGCGACATTTTCGCCTGCCAGTTCTGGGTTGGTGATGGTGGTTTCGTAACCGGGCATAAGTATTCTACCTTTCGTTCACTGCCCGCATCCACGCTTTTGATCACATGCCAGAGCGCTTTGGACAGAGTGTGTTATTTGTGTATCTTGTTTGTACAAGATTGTGTATACAAGTCTTAGAGTTCAATTGGGTTGACGCCGACATGTGGGTGATCGCTGCCCGCATAGACCTTGAGCTTCTTGAGCATGACGCGACCAAGGCGGCTCTTAGGCAACATACGACGCACAGCTTCTTCGATCAGAAGTTCTGGCTTACGATCGCGGAGATGGCCGTAAGATTCTGCACTCTGGCCACCTGGGTAACCTGAGTAGGTCAAACGGAGCTTCTGCTCAGCCTTGCGGCCAGAGAGTGCTACCTTCGATGCGTTGGTCACAATGACGAAATCGCCACTATCCACATGAGGGGTGTACTCCGGGCGATGCTTGCCCATGAGCACGGTTGCGATCTCGGTCGCCATGCGGCCAAGACGCTGATCGGTCGCATCGACGATGCGCCATTGTTTAACGAACTCGCCCTTCTTAGCGACGAATGTCTGGCGACGCAGGTGGGTGTGCTTTTTTGTTGTTCCCATGATCCAACTCCTATCTTTCGATTCATATCGTGCACGCTTTGAATCACTCCTGGGCGACGCGACTATTGCTTAAAGAGTTACACTCAAAGAGCTGCTCAAAGAGCCGTCGTGAAGATCAGCAGCGACGCTTGGTCGTGCTTGAAACGCTGCCTACCGGGCAGGGCGGACAGTTTAAACGCGTGGTTTAAGCTGCATGTTTGTCATATCAATCCCGCACACAACTCGTGCAGGGAGGGTAAATTAGGCCCATGATCCACATAGGTCAACCGTTGCAGCCGTTCATGAGTAAGAATCATGGAATCAAAGCACGCTCAATCCTCATAAACAAGATCAGGGTGACCCTGCCAATCAGCCGATACCCCAGAAGAACCGACAAAATCCCTGACTCACCCTCACAAGTACGAGCCATATGACCAACGAACCAAACGAACACCAAAACAACCCCAGGCTTCACCTTGAGACCGCATGGTCGCCGGTCGCCGATGCGATGAGGCATGATCTTAAGCCTCGGGTAACCAAGCAGGGGAATCCGATTGATGCTCCAGATCCTGGATCGCCAACTTCACGGATTTTAGCATTGTTGATCACAGCCATGCTTGTTCTTCTGGTGGTCGTCTGGCAGAACACTGGCGAGAATCTTAAGTTTCAAACACTCTTAGGCAAAGCGCCGCCTCCGGTAGAGCTTTTACCGAATCAGTCTGCCCCGGGCAGCTTTGGCCAGGTTGATCTGATGGGGCGATTCTTCTTGCGTAACTTCGAGATGTTCAAGAATCAGCCCACGCCGATCATGAACCAAATCGACAATGGGTTTACCTTGTTTGCAGATGAAGATCGTGTTCGGTTGATTATGTTGGCTGGCGAGTTTGAAGACAACGAAGCTGCGCTCGAGAGGCTTGTCCAACTCGAGAGCGAACTCATTGGCGGCTCGGTTGATCCAATCAACCCCAAAAAGCCCGATGATCTCATCCTCGCAGAACTCCGCGCTCTTGAAACAATCTATACTTTGAGCGTTGATGCCCTTGAGCCTGAACAACGCCAACAACTCTCCGATCGCTATGGGCTTATTGGTAAGGTCGCGCTCACACACGATCTCACCAATACCGACCCGCTTCGTCGCCCATTGATCTCTGGGGGCGGCTGGCTTATTGGCTTTGGATCAGTGTTCCTTCTTGGTGTGATCCTCGTTCCATTTGTTGGCTTGTGCTTGTTGATCTTTGGGATCATCCAACTCGCTACTGGAAAACTTAAGTTTCGCAACCATGTCCCGACCAAAGGCGGCAGTATTTTCCTCGAAACCTATGCCCTCTTCATTGGCGCATTCCTCGCCATGTCGATCGGCACTTTTTATGTCGCTAACTCTTCAAAGCCTGAGCTTGCCTCACTCTCGTTGCTTGTACAATGGTTATTGCTCTTGCTTGTGCCTTGGGGCATTATGCGAGGCATGCGATCGCAAGATTGGCGAAAAGCGATCGGATGGCACACAGGCGAAGGGGTATTCAAAGAAATCGGTTGCGGAATCATCGCTTACATCGCATCGATCCCCATTTATCTTATTGGTGTGCTGATCACTGTTGTGCTGCTCTTTGCGAGCGAAGCGATTGCTCTTTCTCGAAACAACGGCGTTGTAGAAACCCCCGAGCCTTTGACCAACCCAATCTTTGAGATGATCGCATCGGGCAGCTGGACAACTACATTGTTACTCTTTGTGCTCGCAACCACCTGGGCACCAATCGTGGAAGAGGCGATCTTCCGCGGCGCACTCTTCCGCCATATGCGTAGCTCGATGCACTGGGTTCTTGCAGCACTCGCGAGCGCGTTTCTCTTTGCATACATGCACGACTACGGGCCTTTGATGGTCGCGCCGCTGATCGCACTCGGGTTTATGTTCGCGTTTATGCGTGAATGGAGAGGGTCATTAATCGCGCCGATGACCGCACACTTCTTGCACAACTTCACGCTCATGACTTTTATGATCATCCTTGTGCAGTTGATCAAAGACCCGATGTAGTTTGATTATGCGACCGGTTCGAGTGTTGTATTCGTCGCAACGCGCGTAAGCACCGAGGCTGCAACTTTCGAGACCACGATCAACAACAGCACAACCGCTGCGATGCCTGCAAAGACCATCCATCCTGGTTTATCTATTTCACCAAAGGTCGTAAACTGTTGCCCGATCAGCACCGCTGCCAAAGTGCGTGGGAACATGCCCATAATCGTGCCCAAGACAAACACGCCTCTTGATACACCTAATGAACTGAGCAAAAGATTCGTCAACGCGAATGGTGATCCCGGCGAAGCACGCAGTAGTGTCACCAACAACAATGCCCGGCGCGTGCTCGCATGCACCAACGCGTCGCGCAGCATCACCGCTTTAGGCTTGCGTTGAAGTTCTTGTTCGACTCGGCTTCGGGCGATGCGTCCGACAAGTTCATACCCGACCAACGATGCGCCGCCGAACCCAAGGAGCGCAAGCCCGAGCCCCATCGGCACACCAAAGGCATACCCGGCAAGAATCGCCTGCGAAACCGTAGGCAAACACCCAAAGCCTGCGAGTAGTATAAATCCAACGAGATAGATCGACATCCCGACAATCAGATGCGTCATGCTCAGCCCATCGCCAACAAGTGCGATGCGGATAGGTTCCATATTAAGAATAAGCATCACGCCTGCGAACGACGGGATGATCGACCATGCGATACCCAGGAGTGCTGCTGGGCCGAGCCGACGGAGCATGGCGCAGCCGCCAACGATGCGCTCGGTGCCGAGCCGATTCACAAAGCCAATCGAAAACAAACTGGCAGCCCCAAAGCTCAACGCCCAAATCTTCCAAACTCCACCAGAATCAAATAGGTTGGTATTGACCCAATCTTGCGTCGCTTGCGAAAGCGTCGGCAACACCATCGGCAACGACACCAATATCGCGACAAAGACCACGCCCCAATGCAATGCCTGGGCACCGAGTCGGCTGTGCTTTGATTTTTCGTGGGCGTGGGCGCGGGCACCGACCATAATGCAGGTTGCTTGCCCAAGCAGTGATGCAGGTGTAACACATTGATCACAACAACATCCAGAGCCGGCTGAGGAGCAGGTTTGGGGAAGCTGGGCCGCAGAGGGATGCACATCGAGCTTCACCGATCGCGCATCGACAGCCTTTGTATTTTGTAATTGAGACTCGTTTTCAACTACTGGCAGCATCGGCAGAGTGTAGCCTGATTACTCTCCAATGTCGTCCGCTGAAAGATCCCCGGTCTTGATTGCTGCTTCGATAGCTTTGTTGGCGATTTTGCCCAAACCAACGAGCAGCACCACCGTAAATACAATCCCGCCGATCAACAGCCATTTGGGCTTGTGGACCTCATCCCAACTGCTCACCTGCGCCCCGATCCAGACTGCTGCGAATGTTCGCGGAGCCATGCCGACGATCGTCGCGATCAAGAAAGGTACCAGTTTCACACCCGCCACGCTCATCGCATAGTTCGTCAGCGCGAACGGCGAGTTGGGCGGCACACGCAAAAGCGTCAGGATCATCAACGCACGAAACTTCCCATGATGGATAAACGCATCGCGGATAATCGATGCTTTGGGATGATTATGGATCTCTTCTTCGACCTTCTTGCGAGCAACAAAGCCGGCGATGAAATAGCCAATAATCGACGCACCCGCGAAGCCAACGAGTGCCGCAGGAAAACCCCAAACAGTCCCAAAGGCGAACCCGGCAAGGATCGCCTGCGAAACAGTTGGCAGCACCCCGAACCCGGCGGTCACAATAAAGATCGCGATATACAACGCGATGCCGATGTATGCCATCCCTGTTTTTTCTTCGATGTCGAAAAGGAACTGCTGGGCAAAGTCCATGTTCGCCAACAGCGTAATCCCCGCAATCCCCGGCAACACCGCCCACGCAATCCCAAGCCAGGCAGCAGGACCCAGGCGTTTGATGATCGCACCAATCGATTCCTCGGCTGGCGTTTCGGTCATTGGCTGATCGGGTGTTTCCGGTGTGTTTTCAGGTGTAGACATAGGAACGATGATACGCGAGCTAAATAGAGAGAATCAGAAACCCAGCCATATGATCACCCATGAAATTTGTATCTCTTATTAGTATTTGGATCTCCACCTTTGTCCTCTTGTTCTTTATCAATCACAATTTTTCCCTTTTTGTCTTGGTGTTTGGGCCAGACAATCCCACACCAACCCTCTACATCATTCTTCACCAGAACGAGGTTGAAATACTCGATCGGGCTCAAGCAAACCAGCGGTTTCCTTCGCCTAAAGCTCGGGTGGCAAATGTTGATGCGATTGTCTTTTATACCCAAAAACATATCGCTACCCCGTATGAAAACTGGTTTGAAATCTACGACACCGAATCGTTCTTAGCGACCAAGGATTCCATCTGGGACATCCCACGCACAGGCATCCCAAGGCTAACCCCAGCCGAGATCGATCGTGCGTACGCTGCAGTGCTTGAATACGCCAAAGCTGATTCTTTAGTCACGCAATACCGCCCCGGCGAGCCACCAATCACAAAATTCTCATTGAAACTCTTGGTGATATCACTTGTTCGGATTCCCATCCTTCTAGGAATTCCAACACTGCTCGCCTACTTGACTCATCTCTATTTCCGAATGCTCTATCGAAAGGCAGTTGCCAACTTACAACGCCAAAATCGATGCCTTCATTGTGCTTACGACTGCAAAGACCTCCCCTCACCCACCTGCCCAGAGTGCGGCCAACCACACATGATTCCCAATTGATAGCCACAATACTCTCCTCCCCCGGGCCTCCGGGGGAGGTGTCGAACGAAGTGAGACGGAGGGGGTCTTGCTTTGTTTCCCCCATTGCCTTCTTCAAGAAAAGACCCCCTCCGTCTGCTGCGCAGCCACCTCCTCCACAAGCGTGGGGGAGGCGAAAAGAAACAACAAATGAAGATATCTCACGCCTAGACTCACCCGCCCTCGCATCGGCGAGGCATCCACTGCTATTTTCAGCGCAAACCCGCTGATAACGGAGTTCAACACACCATGATCCCAAGACCACCACCACGCGACGGCTCGCTCGGTTTCCTTCTCCTCTCGCCCTTCCGCGTTCAAGGCTACTCCGTCGCAGGCGAAGCTACCACGATCAATATCCCAGAGATGGATGTCTGCTTCGATATGGGCATGGCGCCACGATCAGCACTCGCTGCGAAGTTCTGTGCGCTCTCGCATGGGCACATGGATCACATCGGCGGCTTGGCGTATTGGTGTTCGCAGCGCAACTTCCAAGGAATGGGCCCGGGCACGATTGTGTGTGATAAGCGGATCGAAGCCGATGTCCGAGGCATGATGGATGGGTTCCAAAACCTCGAACGCCAGAAGACGCCCTATGAACTCATCACGCTCGAACACGAACAAGAGATTCAACTCAAAAACAACATCATGCTCCGCGCGTTTCACACCGAACACACCGCGCCGTCGATCGGGTATGTGATTATCGAGAAGCGGACGAAACTCAAGGAGCATTTGGTCGGGTTGCCTCAGGAGAAGCTTCGGGATATGAAGCAGAAGGGCGAGGAGATTGTGAACAATCTCGAAGTGCCTTTGCTCGCATACACCGGCGACACCCTCCCCGGCCCGCACCTGCTCCGCGATGATGTTCGCAAAGCCCAGGTGATTATCTCCGAATGTACCTTCTTCGATCCTGATCACAAGAGCCGAGCCAAGATCGGGATGCACATGCATGTCGATGATTTGGTCGAATGGCTCAAGGTGACGGAGTGCGAGCACATGGTCGTTGTGCATCTCTCGCGCCGAACCCATCTCGGGCAAGCCCGCAAACAGCTTGTGCAACAAGCCGGCAAAGAACTCGCCAACAAGGTGCATTTCTTGATGGATCACCGGACGAACCGCGCGCGGTATGACGAGCAGGCCGAGGCTGCCCAAAAGCTCGAACAAGAGCTCGAAAGCCGATAGGCAGATTAGGCCCTGAGCCTTGTCTGGCGGCTCATGTTTTTCAACTATTCACCTCCCCCGGGCCTCCGGGGGAGGAGATAAAGAGGGCGCTCTTTGTGTGGGAAACGAGCCGTCAAGCACGCCCTAGTCGTCTTCGACACCGAGATCGTGCTTGGTGAAGAGTGCATGAAACGCCACGCCCGCAGCTTCAACATTCTCGCGAGCACCCTCTTGGCGATCAATCACTGTAATCATCGCAGGCACTTTCGCGCCCAGCGCTTTGAGGACTTCAACCGCTTCGAGTGCTTGGCCGCCGGTGGTGGCAACATCTTCGATGAAGATCACGGTATCGCCCTTGTTGATCATGCCTTCGACCTGTTTGGCGGTGCCGTAGTCTTTTTTGGCGTTGCGAACAAAGATCGTCGTCAGCCCGGTGGTGAGTCCTGCGACGGTCACAAGCGGGATGCCTCCAAGCTCGGCTCCAGCAAGTTGATCGACCTTGCAGCCAAGATCCTGCTCAATCTCCCGGATCTTCTCTTCGAAACACACCCCAAGCTGCTTGAGGATCTCCGACTTCGTTGAAAATCGGTATTTATCGAGGTAGTAGGAACTTGTTCGCCCGGACCGGAGGGTGAATGTGCCCCGCAGAAGCGATGCTTGCGCGATCGAAGCAGCAAGTTGTTTTCTATCAATTGTGGTGTTTGATGTTGGCATAGCGGTTTATAGTCCGGAAATTGTGCTTTGTTGGATCAAAAAATCGAGATTGGGGAACAATATCATGGTTTCAGCGTCATAATCGGTATCAATAGGCGTTGGACTTGTGCCTGCTCTGTGCTGGCATAAAGGATTCGCCTGTTGATTGGTCGATAATCGTGTGTATTCGACCATAACCACCAATGACACACAGGCTTCATTCGCCTTACTTAATAGACTGTAAAATCGGAAGATCCAGAAGGCTGGATACCGGGAGGAAAACCATCATGAATATCAAAATGAACACCATGCTCATCACCTGTGGCCTAACCATCGGCCTGGCAGCAGCCCCATCGCTCGCGCAGGTCGCTCCGCCACCAACCAAACCTGCCAAAGAACAACCAACCTACACCCCGCCGCCAAAGCAGGCACCCAAAGCAGCTCCAAAGCAAACGCAACGCCCTCAGGTCAAGAACACTGCTCAGCCCCAACGAAACGATGCTGTTCAAAATCTGCCGATCGATGTGCCTTATCCAAAGCTTGCAAAGAAAGGCCCAGACGGGCGCATTCTCAGGCTTCGCCAGAATCCAGATATCCTCGCTTTGCGTTCGAATCCGAATGTTGGACCGATCTCAGTCGAAAAGATCATGCCGATCGTCTATGCCCGTCGCTACCGGATGGAGCTGATGGTGATCGACAACCTCGATCTCTACTGGGAACTCACCGGCGGATTGATCGAAAACTTCGATCTCTCAAACATCAGCGAGATGAGCAAAGTTGCTGAAATGCTCAAGCCTCTCGTTTATGAAACAACACTCTCCCAAGACCTCATGAACCGAGGCATCTTGAGCCGAGTGCAGGGCGGGATGAACGCATACATCGTTCGTGAATACAAAAAAACAATCACCGATGAAATCCAGGTGCTCGATGGCGATAACGGTCTCGAAGAAGTGATGCGGTTTGTACTCGACGATTCGGTTCTTGAAGCCCGTATCGCATACAACGGCCTGCTCGCAGAATCGATGAATCAACTTGCTGGGTTAATCGAAGAAACCGGGCTTTCATCTCCAAATGCGCAGGCAGTCGCAGCCCTTGATAAGCCATTAGCTGAAGACCCTGGTCAGCAGTTCGCAGATATCGAAGAGTTAAACATCGCGTTCCGCAAACTCTCGTTTGATGAAGGAATGTCTATTTTCTCTGCACTGCGTGAACGCCGAGAGTTCCCGAATATTTCGCCCACTGTGAAAGCAATTGATGTGCTTCATGATCGAAAGAAAGTTGCGAAGGGCAACAGCATGAACCTACAAATTCAGGACAACACCGGAAAGATAATCGAACTCAAGAAAGATCGAAAAGAAGCGATTGACGATTGATTGAATAATCACAATACACAAAACACCCCAGCACAATGCTGGGGTGTTTTTTTATGTCTTCAGTTTTTAAATGATTAATCAGCAGTTGGTTTCATCATCGGGAACGGCAGCACATCGCGGATGGATCGCTGATTGGCCATGAGCATCACGATGCGATCCATGCCAAGCCCAAGCCCGCCTGCTGGGGGCATACCAACCTTGAGCGCGTTGACGAAGTCTTCATCAAAGGTACGAAAGGTTGATTCTTCGTCATCAACACCCGCGAGTTGTTCGCGGAACTTCTTTTCCTGAATGTCAGGATCGTTGAGTTCGGTATACGCCGGGCCGATCTCCATGCCGCCGATGAAGATATCCCATCGATCCGCCAAAGGCACCGCATTGTCTTGCGTACCCGGCTTTGGACGCGTCAAAGGCGACAACGATGCTGGATAATCCATCACAAAGGTCGGCCTCGCCGGGTCGATCATGTGCTCGGCGACTTCTTCAAAGAGTTCGTTGATGATAAAGATATCATCAATCGCTGTGCCGTCCTTGCTCTTGGTCTTGAATCCACGCTGCTCACATTCGGCTCGTGCCTTGTCGATCTCATCAATCGTAAAACCAAGTGCCTTCTTGAACAACTCGGCGTAAGTGATCTTCTCAAATGGTGCTGCGTAGTCAATTACGAGATCACCAAACGGCATCGCAGAAGCATCATCCCCGCCGCCACCGGGTTCGCTCGCTGCGAGCTGGGCGAGTTCGCGGATCAACCCTTCGGTAAGTTCCATCATGGTTTCGTAGTTGCCGTAGGCCTGATACACTTCGAGGCTGGTAAACTCGGGGTTATGACTCTTATCAAGCCCTTCATTACGGAAGTTTCTGCTCACCTCAAACACCCGAGGCATCCCGCCAACAAGTAATCGTTTGAGATAAAGCTCAGGCGCAATCCGTAGCGAAAGATCAAGACTCAGCGCATTCATATGCGTCAAAAATGGACGAGCAGCAGCCCCACCCGCCTGCACCTGAAGCACCGGAGTTTCGACCTCGATAAAGTCTTGGCGTTCGAGGAATCGACGCATCGCGCTCATCATCTTTGAACGGAGAATTAATACCCGAGTGGTATCTGGGTTCGCCCACATGTCCATATATCGTTGACGATATCGGCGCTCGGTGTCTTGCAAGCCGGCGTGCTTCTCTGGTGGAGGCACAAGGCACTTACTTGCAGGAACCAATGAATCAACCCAGCAAGTAATCTCGCCGGTGTTGGTCATGGTGAGTGGACCCTCTGCGATGACCAGATCGCCGCCATCGAGCACTTTGGCGAGTTTGAATCCGTTCTCGTCACAATCACGCTTTGAAGCAGCGATCTGAAAAGTATCACGGGTGTGGTCGCGGAGATTGAGCCAAATCAACTTGCCGTTGTCTCGATGAAGCATCACCCGACCAGCAACCTTGACGCGCGGACGATCATCGACAATCGCAGGCAGGTCTGCATCGGCAATGTCTGGATTATCCCGTTTAGCTTGCTTGCGGGCTTGGTTCGATTCCTTATTCGCCTTATCCGCAGCTTCGCTATAAAGCGTGTGCGCATCTGCAAGCGTAACAAGATCATCCGTTCGCTCGCCATAGGGCAGCATACCAAGAGCAATCACCGCATCGCGGTTGTCTCGGCGTTGTTGTTCGAGGTGATGGATATCCACCGCATCAGTTGCACCAACTGTTTCATGGGCAGCTTGATCGGCTGACGATAGTTCTGATTGTTGATTTTGATCACTCACGAACGATCGTACACCTATGAAGCTCAAGCGTCATAAAATCTGTGTCGAGACAATCAATCTGATTGACCGAACGTGAGATTCACCTTTGTGGTCATCTCTGCGCTGCATAAAGGGCGAATCGATGGATCTTCTGCGAACATGTCTGCCAATGAAATACCATCAAAGGTGTCGATCAGTGCCTTGGCTGCTGCATCGAGTCGAGCGTGCAGCGGGCAGAGTTTTCCAGAATGGTTTTCAAGCTTGAGCGGACAAGATTTGATCCGATCAATTGGGTCGATCGCGTTGATGACATCCATAAGCGATATCTCACTCGCTGAACGGTTGAGCCGATACCCGCCACCAACGCCGCGTCGTCCCGTGATCAACTCAGATTTGGCGAGCAGTTGAAGCACCTTGGCAAGGTAGTTCATTGGGACATGGGTTACCTCAGCGAGTTGAGCCGTCGAAACCAACTCGTCAGGCATGTAAGCGAGGCAACTCATTGCACGCAGGGCATATTCGGTCGTCTGTGAGAGCAAAGCAGATTCCTTCATATAAAGAAGTAGTGGCCGATAGTGTATCACAAATGAGATTCAGACTCAATATGAATCAAGATATCTGTGTCTGATGATTAAAAAAATCTTATTTGACAGCAAATATCTGTTTACTTTATCGAATTGCCCGCGAGGAAATCGCCTGGTCCGCCTCGCTCATGGCATGCTCAGGCACTTCACTAAGCAACTGATCCACAATCATGTCCGTGGTGATCTGATCGGCTTGGGCATTAAAGTTGGTCAAAAGCCGATGGCGAAGCACCGGATGAGCAACCGCTCGGACAGAATCGATCCCCACGACACCATTGCCAACAAGCAATGCGTGAGCCTTGGCACCCTGAACCAACGCTTCGCTCGCGCGCGGGCCTGCACCCCATGCGATGTAGTCGCTGATAATCTCAGGCACATTTTCATTCTCATTCGCTCGTGTCGAACGCGCTAATCTTAACGCGTAGCGAAGCACATGCTCAGGCACCGGGGCGTGCTGAATAATCTTCTGCACATCAGCGATCTGCTGGGCGTTGACCACGGCTTTGACAACAACCTCGCCTTTATTCGAGCTTCGACGGATCACCTCAAGCTCTTCTTCCTCACTGGGATACCCCACCATCACTTGAAGCATAAACCGATCGAGTTGGGCTTCTGGAAGCGGATAAGTGCCTTCTTGTTCGAGCGGGTTTTGGGTTGCAAGCACAAAGAAAGGCTTTGGCAGCGTGTGGCGCACGCCTCCGATGGTCACTTGGCGTTCTTGCATCGCTTCGAGCATCGCTGCTTGGGTCTTTGGAGGCGTGCGGTTAATCTCGTCCGCGAGCACCACATTGGCAAAGATCGGGCCTTGAACAAACCGCAGGGCACGATGTCCGGTCGTTTTATCCTCTTCGATCACCTCGGTGCCTGTAATATCCGAAGGCATTAAATCTGGGGTAAACTGAATACGCGAAAAATCAAGTTCCATCGCTTGGGCAATAGTCGAAATCAGAAGCGTTTTCGCCAAACCAGGCACCCCGACAAGCATGGCGTGTCCGCCCGAAAAGATCGCAAGCAAAATCTGATCGACGACCTCTTCTTGGCCAACGATGACCTTGGAGATCTCGGCTTTGAGCGCGTCGTAGGTCTCATGGACCTGTGCGAGCATTTTCTCGCCTGTTTGTGAACTCAAATCGTTGTCAGCCATCAGATTCTCCGTGTTTGTTTTCAGGCATCGTTGCCCTTTATCATACCAAACGCATCACGGGCGGGTTTCGTTCAGTATGGATACAAAGATTGATAAAAGAATCAAATTAAAAATGGCAGCTGCACGGGGTCTCGTCGCGCAGCTGCCTGTGTCGATCCTGTGGAACCAGGATCGGCGTCGTGGTTAAGTTTGGGTCAAGCCTGAATAAAAATGTCTCAGGCTTGACAGGTCATTGGGATCTGTACGATCCGGGTTTCATGAGTTGTACAAATAAACTCGAACTCGGATGCACTTTGTTGATTCATCTTTGAATCTTGTTCAAAATCAATCGTCATTCTTTTCGAGCCGATCCATCAGCCGCTCGAACATGTTCATCAGCCGATCCATCTGCTCACCCATTTCGTCGATTTGATGATCAATGCGTGATTCGAGTGCTGCAAAGCGTGCTTCCATGCCGTCCGTATCTTGTGGAAGCATTCTATTAATACGCCGAACTCTTTCTGTAACTCCGGGAAATGACCGTACTGTCAATTTGCCATCTTGAAACTCGACCATCTGACGCTCGGCCTGCTTCATCGCATCCATTGCCTTCTCACGAAGCTCGATGGTGATATCACGCTGATTGTCAATTTTTGATAAATGCACCTGAAACTGCTCTTTAAGCTTGGCAATTTGCTCTTTTTGCATGTGTCCGAGCTCGCTATTTTCGAGATTTGTGAGAATATCAAGTTGACTCTTTTCTGCTTCATACTGCTCTCTGATCTCTTCATATCCTTCTTGATCATCGTAGTAGATTTTGCCTCCAGTAGAAGATGTACCGAGTTCCTTTGCGTTGTATTCA
This sequence comes from Planctomycetota bacterium, assembly GCA_024280755.1. Taxonomy (GTDB): domain Bacteria; phylum Planctomycetota; class Phycisphaerae; order Phycisphaerales; family UBA1924; genus UBA1924. The sequence continues at coordinate 54,712 of JAJRPN010000005.1, forward strand.
GCAAGTTTGACCTTGATTTTGAGTTTTTCGCCGCTGCGAAGCACGATGAGCTTCATGATATCGCCAGCATCTTTTTCAGTGAGAATCTTCCGAAGAATATCGCCGTCGGCCTGGTCGGAGCCATCGATTGAAACGATCACATCAAAGTCTTCGAGCCCGCTGAGTGCTGCGGGGAGTCCTTTGATTACACTCTCAACAAGGATCGCACGAATGCCGTCTTTCAGATTGAGGTGCTTGCGAAGAACCTTTGAAGGCTCGCCAAGGTTGATGCCAAGCATGACCTTTGGTGGGCTGGGTATAACTGTCCCATCGATGTGATTACTGTTGTCACTGCTAAAGAAACCGCGCAGATTTGAAAGGTCATTACTGCCCGGGAACCTGTTGTTTGATGAGGTCACCCAAACATTTCTTTGATTGGCTGAAGGTATTTCAAGCTCGTGGAGTGTTTCGCCATCATCAGAAATGAAGACAACAACTTCGCCTTTGATTTTTACTTGATCTTTATCCACATCATCACCATCAATTTTCGCGATGGCGATCTCGCCATCAACAATTTTAATCTCATAAGCGTGCTTATCGTCATGGCTCTTTATGACTGAAACAATTTTCTCCACTACCTTTGTGTTCGTCTTTGTATCGTTTTTCGCTGAGTGTTCAACCTTAAACTGAGCCGAAGCCATCGAGGTGCTTAGCCCCGTTGCTGCGATCATCAAAGCGATCATTGTTTTTTTATTAAGTGTGTTCAACATAGTCATGAGATTTCTCCTGTTCATCCGTTGCGGTGGTGTGTTGAGTCTGTTTTATTCACATTACTGAGATGCGCGGAAAACGCGTATCTTTCACAAATTGCGTATTAAAATGAGTTTGTTGTTCTTGGCGAGAGCTTGACAGGCACAGGGAACACATTGCCGGTTTCGTCTTGCATCTCGCGGTACGCATGATCAATAACTCGGCGTTCGATAATCTGACGCAGGTACAACACCTCGATCGTGCCGTCGGGCATCGGGCGCGTTTCGATGACAATGTGTTCGGGCATCTCGCCAACAACCTGCCCGGAACTTTGTCCAGAAGCCAAATACTGATCAAACGCCTGATCAGGCTGGGCTTGATCGAGCAAAATATTTGAGCCACCAAAGCCAGCAGTTATCGGCGTGATCTCGTTTGATGATTGAAGTCTTGGGTTCCCAAAGAACCACACCACCAAAATCGCGGCAGCAGCAGCCCACCCTCCCCACTTCGAAATAATATCGAGCCGAGTTCGCATGGGTTGATCATCAATCAAGCCTCCAGGAAGCTCGATATGATCGGCGATCGAAACCAAGTGATCAACATGAGTACACATCGTTTCTTGAATGCTTTGGATATCAGCAAGCTCGGTCCAGATACTCGGATCATGCGCAGCCAAGGCGCGAAAGATCGTCCAATCATGGCTTGTTGCGATTCCATCAATTACACGAGAGATCAATACATCGCGCTCATCGCCGGGCAAGCCGATGACTGGTTGATTGTTTGAATCATCCGCGTTCTTTGCATCGTTTGTTGTGTGATCATTCATCGTCTGGCTCCCACGGTCTGTTCTGTCTTCGATTGAAGTTCTTGTTGATTGGCTTGTTGATTTAAAAGTTCTTTGAGCATTCGTCGTCCTCGTGCTATGCGCGTTTCAATCGTTGTCGTTGGCAAATCAAGCACTTCGCTGATCTGCTGATAGCTCATCGATCGAACACATCGCAACAGAATCGGTTCTCGATATCCCGGAGGCAACGACAATGCCGCTTGGTAGATCCGGTTCGATTCGTCAGATTCGCCTGCGATAAAATCGGCACTCGCGGGCAATCGATTATTTGCATGCTCCATTCCAACCAAGCGGAGCATTGATTTCTTTCGGCGGGTTGTTTTTCGGCCCTCTTCACGAGCGGTATTGATCGCAACTGTTCGCAACCAAGATTTGAACGCTTTGGGTTCGTTCACGCTCGAAATCTTTCGGCACATCTGCATGGCAACCACCTGCAACAGATCTTCGAGATCTGCTTCTCCGGGTTTGTGCGCCAGCAAGATCGCAGCGACCCATCGGCGGGAATGATGCCAGAGTTGATTGAGCGCATCATGATCGCCTGCGATCGCCGATTCGATCGCAGCGTCAAACGCTGATCCATTCATCCCCAGTTCATTCACCGATCACCCGCTTCATTGATTTATGTTGGCGATCCATTTTGACAGATCGGTTTTGACAGATTGTGATTGTTCCTGCTGCTGTTCGTGCTGCTAAGATGCTCAAGTCCCTGCCTTCTGTCAGGTTATACAAATTTGTAGACGAATTGTTTCTGAATTTTGCCCACACCACAGAGCGTCCGGTAATACACCACGAATCACGCATATGTTCAAAAAAGACACACCAAGCCAACTTCCAGGACGCGACGAGCCCAGTTCGTTTGAAATCTCAGAATCTGGAATGATGTCGTTTGGTGATCACCTCGAAGACCTCCGAAAACGCGTGTTTTACTCGATTCTGGGCGTTGTACCCATATTTATCATCGCATTTGGGTTTGGTCGGCCTTTGCTCCAACTGTTGATTGAACCGGCTCGGGACCAACTCACCAAAGCAGGGCAAGGCTCGCAGCTACTCGCGACCGGGCCGTTTGAAACCTTTGGCGCGGTGATTCAGATCGCCTTGATCATCACGATCTTGCTCGGATCCCCTTGGCTGTTGTATCAGCTCTGGCTCTTTATCTCGCCGGGTCTTTATAGCCACGAACGCAAAATTGTTCATCTGCTGATCCCATTTTCGGGGTTGCTCACCATTTTGAGTGTGTTGTTTCTCTACTTTGTCATTCTGCCTGTGATTTTGGCATTCTTCATCGGCTTTGGCGCCAAGGTCAGCAGCGAGCTCAATGTACTCACCGCGCCAGTGCCCGAAGGAATCGTCTTTCCAATGATCCCGGTGCTGCAAGCCGATCCGCCAGATCCAACAGTGGGCATGATGTGGATCAACGAAACACTCCACCAACAGCGTGTGTGCGTTGGGACTGAAGATGGCAAGCCGATCATCCGCATCATGAACCTGACCTCAAACATCGGAATCGCTCAGCAGTATCGGATTTCTGAATACATCAAGACCGTGCTGAACATGGGTTTAGCGTTTGGAGCTGCATTCCAGACGCCTGTAATTGTGGTGATGCTCGGATGGGTAGGCATACTCAATCCGCAGATCATGACCAAATATCGCCGACACGCGATTGCGGTCAGTGCAATCATCGGCGCCTTTATGACCCCTGCCGATCCGCTTTCGATGCTTTTGCTCGCTGGGCCTTTGTATATTCTCTATGAGCTTGGGCTGTTCATTCTCAAGGTGCTTCCGATTGAGAAGGTGCTTGGCAAGGACAGCATGCGCCATGCCCAAGATGCAAATGCGGTAACGAATGAAGATGCAGGCGAAAGCGAGTAATCATCATGACTCAAACGCCATCGGATTCAGAATCCACTCAGTCAAAGTCGTCTCAGCCAGAGCCGCCTCAGGCTGCCCCTACAGATCTTGACCGCTCGATGATGCAACGAGCCATTGCGCTGGCTGATGAATCGTCAGCCCTTGGCGAGGTGCCTGTGGGTGCAATCGTATATGACACAGCTACAGGCAAAATCCTTGCCAGCGCCCACAACACCCGCGAGATGCACAACAACCCGGCAGGGCACGCCGAGTTCAGTGCAATTCTCCAGGCATGCGAAGCGATCGACGATTGGAGACTCAATCATTGCACCCTCGTCGTGACGCTTGAGCCTTGCCCGATGTGTGCTGGTTTGATTGTGAACGCTCGGCTCGGGCGATTGATCTATGGAGCATCCGATCCCAAAGCTGGGGCTGTGCGATCGTTGTACTCGCTCTGTGATGATCCCAGACTCAATCACCGATGCGAGATTATCGCCGGGCTTGAGCAATTCAAATGCTCCGAACAGCTCACCAGCTTCTTCCGAACGCTGAGAAGCCGAAAGTAGCCACCCAAACGAGTGGAAGACTTATCATCGGGCTATCCACATCTGCTGTGTGTACTTGTTTGGATTGTCGATTTGGGATTGACTGGCTGGCTCTTTGTATTCAATTCAATTAGATAAATTGATGGTGGTGGTAGTAACTAGTGCGCCTATTTGTGGGATAACCCGCAGAATAATCACCTAAATTGATTGTTTGAAAGGGTTTGCGAATAGTTTGAGCAAGCTGTCAAGCTGTCGGTTAGCTGACGATTGCGCTCGGGACAATTGATCAGTGTCGACAAGTGTCATCTTGAAGCGTGTTAACCTGTTGTGATCACCAAGCGCATCTGAGCGCAAACAACGAGTTATCCACACTTTATTCACCGCACAGTTGGGCGCGATTTTTACCCATATCTGAGTCTTGTGGAATGAATCTGGCTGAGTTAAGTGGATCGCAGGCGAGATTCGAGTGTGCGGATTTGGGCGAGGAGTTCTTGGTCATCCTTGCACTTCTTCGAGATCGTGCGTACTGCGTGCATGACGGTGGTGTGGTCTCTGCCGCCGAAATGGGCACCGATCTCTTCGAGCGAATGCTTGGTGTTCTGGCGCGTGAGATACATCCCGATCTGGCGTGGATGAGCGATCGACTTGTGTCGGCGTTTGCCGAGCAGATCAGCCCGTTTGATGTGGTAGAACTGCATGATCTCAGAGATGATTTGTTCGATTGTTGGGCCGGTGCCTGTAATGGCTGTTGATGAGGTGAACTCAGCTCCCAACGCTCGGCGGGTGAGTTCAAGATCGATCGGATTTTTCTCGATGCTCGATACAATCTGAAGCTTGGTGATCGCACCCTCAAGCTCGCGGATGTTCGAGTCAATATGGTGGGCGATCTCGGTCGCCACCTCGTCTGGGAGGCTGAGACCACGATTGTGGGCCTTGCGCTTGAGAATCTCGACACGGGTCTCAAAGCCGGGTTTATCAACCTTAACCACCAAGCCCCACAAGAACCGAGAGACCATTCGTTCTTCGAGATCTGGGATCTCGTCTGGCGGTGCATCAGAACTCAGAATAATCTGCTTGTTGCTTTGATAGAGTGCGTTAAAGGTGTGGAAGAACTCTTCTTGTGTGCGATCTCGTTTGGCAAGAAAGTGGATATCGTCGATCACTAGGAGATCAACATCGCGGAAGGTATGGCGGAACTCAACCATGCGTCCAGATTGCACCGCGCTCATAAACTGGGTCATAAAGCCGTCGCACGAGACATAGTGCATCACCATGCCAGGGTGTTTTTGCTTAATCTTGAGGCAGATCGCCTGGAGCAGGTGGGTCTTGCCGAGCCCGACGCCGCCATGGATGAAAAGGGGGTTGTAGGCGTGTCCTGGGTTATCTGCGACTGCGACGGCTGCTGCGTGGGCCATCTGGTTGTTTGGGCCGATGACGAACTGATCGAAGCCATAGTCTGGGTTGATAGGAAGGGAGGTGTCTTGATCAAGCCAAGCGCGTTCGGAAGCGACATGGGCGATCTTTGTCGGGTTTGAGGGCTCGCGATGACCACTTGAGACTCCACCCGAAGCGATAAATGCCGGAGCTGCGGGTCGAACATTGACGGTTGTTTGCTGCGTTGTTTGGGTCGCTTTTGCTTTGGTAGATTGAGCGTTTTGGGTGGCAACCGCCCATTCGTCGTCTGGGCCGAGCATTCGGACAGCGATCAACTGGCCGGTAACGGAGCGAACCGCGTCATTAAAGGCATCGAGTCCGTTGCGGCGGAGGTAGTTTCGGTGGATGTCAGAATGGGCACGGACTCCGAAGGTGCCTGAGACAATGCCGAGGGGTTCGAGATCTTCGAACCATCTTCGGGCGACAGCTGGGTGTTCTGTGCGGATGTGCGCAAGAACATCTTCCAAGACCTGATGATCGTGGGCGGGCATGTGTGGAGACTTTCAGCCAAAGGCAGCGATGTGGATCGCTGCGGTGAGTGTGTTTTTATCCCAATCAGTCACACGCTCGATGCGTTGTGCATCTTGCGCGAATCGATTCCTATTTCAAGTCATAGATTAATCACTTGGACAGGCGGTTGCAACCTTTCTTTGGGCAAGTTATCCACATTGGTGAAATTCACCGATCGTGATCGGAATAGAAAACACACAGCAGGTGTATCTCGCATGCAGCGAATTTTGACGCTACTCTTTGTGTGTGAATGAGTTGGGTCGGGTAGTTGTATAAGAGAAATACTGAAATGGAAAATACTGTGGGTATTCAAACGCATATCTTGTTCGTCTGCACCGGCAACACCTGTCGGTCGCCGATGGCGCGGGTGATCGCTGAGTCGGTCGTTAAAAAGCTTGGATCGGACAAACATGCGATTATGATCGATTCTGCTGGTGTAGCTGCGGGCAATGGGCATCGGGCGTCGGCTGAAGCGGTTGAGGTGATGGATCAATGGGGAATCGATTTGTCTGGGCACCAGTCCAAGATGATCACCCTTGAGTTGGTTGATCGCGCGGATGTGATCTTTGGGATGACACCCGCTCATGCTCATGCGTTAGTTCGGATGGTTCCTGGATCACGGGCGAAGGTTTTTCCGCTTGATGCGATGCATCCGGTTCTCGATCCGATCGGCGGGCCGATCGAGGTCTATCGTGAGGTGGCTGAGCAACTTGAGCGACTCATCCAAGCCAAAATCAAGGAGATCATTTCATGAGCGATTCAACTCCAGGTTCGTCCGATGCAGGAACAATGCGCGTGATTATTGGTGCGGACCATCGTGGGATGGCGACCGCTCAGCGGGTACAAGAAACACTCACGCATCTTGGTTACACCGCATCGATTGTTAAAGCGTGTGAAGGAAGCTGTGATTATCCTGAGCAGGCCTACGCGGTTGGCAATGAAATGAAGAGCGGCAAGGCGGAGCGAGGTGTACTCATTTGCGGCACCGGGATCGGCATGTCGATCGCAGCGAACAAGGTTGACGGATTGCGTGCGGCGCTGGTTCATGATGAACTGACTGCTCAGCTCTCACGATCGCATAATGATGCCAATGTGCTGTGCCTCTCGGCGGATCTTCTCGGCGAGCGGCTGATCGATAAGGTTGTCGAAATCTGGATGAGTACCAAGTTCGATGGCGGACGCCACAAACGGCGGGTGAATAAAATTACCGCGATCCAAAACGGCATCGATCCCAGCACAGTTACTGAATAAGAAACGAATCAATCCAACTATTGCTTAGCCGATGTTGTGCGCACAAAGATGGAGACTTCGGTGTAGCCAACGATGACGCCGCCGGTGATTGCGGTAATCGAAACAGGTTGACGATTGAGTATTGCTGGCACCGCTAAGAGCGTGGTGTCGAGGAGTGTTGCATCGTTAAGATCAATCAAATAAAGCTGGGAAGTTGATGAATCATCTACAAATAAAGGTGTTTCGATACAGACGCACCGTTGTGTGCCTTGGGCGAGATCAATGAGCGGGCGTTGGAGATTCATCGAGTCGTCTGCGATGAGCTGCTGATTATGATCGAAAATTACAAGCCCTTTGTTGCCTGCAATGATCAACGAGTTGATATCAGCGCGAACTTGAACCCAGCTTCGTGCTTCGATTCTTTGCTTTATATCCATCGGCGTTGTGGTTCGGGTGCCTTGGGCGATGGTGATCGGCCAGAGGTTTGCTCGTTCGTCGAGGACGATGAGTTGATCGCCGACGATCCATCCAGCGAGAGATTCAATAAGATCATCATCGTTGAGCACCCAATCGATCGAGCCTTCTTTGGTATTGATTGCGACGATGCGTTCGTTGGTCGCAACAAGCAGGTTGCTGTCGTTGCCGACACGGATCCACCTTGGGAGTTGTCCGAAGTGATCGATAATACCGATCGGTTCGCCGGTGCGTGGGTCGATTGATGCAACGATTGAGTTGAGTATGTTGTGTTGCTTTTGGTCTAGTTGATTGGTGTACATCAAGCCGCAGATTCCGAGTACACCCGCGTTGAGATCGAGATCGTGTAGGCGATTAACCGGGAGGTCTCTTTGCCAGAGTTGTTTGCCTGAGAAGAGGTCAATCGCGATCGCTCGTCCGACGCGATCGCTCACGATCACGGTATGCCCATCGGTGACGACGATAAGCTGGTTAACTGGAACTTGCCCATGAACAGGCGAGAGGAACATGTGTTCTTTTCGTGCGAGATCATCGGGGATTCGTGTGCTTTGATTGGCGAGCTTTGCGCCGATATTTTCGATTACCCAGATTGGTTTGCCTGTGGTGGTTTCTATTGCTTCGAGTGTGCCGGTGTGGTCGAGTTGTGCGCCTTCTGGGTAGAGAATGAGCGTGCGGGTTTCGTCTTGCCAGGGGATGATTGGTGGTTCGTTGGTGGGTGATTTTCTTGACCAGAATGTTTCGAATACATTGCGTCCTGCGCGGACATATTTGATTTGGCCATACTGAGGTGAGTACATCACGATGCCGCCTGGGTCGATCCGAACGGTTGGTTTGATCGGTGAGCCGGTGAGGAGGATGGGCTGATCATCGCGGATGAATGTGTTACCAAGGGTCGGTCGGCGGGTTGCTGCGATCGCTCTTTGGGTGATTTGATCGTTGGTTATAATCTCGCCAGCGATGCGGAGGGTGAGGTTTGGAAAAACTTGTTCGAGCTTGGTAGCGAGGGTTTGGGCGTCGTTGGGGCGGTTGGTCGCGAGCATCCCGGTGATGGCTTGCTCGACGAGTTGATCAATAGTGGATTGATCTATTCGGATATGGAGATCGCTGAGATCTTGTGCGATATCGAGCCCTTTGTTTGCAGTGCTGATCGAGGCAGATATTTGTCGAGTCTTTGATTGAGCCTGCGAAACTTCGAGCCAGAGCGAAGGGGTGGTTGTTGCCCAAGGGAATCGTTTGGCGAGTTGTTCGAGTTCGCTTGGCTTTGGGGAGACATTGAGAAACGAGCGTTCAGAAGTTGCGATTTGATCAAATGCTTTGTAGGGTGCATAGCCTGAAACATTGAGGATGTTACCGATTCGGCGTGTTGCTTCAAGTCCGCCTCGCACTGCGATGCCGGTGCCCTCCCACATTGAAGAACTTAATGATGGTTGATCGAGAATATCTTGATAGGCACGAACTGCCTCGGCTGCCAGCCCGCGTTTTTCGTTCCAGTCTCCCAAGGCCATTCGGTGTGCGATGACTTGTTGATGTGATTGGGCGAGTGTTGAAAGATGCTTGAGTAGAGCTTTTTGTGCAGCAGAATCCAGAGGCGAGCTTTGTGTTGATTGATGTGCTGGCTCGACCATATCGAGGATGACCGAGAAGAGTTCATTGTTGAGTTCTGGTCGTTGGTTAATTGGGAGTGCTGTAATTACATCGATTGCTTGCGCGACTGCGGGGAGTGTTTGGGTGCTTTGCTCGGCGCGGTAGGCGAGTTCTGCGAGGGTGATGGCTGCGGATGGGTCATGCTCGATGCGTTGGGTGAGGAGTGTTGAAGCGGTATCCCAAGCAAGAAAACTTGAGATGTTTGTTTCGTCAACAACGATGATCTGGCCTTCGAGTGCGATGATGTTGCCGGTCGCGTCGAGTTCGATCTGGTTGGTGGTGCCTGGATGGTGCGGATCGAGCATAAGCACGCCCGAGTGGATTGGTATGAGGAATTGGTTTGCAACGACGATGACTCGCCCGCGGATTCCGGCGTTGTCGCCGAGCAATGATGTGCGGGTGCTGGCGGCATGTTCAAAGCGATTGATCGGTATAAAAGTGACTTTATACTTACTCACACATGCGATAAGATCGTCGACCTGAAGCAGATACAATGCTTCGCCAACAGGGTTGGCGGGTCTTGATGCGATCTGTTGACCTGTAGCCTTGTCGAGTTGGATAATTTTTGTGCCGTCGGTAGTGAGGACGAAGACACCTTGATCAGTCACGATCGGGGTGTTGCTTGAGAACGATGGGCGGACCTAGCGAGCGTAGAGATCTGGCGCGGGCAAAGGGGTTGCCCAGAGTACTTGCCCGGTCGAAGATTCAATAGCGAACCCGAGCCCGATGTAGTCGGTCCAATAGATCACGCCTTTGTGGAGTGTTGGCGAGTGTGCGAGTTGCCCGGTTTGTTGGAAGGGGAGCGAGCCGGCAGATGCGATGTGGCGGAGCCATTTGAGTGATCCGGTTTGGGCATCGAGCCCGACTACCGCGAAGCTGATGAGGCGTTTTTTTCGGTTGTTTGTGCGTGCACCGATAATGACAGTATCTTGATCGACGATCACCTGTCCTCGGATCGATGCTTGGGTTAATGTCGGATCAAGTGCGTTGATATCGACAGCCCATTTGGTTTTTCCGGTAAGCGCATCAACTTTGAGCAGGCGAGCGTCTCCTACGCGCGAACCGTTGCGGGGGATACCTGTGGGGATATAGAGATCGTTGGCGACGATGGTGAGGGTGGTGGTGTCTTCGATGACTCGGCCAAGCCGGGCGCGGGCGTCGGAATCGATCGGGAGTTCGGTGATGTCTTTGGCGGTTTGTTTTCTCCAGATTGGTCGGAGTGTGAAGCGATCGAAGCACGAGATGGTGATGCCGTCGTTTGTGTAGAGCCGATTGCCTGAGACAACAGGCGAGATCCATGATGTCGGGTCCCAGTTGGCGCCCGATAGACGACGAGGCTGATTTGGGTCTTGGACTTGATCGAGCTGGGATGCTGGCGTGAGCGGGACTTGGCTGAGTATGCCCGGGATGATGCCTGTGAGGGAGATTTGATTGATCTTTTGGTTTGTGTTCCAGATGAGTGAACTTAGTGGTGCATGCGATGGGTGTGGAAGATGGATCGGCGTGTGTGCTGGGGTATTCTTGTTGGCGCGTTTGGCCCATTGATCGGCAGCTGCCCATGCGTTGCTTGTATCGAGATATTTGGCAGCGATCAGCGACACGGTCGATGCCTGGTCTGCAAATAAGCTTGCATCTGGATGGGCTTCGAGACTTTGGAGCATTCGAGCGCCTGCTTGAAAATGAGCGTTCTCGATAAGTGTTTGCGCATGGTGTAGGCTGGCAATAAAACCGGGTGCTGTGAGCCAAGCATCGTTCCAGGCTTTGTGCCAATTTCCTTGATCGAGCCAAGTTTGGGCGATCGGGGTGATATTGGTGCGGTAGGTTTGTAAGAGCCTTGGATGATCGAGTAGATAAGCGTGGGCATGATCGCGCACAGGGATAGAGACATCTGAGTTGCCAACGCTGATGAGTCGGTTACCAAACTCGGTGATGATGTGATCGATCACGCGGGCTGCTTCGTTGAAGTTATTCTGTGCGAGCAGTTCAGTGAGGCGTTGGAGTGATTCGGATGCGATCGGAGAGTCGGCGATGTAGATCGGGTTTTCGATAGATTCTGTTTGGAGCTGTTGTGCGAGGCTGAGGGATGATCCGAATCCAAAGCTTAGGCCAACACACAATGCGAGCAATGGGCGCGTAAAGCTTGTGTATTGGTGGATATGAGGTGTTTGATTGTTGGTCAACATGAAGTAATCACAGCCTCCAGCGAATTGCTTGGCTATCCCTTGGTCTTCTCATTGGTATACCTATTTAGGCAGCGATGGTTCCCGAGAAGTCCGAGAAGCGTGGATGTATTTACCTAAATACTACAACCCGAGCGTGAAACATGCTCAAAGTAGCGATTCGTTTCTGTGATGTAAATGGATGTACGAAGATGGAGAGAGATGGAATCTGTTCTGGATTATCCTGTTCGACTGATTGTTAGCGTGTGTATTTGGGTTCAAAATCTGGCTGGCCAGGTTTGTACCTTGTTTACTCGTCGCCCGTTCCGTGTGGTGGTGTTGTCGCTTGCGATCGCTGCAATGAGTTGCGTGGATCTGTATCTCACTTTGCTCTATGTGACGAATGTGGGTATGAATGAAATGAACCCGCTGGCAAGGGCGATGATGGAGTATCAATCGCCTGCGATTTTGGCAGCTTGGAAAATGGGCACGGTGATGCTCTCGATCGGAATTTTGATCTTGATTCGCAAACAGCGCAGCGCGGAGATCGGTGCGTGGATCGGGTGTATGGTGCTTGGATGGCTGATGGTGCATTGGGTCGGGTTTATTGATGTTCATCAAACACTGGACATGGAACTTGCTCAGAATCAACAAGACTCGTCATGGATTATGATCACCACCGGCGACGAAGGTGCAGGATTGATGCTTCCCACAGTAATCGACTAACGCGTTGAATCACGCTCCAAATCAATGATCTCTTGTGGAATGTTGCTCGTTTGGGTGTGCAGATCTGGTATAGGCGTGCTAGGCTCATTGATGATGAAGCACGCACGATTGAATCGATCACAGGCTGGTATTCTTTGCACGCTCGTTCTTGCAGGCGCAAGCATACTGCTCGGCGGGTGTTCAAAGGCGATGGCGCCAACATTTGCCGCGATGGGTGTGCGTGAGGTCGAACATCATGAAGATCGCTCGGTGATCGAGTTTTCGATCCAGGCGACGAACCCGAACAAAGAGCCGATCCCGCTCAAGCAGATCCGGTATCGGGTAGAGATTGATGGGGTCGAAGTGTTTTCAGGCGTGCGGAGCCCGCAAACGACACTGCACACTTATTCGTCGCATGTGTTTAAGCTCCCTGCGGTGATCCCGGCTTCTGCGTTGTCTGGTTCAGAATCGGTGAGTTATTTGGTTGTTGGGACAGCACAGTATGTGCCTCCGGGCCGATTGTCAGAAGTACTCTTTGACGCTGAGGTCAAGGTTCCTGAAGCTGTGATTGAGCTTTCGGGCACGATTAACACAGGCAACTAGGTCGTGTCTGACGGCTCGTGTTTGATCACATACTCTCCTCCCCCGGGCTTCCGGGGGAGGTGGCTGCGCAGCAGACGGAGGGGGTCTTGAAGAAGGCAA
>JAJRPN010000006.1 GCA_024280755.1 Planctomycetota bacterium
ATTGCCCATTGCCCATTGCCCATTGCCCATTGCCCATTGCCCATTGCCCATTGCCCATTGCCCATTGCCCATTGCCCATTGCCCATTGCCCATTGCCTTCTTCAAGACCCCCTCCGTCCGCAAAGACGCAGCTATCTCCCCCGAGGATCGGGGAAGGGGCAAGATTGATCAAGATGTCAATGCTGTTTTTACTCGACCATCAACCCAAGCTCAGCAACCTCTTCCTCGCTGAGCCTTTGAATCGACGCCCCAACCGATGCCAAGCGATGCTCAAGGCGTTCGTATCCACGATCAATGTGATACACACGGTTAATAACCGTTGTCCCCTCTGCAGCCATTGCTGCGAGCACCAAACCCGCCGACGCTCGAAGATCACTCGCCATCACGGGTGCCCCGGTCATGGTTTGTACACCCGAGATCACCGCAGTCGTCCCATGGCGATGGATAGAAGAACCCATCCGAGTCAGCTCAGCAACATGCAAGAACCGCTCAGGGAAGATCTTCTCAGTAATCACCGAGTTGCCATCAGCCAAGCACAAAAGTGCCATGAACTGCGCCTGCAAATCCGTCGGGAACCCAGGGTGAGGCTGCGTCGTGATCTGAATCGGCTTGAGCGAACCATTCGCTGAGACAGTACAGGTCCGACGCAATGGATCAGCATGCTGAGCCTGATCCGTTGGATCAACATGCACCCCGATCGCTTCGAGCCGATCGGTCGCCGACATCATCGCATCGAGCGGGCAGTTGGTTAGGGTCAGGGTCGAGTTGGTGATCGCAGCAGCACACATAAAGGTGCCCGCTTCGATCCGGTCGGGGATAATCGTGTGATCTACGCCCCCAAGCTCTTCAACCCCTTCGATTGTGATTCTTGGTGATCCCGCACCGCTGATCTTCGCGCCCATCCCAATGAGCATGTTCGCCAGATCCACAATTTCAGGCTCGCACGCAGCACATTCGATAATGGTCGTTCCTTGGGCAAGCGTCGCAGCCGACATCACATTGGCGGTGCCAAGCACGGTCGAGCCAAACGGCCCACCCAAAAACACGGTGGAGCCGATCAATCGTCCAGATCGAGGCACCTTGGCGACAATATCCCCGCCCTCAAGCGTGATCTTCGCGCCCAGCGATTCAAGCCCACGCAGGTGAAGATCCACCGGGCGCTGTCCGATCGCACACCCCCCAGGCATCGAGACCCGTGCATGCCCGCGCTTGGCCAAGATCGGCCCAAGCACACAGATGCTCGCCCGCATCGTCCGCACAATGTCATACCGGGCATGAAACTCAGAGTCATCGGTCACCTTGAGATGCACCGTGGGGATCTCGCTGTCCGTTTCCGGGGTAACCTCGACCCCGAGTTCGCCCAGCAAACGGTACATATTGCGGATATCCGACAAATCGGGTACATCACGGAGGATTACAGGCTCATCGGTGAGCAAGGTTGCAGCCAACAAAGGCAGTGCGGCGTTCTTTGAGCCTTTGATCCGAAGCGAGCCCGAGAGCTTGCGTCCACCTTCGATGACAAATACATCCATAGCCCATAGGCCTCCAAAAAGAACGGTTCGTGAGTGAGTGTACCACACCCAGATCCTCTATGAGAGTCGATCTGCGCGCAGTCTCTAGACAAGGTATCGGCCAACACCCCCTCAAGACTCGCAAATCGGTCATCCATAAGACTTTGGCGTTCGGTAAGAAATATGCCCATACAACCGGGTTTTTTTGCCCAATCCGCACAGCCCACACAGGATCGCGCAATTCTCACCCCCTCTGTGTGGCATTCGCTGCGTGGGAAATGGATGTTCAAGGTAACACAAAGCCCAAATCGTCCTCGGCGGACACAACGGGCAAACAACATGCAAACGGAGTGGCACCAATGACCACAGCTAGCCAACACATTGAGAACACGCAGGACTCGGAACAAACAAACCGACTCATGCAAGGACTCCTGATCGCTGCGATTGCTGCGTCAGCGATTTCCATGGTCTTTTCGATCGGGACTGCGGTTGTATCCGCATCTGATCAATCCGTCGCGAGCGTCGCAACGGATCACTAAGCGTTTTTGTTTCGGGGGAGAGCAGCCAAGAACGCTGCGGGAGTTCACTATGGATCGTCAAACACAATCAAGCCAGTATCTCAAACGACTCACCAACATCGGTGCCATCATGCTCATGGCTGGCAGCGTCGGATTCGTCTCGGTCGCTTCTGCTGAAGAAGGCACCGAAAACGAAAACACCACCGAAAACAGCTCTTCGACCATCAGCAACCCAGACACACTCGTACTCGATTGTACGATCCGTGACTTCCGCCCCTACGCCAACTGTGCGCCCGGCGGACATCCAGACTTTGAAACCTTTGGCGGCACAACCACCGTCGGACTCGTCTCCGATTACCTTGGCGACAACGGCAAGCCGATGTCATCGGGCAACCTCCGCGGGTTCAAAATCAAGAAAGAGTTCAAAGATAGCTCAGGTCGAAACATTAACCCCTCATCGTATGACCCAGACAAGGGAGATGTCGCAGGGCAGATCGTAGCGGGTGGCGGCGGCAACGGGCTGACCTCATCAGAAGCATTCGATCAGTGGTACACCGATGTTCCTGGGATTAATCTCTCAAAGAACATCACCCTCACGCTTCATCGCGTCGAAGGTACCGACCGATTTGTATTCGATAGTGCGGTCGATACAGAACATCAATCTGGCGGGTGGTTCCTCCCGATCAACGGCGAGCTTCTGGGCAACTTCCGAGATGATCGAAACTACCACTTCACGACCGAGATCAATACCCAGTTTACTTTCCACGCACAAACCGGGCAGGTGTTCAAGTTCACCGGCGACGATGATGTATGGGTGTTTATCGACGGGCGACTCGTTGTAGACCTCGGCGGGCTTCACCCCAAGCGCGAGCAGTTCCTAGATCTCGATCGTTTGGATTGGCTTGATGACGGGCGGACCTACTCGCTCGATATCTTCCACGCCGAGCGTCGATACCGAGGTTCAAACTTCCGAATCGAAACAACACTCCAGCTGAGATCAGTCGAGCTGCCTCCGGTCTCTGCGATTTACGATTAATATTCACGGTGCATGTTGGTGTTGGTGTGAGGCCGATCCGTTTGACGGGTCGGCCTCCTCCTTTTTGATCACTCAACAGACAGTCAGCGTGATCCTTAGTGACTACCGCGGCGATATTCGCGTCGATCGCGTCGGGCCGGGCGCTTGTAATCATATAGCCTGCGACGATCACCTCGACGCACATCGCGTCGGTTGTTGTACGAGCCGTGCGAAGTATGGTACCGTTGGCGGGGCGTGGTCGAAGGATACACATACCGATTCGGATCGTCGCTGGTATAAAAAGTACGCTGATTGTCCAACGATGCCCGCGGGGCTTGGGGCCAACCCATCGAGAGATAAGTCTCATTTGATCGGATGCTCATCGATTCATCGCGTCGATCATATTCGGGATTCATCGGATTCGAATACGCATATTGCCCGGCGTTCGCACGCCCGGGCGGCACAATCACTGCGCTGCTCGAGCCTGAATGACCCGCCGGTGCTGTGTTGATCCGTGCTGTGTTGATTGGCTGGGCAGGATTCTGCATCAGCATCGTTGGAGGCGTCCAATCCCACGCGCCCGCAGCTCCATATCTGCCTTCGCCACACCCCGTAAGAAGCACAAGAGCAGTGCCAATTGCGAGGATTCCGATCGAGTTCTTTTTTTGTATTGCCATAACACTCTCTAACCGACCACAAGAGTGCCCTGCCTGCCAACGATTTGCAGAGTCCTGCCTCAAAAACGCCCAAAAACAGGCGTAATTCGATTGTTATCGGAGACTTAATCTGCCGAAGTATAAGCAAACAACAGATCCAGCCGATCGCAAGATTCCGCAAATCGTAGTTCAGGATCTTTGATTTTACCTTGTTGGGCAGCGTGTAAAATGGCGTTAGCTATCCGTGTCGGCGCACCGCTTTCTCGATATCCCGGCGCATTGAGCCCATCGAGAATCAGATCTGCACCCGCATTGATCGCATGCACCGCAGATTCCCCCTCGCCAAACTCATCACGAATCGCCCGCATATCAAGCGAGTCCGTAACGACCACGCCGTCAAATCCGAGTTCGTTTCGGAGCTTCTGCGTTGTGTGTTGCTGCGAAAGCGATGCGGGCAATGTTGGGTCGATTGCGGTGTGCATCAAGTGCCCGGTCATGATCGCGATCTGTGTGTTGAACCGGGTGATTAATCGTTGGAAAACTTCTGTCTCGATATCAAGATGCGCGTTGGTAATATCACAAAGCCCAAGGTGCGAATCCATCAGCGAAGATCCATGCCCTGGAAAATGTTTGATACAACACCCGATCCCTGCTTGCCGATGCGCATCAATCACTTTGTGCGCACAACCAATGACCTCATCGAGAGCAACTCCGAACGCCCGCTCCTTGCCTGCGATGATCGGCGACCCAGGCTTGATCGCGAGATCGACACATGGAGCAAAGTTGAGATTGATCCCGAGTTTGGCCAGTTGATCGGCTTGTTTGTGTGCATACTGAAGCTGGTCAATTTCGAGCATCATACCAAACTCGGCGGCACTGGTTGTGGGTAGAAACCCGTTGTGTTCGTTGAGCCGAGCGACGGCTCCGCCTTCTTGATCGATTGCAATAACCAGATCAGCCCCCAGCTCGTTGCGAAGATCTTCGATGAGCTTGGCAAGTTGCTTCGGCGATTGAATATTGCGCGTGCAGTTTCCAGCAATATCGTGATCGAACAAGATCACGCCTCGCACGCTGATGGATTTGAGCTCTGCGATATCTGTCCGTGTTTGTTTTTCGGAGAGCGAGCGGCCCTGAAACCCGAACATGAGCATCGAGCCGACAAGTTTTTGAAGACTCATGATTGTGCTCCGATCACTCGCCCAAGGTGCCCGTCATGGTGGGCGAGCAATGCGCACGCATCGAGATACGACACGCCCTGGAGCTGCATAACAATCGCAGGCTTGACACACTGGTCGGCTTGTTCTAGAAGTTCAAAAGCGCGTTCCCGATCGACCTTAGCAATCTGCATGATGATCCTGGCTGCCCGATCTTTGAGCTTGTCATTGGTCGCCCGCAGATCGACCATCAAGTTTGAAGAGGTTTTGCCAAGCCCAACCATTGCGCTTGTGGTGATCATGTTGAGCACCATCTTTGTTGCGGTGCCAGCCTTCATGCGGGTAGATCCGGTCAGCACTTCGGGGCCGGTCTCGATGGCGATCAATACATCACACCAGTTGGGTTGATCAATTGGCGTGCAGGTGAGCAAGCCGGTTTGGGAGCCCATTGTCTTTGCGTATTCAACCCCGCCGAGCACATAGGGCGTTGTTCCGCCAGCAGCGATTCCAAGCACCACATCATGCTTGCCAATGTTCAATGCTTGAAGCTCCTGGTGAGCGCCATCGTGGATGTCTTCTTTGGACTCGGATGATTTGCGCAGCGAGCGATCGCCGCCAGCGATGATGCCGATGATTGTATTTGGATTGGTCTGAAAAGTCGGCGGGCATTCCGAAGCATCAAGCACCCCGAGTCGGCCACTGGTTCCTGCGCCGAGATAGATCAGCCGACCGCCAGCTTGAATCGCAGCGATGACCAGATCGGTGATTGCAGCAATATGTTCGATCTGATCCCGCACCGCCCCGGCAATCCGTTGGTCTTCATCGTTGATAATCGATAAGCATTCAATCGTCGAATAGGCATCAAGCCCGGTTGAGCGATCGTTCCGTTGCTCGGTCAACAAATGCCCACGATCGGGGAGCGCGGGCGTAGGATCTTTGGATGGTTGTTGCTCACTCAAAGCGCACCCGAGAGGGCTCGAACCTCCGACCTATGGTTTAGGAAACCATTGCTCTATCCAGCTGAGCTACGGATGCGACTGGAAGAACTATATGGTCAATACCGAGGCATTGGCAACGATTTAGTCTGAAGGCATCGATTCGATTGGAGGCAGCTCCCTCGCGCCGCGTTCGACCTGAGCGGTGATCTGGCGGAGTTGGGCAATCGCCTGGGAGATCTGTTCAAACTCTTGAGCAATTACACACTCTTCGAGTGCCAAAGCCGATTCGGTCAGTGGATCAAGTCCGACCATGCCTCCAGAGCCGATCAGTTTGTGGATGATCTTCGAGAGGTGCGTGAAGTTTTTGTTGGCGTGTGCTTTTTCAATGTCTGCAAGTTGTTGAGGCAGTGTTTGGATATAACTCAGCACGATCTCACGGAGTTCTGGGTCATCCATAGGCAGCGTAGACACCAATGCGGGACCATTCTCGGGAGAATCTTGAACCGCGTCAGTTCCGTCTATGGATTGGGCGAGGCCGTGGGGGTTGTTTATCCATTGTTCAGCGTGATCGATCAACTCTTCGATATCCACAGGCTTGGTCAGGTAGTCGCTGCACCCCGCTTTGAGACATCGTTCACGATCGCGCGTCATGGCACTGGCAGTGAGTGCGATGATCGGCGTGGTGACGCCGTGTTCACGCAGCTTGGTCGATGCGGTATACCCATCCATGATCGGCATCTGCATGTCCATCAGGATCAGATCGAAGTTGGTTTGTATTGCCAGATCAAAGCCCTCTTGACCGTCGTTGGCAGTCGTCACTTTCGCGCCCGCTCGTTTGAGGATCAAGCCAATCAGTTGTCGGTTGGTCTGCCCATCATCAACAAGAAGCACATGCCCGTTGAGCCGATCGTCGGCGGATTTTTTGGCTATTGTGGGACGCTCGCCTCGGATAGATTCACTATGGAATCCATCTTGAAACTCAATCTCGCTCGCATCGCCAGCAGGCAGGGAGATGACGAAGGTTGATCCGACGCCCTCAATACTCGAAACGCACAGCGTGCCTCCCATTGCCATCGTTAGGTTTCGGCTGATGGTCAGCCCAAGCCCGGTGCCTCCAAAGTTGCGGGTGATCGAACTATCCGCTTGCGAGAAAGGCTCAAAGATGGTTTCGAGTTTTTCATCGGGGATTCCCATCCCGGTATCAACAATCTCGATGATGAGTGACATTTCGTCGGCTCCTGTTTCTTTGAGCCGAGTGCGCATGGTGACCGAGCCTGTTTCAGTAAACTTGATCGCGTTGCCTACAAGATTGGTCAGGATCTTACGAAACCGCGTCGGATCAGTAACGATAGATTTCGGTAATCGCCCAGAACTCTCAATATTGAGCTTGATCATTTTGTCATTGGCGTGAATCCGCATGACCGAGGCGAGATCGGCGAGCGTGCTCATCGGATCGCAAGGTACCATCTCAAGATCGATCTCGCCAGATTCGACCTTTGAGAGATCGAGGATGTTGTTGATGAGCTGGAGCAGGTGCTTGCCGCTCGATTGGATCACCCCGAGCCATTCGTCGCGATCGGCTTGGGTGGTCCGCTCGTCATCACGCAAGAGCATGTCGGTAAAACCCAAAATCCCATTGAGTGGTGTACGAATTTCATGGCTCATATTTGCGAGAAACTCACTCTTGGCCATCGATGAAGCCTTGGCGGCGTCTGAGGCTTCGATGATCCGTTGCTCGATCTGATCGTTCTTGATCGCTTGAGCAATGAGATGTCCGACATTCTCAAGCGTCTCGATTCTTGTCTGTTTTCTGCTTGGAAAGACTTCTGTATACAGGAACATCACGCCAATCGTGGTGTTATTGACACGCAATGGGATGATGTAGTGTCCGTGTGGGGTCATCCCGACGAATGTATTTTCGTGTCGCTCATCGCAGAAACAATCATCCGAAATGATAATTTCGCCCGAGATCGCAACGCGCCCGCATAGGCAGTTTCCGAACGGGATCTGTTTTTCGCGGTCAATGAACTCTTGGGTAAACTTGCCGTGCATGGCGAACATGTCGAGATGTGTTCGTTCTTCGTTGGCGATGAAGATGCCGCACTTGTTTTCGATGTGCAGTTCTTCGAGACTCGAAAGGATTTTGAGCGTTTCACTCACCCGCTCATACAACGGTGTGCTTTGCTGAAGCACGCCTGCGATCTGTGCGCGTGCCTGTGCGCCGACACGATCAAAGTCCAAGATTTCTTCCACTTCAACTTGAGCGGAGATATCCTGGTGGATTGCTGCATAAAGGTAGACCTCGCCTGCATCATTGCGGATCGGTGTGATGGTGAGCTGTGCCCAATATTCGTTGTCTTCTTCGCGAGGGTTACCGCCTGCGATACGGATCGGGAGTTGAGGCTTGCGCTTGTTGAGAATCCGTCCGCTCCATGTCTTTCCTTCACGGATCGTCGTCCAAAGATCGTCGTAAGTTGCTCGGTCGGTTTTGTTGCTCTGAAGTATGGACGGGCTCTTGCCCTTGATTTCATCAAGGGTGTATCCGGTGGTTCTGGTGAAGGTCGAGTTTGCATACTCGACGCGCCCTTGGGTGTCTGTAATCAACACAGCCCCGCCTGCTTGTTCGAGTGCGTTAGCAAGATCAGATTCAATCAAACTCATGTATTTTCCCTATCTATACATCGTTTCGCTGTTGTTTGTCCTTCGATTCTCCGTCCACCCTATATAAAATCGTTGAATCAACGGAGAACAAACTCCCTTGTTCTTACTCGACACGCATTGGTGTTTGCTTGAGTATCCCTCGCTCTGGGGATAGGGAAAACATCCTATGGATGATGCTTGTGTTGGTTATTGAGGTTATCGCTCTTCGATGACAGCCTAAAACGACCGAGAACACGCGTGGATTAGGTTTTTCAACGATTCGTATCGCATGGGCGAATCGCCTATGATCCATGCCAATCTGAATCGATCAGCAGATTGGACAGCTATCCACGGAGATTCACGATGAAAGCAGGAATTGTTGGGCTTCCCAATGTCGGTAAATCTACCCTCTTCAACGCGCTGACCAACGCGGGCGCGTTGGCTGCCAACTACCCATTTGCGACTATCGATCCCAATGTCGGCGTCGTTCCGATCCCCGATCCTCGCCTGGGCATTATCCAAGAGTATATCAAGACCCAGAAGATCATCCCGGCGATTCTCGAACTTGTCGATATCGCTGGGCTTGTCAAGGGCGCATCGACCGGCGAGGGCAAAGGCAACGCGTTCCTTGGGCATATCAAAGATGTCGATGCGATCGTCCAGGTTGTCCGCTGCTTCGAAAAAGCACCCGGCGGCGAAGACATCACCCATGTCGAAGGCTCCGTCGATCCGATCCGCGATATCGAGATCATCGAACTCGAACTGATCCTCGCTGATATCCAGAAAATGGAAAACGCGGCATCCAAAGCCCGGCGCAACGCCAAAGGCGGCGACCGCGACGCAATCGCACGCATGAAGGTCATCGAGCTTCTCGATCCGATCCTCGAATCTCAGAAACCAGCCCGGTCGTTGGAGCTGAGCGATCCTGATCTGATCAAAGCACGCGATATGCTCGGGTTGATCACGACCAAGCCGATTCTCTACATTGCGAATGTCTCCGATGACGATCCTAACGGCGAGGGTGCATTGGCTGTCAAGGTTCGTGAGCATGCTGAATCCGTCGGTGCCGTCATGGTGCCGGTCTGTGCCCAGATCGAATCAGAACTTTCAGAACTCGACGAAGCAGACAAGATCGAGATGCTCGCCGACATGGGCATGAGCGAGCCAGCCCTCGGCAAGCTTGCCCGCGCCGCGTACAACTTGTTGGGGTATCAGTCCTACTACACCGCAGGCGAAAAAGAGGTCCGTGCATGGACGATCCCGATCGGCTGCAAGGCTCCCCAAGCTGCCGGCGTGATCCATACTGACTTTGAAAAAGGCTTCATCCGCGTCGAATGCTTTAGTGTTGATGATCTCATCGAGCACAAGAGCGAGAAGGCAATCAAAGAAGCCGGCAAGATGCGCGTCGAAGGCAAGGGTTACACCATGCACGATGCGGATGTGTGCAACTTCTTGTTCAATGTGTAACTCTTTCTTCGGTGGAACGGGCTTCTAGCCCGTTGTCTTGATTTATGGTTTCCAAAAAGAAACGGGCTGGAAGCCCGTTCTGCCAGAAGAAAAAAGCCCGAAGCGTGATGCTTCGGGCTTTTCTGTTTGCGAGAATGATTTGGATCAATCGCTCGATCGCATCTTGGCGAGCAGGCGGAGGATCTCGATGTAGAGCCAGACGAGGGTGATCATCAAGCCCCAAGCGCCGACCCACTCCATGTATTTGGGAGCTTGTGCGTCGATACCCTTTTCGATGTATTGGAAATCGAGGATCAGGAACATGCTCGCGAGCCCGATGATCAGCACGCTGAACCCGATGCCCATCGGCCCTGCGTCTGCAAAGCCGTTCCAGATGTGGATGCCCATGAATCCCAGGAGCATGATCGCGACGACATAGACGACGAGTCCGAGGACAGCCGTCACCATGATTTTCTGAAAGATCGGTCCTACGCGAATCACGCCGGTGGCGTATCCAAAGAGCATCGCGCTGGCGACACCAAAGGTGGCCACCGCTGCCTGAACAGCGAGCATGGCCGTTGGATTGGTAACTCCATCCTCAACAGCCATGTACTGCATGGGAATATAGAAGGTCGCTACCCCGACAAACGCACCTTGGAGGGCGGCATGAACCGGAGCGATGATCGGTGCGGCTTTGGGGTTGCGATAGATGATAAATGACACAACGAATCCACTGATCAGCGTCCCGATCATGACGGGCATGACCCATCCAGGCATGCTGTTTGCATTCGCTGCAAAGGCAGTATTGAGGTTTTGCCAAACAAGGATGCCCACGACCGCGACGATCGAAAGCAGAATGCTGGTGGCGGTCAATGTGCCCCCAAGGGTCATAACGCGTGCTTGTTCAGTTCCGAACGCTCGCTCAGACTGGATTACGCTCATGGCCGGGTTTCGTGATTGTAAAATGCTCATGGTGTCTCCAGAAAGGGATGATTCGACCAGTGTGTAGTATACGGGTCGAGTTCTTGTTGGGTTCATCGGCGATTTGATTTTACACACTGGTGTTTTTGAGCAAAATCTAACGAGCCGCGACCGTGAGGGAGCGGTCTTGGTGTTGTCGAGGGCTCGAAAGACCGCTCCCTCACGGTCGCGGCTCGTTAGTCAAATCCGATCCATCGTGTAGTTTGGCGATTCTTTCGTGATCTTGATGTCGTGAGGGTGGTTTTCGACGACCGTTGCACCCGAAACGCGCACGAACTGGGCATCTGCTCGGAAAGCCTCGATTGTTGGGCACCCGCAGTATCCCATCGCCGATCGCATCCCGCCCACAAGTTGATAGACAAACTCGGCCAGTGTCCCGCGATAGGCGACCAAGCCTTCGACCCCTTCGGGCACGAATTTTTGTGGGCCTTTGGTGAGCGATGCGAGTTTGTCCGCCTGGCGGTATCGATCCGCAGATCCATTATTCATCGCGCCCTCTGAGCCCATGCCGCGATAGCTCTTGTAGCGCCTGCCGCCAGAGATCACCAACTCGCCCGGCGATTCATCAAGCCCGGCAAACAACGACCCCATCATCACACAGTGCGCACCCGCCGCGATCGCTTTGGCGATATCGCCGCTGAGCCGAATCCCGCCGTCAGCGATGATGGTGATGTCCGAGCCAATGCTTGCCAATCCTTCGACCGCATTCATGACCGCGGTGATCTGAGGCATCCCGACCCCGGTCACGACCCGAGTCGTACAAATCGACCCAGGACCAATCCCGACCTTGATCGCATCAGCACCTGCTTGGGCAAGGGCGATCGCGGCTTGGGCAGTAGCAATGTTGCCGGCGATCACGCCGATGTCGTATTTGGCTTTGATTTCCTTCACTGCATCAATCACGGCTCCCGAATGCCCGTGTGCGGTATCAACCACAATGACATCGACCTCCGCTTCGATCAATGCTGCGACGCGATCCATCTGGTTCGGGCCGACGGCTGCCCCGACGCGGAGTCGACCACGCTCATCAACACACGCATTGGGGAACTGGCTTTGGCGCTCGATATCACGCATGGTGATCAACCCGGCAAGGTTGCCCGCGCCGTCTTCGAGCAAGAGTTTCTCGACCTTGAGTTGGTTCAATATCCCCTCAGCCTGAGCCAGTGTTGTGCCTTCGGGCGCGGTGACGAGTTGTTCGCAGGTCATAATCTCGCGGATCGGGGTGTTCATGTCTTGGGCAAACTTAAGATCGCGTCGGGTGAGGATGCCGACGAGCAAGCCTTTGGATCGCAGATCGCCCGCCCCGTCTTCGGTGATCGGGAACCCGGAGACATTATATTCATGCATCAGATCAATCGCTCGGCTGACGGTATCGTCCGGGCCAAGGGTGATTGGGTCGGTAATCACGCCATTGGCGGATCGCTTGACCTTGACCACTTCGCGGGCTTGGGCTTCGATCGGGAGGTTTTTGTGGATGATCCCGATCCCGCCCTCTTGGGCGAGCACAATCGCGAGTTCTGACTCGGTGACGGTATCCATCGGGGCGGAGACCATCGGGATATTGAGCGTGATGTCCTTGGTCAGCCGCGTCGAAGTGTCGGCTGTCGCGGGCATCACATTGGATGCCTGAGGGATCAACAGCACATCATCGAAGGTAATTCCTTCCATGACGATCTTTGACGAAACGGTATTCGATTGCGATTTTGGGGTGGTCTCCATGGGAGAGTATCCCATGCTGGTGGTGGTCTGTCTACCTTGGGCGTTGATCTTGCTATCCTCTTTACACAATGGCTTCAAAAACATCATCCAACACGCCCGATACCCTGCCAAATGCATTCCCTGTTTGGGCAGCCAACTTCCGCTATGGCGAGGTTGTCGATGACGACGGATTCGGGTTCGATACCGAATGGGTGCTGCCCGATGGGCTCGGTGGGTTCGCGATGGGATCGATCGCGGGCGTGTCGATGCGTCGGTATCATGGATTGTTGTGTGCGTCGCTTTCGCCTCCGGTGTGCCGGGCGATGCTGATCAATGCGTTGGATGAGTTGGTGCATATCCCTCAGGGGGGCAACTGCGGGTGTGATCTCGATGTTCGGCTCACCGGGTTCCAGTTTGCCCATCAAGATCCACCCCTTGAGAATCCATATCTTACTGAGTTTGTCAAAGGCACCGACACCTGCCGATGGACTTATTCGATTCCTTCGCAGCTCGGTCGCGTGCATATCCGCAAGACCCTGACCATCGCTGATGGCATTGGTGGGTGCCGGGTTGAGTACGAGATCGAATCCGGTCTCGATTCTGACTTGCCGATCACCCTCGAAATCCGCCCATTGGTTTCGATGCGAGATTTTCACGCCCTCAACACACCCGGTTCTTTGGAGATCAGCCAGTTCCAACTCGAACCGATTGTCGAACCCGCTGTCGCAGGCGTCGCCATCAACCGCGAGAGCTTTGGCCCAACCCTCTCGATCCGAGGGGTGCAGATTGGGTGGGAGCAGTCGCCGAGCGTTTGGCGCGGGATTACCTATCAGCACGAAACCATGCGCCACCAGGATGATGCGGAGGATGTGTTCTGCCCGGGTGTGTTTGCTACAACCATCGCCCGTAACGAATCCCGATCGCTGAGCATCGAAGCCACGATCAACACCGAACCAACGACCGATTGGCAGGCGTGTTCGCTTACTAAGCGAACGCGGGTTCAATCATCCATCGACTTCGCGCTTGATCTCGCGGGGGATCCATCTGACCCAGCATTGCGTGGTGCTATCGCCAAGCTCGCGCAAGCTGCTGACGATTTCATCGTACAGCGAATCGTATCTTCTCCGGGCGCCCCGTCGGAGCCGTCTTCGACTCCGACGGGTCTTGAGTCACTCCCCGAAAACCCGAAGGAGCATGGGAATGCTCCATCGGGGCACCCAGATGAAAAGGGTAAAGCTGACCGTTCCGTTTCGGTATTGGCAGGCTACCCGTGGTTCTCTGATTGGGGACGCGACACGATGATCGCGCTGCCCGGGTTGTTTTTAACCACAGGTAGATTCGACGAAGCCCACCAAACGCTCACCACCTTTGCCAATGCGATCGAACACGGGTTGATCCCCAATCGGTTCGACGATGCGGGCGGGGCATCACATTACAACACGGTCGATGCGTCGCTTTGGTTTATCCACGCCTGTGGGCAATGGTCGCAAGCAACGGGCAAGCCTTTGGATGCAACACTCATCAATGCGTGCGATGCGATTATTGATGCCTATATTGTCGGCACGATCAACAAGATTGGGCTCGATGAAGCCGACGGCTTGATCGCAGCGGGCGATGTCAATACGCAGTTGACTTGGATGGATGCGTTGCGCAATGGCGTGGCATTCACCCCTCGTCATGGCAAGGCGATCGAGATCAACGCGCTTTGGATCAACGCACTCGAAACACGGATCGGGTTCGACCATACCCGAACCAATCTTGAAGACCTTGCCAATCAAGCCCGCCAATCGCTCATCAAGCGCATGGCCCAAGGTCCAAGCGGCGGCTTGGTCGATTGCCTCACCCTTGAGCCGGGCGTGCGCATGGCACGATGGATCAGTTCGCCAGAGCTTCGCCCCAATCAAATCTTTGCACTCGCATTGCCCAAGGTGAACCTGCCCGATTCGATCACGAAGCGGGCACTCGAAGCGGTCACCAATGCGCTTTTTACGCCGACAGGTTTGCGAACGCTTGACCCTGAGAACACTGAATATTGCCCGCATTATCAAGGTTCGATGACGGATCGCGATCGGGCGTATCACAACGGCACCGTTTGGCCTTGGCTGCTCGGGGCCTACTGCGAAGCCATGCTTCGGCTCAATGATTTTGATGATGTTTCACGCAAACAGGCCCAAACAGTTATGCTTGGGTTGGTCGAAAAAATGGACTCAGATGCAGTGGGGCAGTTGTTCGAGATTTACGATGCAGAGCCAACCCAAGGCAGTCAACACCCGCAAGGGTGTATGGCGCAGGCATGGTCAATCGCCGAGGCATTGCGGGTCTTGGTGCTGAGTTGTCAGCACTCGCCGAGTTGAGCGTTAAGCCTTTTTGTCTGGTGATGCGCTTATCAGCCGAGCTCCGTCTTCGGGCGTTATTGATCCTTCAGCTACATACGCAGCAATCTCGCGCCGGGATTTTTCACGATCGCTGTTGACCGATACGGTTTTGATCACGCCAAAGACAATCGCAACAACTGCGACGATCCCGCCAACACCAAAGATCATAAAGGGAATCATGGTGTCTTCATTTTGAACGATGGTCTGAACGATGCTCTCTGTCATGGTGATGTTCCTATAGATTGCCCACTGGAGCGGGTGTTAGCTGCAACCGCTGTTCTTTTGGGTGGTGGATGCGAGGAGTTTTTCGCCTTGCTCTGGTGTCATTGAACCCTCAGCGATGTAGGCGGCGATTTCTCGGAGCGTTTTTTGGCGTTCGTTATGGATTGTTATTCGGTGGATGGACACGAAGATGATGGCGATGATCGCCACAACGGAGCCGCCGCCAATGGCAATGATCGGGATCAACAGTTCCACATTCTCTGAGAGTGCTTGTGAGATTTCATTCATTGTTCAGTTCCTGTTCCTGATTCAGAGTCGGGAGTCGTTTAGCCACAGCCGCCACAGCCATCGTTTTGTTTGGTGGATGCGAGGAGTTTTTCGCCTTGTTCTGGTGTCATTGATCCTTCAGCGATGTAGGCTGCGATTTCGCGCCGTGTGCGTTCGCCTGCGAGCCGAGTGACCATGCCGGTCATCGCTTTCACGACCGACATAATGGTGATCGCGGTGAAGATAATGATGAGGATAACGATCTCCTCTTTATTGATGATTTCATGGATGATGTTTTCCAATTGAGAATCTCCGCAGGTGTGTGGATCTGATCATTGGGAAATGGTCGATCTGTATTTCAGGTGCTCGGCTGGTGTGTGTCTATTGTACCCGAATTGATGGATTTGGTGTCCTTTTTATGCTTTGAGGCCCGCCAACCCGTGCCACACTCAGGGCATCTTGGCGCATCGAGCATCCCGGCCATGTCATAGCCACACACCCCACAATGCCCGGAATACCAGGTTTTTCGGCGCTTGCTCAGGATCGGTAAGAATACGGCAGGCCCGAGCGCAAACACGCCGAGGAACCCGCACACCGTCAATGCCCAATAGGTGCCCGCCCAGCAATAACAACTCGTTTTTCGCCGAACCATGACATCGAGGGGGATGAGCAGCGCGACTTCGATGATGGTGCCGATGAAGAGTTTCTTGGCGAGCCGAGCAAGCACATCTTCTTTGCGCCCGGGCTTAGAAAACTTGATCAAGATTGGTGTTGCGACGAGCCAGCCGAAACCGATGATGATCACGATCGCGGTGTATGACTCGCCGGGAAGATCGTTGATGAACTCAGATCCGATATCGATTTCGTGTACTTCGTCGAGAAAACTGCCAAACCCCGCGATGGCGCCGAGAAGCAGGAAGCCGATGACCCCGCCAGCGATGGCGATGCTCTTGCGAACTGATCGCCCATGACCCGGCGCAAGCCCAGGCTTGCGTGCCGGGAGCATGAAGATCATTTGTGCAACAGTGAGCAGTGCGATTGCAATAATCATCATGATCGCAAACTCAGAGTTCTTGAGCAGATCGGAGTACTCTTCCCAGCTCGGCCACTTCCCGAAGAACCCATTGCGGAGAATCGCCGAGAACTTATCGCTCTCTTCGATATCGTTGCCGACAGCCCCTTGGGACTGATACGACAGCGCTTGTAACAAATAGAGCGCGATGGCTTGGAATGTCCAAAAACATGTAAGCAGCATCCACTTGGGAGTGCGTGTGATCCAGTCTCGGCGAACTTGAAGCTTTGGTTTTCGTGTATTCATACTCACCACCCATACATTGCTTGTTTGATCAACCCAACCCAAGGCGAGTAAAAATCCCACGATTCCATCGTCAGCGAGCCGCTCTTGCGCCCCTTTTTCGCAGCGAGCCTGCGGATATTGCCCGGCGGGTCGAAGTCATGAAACTCGGTATCGAACTGGGCATCGGGCATTAAGATTTGGGCCATCTCGATCGGGCGAGAATCGTCGAGCAATGATCGGCGTGAGGTGTCGCCGACGATTCCGATGCGTGTGCGTGGGCCGATGAGTCGAACAAGTTTGAGCTGGCTTTGTGAGCCTTCGCCAATGCGGATATGGAGATCCATCAGCTCGGTTACTTTGGTATTGCGATTGATAAACGCGCTCTCATTGCTCATCGCATGAACCATCGCATACTCTGGCGAAGTGGATCGCATCGATGCGCTGTGATCGGTTTGGACGGTTGCGGTGGTGAGCTTGATTCTCCCCGAAACAACGAGCTTGACCTGATCCGCGATAAATGTCCAATGGTTGTTATCGAGTGTCTCGACCACAAAGCTCGGCGGGCTTGCATCGGGGAACTGCTCAACCCCGAGAGCCAGCTCGGCTTGGGGATAGGCCATAATCTCTTGGTGGGTGGGTGCAATGCAGAGCACGCCTTGGGTGTGCATGGCGTTGACGATATGCGACCGGACATCCGCGTCAATGGTGGCCATCACGCCGGGCAGATTGCGTCGGCACGCCAGCTTGGCCTGGAATGGGTCCATCGCGGCGCTGCCAACAAGGGCTTCGATGCGTTTATCTTCGCTGAGCCGATCGGGCCAGTTGATCACAGTGAGATAGGCAATGTTGTTGGTATGCACGCAATAAGCGTATCCAATCCATCGGGTTCGTATGGATTCGTGCAACAAAGTTTCTGAGATCGGTTATAAACGAACATCAACGGAAGGGGTCTTGATATGTATGGTGAAATGTTTCTCTCGTGGTTGCCTGTTATCCCGGCATCGATGCTGGTGGTGTTCTTCTTTGTTGCGGTCAATATGATCTATCGGGCCCTCACGGTGCCACCTGGATATGAACGCAAGTTCGATGGGCAGTGCGGGGCGTGTGGATATACACTGGGATCGCTCAGTGCTCAGCAATGCCCAGAGTGCGGCGCCGATTTGCTCAAAGCCGGTGTGGTGACGCGAAGAATGTTCATCCAACTCCGAGGCTCAACCACAATGGCGATCGCGGCGTGGTCGGTATTGGTCTTTTCAATTGGAGGCACATCGCTGGCAGTTTGGGGGATCGATGTTCAAGCAACGAATATGAATACCGCGTTTAACCCGTCATACAACTATATTCAAGTGATTACCTATGCCCCCCAGTCAGATTGGGACGAGGATGCACGCGAACTTGTCGGCCAATCATTCAAAGCCCACATCGAGATCGCCGTCGATTCGATGACTCAACTTTCTACAGATGAATTTTCATTGGTCTTGTCACTTCCAGATGACACCGAACGCACGCTGTTGATCGAAGAAGACGATGGGTGGGTGATCGAAGATGAGGATGAGAAGAGGATTGCCCAAGGCGATGCGTACTCGATCGCAGCGATCGACCAACTGTTTGCGTTGAGCGGATTTGATATTGAAGACGAATCGGTGCAGTCGTATGCGAACCAACTCTCGATCTTGATGGATTCCGTGTTCGATGAAGGCATCCAAGGGCTTCAAAATGAAGGTGCAGTAACACTCGGGCAAGTCCAAGAAGGGATCGATGAGCAAAATTGGCTCAAATCCTATGGCTACTCAAGCAGGGCAAAGCCTGGGACTGGCTTGGGCATGGTGGTCTTGCCGCCTTTAACATTCGATCAGTGGAGTCGGGTTTTGTACGCATTTTTGATACTGGCAGGTATTTATGTACTGGGAGTATTCGGTATTGTGCTGCGCCGGCGCCAGCTTCTGCGCCAGGGGCGATATAACCCAAACACGATAATAACGGATATTTCAGAGAGTGAGACCGGAAATTGAACATCGGTTTGTGCCCGAAACATGGCTTCAGGCATGGGACTGTCAATCGGTTTGGGGAAATCTGCGCGATAATTCGTATTTAGAGCTTTAATTTCGTCAACTTTTAGGGTATCTTTGAGGCTCGCGGGAGGGGATGGACGCATCCCGGGACAGTCGATAAAATCGGCACTTATTCAGGAGAGAGAAATGTCAGTCAATCAAACATTCAAATCTACTTTATCACGAACGCTGTGCTGCGTGCTTGCATGTGCTGCTTCGGTTTCGAGCGCGGGCAACCCGCTGAGCTTTGCCGACGAAGCCGTCGCTCGTGGGTTCGACTATGACATGGGCGTGAACTACAGCGGCTGGGGCAGCGGGATCTTGTTGCTCGATCTCAATGGCAACGGGCATCTTGATATCGTGCTTGGCGGAGCAGCCGATTTCCATATTGGAGTCTTCGAGAACGACGGCTTAGGAAATTTTACGGATCGTTCACTCACCACAGGCATGACCATTGGTGGAAGGATGAATGGGCTGAGCAGCGCAGACTATGACAATGATGGCGATCTTGATATCTATGTCAATGGCTGGTTGGCGCCCAGCAAGTTATACCGGAACAACGGCGATTTTACATTCACCGATGTCACCGAAGCTGCAGGCGTTGGGCTTACTTGTCCAATGATGAGTACAAGCTGGGCGGATGTTGACAATGATGGGTATCTCGATCTCTATATTGCGGTTCGTACCTTTACAAATCTTGATGAAACTGAAAACCAGTTCTTCTACAACAATGGCGATGGGACATTCACGGAGATGGCCCAGTCTATGGGGATTTCTGGTGGTGTAACCCCCACACTGGTCAGTTCATTCTTTGATTACGATCGTGATGGCGACTCAGATCTCTACATCGGTGCAGACAAAGGGCATCTGGGTGATTTCTGGAATATCTTATACCGCAATGATGGCGGCGTATTTACGGAAGTGACCGCTGAGGCCAACGCATGGGCCTATGTCGATTGCATGAGTATTACTGTGGGTGATATCAACTTTGACGGGTTTTACGACTTGTATGTCACCAGTGTTTTCGATGGCAACAAGCTTTTGATGCACGATGGAGTGAGTCAGTACAGCAATCAAACAGTTCCTGCTGGTGTCGGAAGCTATCACATCGGATGGGCTGCAGCATGGGCGGACTTTGATAACGATACCGAGCTTGATCTCTACCTTTGCAATATGCAAGGCGACAATCGTTTGTATCGCGGTTCGCAGACTTGGCCATTGATTGATGAAGGCCCGTCGGCTGGTGTGGATGAATCCTCCGATGTATTCTGTGTTGCAGTTGGTGATCTTGATGGCGACAACGATCTCGATATGGTTGTTGGAGGCACCTTGACCAAGGCTCAACTCTACATCAACAACTCGGTTGATGCAGCAACCAACAACTGGATTCGTTTCGATGTTGTCGGCAATAACTCCAATAAGTTTGCGATCGGGACATGTATTGATATTCTGTCCGCGGGCAAGGCGCAGATCCGCGAGATTCGTGCTGGTGTGAACTATAAAGGGCAAGATGGGCACACTCTGCACTATGGGCTTGGAACAGCTTCGCTTGTAGAACTTGTCACGGTGATCTTCCATGGCGGCGAAATCCGCACCCTGACCAACGCTCCAGCCAATAAGAACTGGACGATCTATCCAGAGTCAAGACTCGGCGATGTCAACGACGATGGCCGAATAGACTGGTACGAAATCTCCGCAGCAATCGTGGCTCGCACGCCCAAGGGGCAAACTATTAAGCCAGGACAAGAGATCTTCGATATGAATGGTGACTTTGTGATCGACTATGACGATATCGCAGCGATGGGGCTTGGCTTACGATCGCCTTCCGTCTTCCAGCGATAATCAATCTCGCCCAGATTTTCACCCTTCTCTACATACACTCCGGCCAGCTTTGAAGCTGGCCGGTTTTTTAGTAGCTGATTGTGACAGGAACTGGTGACTCAATTAAAGAACCGGGCATGGGCTCTCGCATTCCCATGCCCGGTAATGGTTCGGCCTCGTTGAAGCCGAATCCCTCCCGAAACCCCGGTCGAACGGTAAGTTCGACCGGGAGCCGCGTCAGGTCGGTTGGGGACGATGACGATCCTCCCTGACACGGTTGATTTGGTCCCTTCAGTCGATTCATGGAAGCCCATCGAATCGGTGGAGGGGGTGGCTCGTTTGAGCCAATGTTTTTACCCACCCGGCGTATGCCTGGCAATAGAGGAGTCTTTCGTGATCAATGAACGGGCTGTTGTATAGGGAGTATTCCCAGTGTTTCTTGTTCGCTTTGATCTTGGGCCAGTTTCATTTCTTCGTTCCTTCTTCGTTCCATATGTCGAGACCGACCGCGCAGGCATGGCG
The DNA here is from genome assembly GCA_024280755.1 of Planctomycetota bacterium. GTDB lineage: Bacteria > Planctomycetota > Phycisphaerae > Phycisphaerales > UBA1924 > UBA1924. The sequence continues at coordinate 21,113 of JAJRPN010000006.1, forward strand.
TTCGATCCATGTGTTTTGATTCAATCTCAGTTGCTGATGTTAGTTGTCTTGGTGAGGCAGTCGTTGCTGCGTGTGTCCCGAGTTGGAGTTGGCATCGCATGCCTTCCACATCAATGTATTCGTAGAAAGACATCAAGGTGTTTCGTTGCGAGGCGGAAAGAAATCAAAACGAAGTGGAATTGAAGCTGCTGAAGCGTAGCGACAAATAGATAATGAATTAGTAAATGTGGATGAAAAGTGTTTAAACTCTGTTTTTTGTGATTACTAACCTTGTTCAAATGGAATATGAAAATTGATACGGATCTTGTGCAACATACTCGTTTGTGTAAAATGGAATCAGGAAATAGGCAGATTTGGAGAGATGGCTCCGCAACATAAATCGTGAAAATCCGTATGATGGTCATATGCCAATACAGGCGGATCTAGTTGGAACTCGACTTCGCGCATGCCATTGCTGTGGGCTTATCCATCAGATCCCCCAGTTTGACAAGCGATCGCAGGCGTGCTGTGTCCGGTGCAAATCGGTGATTCGTCACGGTGCGCATCCTCGATCGATCACCCGAACAGCAGCCTATGCCTTGGCTGCGTTGATGCTTTATCCGATTGCGATGTTGCTCCCGGTGATGGAGATCGAGCGGTTTGGATATGTCTCGGATGCGTCGATCTGGTCTGGGATGGTGGGGCTGTTGAGCGAGGGGCATTGGTTTGTCGGGCTGGTGGTATTGTTGTTTTCGGTGGTTGCTCCGTTGGGCAAACTTGGACTATTGTTTGTGTTGTGTGTGGGTCGCAGGCGTGTGCCAATGCGCGACCGAGCCCGGGCGTATCGGCTGATCGAGTTCATTGGGCGGTGGGGGATGGTGGATGTGCTGTTGGTTGCGGTGTTGGTCGCGGTGGTGAAACTTGGCGATTTGGTGACGGTGACACCCGGTCCTGGGGTGTTGGTGTTTGGGGCGGTGGTGATTTTGAGTTTGATCGCTTCGGCGATGTTCGATCCGCATGCGATTTGGGAAGAAGAGAGGATTGGATCATGAGTGAGGAGCAAGGGCAAGCGAAGCGGGTTGAAGATATTCCGGTCGCGACCATCCGCCCAAGGCGGATGTCGTTGGCGTGGGTGGTGCCGATCTTGGCGTTGGGGATTGTTGGGTATCTTGTGTGGTCGCAGGTCATGCGCGAACAGGGCGAGATGATCACGATCCGGTTTGTGGATGCTGGCGGGCTTGAGCCGGGATCAGAAATCAAGCATCGAGGGGTTACTGTTGGCGTGGTGCGCGAGGTGAAGCTTGCGGAAGATTGGAAGCGTGTGGATGTTCATGCCGAGTTGGTCCCTGGCGCATCGGGCTTGGCTGTTGAGGGCACGAAGTTTTGGGTGGTGCGGGCGCAGGTGAGCTTTGGGAAGATCGCAGGGCTCGATACGCTACTTGGCCCGCGGTATATAGCGATGCAGCCTGGTTTGGTCGATCAGCCAAAGCAGGTTGCATTTGTTGCCCTTGATCAAGCGCCTGCGACCGAGCCTACGAGTGATGGGTCGTTGCGGCTGGTGCTGATGTCCGATCGGCTGGGCACATTGTCGCCGGGCAATCCGGTGCTGTATAGAGAAATCCGCGTGGGGACTGTACGCGGGGCGCAGCTGACCAACGATGCGACCAAGGTGATGATTAGTATCGATATCGATCCTAAGTACACGCCTTTGATTCATGCCAAAACAAGGTTCTGGCGATCCGGCGGGGTGGGTGTCGACTTCGGAATTTTCAGCGGCCTAAGCGTGCAGGCGGATTCATTGGAGGCGGCGATGTCGTCGTCTGTGTCGTTGGCGACTCCTGAGAAGCGGGCTGGTGAGAAGGCGGGGGCGGGTGATGTTTTTGAGTTGGCGGATGAGGTGGATGGTGATTGGTTGAAGTGGTCGCCGGGGATTGGGATTGGGGGGTGAGGGTGATTGGGAGTATTTCTGAAAGGCCTCATATGATCGGGAGGGAGCGTGTGTGAGGTTGGAAAATGCGATATAATAAGTTCTCATGATTGTTTTTTAGGCTGTTTTCAAGAGACACTGAATTCGAGGGGTAAGTATGCTGGTAGCTGGGGTTTTAATTTTAATCGTTATTGTCATTGGATTTTGTGGGATGATGTTCGATGATCAAAAAATTGATCGACTGAATAATCTCGATGTTGATCTTGTAAATGCGATTGTTTCTGATGACAAAGAGAGAGTTTTTCGGGCAATTGAACATGGTGCGAAGGTTAATGGGCGACTTTCAAACGGAGTTACTCCACTCGTTTGTGCGATAGAAAACAAATCCAGTATCGAGATTTTTCGTTCAATTTTAAATGCTGGGGCTTGGGTTGATGTTGGAGACAAAAGCGACACTTTGTTAATGGTTGCGATAAAAAACAAAACTAATCCTGATGTGATTAAGTTGTTCCTACAATGTGGATCGGATCCCAATCAGGTTGGTGGGGGGGGCTCATCAGCATTAATTGAAGCGGTACGGCATGACAGCGATGAGGATATTGTATGGGATTTAATACAGGCAGGTGCCGATGTTAATCACTCGGAGAACTGTAACGGCCATACACCTTTGACGATAGCAGCTCATTGTTGTTCATCAGGTGCTGTAATTAGAATGCTTACGCAGGCAGGCGCCAATGTCAATGCGAGGATAGATATTGGCAGGAGTCCTTTGATGTTTGCGTCGAGGTCAAAGGTGAAGTCATCAAGCGCGAATCTTGAAGTATTCAATGCATTAGTTCAGTCTGGCGCAGATGTACATGCAAGAGACGAAAATGCGAACACAGTACTCATGATGCTCGCCGGACGATGGGCAAGCTACTCAGCTGAAATGATAAGCAGCATGCGTGAAGCAGTTGTCAGTGCAAATGCGGGCAAGAATATTTGGCCGTATAAGTTGGGGGATATTCAAGAAAGGCTATCCGACCTGAAATCAATACCTTTAATGGTGGAAAGCCTCATTGAAGTTGATGCAGAGATGGATTCTAGAAATAAAGATGGGGACACAGCATTAATGCTTGCCGTTCGAGGAAGTCGCTATGCCGATTTTGCAGAAATCTTGATTCAGGCTGGCGCGAATATTGATGAGCAAAATAAGGAAGGGCAGACGGCCTTGATGAGCGCTGTCATTGGAGGGTATAGGCTGGGTGTGCATTCAGAGACTGATTCGGAGGTTGTCAAGTTTCTATTAGATTCGGGGGCAGATACTGAAGTTGAAGACGCTACCGGGAAAACAGCCCTTGGCTACGCCAAAGACCAAGCGAGATTTCTTGAACTTATACAAGAGGCAAATAGTTCTCAATGATTGTGATGCCGGGTGCCCTGCTTAGGCCTGATGTCTTCATCGGGTTTAAGCAGGATCGGAAATTGTCGGTAATCGAAGAACCTGCTTAAGCTGCGCGTAAGCAGGGCACCCGGCTTAAGACACGGCTTGCCGGGGACGGTCAAGCCGTGGCACCCAGAGGGATAGGTGCGCTATCATTAGTCTATGAGTTTAATAGTTACAGGCACTATCGGTATCGACACCATCGAAACTCCCAACGGCGATCGGCATGAAGATCTGCTTGGGGGGTCGGCGGTTTACTTTTCTGCGGCGGCTTCGTTTTATACGGAGGCTCGATTGGTTGCGGCTGTGGGGGATGATTTCCCGCAGGCGTTTATTGATTCGCTCAATGATTTCAAAGGGCTCGACACGCGCGGGCTTGAGGTTCGCAAGGGCTCGAAGACTTTCCGGTGGGGCGGGAAGTATCACGATGATATGGATCATCGCGATACGCTCTTTACGGATTTGGGTGTGTTGGAGGAAGCTCCGCCTCCGGTGCCGCAGGCGTATCGGGATTCAGAGGTTGTGTTCCTTGCCAACTCGCACCCGATGGTGCAGCTGGGGATGTTGGAGCAGTTTCCTGATGCGAAGTTGAGCGTGGCCGACACGATGGATCTTTGGATTAACATTGCTAAACCTGAGCTGACGCAGTTGCTGGGCAAGGTTGATGGTTTGGTGTTGAACTTTGATGAGGCCGAGTTGTTTACTGGGCATCGTAACCCAGTGACGGCTGGCAGAAAGCTGCTTGAGTATGGGCCAAGATTTGTGGTCGTCAAGAAGGGCGAGCACGGATGTATTCTGATTCACAAGGACAGGATTTGTGCATTGCCAGCATATCCGACCGAGAAGGTTGTTGATCCGACGGGTGCGGGCGATTCGTTCGCTGGCGGGATGATGGGTCGGCTTTCGGCTCGCGGCGGGGATGATCTTGGGTCGTTTGAATCGGTGCGTGAGTCATTGGCGCATGGGACGATCATTGCGAGTTTTAATGTTGAATCGTTCTCGCTTGAGCGGATGCGTGGGATCACCAAGGCGGATGTTGATGCTCGGTATGCCGAGTTTGCTGAGATGATTCGGTTGGGATAGCATTCTTGTCCCTCCCCCGTCCTGACGGGGGAGGTGGCTGCGCAGCAGACGGAGGGGGTCTTTTCTTATCTCTTCTGTTCATAAAATGTAACGGCGAAGAGAAGACCCCCTCCGTCTCACTTCGTTCGACACCTCCCCCGTCAGGACGGGGGAGGGACAGGGCATGGCTTGCCCAAGGCCGTCAAATGGCACCTGGCACCCAGAGGAAATAGGCTGATGGCGTTTGGCAAGAAGAAATCGAAGAGCGAATCGAATGATCGTCCTTACTTGGAGCCTTACGAAAAGGCGACGCGGGAGATGGGGGCGGGGTTTGAATCACAGCTTTGGATGAGCAAGGATGCCCAGCGAACACGCTTTGAGGTGTTGGCGCAGGTGAGTCGATTCAAAGGGCGTGTTGTTGCGGATCTGGGGTGCGGGGTTGGTGATTTGCCGATTTTTTTGCATGAGCATGGGCGTGATGAGTTTCCCAAATCGTATATCGGGATCGAAGGCGTTGAGGCGATGGCCGAGCATGCTCGGTCGCGGATCGTTGAAGCTGGTGTAGAGCGAACGGTCCTTGATGTAGGCGACTTTGTTGCTGATACTGATCTGGCGGATCTGCTGGTGAATGATGCGGGTGTTGAGGTGTTTGTGTTTTCGGGCTCGCTCAATACGCTCGATATTCGCTCGGCTCAGGAAGTGCTTGATATGTTTTGGTATGCGCTGTTGCGAGCCAAGCGTGGGACGCTTGTGTTTAATTTTTTGTCTGATCGGCACAATCCTGAGCGGACGCCTGCGGCTGCGCCTGCGGTGCGGTTTGACCCGGCGGATATGCTTGATTGGGCATTGGGACGAACGCCGATCGTGCAGTTAAGGCATGAGTATTTGCGTGGGCATGATGCGATGATTGTGATGGATGTTGTTCAGTAAGGCGTTGTTTAAATTCGTTCTTGATTGGTCACTGTGCGATCGATGATGAGGTGGCCGGTGTGTTTGGTGGCGGCGGGTTCGAAGAGGAGGACGGAGGCGCCGTCTTTGGTGACGGGGTTGTGTTCGATGCCTTTGGGGACGATGTACATGTCGCCTTTTTCTAAATGCACAGCGTCACGATCTCGGAACTCGATGGTGAGTTGGCCTTCGAGGATGAGGAAGAGTTCGTCTTCGTGTTCGTGGGTGTGCCAGGCGAGATCGCCTTTGAGTTTAGCGAGTTTGACTTGCTGGCCGTTGAGCTCGGCGATGATTTTGGGTGTCCAAGTTTCATCGAATAGACTGAGTTTGTTGGCGAGGTTGATGATGTCGCTCATAGTTTAATTTTCCGTTGCGAACCGTTTGTTGATCCAGTCGGCGATGATGTCCATCGCTTCGGGGGAGAAGGTTTCTTCGATATCGTTGTACTCGCCGAGGGCGCCGGTGGTTGCGTGTTGGAACATGTGGTTGAGTCTTGGTAACTCGGTGATGGTTGCATCGGGGTGGTCTTTGAGGAGATTACGGAGGCCTTCGAGGTTTTCTTGTGCGGGGACTTGGATATCGAGCTCGCCGTTGAGTGCGAGGATGGGGATGGTGATCTGAGGCAAGAAGTTGGCGGGGTCGTAGCCAAGGAAGTAGCGAATCCATGGGGATGAGTTTTGTGCAATGAGCAGTTCGATCTGCATCTCATTGATGCCAAGGTCTTCGATGGCTTGAGGCGTGAGTAGCTCGCGGATCTTTGCTTTGGCATCATCGGTTGATGTTGATTCGGCGACGGCCTTGGTGATTTTGGAGTTGATTTTTTCGCTCTTGGCGATGTCCTCTTCGGATATGCCTTGGGAGAGGGCCATGAGTCGGTTCTGTGAGCGGGCGATTTGTTGCGAACTTGTGCCCGGGCCGGCGAGCATGACCATGTAGGCAAGCTGTTTGTTGTTTTGAATCGCGATCGGTGCGATGAGCCCGCCTTCGGAGTGGCCGACGAAGCCGATGGCGTTGTGGTTGATGTCATCGCGGGAGAGCAGGTAGGCGAAGGCGGCGTTGGCGTCGGTTGCGAAGTCGGCGGAGGTGGCGGCGGAGTAATCGCCTGTAGATTCTGCAACGCCACGATCGTCATAGCGGAGGACAGCGATGCCTTGCTTGGTGAGGTAGTCAGCGAGGACGAGGAATGGCTGATGCCCGAAGACTGTTTCGTTGCGATCTTGTGGCCCGGAGCCAGAGATGAGGATGGCCGCGGGGAATGGGCCATCGCCTTGGGGGAGTGTCAATGTTCCCGCGAGTGTGACGCCCTGGGCTTGTGGGTTTTCGTAGGTGATGTCTTGGGCGATGTAGCCGAATGGCTCGGTGGGCACCTGCGGGCGGTTGCGGAGAACAGGCTCATCGGTCGCGCCGGCTCGTGTGTAGGTGAGTGCGACATCGTCTTGCCCGGGGACTGTCCATGTGCCGACGATGGTGTCGGGGCTGGTGAGCGTGCCGATGAAGTGCCCAGCGATGACTTTGATTGTGTAGCTGATCTGATCGCCGTCTTTGGTGAGATCGGAAACGGTGATGTTCATTGCCATGGTGTCGGGCGAATCGAGTGTGGAGATCGTGCCTCGCTCGGTGGATTTGATGCGCAGGTCTACGCCGTTGCGGGTGATGGTGCTGTTCCATTTGCCGTCGAGCCCTTCGATGGTTGGTTTGTCGGCGGGGATCCCGCGTTTGATGACGATTGGGAGGTTCATCCCTTGGGTGAAGGTGCCCGAGAAGTGCTGTATTTCTTCGTTCCAATCGGCTTCTATGCTTGCGCCGAGGAGTGCGATTTTTATTGAGAGGTGATTGTCGATCATGCTGATTTCGGAGATCGGGATTTGTTGTCCGGGCGCTTGGTCTGGGCTTTCCATCGTGGCGGCAAGATTGCCTTCGTCATCATAGGTGATCGTGAAGATCAGTGAGAGTGTGCCGGTGGGGATTTGGAGATCGGCGTGCCAACTGTCGGCGATTGGGTCCGGGCTTGCGGAGGTGAGGGGCGATACGAAGGCCAACAAGATACAGGCGAGTGAGAGAAGCAGTGAGCGTTTCATAAGTGGAGATCCTTGTGGCGTGTTTGGTTTGTACAACTTGTTATACGGATTGTGGAGGTGTGTTTTTCGAGGTGACGGTTCGTTGGTAGAGGAAGCGGGCAGCGAAGATAATCGCAATGGCAGCGGGGAATGCGAACATGATGACGATGCCGGCTTGGTCGAGATCGAGGGTGATCCAGGCGCCGGTGTAGAGGAGCCCGCCGAGCACAAAGGTCCAGCCCATGAAGCGTTGAATGGAACTCGATGAGGACTTGGATGCGCATCCGCATTCGCCCGCGGTTGATTGGTTCTTTTTGGGCATGTAGTTGCCCAAGACGATGAGCACGAGTCCGGTGTTGATGCCGATGATTCGTTTGATAACATCGCCGTCGAGGAGTTCGAGTTGTTTGGCGACGGTGGCGATCATCGCGCCGAGCAAGAGCAGGCTTGCGAGGATGATGGCGAAGAGGATCTCGTGGCGGGCTTTGGATGTCATCCAGTCAAGGTCTGTGTTTTTGCGTTTGATTAATGCCTTGGTGCCGTTCCATGCGATGACGAATACGGTAAGGGTGATGAGGACGGCTGTCGAGGCGCTCGGCTTGGTTGGGATCAGGGCAATCCCGATCGAAGCCGTGAGTGCGATGATGGTGGTGGCAACGATGGTTTGGGTCTTTGGGGTCATCATGATAGAGTCTCCGGCGATTGAGGTTCGTTTGTTGATTTTTGTGGAGTGTCATCTGGTTGCTCGATTGCTTTGACTTCGAGCCCAAAGACTTGGGCGAAACCGAACATGGCTTCTTCGAGAACGGACATCATGAGGTGGTAGGTGATGACGCGCCCTTGCTTGATCGGTTCGACGAGCCCGGCTTCTCTTAGTACCGCGAAATGTGCGGACATTGTTGGTTTGGAGACCTCAAAATGATCGGCGAGTTCGCCTGCGGTCATGGGTCGTTCGCGGAGAAGCGCGAGCACCTTTCGGCGAGTGGGATCGGATAATGCCTTGAACACTTTATTCATGTTCGTAATTTAGCCAAATATCTAAATATGTCAACACGGAAAAACCGCGATTTGTCAAAACCACGGCTGGTGAGCGTGAAACAGCGTTTATTTAGTCATTATCCCAGATATTCATGAAGCGTTTGGAGCCTTGTTTTCGGATCGAGTTGTCTTCGAGGATCTCTTCGGTGACTTCGAGGAGTTCTTCGCGATCGAAGACGAGGGCTTCTTGTCCTTTGTCGTGGAACTTGAACTCGAGGTAATCGTCTTGGGAATTTCGGATGAGTTCGACGAGTTGGGCGAGAGATTTGATGGGTGTGCCGTTGAGTGATTTGAGGGCGGGCTTGTAGGACACATCGTACCCTTTAGTGATTGGATGCGGGAGGAAATCGGAGACGAGCATGACGATCTCTTCGCCTTCGAAGGCGCGGAGTTTATCGGCACGCAGTGCTGCGGGGTTGCCCTGCATGGCAAGGTATGGTGTGTAGAAGTTCATGAGGTGTTCGCGCCGGGCTGGCGAGAAAACGAGTGGCCCGACGATGAAGTACTCTGGGTAGCCGTCGCCGATCATTGGGAGTAGATCGTCGCGTGATGATGTGACTGGGATATCGAGCGGTACTGATTCGCCGTTTCGCAGAACGGTGATGGGGACTGTGCCGTTGTCGCCGAGCCTTGGGATCATGTATCCCCAGCTGAGCCGAAGATTGTCGCCGATGGTGATCATGCCAGCGTTGTCGATATCGTACTCGCCGATGGTATCGATAAGGTCCCATGTTTCAAAGACGATAGAATCATCTTCGGTGCCGTCGCCGGTGTAGAGGAGTCCGGTTTGGTCGGAACTGAGCTTGAGCCAATCACGGAGTGCAGGGTTTTCTGCGGTTTGGAAACCATCTGCGAAGATCTTTGGGCGCCCTGCATATTCGCCATCGTCGTCAATGTCGTTGAGGAACGCGACGACTTCTTCTACGGGGATGAGGTAGCCGATATTGTCGGCGGATTCAACGCCTGAGAAGACGACGCCGATGACTTGGTTGTCTTGGACGACCGGGCCCCCCGAGTTGCCATGATTGAGTGCCGCGTCGACTTGTACGCGAAGCCCTGCGGTGGTTTGTGAGTAGCCGATGAACTCGATGCGTGAGACGACGCCTTCGGTGAGTGAGATTTGCTCGCCTCCCATCGGGAACCCGATCGCTTGAACGGTTGACCCGATGGCGGGGAGTGATTCGTTGAGGGTGAGCGGTGGGTGCGCTGCATGGAACTCTTCGCGGTCGGACTCTTTGCGGAGTTCGATGACGGCGAGGTCGATGCCCTGTGCAATGCCAATGACGCGGGCGCGGATTTTGTCAGCACTGTTCGGAGGCTGAACGAAAATTTGCGAGGCCATCTCGACGACATGGGCGTTGGTGAGGATGCGGTTGCCAGAGATGACAAACCCGGTGCCTGAGATATCTGAAGGCGATTGCTTGGTCCAAGGGGATTCAAAGTCTGGAGCTCGGTAGGTCGTGAAGATCTTGACTACTGAATCACGGATCTCTGCCGAATCATCAGCGTGTGATATTGGTGTGATGATGGCGATGGCTGCCAGCGTGAGAGAACAAAGATGAGATGAGATACGCATGAATACTCCTTAGATAATGGCTCGTTGCCATGTGGTGCGACCGATGAACCACTATGGTAGTGGGGAAAATGGGCAAGGTTGCGGAAACGGGCGGCGATATACTGTATACGGAGAAACCAATGGGCGGTTCGATACTTAAGTTAGAAACCCCGAGCGACTTCGATCTCGCCCGCGATGTGTGCAGCTACGGCTATTTCGTCCTCATGCCCAACTATTGGGATGTGAATCGTCAAACGCTGAGCCGGGTGTTGGAGTTTGTTGACAAACCGAGTGCTTGCGTGATTGATCAACTGAATGACGGCAAGCTGCGGGCGAGGTTTGATCGCAAGCTCGATCGCACTGAGCAATCACATGCGCGGGCGCAGATTACACGGATGCTGAATCTTGATATTGATGCAAAGGCGATGCGGGCGTTTCATAAGGTTGATCCACGCTGGAAGAAGAGCGGCAAGGGTCGGCTGTTCCGCTCGCCGACGCTGTTTGAAGATGTGATCAAAACCGTCACGAGCTGTAATGTGACTTGGCCCAGCACGGTGAACATGAACCGTCGACTGTGTGAAGTCTGCGGCCGAAAAACAGTATCAGAAGCTTATTCGTTTCCAAGTGCGAAGAAACTCGCAAGGACTCGGCTGGGTACATTGCGCGGGCGATGCCGGGTTGGGTATCGTGATCAACGGATTATTGACCTTGCCAAGTTGTTTGTGAAGGGGCATGTTGATGAAGCGTGGCTGACGGATTCGTCGGTGAGTGATGACGAGGTGTTCAAGTTTTTGATTACGCTGCCGGGGATCGGGCCGTATGCGGGCGGGAACATCATGCAGTTGCTCGGGCGGTTCTCACGATTGGCGATTGATACGGAAACTATTCGACATGGGAAGAGTGCGCTCGGCATGAGTGGGACTGATGCACAAATCACAAAGGCCTTGCATGCGCACTACGAACCGTTTGGTGAGCACAAGTTTCGGAGTTATTGGTTCGAGATCTGGCAGCACTACGAATCGAAGGCTGGGCCTTCGCATTTGTGGGAGCGGGATCTGGTGAGCAAGGCGTTCACGGCTGCGAACTTATAAGCTCTAGAACTGTGGTCTTGATTGCGAACAATGAGTGCAAAAAATCATCACAGGCGGGACGCCTGTGCCACGGGTTTGAGGTTTGGATTGAGATCTTGCAACGCCGTCACATCCCAGAACCCGGCTTTGAGCGCTTCGATTGCGTGGATGGCTTGGGCGGCAGCCCTTGCGGTGGTGATCATCGGGATGCCTAGGCGAACAGCCGTGGCACGGATATTGCCCTCGTCGGTTTGCCAGCCGGTGCGGGTGGGGGTGTTGATGACGAGTTGGATCTCGTTGTTCTGCATCAGGTCGATGACATTTGGGCGTGCGCCTTCTTGGATTTTTTGAAGGATCTTGGGGCGCAGGCCGTGCTTGTTGAGGAGCTCGCCGGTGCCTTTGGTGGTGAAGACTTTGAAGCCCATCGCCATGAGCGATCGGACGATTGGGATCATGTCTTCACGGTTGTTTTCTTTGACGGAAATAAACACGCCGCCTTCAGTGGGGAAGGATGTACCGGCGCCGAGCATGGCTTTGAGGTATGCAATCGAGAGAGAAGGGTCGACGCCCATGACCTCGCCGGTGGATCGCATTTCTGGGCCGAGCACAAAATCAACGCCTGGGAACTTCTGGAACGGGAAGACTGGTGCTTTGACGGTGTAGTACCCGGCGTCGGGGATTTCTTTGGTGCCTTGTTCCTTGAGGCTGATGCCCATCATGGCTTTGGCCGCGATCGCAGCCCAAGGCGTGTTCTTCGATTTGCCAACATACGGAACTGTTCTTGATGCACGGGGATTCACTTCGATGATGAAAACTTCATCATCTTTGAGTGCCATCTGGACATTCATGAGGCCGCAGACTCCGAGCTCGGTCGCGAGCTTGCGGGCGGTCTCTTTGATCTCCTCGAGGATTGCTGGGCGGAGGGTGATGGTTGGGATGGTGCAGGTCGAATCGCCCGAATGCACGCCGGCTTGCTCGATGTGCTCCATCACGGCGGCGACGAGGGCTGTTCCGCTCTTGGTGGAATGGGCTTCCAGCCCGTTGTCTTGAGTTTCATGCGTTGATTCAGATGCTGAAGAAACGGGCTGGAAGCCCATTCCACCAGAGCGGAAATCAGCAACGACATCGACATCAAGTTCGAGTGCGCCGTCGAGGAACTGGTCGATGAGGATTGGGGCGTCGTCTAAGCCCGACGCATCGACAGCCGTCGCCATGTAGTGTCGGAGTGCTTTTTCATCAGGGCAGATTTCCATGCCTCGCCCGCCGAGGACATAGCTCGGGCGAACGAGTACAGGGTATGAAATCCGCTCGGCGATCGTGACGGCTTCATCAATCGAACGCGCGATGCCCGATGCCGGACGCTTCAAGTCGAGTTTGGTGAGCAACTGATCGAACCGATCGCGATCTTCCGCGCGGTCGATGGCATCAAGCTCGGTGCCGATGATGGGTACGCCGGCGAGGTCGAGCCCGTGGGCGAGATTCAGCGGGGTTTGGCCACCGAACTGGACGATGGTGCCGAGTATATTGGCGCTGAGCTTTTCTGTCACATTGAGCACATCCTCAAGTGTCAACGGCTCAAAGAATAGCAAATCACTCGTGTCATAGTCCGTCGAAACGGTTTCTGGATTCGAGTTGATCATCACCGCGTCGTACCCAAGTTCTTGGGCGGCGTAGGCAGCATGCACGCAGCAGTAGTCGAACTCGATGCCTTGCCCGATGCGGTTGGGGCCGCCGCCGAGGATGATTACTTTTTGCTTGGGGTTTTTGTCAGCAAGCAAGCGTTCACGCAGTTCGCATTCGGGGGGGATGTCGATGGTGTTACCTTGCTCGTCGATTTGTTTGGAGCCGGGCTGGTAGGTCGAGTAGTAGTAGGGGGTGATCGCTTCAAACTCGGCGGCACAGGTGTCGACGCACTTGAACACCGCTTCGACGCCTTGCTCTTTGCGTTTGTTGCGAACAGCGAGGATGGACTCGGAGTTGATCTCGCCGAGGTATAAGTTGGCGAGCTGTGCATCGGAGTAGCCGAGTTGCTTGGCGCGTTGCATGAGTTCTTTGGGCATCGCATCGAGTGATTCAACCGCAGCGAGTTCGTCTTCGAACTGGACAAGTTCGTCGAACTGATGAATCCAGAACAGATCGATCCCGCTAAGCGAGCTTACTTTGTCCACGCCCCAGCCCATCTTGAGCGCGTAGCGGATGAAGTGCATGCGCCCTTGGCTTGGCACCGACAACTTGCGTGTCAGCGTGTCGTCGGCGATCGGCCATTCGATCATCTGCCCGTCGGCGGTTCGCCCGTCTTTAGATTGCTTTGCTTGGAGCCATTTGTCGTTCTTGTCGAGGCCCAATCCAAATCTTTTGACATCCATCGAGCGAATGACTTTTTGGAAGGATTCTTTGAATGTTCGTCCGATCGCCATCGCCTCGCCGACACTCTTCATCTGCGTCGTGAGTGTTTCGTCCGCTTCGGGGAACTTCTCGAAAGTCCATCTTGGCATCTTGGTGACGATGTAATCGATGCTTGGCTCGAAGCACGCGCTGGTGTTGCCGGTGATGTCGTTGCGGAGCTCGTCGAGGGTGTATCCGATCGCGAGTTTGGCCGCGATCTTGGCAATCGGGAACCCGGTCGCCTTGGATGCCAGTGCTGAACTACGCGAGACGCGCGGGTTCATCTCGATGACGACCATCTCGAATGGCTTGTTTCCATGCTCGTCGGGTTCAGGGTTTGGGTTAATCGCGAACTGCACATTTGAGCCGCCGGTTTCGACGCCCACGCCTCGCATGATTTTGAGCGACGCATCGCGCAGAACTTGGTACTCTTTGTCGGTCAGTGTGAGGATCGGGGCGACGGTGATTGAGTCGCCCGTGTGGACACCCATCGCGTCGATGTTTTCGATGCCGCAGACGATGACGCAGTTATCGTTTTTGTCGCGGACAACTTCGAGCTCGTATTCTTTCCATCCGATGAGCGATTTGTCGACTTGCACTTGCCCGATCATCGACGCTCGTAAGCCGCGATTCACAAGTTCTTCGTACTCAGCATGGTTGTAGGCGATCCCGCCGCCCCAGCCGCCGAGGGTGAACGCGGGGCGGATGATCGCGGGCAAGCCAATCACTTTGAGATACTCGCTCGCCTGGGCAAAGGTCTCGACGGTTTGCGATTCAGGTGTTGCAAGGTTCAGATCATCGCAGATATCAGCGAAGGTCTTGCGATCTTCTGCCTTATGAATCACCTCTCGGCTGGCACCGATCATCTCGATGTCATACTTTTGGAAGATGCCCTTGTCCCAGAGTTCGCAGGCGCAGTTGAGCGCAGTCTGCCCGCCGAGCGTGGGGAGGACCGCGTCGATCGGGTTTCCAAGCTCGATCTCCTTGAGGATGATTTTTTCGACGGTTTCGGGGGTGATGGGTTCTATATAGGTCCGGTCGGCGAACGCCGGGTCGGTCATGATGGTTGCCGGATTGGAGTTCACCAGCACCACGCGATAGCCTTCTGCGCGCAATGCTTTGCAGGCTTGGGCGCCGGAATAGTCGAACTCGCACCCTTGTCCGATGACAATTGGTCCGGAACCGATGAGCAGGATCGTGGAAAGATCTTCGCGTCTGGGCATGAGCAGCGGGTCCCATATGTAAATATTGTGGATGAGGCTAAACCGCTTGAGTCTATGCACTCCTCGGGCGAAAATCGGCAGATCGGACCTACGCGGAGACGAATCTGATGGTTTGTGTGGGCGAGTTGTTTGGCGTGTCGATGAACCCAGACGGTTTGAGGCCGTACGATGATGGTCGACGAGCAAATCGCCGATTTGATCCCGGATCAGAACACCCAAGCCTCCGATTGAATAGTGGGCTTGCTGGAGAGAAAAGCATGTGTGGAATCGTTGCCTACATTGGAAAAAAACCCGCTCAACAACTGCTCCTCGAAGGGCTTAAGCGGATGGAATATCGCGGCTATGACTCCGCAGGGATCGCCATGCTCCAAGACGAGGGCTTACGCATCACCAAAGCAGTCGGACGGGTGTCGAAGCTCGAAGCCAAGATCCAAGAGGACGGCGATTTTACCGGCACCGTCGGGATCGCTCACACCCGCTGGGCAACCCACGGCAAGGTCACCTTGGCCAATGCTCACCCGCATCGTGATGGCACACACAGCATCTCGCTTGTTCACAATGGGATCATCGAGAACTATGCTTCGATCCGTACTTTGCTCAAAGAACGCGGGCATGAGTTTCACACCGAGACAGACACCGAAGTGCTTGGGATGTTGATCTCGCATTTTTATGATCCTGAGAATGGGTTGGATCTTGAGAAGTCTGTGCAGGCTGCACTGCGCGAGGTGCGCGGGGCGTATGCGATCGCGGTGATCTGTGCGAACGAGCCAGAGGTGATGGTGTGTGCGCGTAAGGGCTCGCCTTTGTTGGTTGGGATTGGGGCCGATGAGTACATTGTTGCTTCAGACCCGGCTGCGATCGTCGCTCATACATCAACCGCTCTTACGCTCGATGATTATTCGGTCATCCGTATCACACTCGATGGTTTCCGCACGACGACCGTAGACAATGAAGAGTTGACCCCAAAGGAAATGCAGCTCGAAATGGATCTTGAGCAGATCGAACTGGGCACCTTCTCGCACTACATGCAGAAGGAAATCTTCGAACAGCCAGAAGCCTTGCGTACCTGTATGAAGGGTCGGCTCGACAAGAACGAAGGGCGAATCGTCCTTGGTGGGTTGATGGGCTTGTCAAAGGAACTCGTTAAATCAAAGCGAATTATCCTCACCGCCCAGGGCACGGCACTCCACAGCGCAATGATCGGTGAGTACCTGCTCGAAGACCTCGCCAAGATCCCGGCCGAGTGTCAATATGCCTCCGAGTTCCGCTATCGCAACCCGATTATCGAAGACGGCTCGGTGGTTGTTGCTGTTTCGCAGTCTGGCGAGACAGCCGACACGCTCGCAGCCCTTCACGAAGCCAAAGACCGCGGGGCGTTGTCCTTAGGTGTGATCAATGTCGTTGGTTCGACACTTGCCCGCGATACGGATGCAGGCGTGTACCTCCGCGTTGGCCCAGAGATCGGCGTCGCAAGCACCAAAGCATTTACCGGGCAGGTTGCGGTCTTGACAATGATCGCATTGTTCATGGCTCGCCGACGCATGATGTCACCCGAAGCCTCGGCTCGGCTCATGAAAGAGTTCGAGACCATCCCCGACAAGATCCAGCAGGTGCTCGAAACCAACGATCGCATCCGCCAGATCACCGAAAAGTATGTCCACCGCGACAACTGGCTCTTCCTCGGGCGAGGCTACAACTACCCGACGGCGATGGAGGGTGCGCTCAAGCTCAAGGAAATCTCCTACATCCATGCAGAGGGCATGCCGGCTGCCGAGATGAAGCACGGCCCCATCGCCCTGATCGACGAAGGAATGCCCGTCGTCTTTATCGCCAACCAAGGCAACCAATACGACAAGGTTATGAGCAACATCGAAGAGGTCCGATCCCGTGGCGGGCATGTGATTGCGGTTGCCACCGAAGGCGACGAACAGATCAAAGCCGTTGCGGAGGATGTCTTGTATGTCCCCGCAGTCGAAGAATGCCTCAGCCCGATGGTCACTGTTATTCCATTACAGTTGTTGGCGTACCACGCTGCGGTGTTGCGTGGGCATGATGTTGATAAGCCAAGGAACCTGGCGAAATCCGTGACGGTGGAGTGATGAGCAAGCGCAGGCCGTGGTGTGAACGGGCAAAGAGTTTGCAAGCCAATGAAACTGTGACATCGAAAGATGTGTGGAAGCATTCTCATCGTATGTTCTGGGGTGGTCTGATCCAAGCAGTGACGATAACCAGTTATGCTTCGGTTTGGTGCGTCTTGTTGTATCTTCACTTTGGGCCGCATAATCAACTGGAAGATGATCTGTATGCGCCAGGATTCTGGGAAATTGCTTTTCCAATCTTGGCAATCGCAACAGCTATCTTTATCTTCTCATTACTGATCGGCTTCGGGCTGACACTGCCGGGCAAGGCCAAGATGAAACGAATTTTGCTCCCGGGTCGCTGCCAGAGTTGTCCCAAATGTCTCTACGACCTCTCCGCCCGCCCGCGTGATGACGACACCTGTCCAGAGTGCGGCCTCAATGCCCCGCGCCGCGAATGCGTTCGGCTGTGGTGTAAGTTGTTGCGTTCACGGTTCTGAATCTTCTCTTATCGCCTCCCCCGGGCTTCCGGGGGAGGTGGCATGCGCAGTATGACGGAGGGGGTCTTGAAGAAGGCAATGGGCAATAGGGAATAGGCAATGGGGAAGAAAGAGAAGCCCCCCCTCCGTCTCACTTCGTTCGACACCTCCCCCGGAAGCCCGGGGGAGGCGATGGGTCGGGTGCCACGGCTTGACCGTCTTCGGCAAGCCGTGTCTTGGGTGGTGATGTTCAGTGTGAAGCGCATGGCTTGCCCTTCGGGTCAAGCCATGGCACCCGGAGTGAAGAACTTATCGGACATTCAAAAAATATCTGTTCCCGGACTATCGAGTCTTCAGTTCGATAATCATCCCGACGATATATCGGACAGTATTGGAGTCCGATTTGAGTTCAGCTTATCTGCACAATCAGCACACACTGCCTCACACGCTTACGCGGGTGATCAACCGTCGCCCGGTTGAGGTTTTGCCTAAGCCTGAACTCACAACCCAGCGCCTCGTCTTTCGGCTGTTGATGCCCAGCGACGAAGCATCCTTTATAGACGCGATCAATCAGGATCGATCGAATCTTCGCCGATGGATTCCGCTTACACATGAGCAAGAATCTGACGCGCATTTTTTCAACCGAGCCATGACCAAAGCCCGTGTGCAAGATATCGAAGGCGTCGCCTGGCGACGGGCAGCGTTTATTGAATCTGGTCCTGACGCTGGTCGGTTTGTTGGGGTGTTCAATCTCATCAAGATCGAACGCGGGCTCGAATGGACCAGCGAAGCCAACTGGTGGGTCGACGCTCGATTCAGCGGGCAAGGGTTCGCAAGCGAAGCGGTGCAAGGCATGATCGATTTTGCACTCGCTGAACATCCTGTTGGGCTTGGGCTTCACCGGGTTCGCGCACAGATCTGTGCAGACAATCCTGGCTCTGTTCGCATCGCTCACAAGTGCGGCTTTGCTAAGAACGGCAACCGAGACCTGCTCGAAATCAACAAAGCACTCGTTACCCACGACGAGTACGAATGTTGGGCGAGTTGAATCGGAAAAACCTATAAAAACCCAAACACTTGAGGCGGCTTTAATTGGCGATGGATTAATTTTCAAAGTTATCCAAGCGCATGATGTTGAATTGTCTATGGCGATTTGACGAGCTGCATTGGGAGGCGTAAGTGCTTTGTCTATAGTGGTATACAGTACTTGCGGCGATGTGTGGAAAAGTAATTTACCCCAGAAAATGAGCCTTGTACCAAGGTCCGAAATTTGCCTTTTGTGGTCTTGCCCCTACGGTCTTTGTCCATGAAAAACTCACTTGTCAGCCGACTTCGATGGCTCGGGTCTGCGTTGGCAAGTTCTGACTTGAGGGCATCTTATGGCTGCTGTAACCTTCGATAATCGTACTCTTTCTGTAGACGGCAAACGCATCTGGATCGTCTCTGGTTCGATCCACTTCCAACGCACCCCGCGCGAAGAATGGGCGGCTCGGATTCATGCTGCTAAGCATGCGGGCGTCAACACGATCGAGACTCCGATCTTCTGGAACCTGATCGAAACACGCAAGGGTTCGTTCAACTTCAAAGACAACAACGACATCCGCCACTTCATCGAGCTGATCGCCGAAGCTGGGATGTACTGCATCCTGCGCGTTGGTCCGTATGTCGGCGAAGGCTGGGATCTTGGCGGCTTGCCCGTCTGGCTGCTCAACATTCCGAATCTTGAAGTCCGCAAACCAAACCAGCCGTACCTTGAATCGGTCGGCAAATACTTCAACGCGCTCGCCAAAAAGGTGAAGGATCTCCAAGCATCCGTCACCAAGGGTGCGCCGATTATCATGATCCAAAACGAAGCGCACTGGAACTGCGGCGATGAACTCGCAGCCAAGGGCTACCTGGGCGAACTGGGTCGCTATCTCCGCGAAGCCGGGTTCACTGTTCCAAAGATCAACTCGAATAATCTCTGGCAAGGTGTCGAAGGCGACATCGATGGCTGGTCGGGTGCGGGCGATATGTTCGGTACCATGCGCCAGCTGACATCGGTTCGCCCGGAGCAGCCTGGGATGGTCATTGATTATGGTCCAAAGTCGCGTCCGATCTTTGCTCAACCAGAGCCTGAATCGCTCGACGGGTTGATGTACCAACGCCAACTCGCCGAGATCATGTGTGCTGGTGGACAGTTCAATGTCGGCAACTTCACCAGCGGCACATCGTTCGGCTTTTATGCAGGAATGTCGCCGATCGGCGAGTTCAATGCGTATGGCCCGACCCAAGATGTTAACGCCATGATCGATGAGCATGGTCGGACGACTTCGGTGCATCATGCCGTGCGCCGATTGACGATGTTCGCGTCGAGCTTCTCGCGTGTGCTTGCTCATACCGAGCATGAAAAACCATCAATCGTGATCGATCCGGCTTCCGATGATCAATCGATCAACGGGCATGTGGTGACGCATATGCGTGGCTCGCAGGGATCGGTAACCTTTATCTTCTCCCCTCCAAAGTCTAAGTCTGGCACGCTCAATCTTTTGCTTCCTGACGGCGCATCGTTGCCAGTCCGCCTGGGGCATCAGCGGGTGCATTGGTGTATGTTTGATGTGCATCTGTCCTCGAAGCACACGCTTGATTACACCAGCCTCAACGCCTTGACCGCGACGGATAACGCATTGGTCGTGTTTGGTGCTGCCAATGCAACAGGCGAAGTCTCGATCAACGGCACCCCGATGGAGGTCGAGGTTCCCAAGGGACGCAAGCCTTTGGTTGTCGATCATGAAGGCATCACGCTGATCGTGATGTGCGATGAGATGGCCGACGAGACATTTATTCATGAGAACCATGTCTATGTTGGCGTTGCCGGTTTGACAACCGATGGGCAGCCGATGATGTCGCCCAACGGCAAGTCCCATACCCATATCGATCCTGTCGGCGTTGCCAAAACACACAACACCAAATACATCGAAGGCTATGCTGGGGAGAAACTGCCTAAGGTCTCGATCGGGAGTTGGGAATGCTCGATCCCCGAAGAGCATATCGAAGGCGATAGCCCTCGCTATGCTCAGATCCCAGGACCAGCAGATCTCTCGGAACTTGGCACGCCCTATGGCTATGGTTGGTACAAGGTTTCGCTGAAGAATACAGCCACCAAGAAGCTTAAAGTCATCGCGCCCGAATCGAGCGATCGTGTTTCGGTCTTCCTCGACGGCGATCATGTCGGGATCTTTGGAGCCGGCCCTGGCGCGAGCGACGAGTTGGCGATGCCTCTCAAGAAGGGGGATCAAGAGTTGGTGCTTCTCGCAGATAACATGGGACGCGTGGATTCTGGTTCAGACATGACCGCACGCAAGGGTGTCTTTGGGCATCTGATGGAAGAAGTCGCGTTCAAGGTTTCCAAGCCCAAGATCGAGAACGGCGATCCCGTCGAAATTCTCGGCTATCGCACACCAGTCTTTGGGCTCCAACGCGGCGATTCTACCCATCATGGACGCATCACCTGGACATTCAAGCACCTCAAGAAGTCATCGATCATCGTCGATATCCCCGCGTTTACTGTGCGGACAATGATTATTTTGAACGATGAACCGATTCATCTCTATGATGCCAATAAGCGTCAGCGTTTGGTACTCGATCACGAGACAATCAATCGTGGGAACAACACGCTTCAGATCGCCTTCGAGAACAATGCGATCTCGGAAGATGGCGATGCGTATGTCGAAGAGGCTTTTAAGCTGATGAACGACAAGGGCAGCTTTGTCGAAGCATCGAATCAGATTACCGATAAGTGCGAGTGGGCATTTGCCAAGTGGGAAACTCCCGCCGAGGTCGAGTTTGATTCGATCACCAAGGCAAAGATGAAGACCACGAAGATACCAACATGGTGGCGTTCAACATTCGATACTCCAAGCGTCAAAGTCGCGTTGGATCTTGATCTCGTCGGCATGACCAAAGGGCAGGTGTATATCAATGGGCACGCCATCGGGCGATACTTTGTAGGCACCAATGAAGGCAAGGCCGTCGAGCCTGCGATGCCGATGGCTATCCCGAGTGCATGGCTCAATGCCGACACCGAGAATGAGCTGACCATCTTCGACGAGCATGGCGCATCACCGAGCAAGGTCAAGGTTATTGTCGAACGCCTGTGAGTTTGAGTCACGAATCTACTTGCCTACTGCCCGCTGATGGTTTTCGTCAGCGGGCGTTGGTATGCTTTGGTTATGACCAACACTTCTTCAGCCGTACAAGTATCGCTTTGGCAACGGGCCGCGTCATACGCAGCGCGGGCGCACGAGCATCAGTATCGAAAAGATAAGAAGACGCCTTACATTGCGCATCCGGTCCGTGTTGCGTTGGTGGTGGGGCAGGTCTTTGGGTGCAGAGACGAGGTGGCTCTTTGTACGGCTCTGCTTCACGACACCATCGAAGACACCCGAACCGATTATGACGCAATCGAAAAACGATTCGGACGCGAGATCGCAGATTGTGTCGCAACGCTGACCAAGAACATGCTCTTGCGCGAGCCCAAGCGCGAAGCAGACTATGACAAACGCCTCGCTGCGGGTTCATGGCAGGCTCGGCTGGTCAAGCTGGCCGATGTCTATGACAACGGGCTCGATATCCCCAAAGAGTCAATGAAGCCCAAGTGCATCGATCGATGCAAGCGTGCGCTTGAACTCAGCGTTGGTGACATTGATCATGAGGAAGTTGTTGTCGCTCGCCAAGCCGTCGCTGGGGTGCTTGCAGCCTTGCAAGCAGATTAAGGATTGCGTTCGGCATCTTTATTGGACTGATATTGATCGAGTTGTTTCTCAAGTTCTTCGATCTGATTGGTGATCAATCGTATTTTTTCTTCATGTGTTTTGCGTTGGTTTGAATCTGGTTCCAAGCCGAGGAGCTGATGCTGGTCGACGGCCCGCTTTGCTTTGAGAAGTGATGCGTTGTTTCGCATGATCACCATTCCATTTTCAAAGAGCTTTTTCCTGAGGGTAGCCGGCGATTCCCAGAGTTGGACGCGTCGAGATCGGGTAAGCCCGGTGGTGACGATCTGATGGACGCCGCCGACAATCGCCGTGGTTAATCGCCCCTTTGGCAAGCGAGGGTTTGGGGTGATACCTTGCTCAAATGCTGCATCGATCCAGTTTTCAAAGTCGATTCCTTGCCCGATGGTATCGGGTGTTTCGAGTACGATCCCTTTGCGTGCCCATCGTAGCTCAAGGGCACGCCATGCCAAGGGATTATCGAGCCGAGCAGCCCCGGTGAGCTCTTCGAGCGAGCCCAGAGGCAGATCCATTTGGAGATACTCGCCGTTACGCAGCACTGTTGCTGGCAATGTCTCGCCCGGGAGTCGGCTGAGTATCTGGGCACGCAGATCGAACGAATCGATCAGCATTGTATCGCCGATCAATGCAATCGCATCGCCCGGATTGAGCATCGCGGTCGCTGGGAATCGTTCATCATTATTAATCGGCTGAACCTCAATAGCTCCCGGAATGATCGAGCCAAACGAAACGCCCAAGCCTCCCTTTGGATATTTTAAGAATCGAGCCAAACACACACCCGCAAGGCGCGTCCGCGATTCGAGCGAGAGGGTTGGGTCCATCAAATACAGTTCAAGCTCTTCAAGCGATATCTCATGCTCTTCATCTTTGTCCAAGTTGAGCAGCTCAGTGGAGGCCAGGTCGCGTTCGAGCCAAGAGCCATTACCGAGTTGATCAATCAACGCCCGTGTACGCTCATTGGACTGCGCTTGCGTGCAGGTGCAATAGCTGCTCACGAGCATGATCGAGATGGCAATACATCGTTTCATCACATAACTATACCGCATCAGCCAAGATCGGGTTCGTTCAAGAGCAGGGTGTTGTTCAAAATCATTGGGCAGCTTCGAGCATCGCGATCAACTCGCTCTGATGCTCATCAAACCAGCTTGCTTTGCGAGCAACCGCGACGAGCATCGAATCGGCCTGTGGGGAGATGCCGATCGCTGCTTGTGCAGGGAAGGATGCGAGTGCTTCGTCGATCATCACCGCGGGCATGAGTCCTATGCATACGCGAGCCGTAGATGGTTGGGGCGCAGCCGACACATATCCTTGCCAGAACGACCGCATCGCGCCAAGATCAGGATCAGGATCACAGTTCTGTGCGCTCTGTCCTTTGGTCGGGGTCTTGAGCGAGAAATGGATCATCGCCTGGGCGACTTCGCGTGTGCGCGAGCCGACGCGTGTGTTGTCAAAGTCGCAGACCGCGACGATCTCACTGGCGCGATAGATCATATTGCCCGGGTGCCAATCGCCATGCACCAGCCCGGTGCTTTGGGCGTTGGCTTTGGCAAGCTCGTCGCCATATTGCATCAGCCCAACGAGCTGGTCGCGTGTTTCTTGGCTGAGCGACAAGTTGCTCGATTTGAGAATGCTGATCCGTGTGAGATCAATGATGGTCGGCTCGGTCGATGCTTCAAACCGTGTCTGGACCTGGTCGAGTGTGCGATGCACCTCGCCGAGCAATGCGCCCGCTTGCTGGGCATGGGACATAATCATCGCGGGCGAGCGATCAAACGGGATGCCTTCAATAAATACAAACAACTCGTAGACATGATCTTCAAACTGCACCAGCGAGTTGCCCGTCTTCGTCGCAAGCAACGGGGGGACACACATCCCAAGCTTGAGACAGCTCAGCACAACCTCATGCGAGAACGCGACCACAGCCGGGATATCAAGCCCGCGTGCCCGGCGTTTGAGCAACAGCTTGCCACGCTGGGTATCAATCACAACCTTAGGCGAATACACCGATCCCTCTGCGAGTTCCTTGATCGAATGGACCTGCCCGATGGCATAGTGCCCCAGCACCTGGTCGATTTCACGCTGACTCAGTTGCTGGCGTGTTGCTGGCACAAGGGGTCCTTTGGGAATTGGTGAACGAGATAGGTTGTTGAACATCACAGTTCGGAGGAACAGCTTATTCAGCGTTCTGGACTTGCTCTTTGATCCGATCAATCGCACCCTTGATCTCAACAATCAGTCGGCTCATCTTCGCATCTGGGCTCTTCGAGGCGATGGTGTTCGCTTCGCGCAAAAGCTCTTGTGTAAGGAAGTCCATCGTTCGCCCGATCGGGCGCGAGCCATTATCGTTGAGCAAGTCTTTGAAGTGGATCAGGTGTTCGCCAAGCCGGGCGATTTCTTCTGCGATATCTGTTTTCTCTGCATAGACCGCGATTTCACGGATCAACTCCGCCTGTTCAATATCCGCACCTGCGTCAGAAATCAACGATTCCATCCGTGATTTGAGCCGAGTTTGGTAGTCGGCGATGACCTTGGGGGCGAACTGTGCGATCTGATCAAGCCGATCGGTGATGATATCAAGATGCCCCATCAGATCATCGTGCAGCGCGATTCCCTCGCGGGTGCGCATCGCGATAAGGTGTTCGAGTGCGAGCTTGACGAGCGGGTTGATCGCTTTGCGGGCGCTGGTGAGCCGAGCCTCGCCATCGCTTGGTGGGCACAGCACACCGGGCAGGTTGACAAGATCAGAAACCGCGATCGTTTCGATCGGTGCCCCGATTGCGTCGGCGATTTGTTGTGCGTATTTGCGAAGAGCCGGGGCGTTGATTTCTTGAGCAGCCCCTTCGTCAGTATCGGTGCAGTTCACCGTGACCGTAACCGAGCCTCGTGAGATACACGAGCGCACGATCTGTTCGAGCTCTGGCTCAAGAGAAGCAAGCTGATCCGGGATGCGGATCGAGGTCTTGAGGAACTTATTATTTACTGATCGAACTTCTACAGCGTACACCGAACCGGTGTCATTGCTCGACGCGTCTCCGAACCCGGTCATGCTTCGAATCACAAGAAAACTCCTGATAGATCACAGATGGATCAAATACTTTTAAACATTGCAAACAAGGCCGAAGACTTAGTCGTCTTGAGCGGGGGAATCAATCACGGGTAGATCCTCTACTGTTTCTTCGGCAGCATCTTGGATTGTTTCCCCGTCGAGATCTTCACTTACATCTTCAGCCAACTCTTCAAGGGTGCTTGAAAGATCGGTTGTTTCTTCTGGCTCGATTGTTCCAGCACCAGCATCAATCGGAGCGGTGAGGATCGATTCGACCGAGGTCGGCTCGGGTGGTCGGGTTGCGAAGTTGAGAACAATCGCAAAGCCAAGGAAGGTGACGAAAATCCCGATGGTTGCCCATGTGAGTACATCGCCAGTCTTGGTACCAAAGGCTGTTTGTCCAGCACCGCCGCCACCGCCGCCGCCAGAACCAAACGCTCCGCTGAGCCCGCCGCCTTGTGGGCGTTGGATCAGCACAAGCAGGATCATGGTGATGCAGACCACCAAAAACAGTCCGATGAGCAGATTAACCACCATCGGGCTCATCGCTGCGAGTGTCGGCATCGATGCCATATTGGAGATGGTCGAGATGTTTGAAATTGAATCGTTCATATCAGCAAAGATCAGCACGCTGGGCTCCTCAAATGGCAAGTCAAAGCACCCATCGATGGATCGACGGATACGGTGCCAAGTCTAGGCGCATTGAGAGATTAGTTCAGCGTTGGGCACAAGTCTGCATGCAGACCATCACCCAAACATCAAGCTGTTTGAGAGGTGCCCGCATCGATAATCGCGTGGAAGTCCTCTGCTTTGAGGGCAGCCCCCCCGATGAGCCCGCCATCGATGTCAGGCATCGCCATCAACTCGCCGGCATTGCCAGGCTTCATCGACCCGCCATAGATAATCCGCATCGCATCGCCAGCCTGCTGGTCATACATCGAAGCGATCAACTCACGGATCGTGTGATGAGCGTTTTGTGCATCTTCTGGGGTCGCTGTTTTACCAGTTCCGATCGCCCAGACAGGCTCATAGGCAATAACCACAAGCCCAAGTGATTCTTTGTCCACGCCTGCGAGCCCGGCTCGGATCTGCGTTTCATTGACCGCATCGGTCTGCCCGTTGTCTCGCTGATCGAGGGTCTCGCCAACACACAGCACCGTGATCAGCCCGGCTGCGATCGCAGCCTTGGTCTTGAGATTGACGAGTTCATCAGATTCTCCAATCACATGTCGGCGTTCGGAGTGTCCGGTCAGTACGGTCGATACTGAGCAGTCTTTGAGCATATCAGTCGAGATTTCGCCAGTAAACGCCCCGTTACCCTCGTGCCAGCAGTCTTGGGCACCGACCAAGACATTCGCATTCGTTGCCTTGGCTGCGATCTCGCGGAGATACACAAACGGCGGATAGATCGCGACATCGACCGAATCGGTGTTGAGTGAACCGATCACCGCATCAATGAGCGAGCTGGCAGTTGCTGCATTGGTGTTCATTTTCCAGTTGCCGCCGACGAATGGTTTGCGATTGGCTTGGGTCATGAGAGATCTCCGTTGAAATGTTGTGAGCATGCACAAAGAAGCATGCGAGAGGGGCATTGGGTATTCTATGACTTTGCCTTGGCACCATTGCCGTTGGCCTGCTCTTCGATGTGAGATCTACGAGCAACCTTGATCGCGTAGACTCCAATATACGAGGCGATCATAAGGACTAAGGCATAGATCAACCGCCCACGGAAGTAGCTGAGCATCACCCCGAGCAAGCAGAACACGGTCCCGATCCCGTATAATGAGAATACCGCACCCTTCACGCCCAAAGCTCGCTTGAGCATATGGTGCAGATGGTCGGCGTCTGGATCGGACATTTTCTTGCCCGCGAGTTTCCGCCGGATAATCGCCAGGGCGGTATCAATTATGGGGATCGCATAGATAATCAGCCCTGCAACTACGAGCCATGTCTTGCCGGTGTCACCGAGTGACAAGATCATCACCGCGCTGCAATAGCCAAGCAAGAGCGAGCCGGTGTCGCCGAGGAAGATTGACGCCGGGTTAAAGTTGTGGGGGAGAAATCCTAAGCAGGCGCCAAGTACTGCGAGCCCGAAGATAATCCGTGGGGCATCGAAAGGCCCATCATCCATCACCGCGAGCGTGAGTGCAATAGCGAGCAGCCCGATCATCGCAATCGAAGTCACACCTGTGAGCAGCCCATCGAGCCCGTCGATAAAGTTTGAAGCATTACACGCGCCAAGCACAAAAATAGCAATGATCGCGGTGCCCGACCAATAGATCAGATCAAGCTCGATGCTTGTTCCAACCCCTGGGAGTTCCATAGGCATCGGGATCTGATAGATTAGATCAGTGTTATCGAGCAGCCGACCAAGCGTTGGCTTGAGCACGCCCGCTGCCACATTAATCCCGACATTGCCCAGTGCCAATGCAGCTGCGGCAACAAGCTGCCCGCCAAGCTTCACACGCGGCGGGATACCTGTAACATCGTCAAGCAAACCCACAAGCACAATCGAGGTCATCCCAAAGGCGATCCACAAAGGCACCAACGGGTTGTATATCCCATCATGAAGATGCTCGGCACTCATTGGATGATATTCGATGAGTTCAGGTACTTCAGCGCTCATATAGCTAAAGACCAAGCCGGTAATAATCCCGAGATAAACCGCAAAGCCACCAAGGTAGGCGATTGGCATCTTATGAATTTTTCGTGCTTCGCTCGGATGGTCAACAATCCCGTTGGCGACGGCGAGCCGACGAACGATGGGGGTCATAAACACGGTCACTAAAAACGCAACCGCGAATACCAGAATATATCCCGAAAGAATATCAAGCTGATCCATCGCTGCTTGGGCAAACTCTGCACCATTGGGAAGCGGGCTTTGGGTTTGATCCGCACCAGAAAACAGATTGGATTCAAGCTCAAAGGGATCGGCCGGGGTAATTCCTGAAAAGTTGTTACTCTGAGCAGGCATCATGCACCACCCTTCGTTGGCACGGAACTGCCATGGGCGATTTCTTCAGCGAGATCTTGTATTGTTTGTGTAAGCGTGAACTTGGGATCGAATCCGACCGCTTGGCGAACCCGATCAAGGTCTGGTTTGCGATGATGGAGATCTTCAAAGCCTTGGCCATACGCATCATGGTAGGGGACGAGTTTGATGGTGGATGTTGAGCCGAGGGTATTGATGACTTGTTGAGCGAGTTCAAAGATTGAGATCGGATGATCTGAACCAACATTGAATATTCTTCCATGACAGGCCTGCGTACGAAGCATGCGTGGAAGCACCTCGATCACATCGCGTCCATCGCAGAAGCACCTCGATTGTGTGCCATCACCAAAGACAGAAATAGGTTCGTTTTTAAGAGCGGCAGCAACAAATCGTGGCAAGACCATGCCATGTGTTCCCACTTGGCGAGGCCCAACAGTGTTGAAGAAACGACAGGTCACGGTCGGAAGTTTGTGCTGATTCCAATAGGCCAAGGCGAGGTGTTCATCGATCGCTTTGGCATGGGCATAGGACCAGCGTGTCATGGTGGTGGGGCCAAAGAGCAGGTCGTCATCCTCACTAAACACGCTTGTGCCTGGTTTGCCATACACCTCAGATGATGAAGCGATCAAGGTCGGAGGCTTCCCGTGCGAGCGAGCATATTCAAAGACCGCGTCCGTCTGATGAATGTTTGTTTTGATTGAGTTGATCGGATCTTCAAGAACGAGCTCGACACCAACGGCAGCAGCTAGGTGGTAGATCTCGTCAAAGCCGCTATGCGATGCAAGCTGTTCGAGCCCTTTGTCGACATCCGCCTCAATAAACTCGATCGAGCCAATAACGGCTGCAAGATTCTCGATCCGTCCGGTAGAAAGATTATCGATCACAGTAACCGAGTTACCATCGTTGAGCAAATGCTCAACAAGGTACGAGCCGATGAATCCTGCGCCGCCTGTAACGAGGGCGCAGCGATCGGTTCGCTTGCTCGGTCGTGTTTGAGAATCTTCTGCCAAGGGTACAAACTCCAATGATCACTAAGCGATCAGGCAGCAGAATCAGATTTCTTCGATTTCTTCTTAGGCTTGAGTTGAGCAACCGCGTCGGCGAGGTGGTATTGATGCGATGTACGGATGTTCTTACGCATGTATCCGCCTGCGGCCGAACGAACGCCATTGACCAATACGCCGAGAAACTCGGATCGGCTGTCGCTGAGTTCGTTCTTGAGCCGAGCAACCTGCCCGCGTTTTTCGCTCATCGCACGAACAACAAGCATCGTCGCATCAACCTGATTCGAGAGCATATTTGCATCGCCTGCAACAATCGCTGGGGCAACATCAAGAATGATGATGTCGTACATCGTCGATGCTTCTGCGAGGAGTTTTCCGAGAGCTTCGGTGCCGAGCCGTTCGACTACGCGAAGGTTCTTCGCGCCCGCAGCAATGACATCAGGTCCAGATCTCGTTGTTTTCTGGATGCAATCGGCGAGCGGCTTCTCATCAGCTAATGCTTCAGCGAGCCCTGGTGATTCGAGCAGTCCGAATGCAGTATGGATGCGTGATCGGCGGAAGTTGGTGTCGATCAAGAGCGTTTTCTTGCCCGCAGCCACGCACGCCTGTGCAAGATTGCTGGCAACACTTGTCGCGCCAGACTTGGGCATCGCACCAGCGACCAACAGCGTTTTGTGTCCATGATTGTCCATCTCGCGTGTGATCCGAGTCCGCAGTTGGCGATAGTGTTCAGCCAACACGGAGTTAGGGCTATCGCTAAAGAGTGTTTCAATCGAACGATGAGCGGCCGGGTCCTCTTCCGCATCTGGAATAATGCCAAGCGGACGAGTGCGTGGAATCATCGCGATATCCGCAGCGCTCTTGATCCGTTGATCAAGCATCTCGAAGACCACAATAACCCCGACGGTCAACGCGGTGATCAAGAACATGCCCGCAGGAATCATGACATAGAGGATCGGGAAGGACGGGCGATCAGGGACACTTTCTGGGGTGTTTACTGTGATTCGACTTACCGAAAAGAGCCCGGCTGCCTGACGCAGTTCGGCAATGTTTCCTTCGTGTTCAGCTTTCATATCGAGTGTGTGCTGAATTTGGCGGTCAATATCTTCGATCTCTTCCGCTGAGAGTGTCAACTCATTGAGTTCTGTCTGAAGAGTTTCTTGTTCATTTGTGAGATCCGCAATCTGAGCTTCAAACTGACTCAAGGCCATCCGGGTTGATTCCACTCGGGTTTCAAAGGCTTCAGAGAGGAGTTTTTCTCGCGTGTTTTCGAGTTCTCGCTCGTTGGCTTCAAGCTGATTGATAACTAGGCGGTAAGTCCTGTGTCCGGGCTGAATACCTTCTGCTTGAAGAGACAAGAGTTGAGATTTCAGAGTGATGACAATCTGCTCAAGATTTAGAATCTGAGGCATTTGGCCCACTCGATCGCGAAGGAGTTGGTCATACTCAATACCAGATTCTCGCTTGAGCATCTCCTCGTCTTTCCGCAAGACAACCTGGAACGCTTCGATCTGCTGTTGGTTATTAATGATTTGGGCGTTGACCAAACGGAGCATTTCTGATTGGACAGATGTCTGCGGGTCAATCATTTCAATCCGATTGTCTTGAAGCAATCGATTCTTACGGTTGCTCAACTCATCGATCATTTTATCCGCGTCAGAAATTGCCTTTCGAATAGCCTCTTTACGCTTGGTGATGTTCGAGTTTGTGGACGAGCCCAACAGGCTGATGTAGTTTTCTTTGAGAAGCCCAACAAGTCCGGCAGCATCATTGGGATCATTCACTTGAACGGAGAGTTGAATGTAGTAGGTATTCGGAATCGCATAGACCTTGATCAGATCTTTAAGTTCTTCATACGCATCAACGACATCCAAGCTGCCATTTTTATCTGAATATTTGCGATACCATTTGGGTGCTTGTGCATCAAGCCTTGGGTCATTGAGTACCGCGTCGATGACGCGTTCGCCCTTAATTGTTTGAACCTGGGTGCCCATAAACCGTTCCATTTCATCCTCGTCAATGGTTGCGGTTGCAATGGTTTGGATCTCAGTTTCCACCGGCGAGCATTCAAAGATAACCGATGAAGTAAAACCAGGAAAGAATGACCGGAAGAAAATATGCGATCCAAAGCCAATCACAGCACCAACAAAGACCGCAGCCACAAGTACAAACTTGTACTTGTGAAGTATCTTCACCGGGTCAATTGCACTTCCCGCAGAACTCGGTGCTCCTTGGGGCGGGCGTGGGGGACCCGATGGGGATCGGCTTGGTTGAGGGCTGTTCATTTCACTGCTCCGTTATCGTCAATGGTCCGAGAATACTGCATGCTCATTCTTGGACGGGTATACCTATCTGCTCGTCGGTTTAATCAGTCATCGGCTGAGTTGATTTCCTTCGCGAACGCATCAATATCCTCCTGGAGGGATGGATATGCGGTTGATGAAGATCGAAGGACCGAATGGGCATCGTTCAATCGGGACCGGGCTTCGAGGAGTCGCCCACGCGCAAAGTGTAATCGACCAGAGGTCAATACCATCGATACGCGTGCCGGGATCGTCTTGATGTAGTTGGACCCGGTGTTGATCATTTGCTCTGCTTCATCGTATTTATTCAGGCGGAGGTAGATCCCCGCCATCGTTTCGTACGCTTCACTGCGGGCAATGTTCCGATCGATCGCAGCAAGCCCGAAGGATAATGCTTTTTCGTGCTGACCAAGCTCTGTAGAGAGGACATAGGCCAAGTTATTGTTGAGTTCCCAGTCGTTCGGGAAGAGCGCAAGACCGGCTTCCCATGTCGCGGCAGCTTCTTCAAACTTGTCCTGAGCATACTGAGTAGAACCCAACAACTGATACGCCCGGATCTGAATCGCAGGATTCATGGCGTAATCTTCTAGTCTTTCGAGCGTCTGATAAGCGGCCGGATCAATCTCAGTTGCCTGGGTTTGTCTTTGAGCGATGAACAGATCGAGCCAAGCATGGACATTGGTGTCCGCATTTCGGCGTTTGATCGCTTCAAGATATTCGATATGTGCCGACACTGGCTGAGTCTCAAAGTACCGGGTGAGGTTCCCTGCCCATTGAATCAAATCGCTGTCCTTGCCAGCCGAAAGATCGAAGGCTTTGGTGATCTGCTGTTGAGCAAAGTCATCTCGCCCACGCGCTTGAAGCACCAACGATTGAGCAGCCAGAAGCCCTGGGCTCTTGTTGATGTTGCCGATCATTTTTTCGATCTCGTTAATCACATCATTTGCTCTTTGAGCATCTGGAGGCGACTGTCTCACGAGCGCGTCAATATATACAGCACCATCACTAATCGCATGACGCTTGGCCCATGCGTAGCCAAAGAGTTCTGAGGCATGATCCCATTGTTGGCGTGAAGCAAAGAGCCCGCCCATGCGTGCCATCAAAGTGGCATCGTCAGGGCGACGCGAGATCACTTCGCGAGCAACATCAAGAGCTTCGCTTTCTCGTCCAGGGATCGAGAGCAGCTCATTGAGAATCGCAAAGATCGATTTGTCAAGATTCGGATTCAACCGGATCGTCGCCTTGAGGTCCTTGAGGGCATCCTCACGACGACCAACTGCGAAGTACCCCGCAGCCCGCACGCGATACGCACGCCAATCGTTGGCTTGAAGATCGATCGCACGCGCGAGATCAGAGAGCAGGTCGTTGAGCAGCGTTTCATCGCCGATCATGTACTCTGCTCGCTTAATATAGACATACGAATCCGTCGAGTACAACGCCACAGCTTTGTCCAAGATCTCTGATGCCTTCGCAGCGTCGCCAAGCCCGCGAGCAATGTCCGACGCCTGGATCAACGCAACCATCGAGTTTTTCATCTCTTCGGGGACATTATCAAAGATCGCCTGTGCCTCTTCGTAGCGTTGAAGCTTGGTGTAAGTACCGATCAAACGCAGGTGGATATCGAAGTTTGCATCTGCGCCTTCTTGGTCAAGCACATCCTGATATACCTCCGCAGCCCCGCTGTAGTTGTTGATACGCATGTACAAGTTGCCCAAAAGCTTTGAGCCGAGCATGGTGTCAGTAGACTGCGCCTTGACCGCTTCCTTCGCTGCAATCACCGCAAGGTCAGGCCGACCACGATTGAGCATGAACTCTGCATTGGCGATGAATGCTTGTGGCCCGACCGGAGCTTCCAAGCCCTGAACATACTGCGAGAATACTTCCTTGGCATACAAAAGTCCATCACGATTCTTGTATGTCCCTTGGTCAGCATACCAGGTTGCATCGAGTTCAACGAGCGAAATATGATCTTGCTCGGCACGCAACTCATCAATTAACAGACGAGCATTATCCCATTCTTTGGTAATAGTGTACAAGCGAGCGAGCTGGCTTTTGTTCTCTAAATCCGCAGGATTGAGTTCGAGCATCTTCGAGCGTTGAAGGATCGCAAAGTCGAGTCCTTGCTGGCCGCCATAGATAGCTTCGAGATTGAGCCAAAGATTCAAGAACGCAGTATCGGTCGAGCCGAACCGTTGAAGCCGACGAGCGGTATTGAGTGCTTCCTCATAGTGTGCGGCCTTGGCCAACGCACGGATATATTCAGAGATTACCTGTTTGTTATCTGGGTTGATTTCCAGTGATTTTTCAAACGACTGGATCGAGTTTTCGAGCTGCCCAACATCATTCTGAAGGTTCGCAAGAATACGATATGTCGCGGCATCTGCCGAGCCTGTCGCGACCGCCTGCTGGAGCAGCTCGATCGCCTTAGGAAGATCGCCCTGTGTCACCGAGATCCGAGCGTTAAAACTCAATGCGTCTACAGCCGAAAGGCCTGGACGAGCAGCGATTTCTTTCGCAACTTCAACATCACCATATTTGAGTGCGTTGACAAAGTGGAGTTCGACGACGCCCTTGTGATCCGGGGCTATTTTGTCGAGCTCGATAATGGTTTGATCAAGAACATCTCTTCGTTCGTTGACAATCGCAATTTCGGCAATGGTCAAGAGCTTTTCAGTCATATCGCCCTCAGCCTGACGGATCATCGCGATTCGGCTGGCGATCGGATCGTTTGAATCGAGGGCCTTGATCGTTTTGGCGAGCCACTCTTCATCAGGGTTGCGTTCCAATGACTTAACAAGCGTCTGCTTCGAGCCTTCGACATCTCCGCGATCAAACAGAATCGCAGAGAGCTCGCGTGCAATCCGAGGCTCATAATCAAGCTCTTCTACCGACTCGCGCAAAAACTGAATCGCGCTCGCATAGTCGCCCGGTTCAGTCGCACTCCCCAATCGCATCTGACGCGATCTGTAAATAGCTGCAAGGACCGGATCGTCGTTGAGTTCAGGATTAATCAACTTGTTCACATTATCAAGAGCATCTTGAACGATCGTCATTGTTGGATTCACATCGAGAATCTGCTTATATAACTCAGCCGCTGCTGAGTAATCTTTTAGGCGCTCGTTGATCTGCGCAAGTGTCATCATCGCCGAGATTCGGCGTGTTGAGCCTTCGAGCGGGATCATTTCGGTGAGTGCTTGACGAGCAATGCCATACTGGCCAAGCTGAGAAGCAGTAATCCCTTCTTCCCATAGACCGGGCGCACTCTCTCTGCGTGTTTGTTCGTTGTATTTCCGGAAAAGCCGAAGGGCTTCTTCGAGGTTTTCATTGATGCGTTCAATTTTTCCATCGAGCAGTATCAAAGCGAGGTTATCAGCATTCACCGAGCCAGCAAACAAATCGCGACTCTCTTTAGCCGTTTGCAATGCAGCATCAATTTCGCTTTGAGCAGCGTCATTGGGCAGCGACTGGGCTTGATCAACACGAATCCGGGCTTGGGCAAGTAAAGCTTCACGCTTGATCGAGTACTGGCGAAGCCCTTGGAATGAGATGGGCTTTGTCTCGAGGTCGCCGATCTGGTCATACCACCCAAGAGCCTCATCAATGTCGCCCGCAGTAACTGCTACACGCCCTGCGATCCACAGCAACTCGGGGTTGTCTTTCTGAGAATCAATCAAATAATCAATCATCTGGCGGGTGCGAGCCATCTTTGCATCAGGGTTGATCGCGTTTTCGAGCATCGAGAACAAAATGGCGGTCTCGATGTTAAGACGCTCGCCGTTGTTGGCAAGCAAGTTGCCCGAGAGCGTGTCAAGTTGGCCCTTAAATGAATCGAGCGAGGCTTGCAAAGCATGAGCCCGTTCAATCCCCTCGGTGGTTTCTATGATTTGTCTGCGAGAATAGTCAACATTCAGGAGCATCTTCTGAATCATCATTTCGGTGCTGTTGGGGTGTTGAGCAATGTAGTCCGATGCGGTTTGGATATTTTCCTCCAAAGTCGTCACGCGGGCTGCTGTATCATCTTCAGGCGCATCGCGATTCGTTACAAATGAATGTAAGTTCATCAGGCCAATGACGGACTTGGCATCGTCAGGGTCCGCAGCAGATGATCGCTGCAAGTCATCTATCGCCAGCGAAATCTGATCACTCTCTAGAAGCCCGCCCTTCTTGGCGATCTTTACAATCGCAAGCCCCCGATAGCGTTTGAGCCGCTCCCAATCTTGTACTTCTTCAGAATCATTACTGAAAAATGCCAACGAGCCGTTGGTGTCATCAATAACAACATCAGCGAGCCCCCGGCTATAAGCAGCGTCAAGCATCTCGAAACGGATTGTAATAAACTGTTCATGGGCATCTACATCATGCCGTAAGACCATCGCCTTTTTTCGAACTGCACCAATGTAGCTCCCATTATACTTGTCTCGATACTCGGTTTCGGTTTCAGGAACAAGTAGTTCAAGCGCATCGATCCACTTATCGAGGTTCTCAATATTGGTCGCGTCCTTGTTCACCGCTTTAGAATACGCACGCTCGGCCTGCTTATATTCGCCTTGGGCCATGAGCTGATCGCCGCGTTTGGCGAGATCAGAAGCACTCTTAATTGCAATGCTGTAGGCAAGAACAAGCATGCCAAGCATCGCAATAACGCCAACGATCAGGATGATCACAAATCGAGTATTCACGCGTGAAGCCATCGGTTCGTCCTTCTTCAAATCCCCAGCAAGCTGCTGGTTTTAAGAGCAAGACCATTCTTACTCGTCAGTGTCAATATCCATACACCCGCCGATTACGATCGATCAAGTGAGTCATTCATTTCAGTCGTTCGCCTCTGCCTGATTGATCAATGCACGAGGGTTGTCTGGAGGATAGTCCCCGGTTTGCACATCGACCCAATCGGGCACACATCGCATGATTTCTCCCAAGATTTCGCCCAGGAACTCGCCCGAAGCGTCGGCAAAGTCTTCGAACGAATCAAAGGTTCGTCCGGTGACTTGCACCTTGAGAAAATACGCATAATCATCTTCAAGATTAAACGCCAACTGGCGAACATCATTGGCATTGGCTTTGGTGCCGCCATTGGCAATAAAGAAGTAACCAGCATAGAGCTTCGATTCCGAATCGGTATCAATAAACTCAGAGACCCGCATCTTAATTGGCGAATCTGGCCCAACCCCACGCGGAAGCCGAATCCGTGTCCCGGGCGCATCGCTCTCTTTGGGGTCATTGCTCAAGCGGACCGTGTATATTTTTCCATTCAACCCGGCGAACTCGGTTGGCACGCTCGAATCAACCCGCCATGAACTGGTGTCCATCGTGAGTTCCATCTCGCGAGAGAATCCCCCCTGCTGAAGCCCGCCGCCTACAAAGCACCGCTCAGGAACATGAGGAACCGTGTCGATCATCCCCGTGTAATACGCTGCATGAAAATCAAGCACGATCGGGTTCTGGGGATCTTCATTGCGGGTGCGGTAATAATGGCGAGAGACATAGTTCTCGGTCCCCAGCGTTTCAACAATCTCGGCTTCCATAACCTGATCGCTCCCAACCTGGGCCCAGCCAGAACTCTGATCTGGGATCGAAGAGACCTGGCGATTGCCAACCGGATAGATCGGGGTCTTCTGCATGTGCAGATCCAAGAAGTTGATCGATGCCGTGATCGCGCCCGCAGCCACGATCATCGCGCCACAAGCCCCAAAGCCAACCTTCGTTTGGATGTTGATACTCATGTGCCCACCGCCTGCTTCTTTGTGCCAGTTGTAAGCTCGTCGTCGCCATCAGCGATCAACCGATTAAGCATCCAGGCCATCCCAAGGAACAATCCAAGCGAAGGCACCAGCAAAAGCGTTCCGATCACCGTATGGGCATCGCCCGCAGCCAAATCAGGATTCACCATCATCAAAAGACCAAGAACCGTCACACGGATCATGTTCATAAACACCGCGACCGGCCCAGCAAGAAGCACCAACGCAATCCGCTGCCACCAATGGGCCGATCCCATCAATGCCACAGCGACAGCCAACGCATAAAACGCAACCACCATCCGCATCCCAGAACACGCCTCAGCGACATTCATCGGGTGTATCTGCCCATCGCTGGTCATCAGCATCAATGTATTGCCATCAATCTCGACATCGAACCAGCCAAACGGGTTCCCGATCAGATTCAGAATCAACCACGAGCCTTGCGATGCAATCAGCTGAAGCTTAAAGGTCACTGTGAGCATGATGCCCTCGGCGACCGTGATCATCAACACGAGATACGCAATGGGCAAGAACAAGAACCGGAGCATCGCAGGCCCAAGCATCCAAAGCACCAATGACCCAAGGGTCAAGATCAGGCTCATGCCTTGAAGCATGTGGTTATGGATGTTAAACAAGTTGTAGGCGTATGCCTGAATCCCTAAAAAGAAAGGCACACTCGCAGGCCAAAAGAGCTTGGGTGTGGTCGCAACGATCTTCTCTCGATGCTGCCAGAGCATGTATCCAGAAATCAACGGGATCACAAAGGCATGCCCCCAATCCTCAGGAGCATTCAGGCTAATCTCGGCCTGGTGATAGAACCACCGAAAGAACAATCCCACAAAGCTCAGCGTCGCAAAGACAGTGAGCATGAGGCCTGTGCGCGTAAAAAGACCAAGCACCCGCTGGTCAGCAAGGTCGGCATTTGGCATGTTGTTTGATGGCGTACTACTCATGCGTGGGTCGGGATCATAATCAAGACAAGTCGTCAAATGGGTTCAGGTTCTGATGGAAGAAGAGGTTATACAAGAACAGAATCCTGCATAGAAGTCATATTTCGGCGATTTATATCGGCTTCTTTGGTTCGCTCCGCCGGTCCGTGATGATTGGCACCAATTTTCGATCACGCTCGATGAATCAGCAATGATCTTGAAATTCAGGCAGAGATTGCCCGAATCATTTGGCACCAAATGAGACAAATCGCGCAAAAATGAAACGATCCCTGCCAAGTGGCAGGGATCGGTACGGCTGGGCAGATTGTCAGGTTCACACGAATGTGCCTGTTCGTCCAAAGCTTATCTGAAGTTTGTTGGTGGGGCACCGAATACATCGTTCCCGAAGTTCCGGTCAAGCAAGAACCCAAACCCGTAGTTCGTACGGAAGCCGCCACGCAAAATCGCCAAAGGCGTCGCCCAGAACTTGGTACCAA
Organism: Planctomycetota bacterium; assembly: GCA_024280755.1. Lineage (GTDB taxonomy): Bacteria > Planctomycetota > Phycisphaerae > Phycisphaerales > UBA1924 > UBA1924. The sequence goes on from JAJRPN010000006.1 coordinate 59,618, forward strand.
TATTGATCAAATCGTCCGGTTTAATGTAGATATCAGGCTGAGTGCCCTCGAAAATCGCCCGAGAGTTGAGCATAATCGTCGCCTGCTCATTGTGACCAACGATACGGGTCAGATCGACACGCTCAGGAACTGCAACAGGACCAAAGTCGCCCGCAGCAGCAATCGCACGCATCAGGGTCAACTTGCCAACCGCAGGAAGGTTGAATACACCTGGTCGAGCGATCTCGCCTCGGATGTAGTAGAACCCCGTCGCTGATGGTGGCACATGAATCGTATCGCCCGGACGGATAATGATGTTGTAACGGGCATCACCCGAAACAAGTGGTTTTACAGGCACGCGGATTTTGCGCTGGGTGAAGAGCTGCCCACGCGAATCGCGAGGCGACATCTCGCCACGATCAATCATCCGGCGTGTCGCAATCGGAGTCGACTCACGAACCCATTGTCCGCTATGGAACCGCCACCTAGGGGTGGAAACAGTGTTTGACGCTGTCTGGGTCGAGGTTTTTGTTGTTGATGGCGCGTTCGATTCAATCAGATCAATCAAAGGCTCATTGGCAGGCTGATAATTTCGGTTTGGAACCAAACCAGTTCCATTGCCAGAGCGTGAGCCGCTCATCATGCCCGGTGCGGCCAAATCATCAATCACATCGAGTAGGCTCTCGCCTTCGAATGAGTTGGTTGGTGTGCTTGAGTTTAAGCCGTCCAAAACACCGGCATCACCCGGGTTTTCAGGTGAAAGCCTTGATGAGTTATCATCGAGAGGAACCTGGCGAATCACATAGATATCTTCGGTAAACTCGGGGAATCCACCCGCAGCGATCAAGGCTTCGAGAATACGAAAATCGGCGTTGAGGATCGAATAAGGGCCCGGCGCGACAACATTGCCCATCAGATGGAAGATCTGCTGGCGTCTTTGTTGAACAACCACCGAAACGAGGGGGTCGGCAACCAGTGGTGCCATTTTGATCCCGATTGCTTGGGCAACTTCGGTCTCGGTCATGCTGTCGACAAAGATTCGTCCGAGCTGAGGGATTTCGATGTAGCCGTTCTGGTCGATCTGGCGTGGTAAGAACTCGGCAGCTCCTCGGGTGATCAGGTCGTAGACCGTCAGATCAAGGAAGTCGCCAGGTCCAACCCGGTAGATATCAGTCTCGGGGATCAGATCTTGAGGCGTGATCTCGGAAACCTCGACCCATTGCGAGTTAGGATCTTCGATCGCTCCAATATGGCTCAGGATCGGCACTTGTGTTGGGGTGCGTTCCCAGCGACCAACGGTCGAGGGGTCCATGAATGAATCAAAGGTACAGCCTCCCATAACCAGCGAACCAAGAGTAACCATGCCCAGATACGCAAGTGTGCGCGGTGCAGAGCGGGATGGCTTTGGGCTTGTGGGGGGGCAAACATCAGATGGTGTATGAACGATTTGACGCACTGGGCATCTCCTGCTTTTCTTCGAAAACGACAACTCGAACGCATCGGCTCGGGATCGATCATCTTGTGGGATCATCGCGATAGAAACACATCATAGCGAGCACAACCCACAAAGGGTTATGTACGCTCTTAGATGAATCCATCGACCAGTCATAGCTCCCAGGTTGATTTCGCATGCCCAAAATACGCGAAAAGGTCCGAGAGAGTGCGGATAGGTTCGCCATTATCATCGATTTTGTTGTTCTGGCGCACCGAGTGCGCCTTGTGGGGCGATCCGTCTAGAATATCAGATAACCTGTCGATACTGGCTATGCAGATGCCTTGCGACCATTCCACCGGCGAGCCTGAGAAGATGAGCGACCAACCTACACAATCGAGCAATCAATCCGAGAATCAGCCTCCTGTTGCCAAAACAGGGCTTGAACGCACCCTTGATCGTCACCCACGACGACTCGGAGGCGATCCAATCGCCAATATCAAACCCATCGTTTCGCTCTCAGGCATGATCCTCAACAACGAGGATAATGCGGTTCATCATCTATCAGCAAAGAAAAAACCTTCTTGGCTCAAAGCCAAAATTCCGGCAGGCGAAGGCTTCAAAAAAACCAAAGCAAATGTTCATAAGCATGGCCTACACACCGTTTGCGAAGAAGCAGCATGCCCAAATATGGGCGAATGCTGGGATCGAGGCATCGCGACGATGATGATTTTGGGTGACACCTGCACCCGTGCTTGCGGGTTCTGCAATGTAAAAACGGGTAAACCCGGAGCAGTCGACAAGGACGAGCCTCGCCGAGTCGCCGAGTCGCTCGCTGGCGCAGGGCTCAAGCATATTGTAATTACCTCGGTCGATCGCGATGACCTTGCTGATGGCGGGGCGGGGATCTGGGCCGAGACCATCATGCGGACACGCGAAGCGTGTCCAGATATGTCGATTGAAGTCCTCGTTGGTGATTTCCAAGGCGACGAGGCTGCGCTCCAAATGGTCATCGATGCCAAACCAAATATTTTGGCGCACAACCTCGAAACCGTCAAAAGGTGTCACCCTGCGGTCCGCCCGAGTGCAAAGTATGAACGCACAATGGAACTCTTGCGAAGGGTCAAAGCCCAGGGCGGCGTGGCCAAAACCGGAATCATGGTCGGGATTGGCGAGCGCACTGAAGAAGTCTTTGAGATGTTCGATGAACTGATCACAATGACGGCTGACCATGATGGTCCACGAGATCGCAACGATGCGAGTCGGGGCGATCCATGCGATATTATCACGATCGGGCAATACCTCCAGCCCACTCGCAATCACCTGCCGATTGATCGGTGGGTACACCCCGAAGAGTTTGCAGAATATGAAAAGATTGGTACGGCTGCCGGTATTAAGATGGTGGTGAGTGGGCCTTTGGTTCGTTCGAGCTACCTCGCAGATAAACAAGCGGACATGTTCGCGATGTTGAGTTGAGTACGCAGGCAACGCGGGTAGGTTGTCTCCCCTGTTTTTGAAATGTAATTTGTAGGGTAAACCCCCTGTTGTTTGTGTTGAGGCAGATTAGAAGTTCATTTTTAGGCTCAAATATCCGAGTGCAGTGAGTGGAGCATGAAGTTCCATACATTGGAGCACGGATGTTCAGGTTCAGTTTTTTACAATCAATCAAGACCAAGCTGTGCATGATGTTCATGATTGCGGGCGCGATCCCCATGATTGTCTCGATGGCTGTGATTAATGATCGCTCTGAAAAGGCTTTTATAGCCAAGGCTGAAGAATCGCTTGTTGAGAGTGCAACGACACGCGAGAGCATGCTCAATGATCATGTCGAATCGCTCAAAACGAGCGCAAAGATACTCTCGAATCAGATAGCAATCAGTAAGTTTATCACTAATCGTGCAGACAACGATCCAGATGCAGGCGAATACTTTGAAGCTGCCTGGAACGAAGTGGTTGAGTTCCAAAGCGCACATTGGGGTTCAGTCCATCATGTGTTCCTTACAGATATTTCTGGCACGGTCATTTTGAGTCCTGCCCATGCAGGGATGGATATACCTGCTCATGAAACAGTTTCTGTTGGGATGCAAAGCCCGCACCTCGGCGATTCGATCGCAGATTCAAAGTTCTTTCTTAAAGCCCTCAGCGGGGTGTATGTGACTGATTTCTTTGGATTTGTTGAGCGTGACCATTATCACCAGCTGGTGTTGCACCCGGTTTTCGATGACGACGGACAAGCGATTGGTGTGATCGCGATGGAGGTCACGATCGAGAGCATTGAGGCTTTGATGCGTGATCAGTTCTCGATCGGAGAAACCGGCAAGATCTACATCGCGACACATCAAGGGCTGCGAGTTGTTCATCGGAAGGAAGATTTTCAGCCAGAGCCTATTGTCGGCACTGGGGTTTTACAGGCGATTGATTCACAAGAACCAGTCAGCGGCTGGTATGAACCCGAACCGGGACGGAAAGTCTTTGGGGTGTATCAGGCTTCACGGATTTATCCTTGGGTTGTTTGTGTCGAGGTTGACCGCGATGAGCTCTTTGCGCCCGTTCGTGCGCAACAGCGATTGTTCTTCGCCGTAATGTTGGCAAGCTTAAGCGTCTTTGGGGTCATGGTGTATAGTGTGGGGCGGATGTTCTGGAAGCCCTTGCAATCGATCGCTGCATCGACCAATCGCGTCGCAGATGGAGATCTTTGGCATGAGATCCCAACCACACGCAAAGATGAAATCGGTCAGCTCGAATCAGCAGTAAACGCAATGCGTATTGCCATGAAACAACAGATCGATCGTCTAGACTCGCTTATCGCAGAGCGAACCGTGGAACTTGAAGAGGTGAGCAGCGAGTTTAAACACGCTGCCGAGCATGATTTGCTCACAGAGTTAGCAAACCGATCTGTACTCGAAGCGATGCTCGAACAAGAACTCGAGAAGTACAAAGACGATTCGGGGCATCTGATCTCGGTGCTGTTCTTCGACTTTGATCGCTTTAAGGTGGTCAATGATTCGCTTGGGCACGCGACCGGCGACGCGTTGCTCTGTTCGATCGCGGATCGATTCCAGAGCGAGTTGCGAGATTCAGATCTGGCTGCTCGGTTTGGTGGCGACGAGTTTGTGGTCGTGCTTTCGCCAGTCGAAACCGAAGGGCATGCGCACCAGGCAGCCGCTCGATTACTCAAGGTCTTCGAAGAGCCTCATGTGATTGATGGGCATCGGATCACATCAACGGCAAGCATCGGGCTGGTGATCGCTGACTCAAGATACACATCTGCAGCGGAGATGATCCGCGATGCGGATGCTGCGATGTACCAGGCAAAGCTCGCGGGCAAGGGGCAGGTCATCGCGTTTGATGAAGAGATGTTCGAGGATGCAAAGCGGAGATTGCGTCTTGAAGAAAACATGAACGATGCGATCGCAAACGATGAGCTCCGTGTGATGTATCAGCCGATCATCGGGATGGATGATATGAGTGTTGTTGGGTTTGAAGCCCTCATGCGATGGGAGCATCCAGAGCTTGGGATGATCCGCCCAGATCATTTTATTCCGATCGCAGAAGATACCGGGCAGATTGTCGAACTCGGCGCGTGGATTCTCAAGGAATCCATCGAGCAAATCGTCCGATGGGATCAAGAGTTCAGTCTCGACGCCACGCTCTCGATCAATGTCAATGTCGCCAAACGCCAACTGATCCACCCGGAGTTTCTTGGGATGGTCGAACAGGTTCTCAAAGACACCGGGCTCGCGCCGCATCGGCTCAAAATTGAAATTACCGAATCGACCGCGATCGATCCACGCCATGATATGAGCCTGGTTATTAAGCGGATTCGTGAACTCGGAGTCTTGATCGCTATGGATGACTTTGGAACCGGGCACTCTTCGTTGAGTCTGCTTCATCAGTTCGATTTTGACATCCTCAAGATCGATCAGAGCTTCGTGCAAGGTATGGAAGACTCACGCGAGATGAGCGCGGTGCTTCATGCGATTATCGCTCTGGCACAAAACACGGGCATGAAGGTGGTCGCTGAGGGTGCAGAGACAGAGACGCAGGTTGCGTGTTTGATCTCACACGAATGTGACATGATCCAAGGCTACTACTTCTCGCGTCCACTCCCATCCAAAGAAGCGGGCGAGTTTCTTGCAGAGCCTTTCGATATTCGTCGGGCAGCCTAGGCCCTGTCTGATGACTCATGTTTTTCGACTATTCGCCTCCCCCGGGCCTCCGGGGGAGGCGCCGATCGAAGTGAGGCGGAGGGGGTCTTCTCTTTCTTCTCTTCCCCCATTGCCTATTCCCTATTGCCCATTGCCTTCTTCAAGACCCCTTCCGTCTGCTGCGCAGCCACAACCGCCCTATGGGTGCTCCCCCGGAAGCCCGGGGGAGGCAAAAAGAAAGCGTCCTGTGTGGGGAATGAGCCGTCAGACACCACCTAGCGGTTCATCATTGGGTCAATCCGAATCGCGTGGGGTAAAGTCGATTGGGCCTCGCTGTTGATGCCCTTCGATACCAATGATTTTGTTCATCTCATCGCGTTTGAACTCCATGATGAAGCCATCAACGCCTGCGATCATGAACTGGTCTTTCTCGATGCAAATAAGATTCGTCCATTGCGAGACGCCATCACGCTTGTACTGAGCCGAGCCTTGTTCGATACGCACATGGCGAGGCCCATAGTCGCCCGCATACGCTGCGAGTTCTTCGGGCGAACACAGGACTGGATCGTTCTTGGCTCTGAGTGCAGCCAAGCCCCAGCGGGCCGATTCGTCGCCGTTGTTGTAGGCGTTTTGAAGGGCATGAGTGATCGCAACATCCAAGGCATCGTCAGCCGCCGATTCGATATCAGGAGCAACCCCGGTGCCTTCCCAGTTGGTGCCGCTGATCGGGTTGATCGCGCGGGCGATCGGCAAGACGACCATGAGTTGGTTATCGAAGATGAATGAATCGACGGGGTGTGCGCCCCCGCCGGTGGTTTCGCCGATGATGGTCGCGCGTTGGAGATTCTTCAGGTTGTAGGTGAACTCCTCGGCTGCCGAGAATGTTCGATTGCTGGTCAGCACATACACCGGGACATCGGGCATTGCCAGGTCGGTGTTGATGTTGGCATGCGTCCAGAATTCGGTCGTGCGATCATCGGGGCGATAGTACAACGAGTTGAGATGGATTGGCTCTGAAGGATCGAAGAGATAGGACGAGATGAGTTGAACCGCTGCCGGATCGCCGCCGCCGTTTTGGCGCAGATCGAAGACAATCGAGTTTGCTCCTTGCATCAGCCGCATGCTTGCTTCAACGGTTTCTTCAATAAACGGGGCGGGATTGAACCCACGCAGATCAATATAGCCAACATTGCCATCGAGCCTTTGAACGCTGATAAACCCGAACGGGGCAGCCGGGCCACGCATGATGGTGCTGGCATCATCATTTTCATCATCATTACTCGGAGGCTGCCACTCTTGAGGCAATGCCCGAACACCAAAGTGCAGATCGTGTGTTAAATCTCGCAGATCCTCTTCGAGTTGATTGGCCAGTGTCTGTCGATCGAGTCCGTCATAGTTCCCGTTTTCGAGATTGCTCAAGATCATCGCCGATGCCTGCTCGCCGATCTCAGGAAAAACATAGTTCGCTTCAATAGAATGCGCGATATCGGTGATCATCTCGCTCGTCTTGGGGTTGTCTGCGTGGGCGAGGGTTCCAGGGAGGATCATGATCGACGATGCGCAATAAACGGCCAAGTGGTTCATCTGTATACTCCTGCGTGTGGGTGTGCCGCTGGGTTTACACGCTCAGAAAGATCAGGATGCACTAGGCCGTGTCTGACGGCTCAGTTCCATACAAGAACGCCATCCTTTTCTCCTCCCCCGGGCTTCCGGGGGAGGTGCCGATCGAAGTGAGGCGGAGGGGGACTTCTCTTTCTTCTCTTCCCCATTGCCTCTTCCCTATTGCCCATTGCCTTCTTCAAGACCCCCTCCGTCTGCTGCGCAGCTGCCTCCCCCGGAGGCCCGGGGGAGGAGAGTGTGTGATCAAACACAAGCCGTCAGGCACGGCCTAGAAAATATATCCAATCATCAAACAAACAGAAAAAACGGAACATATGAACAATAACAGTAAGGCCATCATGAACAGGCGGAAAACCGGAGTGTCATCCGTGTGTGCATGGTTTCATTGGGCGCCAAAAGAACCACGCCTGTGCTTGATTTGTCCTGGGCATGGCGATTGAACCCATCATTCACCATCGAGACCGGCTCAACACATACAAACGCGTCCGCTTTTCCATCTGCAAGCTTGGGCGTATAGATCACGACATGGTTGAGGTTTTCAGAACACTGCATCGTCATGCGGATATTGCTCCCAGCCCAATCAAAGGTTGCCAGCCCGCCAAACCCGGCGAACACATCGTCAAGCCCAGGATTGCCAATCGGATCACCATTGATGAACGCTTGACAAACCTGATCCATCTCAGGCTCGCCAGTCGGGATGCAGCCTGTTGTTGGGTATCGCCCTGCGATATCGAGCTGGACATGCAGATCATCTGCGTCTGAAAAGAGTTGGCGGTGAATATATGGATGATGCCCGCAGCCGACAGGAATCGGATGCTCGTCAAGATTCGTGATCGAGAGATCAATCTCAACGCTATCAGGCCCGATCTCAAAGCGTTGTACCGCACCAAACTTGTACGGCGAGTTGATCTCGCTGGGCGCAAACGAACGCGAGTCGAACACGAGCCTGGCCGTAATCGGAGAGCGGTCTGTAATCGCCCAAGCCAGATCGCGGGCGACTCCATGAATCGCGGTGTTATCGGATGCGTTGGGTTTTAAGCGATGGGTTTGATTGGCAAAGGTGAACTGCGCATCCTTTATCCGGTTGGTCCAAGGCAACATCACAAATGATCCCGCATCCGATGCAGACTCAGATTCTTTAGGCATCGTACGAAAAACAGGAGCCCATTGCCCGGCCTGGCCCTTGATCATCAAGGAGACAATCGAGGCTCCGATCCGAGGATTGAGCACGAGTTTGATCTGGCCAAGTTCGAGCGTGATGTCGTCTGTGCGCGGATTCATGCCTGATTTTAGACCATGAAGCCGGTTCAAACTTGGCGATTGGTCATAGGGGAAACAGCCTGATTTGTGTAATCGGACGCTGGCACGATCGAGCGAGTCGTCGCAGATGGAACAGGCGATAGAAACAGGTGATTCCCGGCGCAGAAACCGCGCTGTTCTCATTCGCTTGGCTTGACAGGCCGATACATACTTTGTCTGTTCTATGGAGCGATCTGAGTTCAGCTGGGCGGATGATGACGATCGATTCGGTCTGTAGGCCGGTAGAGGAGTAGTGCATGGACCCCAACAAGCGCGAGCAAACAACCAACGAGGCGACTCCATCACGGAAGCGCGCCAAGAAAGTCGACACCAATCCACCAGCGGAGATGAAACTCCCCAAGGCCGAGGATGATGTGCTCAATGTGATCGAAGGCGTGGAGTCGCAACTTCTTGCCATGCGCCAAGCGCACGAGGCGCATCGCCAAGCCATGAAAGAACTCGCCAAGCTCAAGCGCGAGAACGAGGATCAAACAAAGGAACTCGAAGGGCGAGAGTCTGAGTTGACTACCCGCGAGGTCGAACTCGCCGAGATGCGTCAAGACTTTGAATCTCGCGAGATGAACCTGGTCCAACGCGCCGGCGGTCTCGAACAGCGTGAATCCAAGATCGCCACCCAGGCCGAGCTTCTCGAACAGCAAGAGGCAGATCTCGAAACCAAGGACAAAACGCTCGAGGTCAAGATCCAAGAACTCGATGCCCAGCTTGCCGGCCTTTCAAAGCGAAAAACCGAGCTTGGCGAAATTGAGAAACAGGTTAAGAAAAAGCTCGCTGAAGAAAACGATGCAGCAGAGAAGCTTGCCATCGCAAGCGGCGAGCTCGCATCCGCCAAGTCGCTGCTCGAGGAAATGGGAAACAAGATCAGCTCAACCACTGAGCAGCTTCTCGAAACCCAATCCGCACACAAATCAGCGGTTGCCGATCTCGCAGCAAGCAAAGATGCCCATGAGGCAGCAGCCAAGGAACTCAAAACAACGGTTTCAAAGCTTCGAGGCAGAGAAATCGAACTTAGCGAGCGTTCGCATACGCTCGAAGAACTCGCCGAAAAAGCGGGCGGGCTTGAGCATGATCTTAGCACCAGCCGCGAACAGTACAGCGGGCAGCTTAGCGAAGCGACCGAACAGCTCGCACGCGAGCAGAAAATCGTCGAAGGGCTGCGGGCGCAGGTCGAAATGCTCGAAACCGAGCGAGATCAAGCGTTGTCGAGTTCATCAGATCAAACGAATAAAGTCGCCGCAAAGCTCAAGCAGGCAACCGCCGAGCTTGAATCCATGCGCCAGGCAGCCAATGAACTCGGCGAGCAAGGCCAGCAGAGCGAAGGGCGCGTTGGCAAGCTTACTCAGGAACTCGCCGATTCGCATAAGCAAATCGAAACACTGACTGCACAGGTCAATGAAATCGCAGGGAGCGCAGACGAAGAGCTCACCACAGAACGCGCACGCATCGGCGATTTCGAATCGAAGATCGCATCGCTAACCAAACAGCTCGAAGATTCGTCAGCCCGTCAATCATCGCTTGAAACAGAGCTTGAGAGCAAGCCTCAGGTTGATCCAGCAATGGAATCAGCACTTCAAGAGCAGGTTGAAAAAGCACAAGAAGAATCACTCACCCTCGAGATCAAACTCGAAGAAGCTGCAACAGCGTTGGTATCGCTCAGGGATAGCCTAGCGGTTCGTGATGAAGAAGTTGCCAAGAGCAACGCCAAGGTGCAAGAGCTTTCAGAGCAGGCAACCGAGTTGTTCGAGACGATCGAAAAGCTTGGCGCACAGCTCGAAGAGGCGAAGTCGTCGCCAAAGGTTGAAGTAAGCGATTGGAATAAAGATCGTCGGGCTCGTCTCAAGAAGATGCGTCGGGTTTTAGCTGGCGATGCCGAGAAGATTCGCATGGCCACCGAAGCATTGCGTTCACGCTATGACCAGTGCGAGCAGGTATTGACCAAACGCGCCGAACTCGCCGAAGCCTATGAAGCGATCGCGTCTGCCCAGCGGAAGTATCAAGGGCGCGAAGTGCGTTCGGGGGTTTTTCTTGGGTTGATCGGGATGGCTGCGATTACAATGGTGCTCGCAGCGACGAGTTGGTTTGTCTCTGATCAGGTCACGCCGGGCATATATGCAGCCAAGGTCACCATGGCTGCGTCATCGGGCGATTCAGCATTGAGCGAAGTCGAGATGGAGCAGTGGGAGGTATATATTACCCAGCTCGCGACCGATCCTCGGTTCCTCGAAGTGGCTGCCGACCGGATGAAACGACGCGGGATCGCCGAGTTTAGTATCCCGGGCGATCTCTCACGCGAGATGGAGCAATCACTTGATGTAGTCTCGGCAATGCCGGGCACGATTGTGATGGAATATCGTGGCGAAGGCGCTGCCCGCTCGGCGCGTGTGCTCGATACATTCTCTGTCGCGTTATCGAGTGCTGCAAATGCTGCTCGGGCGCGTCGTGCGGATAGCTCGATGACCATTATCGAATCGGTAGCAACTGCTGGCGATGAACCACTCGATACACGCCGAATCGAAATGGCGGGCATGATCTTTGGTGGATCGATGCTCTTGGTCATGATCCTCGGGGGGATCATGTGGAGGCGTCTGAGTGCTGCCAAAGCCAAGTTCGAGGACGATTCACGGATCGAAGCACTCTTTGATGAGGCTGAATGGCAGATGCCGAGCTAATCTGAACAGTTATCCACAATTGTGTTTGGTGCTGCCAAACAATTCGAAGATTCATAAGCTCTGAACAAAATGGGTACAAAGCAATCAAATAGAAGGCCGATCCGCTATGGATCGGCCTTTTTTATGATTCAGGGTTTGGAAGTGTTCAGGAAAATGCTCTTTAGAGCGAGCCTTCGGAGCTGACCAAGAGAGGGCTTGCGTCCTTGATGTCTTGAGCCATCATCGGGTAGATCGCCAAGTTGCGTTCGGTCGCCAGATTCACATCAACATCAAAGTCTTGGAACTCGCCGGTGGGGGAGAAGGTTGCGATTTCGCGAACGATTTTACCTTCGCTATCGAGGACAACTAGTCGGTAGGGTTCGTTGTTTTCTGCCTTGAGATTTTTAACGAACAGGCGAGCTGTTTTCCAGTCTGGATTGGTCCAGACGGCTGCAACCGCACTGGTGCTGGTCGCTGCTGCGTTTGCCTCGGTTGTGAGCGCAACACGCTGGGTGTTGGCATCGAAGATTGTGGATTCGAGATATTGAGCACCAATGGTGTCATACAAGCTTGCAACGAGTGCTTGCGATTCGACCTGTTTATAGGTATCAAGCGTGTTGATGGTGACGATGCCCAATGCGATTGATGCAGCTGCAAAGCTGATCGCAGCGCCACGCCAGATGCTGTTGACCCGGTCGCTCTTCGAGAGCTTTGGTTGAGAGGTTGCGCGGTGTGCTGCTGCATGCGCAACGGTTGATGGATCGATCCGACCAACAACAGCACTTGCGAGGGCAGATGGAGCGAGCTTGTCTTGGGCGATGCGTGTTTCGTTTTCGTCTTCGCGCATCGCGGCACGGACAGCAGCCAACACGAGCGTTCGCAGCTCGGCATCTGGTTCAATCTCGGGCATGAGATCGCCCAAATCGGCCATCCGCCTTGCTTCATCACGCACGCGGGCTTGGACTGGTTCTGGTGCAGCAGCAAACGCTGCTTCGTAGGCTTCACGCTCTGTGTCGTCGAGCAATCCCATCGCATGGAGCATGGTAGATTCGATAAGTTCGTGGGTATTCATGATTTGATTTCCTCTCCGGTTCGTTCACGCAAACGGACCAGTGCTCTGCTCAGGGCAGATTTAATTGTCCCTAAGGGCGTGTCAAGTTCTTCGCTAATCTGCCTAAGTGTTTGTCCACCTAGGTAGGCCCTCATAACGACAGTCTTCTGAAGCTCTGGGAGTGTTTCTATTTTGATGACGAGCGCTGAAAAGTGCTCGTCATGTTCCATTCCTTGCCCCGCGTTGGACTCCGTCCAAGCGCCGATTCCTGATGCCAACGAATCATCAAGCATCGCGGTTTTGATCCGAGCACGCTTGCGTCTGAGCTTGTCGACCAAATGGCGACGAGTCAGAAGCATGACCCAGGTTACAAGTGCGGCTTTTCGTGGGTCGTACCGATCAGCAGTACGCCAGAGCCGAACAAATATTTCCTGAACGCCATCTTCTGCCTCAGATCGAGTCGGCATCGATTGGTACGCCATACGGAATACCAACGAACCAAATCGTTCGTACAGTTCGCCGACAGCGGCTTCTTGATTGGCCGAGACTCGTTGCATCAGCTCGTAATCAACCTTATCTTGACCCGTAAGATCACTCGCTCGCAATGGCGGAGGAGTTGGACGCTCTGCGCCCGGGTTCGGAGAGCCCGGTACGGGATTGTTATTTTCTACATTCTTATTCATATTCCACCGGGGTACGAGTGCGCCCGGAGACAGTGAAACAGAACACCGTCTGGACTCCTATACGAATATCCGATCATTCGGATGCTTGCAAGTGCTGTCTTTAGAAAAATTTTTCGCAATTCTACACATAAGTACGGCATATGAACGGTATTCGTGTGACGATATTTGTTTTGGGACCACCAAATTCGAGATCAGGGGTTGCTCTTTTGAATGATTTTCGATACATTGTAGATGAATCACGCTGCTGCACAGGCAGCTGTGGGGTCTACGAATGCTCTCTCGTGGTACAAAATGAGCATTCGTCACACGGAGATAGGGTCATGCCGAAGAATCGGATAGGACATACATCCAGAGGTTTGCACAGAGCCTCACAGCGTCGCGGCGGTTCGCGTGATGCTTTCACCATGCGTGATGCTTTCACCATGATTGATCTCTTGGTGACCATTGCGGTCATCAGCTTGCTCATCGGTCTGTTGTTGCCAGGCGTTGCCAAAGTACGAGAATCAACTCGAAAAATCGTTTGTGGCTCAAACATGCGTCAAATGGGCATGGGCGTGAGTATGTTCACCCAAGACAATATGGAACGCCTCCCAAATAGTGTGTTCCTCTTGCCGCCCCGCTCAAACGCTGCTTCGTATCCATCCCCAGAACGGATGGACACGGTTCGCTTAACCTACGACGAATACCCAAACCATCGTGGCGATCTCTGGGATGGTCTTGGTCATCTCTTTGCACAAGAATACATCACGGCACCCAGTGTCTACTACTGCCCAAGCCACACCGGAAACTTCATCTTTGAAGACGGCGAAGAAGCATGGGCTCGTCTTGATGGCGAAGATGAGATCATCATCAACTACCACTATAGAGGTGCTGGTCCAGACGACTCACGCGTTCTCTACACCATCGATCCAACCGCAGCACTCGTGACTGATACACTTCGCTCATTCAATGATCTCAACCACGAAGGCGGGTTCAATATCCTCCAAGCTGGTCTCGCAGTCAACTGGTTCGAAGATGTCGGTGAAGCGATCGCCCAAGAGATCCTCCTTCGCAGCGACGAAGACGGCAACCAGGCATCAACCGTGATTAACGCATGGGACTTGCTCGATGGCGATCCAGAGGACATAGATTTGCCGTAAGCTATTCGATTCCAATCAGAACCAAACTCTTCCAAGATCCATGATCTTGGTTTTTTTATGATTCAAAATCTGCTTTGTAGATTGTTCGTGGGAACTCGCACAGAAGATGCAACGCGGTTGGATGCTTCGGCGTATCCTCTTCTATGCACAAAGTTCGATACCTTTCAGTTTCTGCACTGCTCGCATTCATCCTTCTTGGCATAATGCCCAGCACAGCCCTTGCTCAACTCGCTGTCGATCGGCTCTACTTCGGAGTCGGGCAGCGTGTAGTCGTTCATGTAGACGCTCCTGAAAACTTCATCGGCGAAATCACGCTCAAGCTCCTTGATCCGGGCACCCTCAAAGTGATCCAGAGCGTCGCCGGGGCAAAGGGACGCGTCGATCTTACCAGCTTGTTTTCCACGATCTGGGCGGATAAATCGCACAAGGTCATGCTCGTGCAGCTCTATCTCGATTCCGTCGCGACAGGCTCTCCACTGGTGCTTCAACCAATGATTACGCCCAATATTGCGGTCCGGGTGAACCCGTCAACGATGGAGCTCTCCGAGAGCAGAGAAGCCGAGGTTGTGTTTGAAGACGATCGGCTCTCGAGCAAACTCGCCAAGGGGCAGGTCGATTCGCTCGATCGAGAAGTGACCTACTCCGGGCTTCGCATCTATCGCGAGCAAGAAGTCGTCATGGAAACCACCGCAGGCGAGATCGTCTATCGGCTTCGCCCAGACGCCGCGCCAAACACCGCGTACAACTTCATGCACCTCGTCAGCGGGGGGTTTTATACCAACATCATCTTCCATCGTGTGGTCGCTGCGCTCAGCGATGGCCGACCCTTTGTGATCCAGGTCGGCGATCCCTCAGGCACCGGCTCGGGCGGGCCTGGATACATGATCGATCTCGAAAAAACAACCCTTGCGCACGACTTTGGGGTGCTTTCGATGGCCCGTGCGGGTGATCCCAATACCAACGGCTCGCAAGTCTTCGTCTGCCTCTCCAAAGAAGGCACAGCTTTTCTCGATGGCCGATACACCGCCTTTGCGCAGGCTGTTTCTGGTGCTGCGGTCATCCGCGAGATCGCAGCGGTCCCCGTCGATGCCGACGACCGTCCGATGGACCCACCCATGATCCTCAAGGCATACACCCGCGATGCGCCATCAGTTGCCAATCGGCTGATGGCGATCAGTGTCCAGCCCACACAGGCAGACGACGCAACAAAGCTGCCCGCTGTTCCAGATCGGTGATCTCGCTCTTTTAGAATTTGAACGACACATTAATCGACCCGAAGATCCCGGTGTCGATATCTTGTGAAGTCAGGTCGTTGCCGTTGGTATCGAGAATCTCAAGTTCACCCGCCATCATCGCGCCGATGCGTCCGCTGATCTCGATGGTGTCGTTTGGTTCATAGATCGCATAAAACGCGATCGGGAATCGTCGATGCGTTGCGACGCCTTCGGGAGCAGTTGCGTGCGAGTTGTCGAGGCGAAAGGTTGTTGAAGCAAACTCGGCGGTGATGCCATAATCAAGCGCGTCCGATGCTTTGTAGTTGAACTTGAGCCCAACGCCCTCGCTCTCGATGCTCCAATACTCGTTGATCGTGTATCGCACCTGAGGCAAGGGCACCACCAACACATCATCATCGAGCTGAGTGCGCACCGCAACACCGAGTCCGAGTTCGAGCGTGTTGTTCACCTTGTAGCGATATCCGCCCATGAGCATCCCGTCGATGGTGTCGCCAAAGTCGGCGCTGTTCTCGCCGTTGGAGAGCACGCCGCCACCGATGAACCATGTCGATCCCTTTTCGGTACGAGCTGCGTATGAGCCGATGAGCGAGAGGGTGGTGACAGTGTCAAACTCGCTCCCGATGCTCGCGGCATCGCCAGCGACCGCGGTGACTGATGGGGTGATGTCATAGTCAATCAACCCTGCATTGAAATCGATCGAGAGCATGCCCGCATCACCGATTTTTTTGGTGGCTTTGATTCCAAGCCCATACGCTGTGAATCCGAACTCTCCTGATCCGTTGTCGAAGTCTGCATTGCTCAGATACGAGCCGCGAACCTTTGCCTCGAAGGCAAAGCCGGTATTGGGTTCCAATATTGGCAGGTTCTCGGACTCTTGAGTAGGCTCATTGGCCAAAGCCAATCCAGAACCGAGAACAACAACAGCGAGAAGTGGAACAGCAGCGTGGGGGTTCATCGATCGGCGCCTTTCAGTTGAGAATCGAGCAGATGTGTTGGATGATACCGCAATCGAGCGGGTTTGGTCGCGGTTTGGAGCCGAAGGTCTGCGAAGAGATCACCGCTTTGATGTCGAACGCAATTCCTCAGTTCAATCGACTCGCCAAAGCGAGATTGATGGGCTAGACTTGCGACCGGCATCATTTGATGCCAACTCGGTCGTTGTCGATTGGTCATTTGGCCCGTTTGCAAGCCTCTGGGGGACTAACTCAATTGGTAGAGTGCCAGCTTTGCAAGCTGGAAGTTAGGGGTTCAAGTCCCCTGTCCTCCACTTTATACGATCAACGCCTCGCACAATGCGAGGCGTTTTTTCATAGGCTATCGAATGTATTTCGGGCATCATGGCTTTGTCACACTCAATGATCATTCTTTCGAAATCGGACACTCCATGGTCAAACACCAAGGGGTCGCCGGGTATTCCACAACACAGCGATACCCTCGGAACTCGCTGAGTGCGCCCCATTGTGCTCGATCGAAGGCATAGTCGATCAAACCGGGATAGATCCCAATATGTGACGCCTGAACGATTGGTGGAGCGCCCAAGAACTGAGCAGGTTGAGCTTCATGCACCGGGCGATCGTGTGACTTGCCTTTGCCAGAGCTTGGGCGGTCTTCAAGCAGCCCATAGATCGAATGGCTGAAGTCTCCAAAGTTGGTGAGGGATTTATGGACAAAGACATCGAACACCACATGCTCGACAGGTGTACGAAGCATGAGTTCATATCGTCCAAATGTATTCTCCTTAGACCAATAGCGAGGCAACGCCGAGCGGTAGTGTTCGCCGGTCACACAATCGAGCGACCCGTGTTTCCCTACGATGCCGGCTGCGAGTTCGTCATAGATCACCCCGTCGGTGCCGACGAACTGATTGATCTCTGGGAGTGGTTGTGAACAGAACTTGGGAACCAAAGGCAACGATGTTCCTGTAGATGCTTCAGGACATAGCGGGGCCCGTTTGAAATCCATGTTGGGCGTGGTCTCTGTATCAGAGTGCCACAATCTACGGATGATCCAAGGGACATCGCTGCGCAGGCGTTCAAACTTCATAAACCCGCTAAGCTGGAGCATGTCGAGCCGATCAGGATTGTCTATCGAAGGCTTGATGCACAGGGTAAGAAACTGAACCTTGGCGCGAACGCCCCAGATCGCTGCGCCGGATTGGTAGAAGGCTTTGCGTTCTTCGAGTTCGATCTTGTCGTCGCGCCCGCCCGCAGCGAGCATGGCTTCGAACGATCGCCGATCGCCTGCTCGGTTTCGTACAAAGTCTCGAAAGATCCGATCCGCATCGCGGACAGCAGCGATGCGATCAGAATCGACCCCCTTGGCTTGGGCAGCCTTGAGGATGATCTCCACTCCCCCAGAACCAGGGATGTGTTTGACAGCCTTAAGGAGATCTGGTGAATCTGAAAACTTGGAGACTTTCCAAGCGAGCGTTTTGTCAAGTCCGAGAATCCGACCGATCTCGGTCGGACGAGCCCCATCGAGCCCTGCTCCGGTCAACAGATCAGCGAAGGCCGCTTGGGCCTGACGAACACAAATCACTGCTTCATGCGAGAAATCATCGTTTGAGTGTAATTGAGAGGAAGATTGAACCATCAATCTATTATACAGGGTTTGGAGGCGGAACCGAGCGAAGAAATGGGTTTTTGAATAATTCTCTAAATATTTCTCTAAAGAAGATTGACATGGCTTTGAGATCTGATATATTGCGTACTCAAGGGGGATTATTCATCGTGCAAAGCCTGGTGTTGTTTCTGGAACTCTGTACGAATAATCACAAGAACAGGAGAAGCGAAAATGAAGTATCCAATCGCATGGATCACACTCGCAGCAGCCGCTGCTATTTCACAGGGCGAGGTCATCAGTCAAAGCGTCGCGTTTGATATGGATCTCGGGGGACAGATTCTCGATATTCAACGGTTCGACACCATGGGGGGCACCCGACAACTCACAGGGTTGTCACTCTCATATGATCAATCGATCTCCTACGACATCACCATCGAGAGCAATGGGTATACCGCAGTCGAAGCAGGGGATTGGGAAGCATGGATTTCGTACTCTTCGATCCACCAGTTTGGGCTCATCTCAGATGGGAGAGGCGGCGATGATAATGATAACAACCCTCCATTTATTGGCCCAGGCGCAGCGGGTGCGTTTGATATGACCAGTGCGCTCGGTGCATCGGATGGATTTAACGGCACGGGCGATGATACCTATCACAAGCAAGTCTCTGAGCAGTTCGTTTTCCAATCAGGCTACGATACATCAACGATCTTTGGGCAAAGAATGCTCGATACCTTCACCGGCACCGATGTACTCTCGACGGTCTTTGGCGGATTCGTTGAAGGCGGGGGCGGCTGGAATGTTGATCCGGGTTGGGTTGTTGATCCAAATAATCCGCCTGAAGGCGACTTTGGTCCGTTTGAAGATCCGTACTATGGGTTCTTCATGACCTTCGCGAACTTCCAGCATTCGGGCACGATCACAGTCGACTTTGAATACACCACCGTCCCGGCTCCATCTGGACTGCTCGTTCTTTCTGGCGTTGGTTTGTTTGGGGTTCGCAGACGACGAGCCTAAGGCGATCGATTTCCGGCGGAGTTGATTCCCCTCTCCGTCAAGAAGCACCCGGCCTTCGGGTGCTTTTTTCATGGATTGGCGATGAAAATGTGTGGAATGGAAGGTCTCCAATGGCAATTCGACTCGAATCCGCCTTCAATCTTCGCATGACTGATCAGCACGAAATCATTGCGTTCTATAAGTTTACCGCGATCAACGATTGTGATTCATGGGCACCTGTGCTCAAGGGGCACATGCTTGACTTGGACATCATGGGCACGATCTTGCTCGCGCCCGAAGGTATCAACGGGACCATCGGTGGCAAGCCAGAAGCGATCGAAAAGATTGTGGGCATCATGCGGGCGCATGAAGGGCTTGAAGACCTGCCTTTCAAATCGAGCTATGCCCCCGGGCATGTGTTCAACCGGGCCAAAGTCAAGGTGAAGCCTTCGTTGATCAATATTGGGTCGCAAGTCGATCCCAACGAACTCGTCGGCGAGTATGTCAAGCCCAAAGACTGGAACGCGTTGATCTCTGATCCAGAGGTCGTGCTGATTGATACCCGCAATGATTATGAGTTCCACGCAGGGACCTTCGAGGGTGCGATTGATCCAGACATCAAACGCTTCCGCGAGCTGCCCGCGTTTGTCAACGAGCATTACGACCCGAAGGTACACAAGAAGGTCGCTATGTTCTGCACCGGCGGCATCCGATGCGAGAAATCAACATCGTGGATGCTCGAACAAGGGTTCGAGCATGTCTATCACCTCGAAGGCGGCATCCTCAAGTATCTCGAAGAGATCCCGCAAAGCGAGAGCATGTGGAAGGGTGATTGCTATGTGTTTGATGAGCGTGTGGGCGTGAATCATGAGCTGGCACCATCGGACGAGGCCAAGTTCTGCCCTGGGTGTGGAAGAGCGCTCACCACCAAGCTGCGTTGTTCGCCTGATTATGTTGCCGGGCAACAATGCTCGTTCTGTCCGAGCGTGCTCGAACGGGATGCGTCCAATCAGGCAGCGTGCTGATCGTTTGTTGCTGATTCAGAATCAAGATTAATCGTCGTGAGTTGATACTCGCCGGTATGCTTTGCGTGATACATCGAGCTATCGAGTGTTTCGTATACGCTTTGGGGCGCGTATTCGCACGAGCCGGTGACATAGACCGCTGCGATGGCGCCGCCGAGGCGTGGTCGGTTTTCGACCCCTTGGATTGGGTATGAATCGACAAAGCCTTGAAGCTCATCGAGATGCCGAATTGCTTGCTTGATATCGGTGATGGTGTTCATGATGATCACAAACTTGTCGTTGTAGATTCGTCCGACGATGTGTTTTTCGCCGACTGCTCGCAAGAGCGATTTGGCGAACTCTTGCATAAGTTGGTCGCTTGGTGCTCGCCCGATGGTGTTGTTGATCTCGTTAAACCCGGCAAGATCAAGCATGATGACCATCAGCCCCGACTTGGAATCAAACGACTGGGTGAGCGATTCGCCCAGGGTTGTGTTGATCCCGTCGTGATTCCAAAGCCGGGTGAGGGGGTCGATCATGGAGAGTCGCCATGAGTTGCCGACCTGTTGAATGAGTTGATCCTGTACCTTGTTGGCCCCCCCGGTGTGCAACTCAAACTGGGCCATGCTCGCGCAGTCCTTGAGGATCTCAAGATCATCGTTTGTAAATGTTCTTGGCTGAGTGTCAAGCACACAAAACGCTGCGATCGCAAGCCCGTCGATCGAGAAGATTGGCACGCCCGCATAAAAAAGGAATGGCGGGTCATTGTTCACCAATGGGTTATCAACGAATCGTTCGTCAAGGCGTGTGTCTTGGATCACCAACGGGTCGTTTCCAAGAATGGTGTGCTGGCAGAACGATGCTTTGCGATCTACCTGACAGCCGGGCAGCCCTTGGATAGATTTAAACCATGTGTTCTCTTTGTCGATGCAAGACACCGCACAGATGGGCATATCCAGTGCTTTGCGTGCGAGCCGAGTGATGCGTTCGAATCGTTCCTCGATCGGTGTATTGAGGATTTGAAGCGAATGAAGTGCTGCCAGCCTGGTGTCTTCGTGTGTGTGGAGTTGTCCGTCGTGAGTCATAATTCGTTCCCTCGAATAGTGGTCTACCAAGAGCATCGAACCAATTGGTTCATCACTTTTTTACTCCGCTGGGAATGGTCTTGAAATCATACATTTGACTCAATAGTGTGTTGTTTGTTGCATATAACAACCACCTTAATAGGTGGTTGCATGTGTGGGTGCGGTTTGAAATTAGAGCGGTTCCGATTAGACAGTACGCGCGGGTTCAATGATGCCTCGGCATTCGCCAAAGCCAATCCTACGATACCCCTCGCGTTCGCAATACGCTTTCATGATAATTTCGTCGCCATCGCCGACGAACTTGCGTTCTTCGCCGGTGGGCAAGACGATCGGCGTGCGTTGGGTGCCTGGTGCCGAGATCGGCGGGTTGGCGAACGGGTCGCCGTCCCATGTGAGTTCGAGCATCGAACCACGGGCGCCGCGTGTCGGCCCAGAGATTGTCCCCGACCCGAGCAGATCGCCCGGCTGAAGATTACAACCATTCACAGTATGATGCGTGATCATCTGGGCGAGTGTCCAATACATGTCTTTCAAGTTGGCGGTCGAAAGATGGACAGGTTCCATCCCCTGCTCGCGCATCTTAGCCGATGCAATGTGGACCTCGACCTTGATATCAAACCCGCCCGCCTTGCGGTTGGCGTCGCTGTCCATATAAGGCAATGGCTGTGGATCGCTGGCATCGCGCTCCTCAGCGGGGCATCGGAACGGGGCGAGTGCTTCCATTGTCACAATATAAGGCGACACGGTGCTCGCGAAGTTCTTGGCGAGGAATGGCCCCAACGGCACATACTCCCATTTCTGCAAATCACGGGCCGACCAGTCGTTGAGAATACACAGCCCGAGCATGTGATCTTCTGCATCTTCGATCGAAACCGGCTCGCCGAGTTCGTTGCCTCGCCCGACAACGACGCCCATCTCCATCTCGTAATCCAGGAGCTTGCAAGGCCCGAACCCTGGTGAGCCGCCTTCTTCGGTTGGTGCTTGTTGTCCGACGGGGCGTTTGATGCTGGTGCCTGAGGGGACGATCGACGATGCTCTGCCGTGGTATCCGATCGGGATGTGCTTGTAGTTGGGCAGCAGTGGGTTGTCCGGGCGGAACATGCACCCCACATTGGTGGCGTGGAAGAGCGAGGCGTAGAAGTCGGTGTAGTCGCCGATTTCGAAGGGCATGGTCATCTTGACTTGGCCTCTATCTTTCAGGACAGAGTCAAGGAACTCGCATTTCCTTAGGTCATCACAGCCGTCTACTTTGAGTAGATCCTGAAGTCGAGTACGAAATCGTTTCCTTGTTTCATATGAAGCGTTGGCCATGCCGTTTAGAGAGCACCCGTAGAAACTGAGTTCGTCCCATGTTTTCTCATCGAAGAAACCTTGTTCCTCAAGAACATGCAAGTTCAGGACCTTGTCTCCAATGGCAACCGCAATATATGAGCAGGAAGAACTGTCGTCATCAAACATCACAAACGGCAGGTTCTGGATCGGAAAATCACTCTTCGGATCGTTGGCACTCTCCACCCAAGATTTCAGGTTCTGGTCGTGGGTCTCGTCAATCGCATATGGCATGTCGGCGGTTCCTTGGGGTTGGGTTTGAGATGAAGAGTAGACCCCCTCCGCCCTTCGGGCACCTCCCCCGTCAGGACGGGGGAGGGACAAAGATGGAATTCTTTCCAATATGCATACAAAAAGACAATCTCCCCATCCCTCCCCATCCCTCCCCATCCCTCCCCATCCCTCCCCATCCTTCCCCATCCTTCCTCATCCTTTCCGGCGTTTTTCCTTGTCCCTCCCCCGTCCTGACGGGGGAGGTGTCGAACGAAGTGAGACGGAGGGGGTCTTCTTCCCGCATCAAAATAATCTGATACCATCACAATCATGGAGGATCCTAAAGAATTTCGAGTATCGAAGCAGCCGACTCCGCGGGCAAGGAGCCAAGCGAAGACTCTTCGCACAAATCAATCGCCGCCAGAAGGGTTGTTGTGGTGGATACTCAGACGGAATCAAATCATGGGACAGCGATTTCGTCGGCAATCGCCGATCGGGGTTTACATCGCAGATTTCTATTGCCACAATCTTCGGCTCGTGATCGAAGTTGATGGCAAAACGCATCAACAAAGACAACTCGTACATGACAAAAAGCGAGATGTGTGGATGCAATCAAAGGGGATCTTTGTTGTGCGTGTGCAGGCTAGGGATGTCTTTGAGAATCTTGAAGGCGTACAGGGGATGATTGAACAGGTTGTTCGGCGGCGGCTTGAGGAGCAAGTTGAACAATGAAGACCCCCTCCGTCGGCTTCGCCGCCACCTCCCCCGTCAGGACGGGGGAGGGACAAGGGATAGAAGGAAAAGGTGATGAAGGAAGTGTTTAGAAGGAAGTGCTTAAAGGAAGTGTTTAAAGGAAGTGTTTAAAAAGAACTGTTTAGTGCGATTCAGGCACTGGCAAATCGCGTAGGAACTCTATTAGGCGTGGGCGCGATGGGCTTGCTGCGTCTCGGACATACGCTCCGGCGACGCCGCAGGCGGCAGCGAGTGATTCACCCAAAGGCAGCCCGGCCATTTGTGCGAAGCTAAACCCGCCACCAAAGTGATCCCCCGCGCCCGTTGAGATTCTTGGCTTGCGGGTGTACGGGCCAGCGAACCAATGCGATTCGCCCGAGCTATCCGCGCCGCCCGCGCCGGTGTGCTGATGGATGACCACGCATTCGAGTCCGAGTTTTTCGCGGATGATCGCGGCTGCTTCGGGCACCATGCTCGCGAGTGTGCGGTTGTGCTCGTCGTCGTAGACCTCGACCCCGATCACGCCGGCGATTCGGCCGCTCTCTGCGAGGTTGAGTCCCAGAGTGACGGGCATGAACCTTTGTAAGCGTTGGATCAGTTGCATCGCGATGACGATGTCTGCATCTGTGCGCTTTGCCGGGTCTGAGAGATCAATAAAGACTCGCCGATCGCGGTTGTTGGAGAGATGCGGGAAGACATCGTTGCAGAGTCCTTCCCAGATTCCCGGCACGCCCCCAACGAGGGTCCAGTTGACGACGGAGATCAGCGAGACGCCATCGATAATCTCGATGAGTTTTTCGAGTCCGACAACTTCTTTGATTCGTTTCCAGGTGACGCGTTGGACCGACTCTGGTTTGCCGAGCATGATTTTGCCATCGTCAAACTCAAGGGCATCGGTGCGCCCGGGCGGGCACAATGGGATGACCTGATCGCACAGATCGACGAAGGGTTGATAGATCGGATCGACCTTGTTCCAATCTTCTTCGGTCGAGACCGCGCCGACATAGGTGACCGGCGAGCCGAGCGAACCGAGCGCGCTCGAGAGCAATGGTCCATTTCCACCAAATCGGGTGTCGACGACAACGAGTTCGATATTGGCGGAGCGGTTGGCTGCTGCCCCGCATCGGGCCGCGTATTGGGGGATGGTGTGGATGCGTTCGTAGTCGTTGTGGGCCAT
Source organism: Planctomycetota bacterium (assembly GCA_024280755.1). Classification (GTDB taxonomy): domain Bacteria; phylum Planctomycetota; class Phycisphaerae; order Phycisphaerales; family UBA1924; genus UBA1924. The sequence continues at coordinate 83,965 of JAJRPN010000006.1, forward strand.
CGAATGGCGTTGGTCGACGACATGGATGATCGAATCGACAAAGCCGTCGAACCCGACGAGCGAGCGCATGGACAGTGCTTGAGCATTATCAATGGCTTCTAGAGCGTCGGCAGCACTCTGGGCGAGGTCTGCGCGGGTCACGGATTGCATATGTATGGGATTCATCAGAGAAGAAGTTTAGGCAAGTCCTTTCGTGGATTGGAATAAGCATACCATACATTCCCTATCGGGAGAAGGACTATCTATGGCCACAATCGTTTTAGCAACACAAAATCCGGGGAAGGTCTCTGAGCTTCAATCACTCCTCAAAGACTCAAGCATTGATATTATCGGACTCGACTCATTCGATCAACCGTTCCCAGAGCCCGAAGAGGATGGCGAAACATTTCTGGACAATGCGACGATCAAAGCAATCGCCTATGCCAAGGCCACCGGGATGCACTGCCTTGCGGACGATTCAGGGTTGATTGTTGATGCTTTAGATGGGCGACCGGGTGTGATTTCGTCCCATTACGCCTTCGATGGCGAAACGGAAGGCCAGGCAGCCAACATGACCCGCGACCAACGCGATGTACTCAACGGCGAGCGGGTTTTGAAAGAACTGGCCAATGTTGTCGATGAACAACGCACTGCACGGTTCACCTGCACGATGGTGCTTGCTGATCCATCAGGCAAGGTGCTTGCCTCGACAGTTGGAGCCTTCGAGGGGCGGATCGGGCGTGAGGACCAGGTGCCTATGGGCGAGAACGGGTTTGGGTATGACCCGTTGTTCTTGGTTGGACCGAACTTTGATCGGACGAGTGCCCAGATGACGCCGGCTCAGAAAAACGCAGTATCGCACCGGGCCAAGGCGGTGAACCAGATGATCGAGATCATTGTATCAGCAGGATTCATCTGACTCCCTATGCCCTCCCCCGCGCCCTCGCGGGGGAGGTGTCGAACGAGGTGAGACGGAGGGGGGTCTTGCTTGCTGGTTGGTTGGGTATTGATTGTTGTAATGTGATGGAAGAAAGACCCCTCCGTCACGCTGGGCGTGCCACCTCCCCGCGAGGGCGCGGGGAGGGGCAAGAGGGAATCGGATTTCAGAGATAACTGAAAACTCACCCGCGGCGATCTATCATTACGCATGACGACGCTTACTCCAACCCACTCCTCATCCATCCCGAACCTTGACCCTGCGATCGAAGCGATCCGTGCTAAGGTGACTGCGGGTATTCGACTGAGCCTCGACGATGGCAAGGTGCTCTACGAAACGGATGATATCTGGAGCGTGCTCGAACTGGCCAAGCTCGTCCGCGATCGGATGCACCCGGGCGTGGCGTACTACAACATCAACCGTCATCTCAACTACTCCAATGTCTGTGCGCTCTCGTGCAAGTTCTGCGAGTTCGCGCGCAAGCAAGGCGACGAGGGCGAGTACACGCGGGATCTTGAGTACATCAAGGAGCAAGGCCGCAAGGCTGTGAAATCTGGGGCGACGGAGTTCCACATTGTGGGTGGGTTGAATCCGTACCTACCTTTCGAGTATTACACCGACATGCTCAAAGCCCTGCGCGAAGTCGCGCCGCAGGTTCACCTCAAAGCATTCACGGCTGTCGAACTCGTCCACCTGGCACGCATCGCCAAGGTCTACAAAAGGGAAGATCCAAAGATCGGTGTGCGTTGGGTGCTTGAGAAACTCAAAGAAGCCGGGCTCGGGTCGCTGCCCGGAGGCGGCGCAGAGGTCTTCGACGAACGCGTCCACAAAGAAGCATTCAAAACCAAAATCGGCGCCCACGAATGGCTCGATGTGCATCTGGTCGCTCACGAACTCGGGCTCAACACCAACTGCACGATGTTGTATGGGCATGTCGATAAACAAGACGAACGGCTGCGCCACATGGAGATCCTTCGGCGATCCCAAGACCAAGCCTTGCATCGCTTGGGGTACGAAAGCGACCCGGATGGGTACATTGCACAAGGTGTTGTCGAGTCTGAACAGATCACGGCCCCGGTGATCACGCTCAACAAAGCGGGCGTGAAGCTGCCGACGCCTGATGGAGTTTTTTTCCAACGAGCCGCGACCGTGAGGGAGCGGTCTTCTCTTGAATGTCAATCAATAAGACCGCTCCCTCACGGTCGCGGCTCGTCAGAGAAGACTCGTATTCGTGGCGGGTACTACCAAACGATCACGCCTTTGCCGTTCTTTCCTGATGGTTCTGATCTCGAAGACCTGCCCGGGCCGACGGGTTTGGAGAACCTGCGAACACTGGCGATCACACGATTGATGCTCGACAACTTCCCGCATGTGAAGTCATTTTGGATCATGCAGAGTTTGCCGATGGCGCAGTTGATGCTTGAGTCGGGAGCCGACGACATCGACGGCACTGTTGTGTGGTACGACATTACCAAAGCAGTTGGCGAGGGTACACATCAAGAAACCACCGAGCTTGATTTGAAGCGTGCGATTATTGAAGCCGGGTACGAGCCGGTGGAGAGGGACACGCTGTATCGGCGGGTCGATCGTGATGGGAGCAGGTGGTGGGTAAGCAAGTAGGTAAACATCACTACGATGTGTATCACGATGAGAATGAACTGAGCCGATCCGCGAGAGGTAGTTGGGCGATCATCATCAGTGTGGTCGCGACTCCGCTGATCGCATTGGTTTCAACTTCTATCTCTGATATCTTTGGGCTTGGGCTGTGGTCGTTGATACCAGGCTTTCTGCTCGGAGCGATTATCGTTGCGCCGATGTTTGTTCCATTGGCACGCAAAGTGCGCATCGTGTATGCAGCTTGGATCAGCTTTGGCTTTGCGGGGCTGTTTGCGATCGGGACCGCGATTGTGTTGCCTTGGACTTCATTGCCGATTGCGAGTATGTTTGCCGGGCTTCTCGGGCTGATCATCGGCGAGTTCATCGCGTACAAGTTTGGCCCGCGTTACAAAGTCTACCGCTATGCGTGCTGCCCTGGATGTGGATATACGCTTGTGGGGTTGCCTAAGAACCTGCCCTGCCCAGAGTGCGGACGGGATAACTCAGATCTGGTTATGAAGTTCTAGAGGAGATACCACACGATCATTCTTTGAATCGCTAGCGGATGAGTAGATTGTTGGGTTTATCATGTCTGGCGGACTTTTGAGTTTAGTGATTTCCTTTAAATAGCCGCTCTGCAATAATTGGCCCGATCGAAGGTGACTCTGGTTGGGTGTGATACTTGATCACGGGAGATTTCCCGCTCGATTTGATCAGTTCAATTTCTTCTTTTCCAGTCGCGTGAATCGCAAGTAGACTAGTCCACTTAATCGACTTCGTTGAGCCCCCTAAATCATCGAACATGAGTAGCCGTTTATCTGTCAACACAACGCATCCCGAATAAATCACTTTATACTTATTGATTGATTCCCCGTTAGTACGGATTTTCCTTGTCTCATACCAATCCGCCCATTCCGCATGGTACGCATCTTCTCCTGCATCAAGTCGAATTTTCTTAACCGTTATTCGAGTCAAAGGTTTGTTTATTACCTCCCAGCGATGCTGTGCAGCATCTATCAATCGCTGCGTTCTATTGTCAAACGACATTTCTATGCGGAGAGCCTTCGCCATTTGGTGAACTCTCTGGTACTCGTGTGGAGTCAGCAAATCATCCTCAAGCATTTCAGCTATGTGCGATTGAAGAACCCCAGACACTGTTTCAACATATGTCTCTTTTGTATCTCTGAGTCCAATTTGCTTTGCGAATTTGCTAAGCCGAGCAGCTTCTTCTTTTTCTAATCCCTCTGGACCTACAGAAATCAGAAGACGATTGATAAATACTTCGCTTCCAACGCTTTGGATGATTTTATCGATTTCTTCTTTCTGCAATCTGAAGATTGCGACATATTCCTTAGCAAAGGCTTTTTCAGAAGCATCGAACTCTCCGTCTTGAAACAGATGGTACATAATCTCTCGAAACAAGCTGACCCACCGGCTATGAAATTCAGCGGCAATGTCCAACTCATATTCCTGCCCGATATACTCGATCATAGTGCGATCGAATGAGCCTTGAAGGACTAGGTTCTTTGCTCGGATAAACGCATTCTCTTTTGGGTCATCACCAAAGTAGCGTTGTAGCCGTGAGCGTTCAATGAGTCGTTCTGGTGGTATAGGGAGTGAGATGGTCATGGAATCAATAGACCATATTCAAATAAAAAAGCGACCCGGAGGCCGCTGATTGAGGGGTTGATTTGACGAAGTTGGTTTAGAACTTCCAGCCGAGGCCCATGTAGTAGTTGACATCGTTTGGCTTGAAGCCGGAGCCTGGTTGGGAATCATGGCGATGCTCGAGACCGGCGTTGAGGGTCATGCCGGATTCTTTGTCCATGATGACTTCGATGCCTGCGCTGTTGTTCCAGCGGAACTCGCCGAAATCATCGAAGCTTGGGTAGTAGGTCGTCGATGCGGCGAGTTTGGTGTTCTCGGAATACTGGTGCGTCCAGTCGAGGCCCAAGAGTCCTTCGGGGATGAACTCTTCATCTGCGGTGCCGCCGGATTCGTATGACCCGCCGAGACCAGCACGACCGATGAGGGTTGTTTTGTCATCGTTGATGAACTCATAGCCAACACCGAACGCGCCCGAGAGGCGATGCTCCCAGCTTTGGAACTCTTCGTACTCGTACTTGCCTTGGGCGAAGTAGCGCCACTTGGAATCGGTCAACCAATCGTTGTTGATTGCGATCTCGCCACGCGAGGTGGTTTTATCACTGTCGGTTGTGCCGTAGATGTAGGAGAGGGAGAGGGAAGTTTCATACTTGGAGGTATTGCGTTGTCCAGCGAGTGCGGCGCGTGCGCTGAGGTTTTCGGTGTTGCCCGATGCGCCGTTGATGCCAACATTGGCGGTCCATTCCCAGCCGTCAGACCATGATGATGGGTCGGCAGGAACATCCGCTTCTTCTTCAGGCTGGATTCTGTTGGTGGTTTGGGCCGTGGTGACGACAGCGATCTCGGTGCCGGTGAGTGCGGCGACTTCTGCTTGTGCTGTTTCGAGTTCCGCCTTTGCATTCTCGAAGGCGATGCGTGCCGACTCGAGGCGTTCGAGGGCTGTGGTGTTGTCTGCTGCAAACGAAGTGTTTGCGATCCCTGCTGCGATAAAGATCATCGCAGCCCGATTCTTTTGATTCATCCGGTTCATACTCATTGTTGGTTCCACCTGTATTGTGTGCCTATCTCGTGCTTTCTAGTCCCTAGAAAGTCCCTTCGCTCCATCCCCGAAACGATGGGAAGGAGAGGGAAGGCGGGCAGGGTGAAAAAGTCAACTGATTACTGGGTGAAACCCCCAGAGACATATCCCGTATGCTATTGATGTGCCTCGATCACATATCTGCCCATCCTGCCTGACAGAACTCGCAAGAATTCGCGCAATCCCTGATGAACACTATGGTTTACCGATCGTGGTGTGCCCAGGGTGCCAACTGGCATGCGTGCGGACGAAGCATCCGGATCAACAGTTCTGGCGTGTGTTTCGAAGAACCTGGGTGACCATTCGGCTAGTGATCGCCAAGGTTATCCTGGTCATCTTGATGTCGCTTTTGATGTGGGGACTTGTGTATTGGTCTGCTGATTTGTACACGGATTACCGGGGGAACTTTCATTTTATTGACCCGTTTGTGTCTGGTCATTTCGAGACCACGCTTGGGGCGTGGGGATTGCCTTTGGCTGCGATTGCAATCGGGTGCAGCATTCGGCTCGTGTTCCTGCACCTGAGGGCATGGGTGCCGATTTTGATGGTGTTGGTGCTCACTGCTTTTTTCACAACACTTGATTTCACCGTTGGACATCTATTCAACGCAATCGCTCAGATTGGATCATTCCGTTCGCAAATCGATATCCCGTCCGCAAGTGAGATGATCTTGCGTGGGCAGTTCTTCGCGATGTTGGCTGGATTAGCGATCATTGGTTTAGTCCCAGCAGTGTTGTTGCGTCGATCGGTAGAGCGGAGTGGCGCCAAACGATTCCGTAAAATCCGAAAGAAACTGCGCAAGCGCAGATCGCATGATGATTGATCCGAGTTGGAGTATACATGATGGCCGAGAATGAGACACCAGTGAAAGATGGAATGATGTCCGAGCACATCCGGGCGGACCGCGCGTGCATTGGGTGCGGGTTTAACCTGTATGGGCAGTCGGTGACCAAGGAAGAACACTATGGCTTGGCCATCGCTCGTTGCCCAGAGTGCGGCGAGGTTGCTGCCCTTCAAACCTACCCGACCATGTCCCACTGGGTGAATCGGTTCCGGGCGTTGCTCGCGGGGTTTTGGGTCATTGTGCTGCTCATTGCGTTTGTCATCCAGGTCTTAATCGTCGCGGCCTTCGCCGACAGCGTTTCTCGCGATGTCAGTGATCCGCTTGCAAAGAAAATTGGTGAAGTGTATTACAACTGGGCCGAGGAAAACGGAACAACAACAAGCATCGCAGGATGGGCAACCACCCCAGAAGCATACTACCAATGGGTGCAAATCCCGAGCGATTGGGCCGATGAGCATCTCGATGCTATTGTCGCTGACTATGGAGGGCTTTGGAGTACTTTTGATCGTTCGAATATGATCTATGTGATCCCTGCGTGGATGGTCGTGTTTTTAGCCGGGGTGTTCTGGAGCATCGTCTTACTCGGGGCGACCCGAAAGCGAGCCACCATTGTGCCACTCGCAGCAAGCGCGCTTGTCCTTGTGCTGACATACATCGAGTTTCCCTCATCAATGTTCATCGTTCCTCAAGCATCTGATGTCGCCAAAGAGTTGTATGCTCATATCATGGCTCCGATCGCGATCATTGTCCAGTTGCCAGCGTTATTCATCGGCGTGTTCTTTGGGCGAAAGATCGCGCGTTGGATTATTCTGCTCACACTGCCTCCACGCAGTCGGGTTTCGCTCTCGATCCTTTGGACGCGCGATGGGCTTGATCTTCCTAGGCCATAATCGGGTTCATGTATACACAAAAAAGCCCGCTCCATGTGGAGCGGGCTGTGCGTTGGAGTATCAGATGGTTTAGTCGGCGTCTTTGACTTCAAAATCTGCATCAATGACATCTGGGTCATCATTGCTCGCAGCGGACGCATCGGCTTCTGGCGCCTCGCCTGCTTCGGCTGCGCTCGCTTCATAGATCACCTTACCAAGTTCCATCGATGCCGCTTCGAGTTCTTTCAAACCTGCTTCGATTGCTTCCTTGGTGATCGAATCATCCTTGAGCTTGGACTCAAGCCCTGAGATCGCTGCTTCGATCGAGCTGCGGATTTCAGGTGTGACCTTTTCTCCATGCTCTTCGAGGCTCTTGCGGGTTTGGGCGATCGTGCCATCTGCACGGTTCTTGAGATCAACGAGTTCACGCCGCTTCTTGTCTTCCTCAGCGTGAGCCTCGGCGTCGGCCTTCATCTTGTCGATCTCGCCAGCGTCCAACCCGCCCGAGTTCTCGATACGAATGTCGGCCTTCTTGCCCGTGCCCTTGTCGGTCGCCGTGACTTGAAGGATGCCGTTGGCATCGAGTGCAAACTCAACCTCGATCTGAGGCGTGCCACGAGCGGCAGGCGGGATATCAGCAAGCTCAAACATGCCCAGTGTGCGGTTGTCCTTGGCAAACTCACGCTCGCCCTGAAGCACATGGATCTGAACCGATGGCTGATTATCCGCAGCGGTCGAGAAGGTTTCCTTCTTGCTCGTTGGGATGGTTGTGTTGCGTTCGATGAGCTTGGTCATTACGCCGCCCATTGTTTCGACACCGAGTGACAACGGGGTCACATCGAGAAGGAGAACATCCTTCACATCGCCGCTGAGCACGCCGCCCTGAACAGCAGCGCCGATGGCGACTACTTCGTCGGGGTTCACAGAACGGTTTGGCTCTTTACCAAAGAGTTCCTTGACGATTTCTTGCACCTTAGGCATCCGCGTCGAGCCACCAACAATAACGACTTCGTCGATCTTGGAGATGTCAATCCCGGCATCCTTGATCGCATCAAGACATGGCTTCTTCACGCGGTTGAAGAGATCATCACAGAGTGTTTCAAACTTCGAGCGTGAGAGCGTCTGCTGGAGATGCTTGGGGCCGCTATCAGTCGCGGTGATGAACGGCAGGTTGATCGTGGTTTCCTGTGAGTTGGAAAGCTCGATCTTCGCCTTTTCAGCAGCTTCCTTGAGGCGCTGCATCGCCATCGGGTCGCCGGTCAGGTCGACACCCTCAGCCTTACGGAACTCCTCAGCGATGAAATCAATCAATCGCTGGTCCCAGTCGTCGCCACCCAGGTGGGTGTCGCCATTGGTCGAGAGCACTTCGAATACACCATCACCAACATCGAGGATCGATACATCGAATGTACCACCACCGAGGTCGAAGACCGCGATCTTTTCGTTCGCTTGTTTTTCGAGACCATACGCCAAAGCCGCAGCGGTTGGCTCGTTGATGATCCGCTTGACACTCAAGCCCGCGATCTCACCCGCGTCCTTGGTGGCCTGGCGCTGAGCATCGTTAAAATATGCCGGCACGGTTATCACCGCTTCGGTGACGGTTTCGCCGAGGTAATCTTCAGCGGTGCGTTTGAGCTCGCCGAGGATCATCGCCGAGATTTGTTGAGGCGTGAACTCTTCATCGCGGATCTTCACCTTGACAAAGTCTTCCGCGCCGCCGGTGAGGGTATAGGGGATGAGTTTCTCTTCCGAGCCCACCTCGCTATGACGCCGACCCATGAACCGCTTGATCGAGAAGACCGTGTTCTGCGGGTTGGTCACCTGCTGGTGTTTGGCCTGTTGCCCGACAAGGCGTTCGCCCTTTTCGGTGAACCCGACGACCGATGGGGTCGTGCGGTTGCCTGAGCTATTAATAAGAACCTTTGGGGTGTCGCCTTCCATGACAGCGACGACCGAGTTGGTTGTTCCGAGGTCGATTCCAATGATTTTTCCCATGATAAGTCTCCTTCAAGTCAATCCCAAATGCAGGCTGTGAGCCGACTAGGGACAGTGGTTTTCGTGGTTCGTCGCCAGAAGAGTTGCAACTCCCGTGCCATTGAATTGGCGACAATTCGGGCTATTCCAGCCCGCTAGAAGCCCATTCGGGTGCCCAATTTGCACTCTCCTGTCAGTTTGGCAGAGCTTGATCACCCCTCCCTGCGCCCCGCGGGGAGGGGTCGAACAAAGTGAGACGGAGGGGTGTCTTTGTACTTCTTCTCTTACTGATACTGATTTTTAAAGATCAAGACACCCCTCCGTCTGCTTCGCAGCCACCTCCCCGCGGGGCGCAGGGAGGGGCAGAAAAAAAAGCCCTCTCAGTCATGCTGCGTATGCCACGAAATACCCTATGGGTGCTCTCCCCGGAGGCCCGGAAGAGGCGAAAAATTATTTGTAACCCAACGCGGCCTTAAGCACCGGATCATTGCCCGCGAAGAAATCGGCTGATTCGACCTCAACAGGCACATCTGGATAGACGGCATCGAGGTCTTCGTCGAATCGCTGGAACCACTTGGTCGAATGCGAAACGACCAGCTTGGAGTTGGGGAGGGTAAAGGATTGGATCTCGCCAAAGTGGTTGGGCTTGCCGCCGGTGGGTTCGCCGATCAGCACTGCCCCTGCTCGATCTCGAAGCTGATGGGCGTTGCTCATTGCGGAGCTATAGGTGTATCGAGAGATCAGTGTGATGATATTGCCAGGGTTGCTAAACCGTTCTGATTCTTTGAGCGTATCGATCATGGGCCACAATACCGTTTCGTCGCCGCCGCCATTAAAACGCAGGTCGATCACGAGGCGTTGAGCATCGAACTCTTCCGATTTTTCCATGATGAACTTGATGAGCAACTCCATCGGAAAGTCTTTGGCGTTCTTGCATTTGTTGTAGGCAAGATACATGGCCTTCGACTCGGGGAGGAAGTCCGTTTGATAATCACCATTGGCTTTGCGATACATCAAAGGCATGCCATTTTCAAGGTTTTGAGCAAAGCTCACCCATGATGGACGAATGGTCGGTACCGTGCAATCAAGCGTCACAACGCGCTCGCCTGCTGCATCCCTGATCGTGAGCGGATAGGTCTTTGCATCAAACGCGTCTGCGAGTCCAACCGCTGCCAATGCGGGTAGCAGCGTGATGTATGAACTGCCCGCGTTCATCAAACGCGAGTTGTTTTCGTATCCAAAGAGCACGCTGATTTTCTCAAAGGCCTCAGCGGCATTCGTATCGCCAAACCCGATGATCTGTGCGCCGACGAGTTCCTTATTTAGAGCGGTGGCTGCTGAGATAAACACGCCATCGGCAAGCACAACGCACTGGATCGGCAGGCGGTGCATGGTTTTGGAAGCAGCATTGATCTCGATATTCGTATGCGAATCGCCACCCATCGCGACAAGCCGATTGAGTTCGATGATGATCTGCGCATCGTCAAGCATTGGAATCTGTTGGGAGAGCGTGTCGAAAGCCTCTTCAAACTCTTGGGCTGTGTGCTTGGTATAAAAATCTGGATGCTTAGCGAGCAGGTTCTGGGCAAGCACCTTGATGTCCGTCTGCCAAAGCTCGGTGGTCATCTGCCCATGCGCAGGCATACACAGCATCCCGAGGAGTGCAACGAAGAGAGTAATCCGATTGAAGGTAGAAGCCATACCCGTAGTATATCGCTGAAAAACCGGATATGTAGGGTGGTTTTACTCCCGGGTGCCATGTCTTGACCGTCTTCGGCAAGCAGTGGCGCCCTGGGCGATGGTTTTACTGTCCCTGTGCTAATGAGAAGCCAGGTACGCCGTCGTACATACGGATCGGGATGAACTCTGTCACCGTGAACTTCTCAGCGATCTTGGCAAGCAAGTGAACCGTTGGGCCCTGTCCGATCACAGTGCCCTCCTTGAGCTCAAATCGCACGCAGCATTCGTTGACTAGCTCGGTGTATGGCGAGCCCGTCGGCCAGACCTGTGTACCACGGTTGGAGATCACCGAAAGCTTAAACGGCGTGGTTCCGCACAGCCGTTGGAGTTTGGCTGCAAGATCGAGTGGAGTCAGTGTGGTCTCAAGGAAGATATCTGCGCCGCACACGGTCGTCAAGACCTGCTCGTGGGTGGTCATCATCAGATTCACGCTCGGGCGGACCGGAGGCGTGTGCGAAATCTCATCACTCGCAGGCACGGCTGCGCCTTCAATGGTCTCTGGGTTCTTGCCTAGGTTCTGGGCAATCGCTGCAGCAAAGGCTTTGGTTCCCACAGGCTCGCCCTTACCTTTGACATCACCCGTATGCACACCTGATTCGAGTGTGTAGAGGAGTGAGTTCTCGATAATCGCTGCGGTCTTACGCATCCCGATATGACGGAGCATGATCAAGCCCGAAAGCATCAAACTCGTTGGGTTGGCGAGGTCTTGACCTGCGATATCGGGCGCAGTCCCATGGACGGCTTCGAAGATACTGATTTGATCGCCAATGTTCGCAGATGGTGCAAAGCCCAATCCGCCGACGAGTCCCGCTGCAAGGTCAGACACAATGTCGCCCTGCAGGTTGGTCAGCACGATCATCTTGTACTTGTCTGGGCGAAGCACCAGGTTCATGCACAGCGCGTCGATGATGACATCTTCGGTTTCGATCTCTGGGAAATCTTGCGAGATGAACTTGAAGCGATCGAGGAATGTCCCGTCGGTCATCTTCATGATGTTGGCTTTGTGCCCACAGGTGACCCGGTCGATCCCGAAGGCTGTCGCGGTCTCGAAGGCGAAGCGGTTGATCTGGTCGCACCCTGGGGTGGTGATGATCCGCTTGGCGGTGTAGGCGTCGGGGGTGAGCCGATGTTCGATCCCGCCGTAGGTGTCTTCTACATTTTCACGGACGACATAAAAATCCACAGGCACACCCGCACGCGAGTACACGGTTTCTACGCCGGGGAGTGTCTGGAAGTGACGCAGGTTGGCGAAGGCGCCGAAGGTCTTGCGGAGGGTCACATTGATCGATTTGCCCCCGCCCCCGATCGGCGTGCCCATTGGCCCCTTGTACAGGATTCCGGTGGTTTCGATGGTTTCGATCGCTTCATCGGTCATCCCACGGGTATCGCCATCGTTGAAGACCTTGCGACCCATGTCGACTTGGGTGAACTCAACATGATCGAGCACGCCCGCTGCCTGAAAGATGCTCAGGCAGGCCTTGGTGATCTCGGGTCCGATGCCGTCGCCGGGTGCGAGTGCGATTGTGAGTTTGTCAGCCATGTCTTCACCTTGTTTGGGGGGTTGGTTTTCTGGGTATACTTTTCCAGATCGGCACAATAGGTTCAATGGGTGAGCGGATGTAGGCTCTTCTTTGATGAACATGCTTCGTATCCAAGATTTCTTAAATCAGGGTGTCCCGATTCGCCGTCTCTGGCACAGTCGGGTCTTGTTGCCTTCCCCGGGCTTCGGGGGGGAGGTGGCATGCGAAGCGTGATGGAGGGGCTTTTTTATCCCTCCCTGCGCCCCGCGGGGAGGTGTCGAACGAGGTGAGACGGAGGGGTGTCTTGGTTTTTCTTCTTCTCTTACTGATACTGACTTCCAAAGACCAAGGCATGCCACCCCTCCGTCTGCTGCGCAGCCACCTCCCCGCGGGGCGTAGGGAGGGATAAAACGAAAGGCCCTTTCGGCCACGAAGGTGCGACCAGCTTCCCATTGGTGCGGGGAAGGCGTAAGATATTCAACCGTGTGCTGCTCGGTCGAGTCGCTCAATGATCGCTGCTCGGATCGCCTGATCCTGTGCAGTGCTGCCGATGGCTGGTTCTTCGATCCAGATCGAATCTTGGCTTGCCTTATCCCCTTGATGCAAAGCCCTATAGAGCATGCTGGCGTATTGGCCAAGGTCTTGAGGCATCGAGATCAGCGTCCCGCCCGAAGGATGTACATCAGTCGACCATGCAAGGAGAACAACCGATTCGCTCGCTGAGGCAAGCAATCCGGTGGAGGCCAACTTGGTTGGCGTTCTTGGTTGATAATGCGCGCCGACAACTCCGGGCGATCGGGCAACTGAGTCTTCCGCCTGTTGGGTCACACACTCGACAGATTTGCCAAGCGTCTCGCCGATCGCATGCGCCCCGACAATGCCCGGGCGAAGGACCTTGGAAATGTCGCCAGCAAGATCGACCACCGTCGATTCGATCCCCGCTCGACAGTGCCCGCCATCAATCACGATCAGATCCACATCGCCAAATCCGTCGGCAACATGCTCGGGCGTGGTGGGGGAGATTCGCCCCGATGGATTCGCACTCGGCCCAACGATCGGCTTGCCAAACGCTTCGATCAGCGCCAATGCGCATGGGTGTGCTGGGCATCGCACCGCGACCGTATCGCCATTGGCACACACGATTCCGGGCACGCAATCTGCTTTGGTAAGCACCAAAGTCACCGGCCCGGGCCAATATGCCTTGGCGATCAGCTCGGCTTCTTGTGTCCATTGTGCCACGACCGTTTTGGCCATCTGGATCCCTGAGACATGCACAATCAATGGGTTTGTTGCCGGTCGGCCTTTGAGCGCAAAGACCTTTGCCACTGCATGGCCATCGAGCGCGTCGGCTCCAAGCCCATACACCGTTTCGGTCGGGAACGCGACGAGTTGCCCATTGGTGAGGCGATCGACACCCGTTGCGATCGCTGTCGGGCCTTCAAGGATCTCAGTCATCGCTCGCATCCGATTCTTGAACTTGTTCATCAGCCTCTGCATTTACAGGCTCAACCTTGTAGTCCAAAGCCGATTCCCCCGGTGCAAGCTGGTTCGCATCGGGCACGATGAAGTCAATTCGTGAACGATCGAGCGTCGTGCCCATCGCTTTATGCAGATCGACGATCGCGGTGTTGTAGTTGATCAATGAGGCTGCTTCGGCGATCTCCGCATTGGCCAATGCTTCTTGTTGGTTGAGTTCAAGGTTCAATCGTTCGACCGAATAGCCTGCATTGGTGAGCTCTTTCTCTACGATCAAAGCTCGCAACGCTTCGCCTTGGGCGACGCGCGAGAGTGTTGATTGTTCGATGAGCGCGTTGTTCGTGACCATCGCGTTGAGCGCGATCTTGATATCAAGCACCACGCCTTGGGCGGTTTGGCGATAGGCGACGACCGATTGCATGCGTTGGAGTCTGGTTTTGCGATATTCCGCTTCGCCGATCCGGTTGCCGATGGGTTGTTCGAACGATAGGCCCAAAAGCCAGTCGTCAATAAACCGCGTCGCGTCGTCATCGTTGTACGCATCGCCAAAGGAATCTCCGAACCCAAGCAGGCGGGCCTGGGCCTGAAGTTCAAGCTTGGGCAGGCGTTGGTTCTTGGCGACCTGCTGACGGATGGTCGCATCGTCAATGCTCAAGAGCGCGATGTCCATCTCTGGACGATTGGTTACGCCGTTGGTGATCGCATCGAGCAACGAATACGAAACGGCTTCGCGCATCGCATCATCGCGAGGCACAATCAACGCCTCGCTTCCAACCGCGAGGTTCGGATCGTTCATCAACTGCTTTAAGCGATCGCTCGCGTTGCGTAGGTTGGTTCGTGCGACGAGCAGATCAGACCGGCGACGCTCGACGCGTGCGACGGCATCTGCCACCTGTGCCTGGCGTGCATCTTGTACACGCCGAGCTTTGATATCATCGCGTACCTTGATTCCGCGTTCGAGCAGTTTGGACCGGATGACGAGTTCTTTATACCGAAGCACCAAAGTCCAATATGCTTTCTCGGTTTCACTCGCAGCGTCGATCAAGGTTGATTTTAACGAGGCCACACTTGTCCGCTCGGCGTTGCGTGCCAGATAGATCTGGGCCATGTTCGTATCGCGTCCAAATCCGCGGAGTAACGGCTGCGTGATTCCCAGTGTGATGTTCGAGGCATTGGCCGGGTTGGGAACCGGAGGCGTCCCGAAGAACGAACTATCGACATTGGTATAGTTGATGTCGTTGGTGATTGAGACCGTGCCCCCGGTGGTGAGTTGGCGCGATACTCCGATCGATCCATCCGCCGATTGGGAAGCATTGCGTACAAAGGTTGTCGAGCCGCCGAAGCCTGAACCTGCCTGTGGGATGATCGAATCTTGATATTGCGCCGATGCAGAGAACAACCAATCGAACTGTGCCTCAGCCTGGGTTAGCGCACTTTGCGAGATCGCAGGCGCAAAGCTGGCGATCTCTACACTCAAGTTATTGACGACGGCGGTCTGAATCGATTGCTCAAGCGTGAGTCCGATGAGCTTTGTGGGTTGTCCCATGAGATCATCGCCGACCAGTGATGATATTGGATCATCGCCTTGGGGCGACTGCGCTCGAAGCTGCTCGATATATCCAGATGCAGAAAACTCTCGTTCGATTTGTTCGAGATGATCGTCGCGGATTTCGAGCTTGCTCAGATCGAGCGTTGTGCCTAGGTTTCGGGATTGAGGATTCTGTTTGGCGTGTTCGATTTCGACCTCGATCGCCCGGATCATTGCCTGCTGGAGTTCCTTCTCGCTCTGGCGTTGAATTGGGGATGAACACCCACCAGCAGCGAGGGTACCCGCAAGGATTGCGCCGATGCTGCCGGAATGGATTGATGTTCGGAAAGCAGTTGTGCGGAAAGCGTGACGATTGCGTGGGTTCATAGCCATACATCAACGGTAGGTTGGGTAAAATGTGGTGTCGTTGCCAGAACAGGAGAACCTCACCAATGTGTGCGGGTACACTCATAGACCAGCAACCCAGACCCAGATCGAGAATGCGCCAGGAGGCTCAAGATGCCAACGAATATCAGATACACATTGTCTATCTCCGCATGTGCCCTTACGCTCACATTGGGCGCGATCCCGGCTTCTGCGATCTCAACTGCTGTCGAGGCGGTTGTCTTCCAAGATGCTCAAGAATACAAGATCGTCAAAGCGAACAAGACCCTGCTCCGCTGTGGCGATCAAGATGTTTTCTACGCAATCGCCGAACTGAACGCCAAGATGCCATTAGAAGTCCTCGGAACCTCTGGTAGCTACACCAAGGTTCGCATGCCAATGGCGATCGGTGCCTTTGTTCCTGCCAACGAAGTCGATGTCTCGGCCGACGGTCAGGTCGTCACGCTGATCACCCGTTCGAAACTCCGTGCCCCATCGCACCTGCTCGGGTTGTCAGGATCATGGAAGGCTCTCTATACCGAGGGGCTCAAGGCGGGTACCGAGCTGACGGTTCTCAAAGCACTTCAAAACGATGCTGGCGATATTGTTGGCTACCGCGTTTCGCCGCCCGAAGGGCCAACTGGTGAGATCGCGATCGCCTATATCAGAACCGATGCCTTGCGCGATCCCAAAGCGGGCGAAGTCGCCAACTACAACCCCGCAGCCAAGCCCGTTCAAGAGCCAGTCTCCGAGCCTGTCGCAGAGCCAGTATTCGAAGAATCAGCCCCTGTGGTTGTCGATACTTCGATGATGGAAGAGATGAACACTTCGACAGCTCAACCTGTCGAGATCTCAAACGCGGCTCCGGTTGATGTTGAAGAAACCGATCGCGAAGATGATTCTGCTCCTGCCGAGCTAGTCCAGATCACCGCGCCCAGCGGCTTGGTTTCAGCATCAGCACTCGAAGATCTCGAAGCAGCATTCGACAACGCACGAACACTGCCCAAGGCCGAGCTGGATCAGTCACTCGATGAACTCCACGCCGAGTTCTCACGCACACGCGTCCAGGCCGACGATGGATCATCGCTGGCGGCTGCCCTTGATCAACGCCTCGAGTGGATCGATATTCGTATCGAGACTCGCAACCAACGCCAGTCGATCACTGCGATCCTTGCGGCCTACGACGCCAATGCGGATCAATCGGCCAAAGATATCCAGGCTTGGCAGAGCGGGCGTGCCTATCAACTTGTCGGACGCATGACCACCAGCGCTGTATATACCGGCGAGCATCTCCCCTTGCTCTACCGCATCCAAGCGATTGATCCATCGACCGGCGCAACACGCACTGTTGGCTATGTCGCACCAAGCTCGACCCAAGACTTCCGCCATCTGCTCGGACGAGTCGTAGGGGTGGTTGGATCAATGAATAACGACGATTCGCTCAAGCTCACCATCATCGAGCCAGATCGCATCGATCCGATGCCTGAAATAAGGTTCAATCAATAGCCACCAGCATGATCTTCCTGTGATGTCCGAGCAACCATATCCTGATCTCGATTCGATCAAAATGGTCACCGCGATGTCAACGCGCGAGGACCCGATCGACGCCGCATTGCAGGTGTCTGATCGGGTCAGGCATCAGCTTGGTTCATCTCCAGATCTGCTGATGGTGTTTGTATCGATTCATCATGCTCGGAAGATGGGCATGATCGCCGACACGCTCCGCGATCGGCTTAGCTCGACGCATATGCTTGGGATCACCGCTTTGGGCGTGATGTCCAACGCGGGCGTGATCGAAGAAGGCCCCGCGCTTTCTGTGCTCGCGTGCAGATTCCCCGGCGTGGGCATCAACCCATTTTGGATTGATCACCTTTCGCCAAGGGAATCGATGGAAGAACGGGCAGCCAAGCTCTCAGATTGCATCGGCGCAGCCGAGGATATGCGAGCGGCGTTTTTCTTTGCCGATCCGTTCTCGGTGCCATTGGTGAACCTCATCCCCGCGCTTTCTGCATCGCGTGTGCAGGTTGTTGCCAAATCTGGGCGCGTCGATCACATCGGGACCATCATCGGAGGCATGGCATCTGCTGGCAACGCGCCAAACACCAACACGCTCTTGCTCGATGGTGAAATTCGCAACTCGGGCGCGATGGGCGTGACACTCAGTGGCCCAATCCAGGTCGATACCATCGTCTCGCAGGGGTGTCGACCGATTGGCCACCCGATGGTCATCACCAAAGCCCGAGGCAACCTCATCCTCGAACTCGCAGGCGTTCGCGCCGTCGATGCTATCCGCGAGATCGTTCGTGAACTCGACGAAGCGGATAAACAACTTCTTTCCAGTGGGCTCGTGATGGGGCGCGTCATCAACGAAAATAAAGCACACTTCGGGCGTGGTGATTTTCTGATCCGCAATATCATGGGCGGCGACGAAACCTCGGGTGCGGTGGCGATCGCAGATATCATCCATGCCGGTCAAACCGTCCAGCTTCATCTTCACGACCAACAAACCGCCCGCGAAGACCTCTCGCTTTTGCTCGATGGGCAAAGGCTCTACTCCAAACCCGCTGGCGCACTGCTGATCTCATGCACCGGACGAAGCAACAACTTCTTTGGCGAGCAGACGACTGATGCCAGCGTGATCACGCATGCCTTCGATCCCAAGCCAGACGGGGCAAACCTTGCCAAGTCGGGCAAAGAAGTCGATCCAGACGCGGGCATCCCCCTCGCCGGTTTCTTTGCTGCTGGCGAGATCGGGCCTGTCGACGGGCAAATCTTCCAGCACGGGCATACCGCGGTCGCAGCCCTCTTTCGAGAACCAGAATAAATGGATTGTTCCGAGAACGCTTACAGCAATCCCAATGCCTTGAGATCATCCAGAGGCTCATCGAACGAGCAGCTCCCGTAGCTTGTCGCGAAAGCCTCGCGGACCTGTGCAAATGCAGCAATAGGCAGCGACACATCGCGCCAGGAAACGGATTCATTGGTAAAGACAAACGCCTTGGGGTCGGTTTCATTGAGCAAGGCGATCGTCGTGTCCATGTCAAAGCCCTTGATTGATCGTACAAATGCACCCGCAAGGAACACATTGATAAACCCGTGCATGACCGCTCTTGGCGCGTCGGGTTCATAGGTCAGTGCATGCTCGGCTCTGATCGGATGGTGCAAGCCTGCGGTTGCTTTGAAGGGCACATCGGCTGCGCTACATGCGTGCATGAACCGAGCGATATCTTCTGACGAGGGGAATAGATCCGGTGTGACGCCGCCGCAACGGATTTTGGCAGCAGCCTGATTCCCAGCGATCGCTGCGATGAATCCGCGTGGGTCGCCACCCATAACAGCTTCGCTGGGCAGCTCAAAGGCCGGGGCGATCATCGCAGGAAGCACCTCCATGATCTCGTCAACATCGCCCGGCGAATCGATCTTCATCTCGATCACATCGACCATCGCGAGCCCGTGCTCTTCCTTGTCGTGATGCTCGTTGAACTTGTAAATCTCTTCAAGGTTTTCTTCGAGATTGCCCACGATGATCGCTGAGATTTGCCACGGGTCTTGCATGTCAGCATTTTCACGATACCCGCTTGTCGCATAGGTCCCCGGCATGACCACCGCTGCATGCTTGCTCAGTTCTTCGAGCCGAGGCACTGTGCAGATAAACCGCGAGAGAAAACGCTCGTGCTCGCTGCGCAGATACTTGGCGTAGTTCTCAACCGCCGTATCCATAGGCAACTTGCTCGGCGGGAAAAGCCCGGCATAGTCAATCAGTCCGGTCATCAATGTTTCAATCGTTCGGTTCATTACAATGCTCATTTCATGTGTGGTTCAACTGCAAGCGTAGGCACATATCTATCATTGGCCATCTGGCCCAACGGTGCCCTCGTGAAGAATCGGCTCCCAAGGGGACATCGAATCCATAGTCGTTCGCGTGGGATCAAAGAAATCAACCATCGCCCGTTCAAAGAGTGCATGGCGACGCGCATTGCCAATCCCGCCTTCAAAGTGACCATAAGGCACCACAAACCGCCACTTGCGCCCTGGGTCGGCATCGATCGAGTTAAACACGGCGGCTGCAGCCGGGGCGGGCACCACATCGTCCTTGCGGGCAAGCATCCCCAAGGTCGGCACACGCACCTTGCGTCCATGCACTCCCGCGTCGCACAAGCGGAGTCGATCGATCAACTCGCTGGTGCGTTGGCTGTGATGCGTCAGGATCTTCTGGATATCAAGCGTTGTCCCTGATGGGCGGTGTGCCAATCGCCAGTTCCATGCGCCCAGAGAGGGCAGCGAGATGGCGAGCCGATCAATAATCGATTCGCCCGAGAGCTTCCCAATGAGCTGGCCGGCAGCGATCGTCGCCAACCCGCCGCCGAGGGATTTTCCGGTGAGGAACACGCCGGGATGATCGATCGCCGAATCAACATTGATCTGCACATCCGTATCCCGATGTAGCAATGCATTGCGCATCACTCGACAGGCGTTGCACACATCTGCCACCGCGTTGGGCAAGATCCAATCGGCATGCTGCTCGCCCGTGAACCCGCGCCCGATCCACCCTGCGCCGAGTTGATCGGGTGTGGTCATATCGCCGATACCGATTTGTGATCCAGGGTATCCACGCAATCGAATCACCAATACCGCGACTCCGGTGTTCGCGATCGCTTGCCATCTGCGTGTTGAATCTTCGAGTGCCGCAGCATGCTTGTACCCATGTATCGTCACCAGCGATGCTCGAACAGATTGGCCGTTCTTAGGCAATACGAGTGCGCATCCGATCCGTACGCCACCGACCGAGACAAACTCGTGCGTCGTACTCGGATCAGATTGATCGTGAGCCGTCCGGACGCAAAGCACAGGCGAATCATCGATCAGCCGATCGTACCATTTACGCCAAAACCGAGAATGATCGGGCGCGGGCGAAGGATCGCCGATGTGCGCAAATGTTTGCACATCGTTCAATCCATACTCGTCAGGCTCGATCATTCTGGTATGTACTCCAGCAGCTTGTGATGCAAGCCAGGATCAATCTTCAGGCATGTAGTTCTCAAATGCGTCTGCTTCGTTCTTGTCAAGAATCGCCTTGCGTTGGGCTTGATACGCCTTGTCGATCGCATCAAGCTCGACCTTTGCAGCCCAAAGCTGGCTGCTCGGGCGTTCTTCGCCATCACGCGTTGCGCCGCGTTGGGCGGTCCAGATCATCCACTCGCCATCAGAAGTAAACGCGGGCAAGCCGTCGAATCCACGAGCCTGCGAGATGCGCATGCGTGGGGTTTCTTCCATCGGGTATTCGCCCGAAGCATCGATCACATAGATCTCGTAGTTGCCGTGGCTTTGCTCGCTTGTTGCATAGAACAAGTATTTTCCATCAGGCGTATAGAACGGGCACCAGTTGACATGTTCGTTGTCGGTGAGTTGTGTCTCGACCGCACCAGTCACTTTACCTGAGTCATCGAACTGCAAATCGGCGACAAAGATCTGAAGCAAGTTGTCGCCGCGACGATCCGAACGATAGCAAATCGATTGTCCATCGGGTGAGAAGAACGGCCCGCCGTCATACCCATCAGCAGTGATCAGTGGCGTGTGAGATCCATCGGTAGAATCGTAGATCCAGATATCGCCGTTGTTTGAACCTGGTTCGAGCTGGGTATAGAGGATATATCGGCCATCAGGCGACCATGATCCCTCCGCGTCGTATCCTTCGCGTACCCAAACCGGACTCGTGTTGGTCAGGGTTGGAACCGAGATAATATCGTTCATCGAAAGCTCGGGCGTTGCGGTTGGATCTTCTTCGAGGAGCTTCTTTGCTCGGGCGGTTGCCTCGTCTGAGAGCACATAGGTCATGCTCAGATTGCCAGCAACGATGTCCATCTCGGTTGGGAACTTCCATGAGTATTTGGAGGTTTTGCGTTGGAACCCTGCGACATCTTTGCCGCTCGGTGCGGTGATTGTTGTGCCAAAGAGGATCCGCATCGGATCAGTGGGATGGAACCATCCGCAGGTATTGGCAGAGCCATTGCTTGCAGAGACCATGCCAGCTTGACCAATCCCGGTAATGTCCCCGTTGTCGTCACGCTTGACCGATGCGACATACATCGCGTAGTGTGCGCCCGCTTCTTCGCCCTCAGGCGGGGTTTCGATCGCTTGGAAGATCACCATTCGTCCATCTGGTGAGAAGTAGCTCTCGCCAGCTTTGATGTATTTGGTTTCGGATGTGAGTTGGACATGCTCGGTGAGGAAGTTGCTCTCGAGGGCTGGCCATTGGTCATCCCATTCTGGATTTGGGTTCGGATTTGAAGCCAGTGCCATCGCACACGCCAATCCAGTTGCACAGAACAGGGACACAATTGCTGAAGATTTCATCGATATTCTCCTTGGAAGGATACACTCCGGTTGTATGAATGATACTAGGTCTCAACAACCCGAATCTGGTGATATCCGACGCGTGAATCGGGGACCACTCCCCGAGATGTCCTATTGCCCGCCAATAGGCATCCCAACAATCCTCTATGAGGATGAACACTTTGTGATCGTGGACAAGCAGTCTGGCCTGTTGACTGTGCCCGGGATCGCGCCCGAGAAGAAGGATTGCCTCCGCTCGCGGATCGAAGATCTTTTTCCTCTCGCGACCGGGCCGATCACTTGTCATCGGCTCGACATGTCCACCTCGGGGGTGATGATCCTCACGCTCAACCCCAACACCCATCGCAATCTCTCACGCCAGTTCGAGCAGCGAAAAGTCCACAAACGCTATGTCGCACTGCTTGAGGGGCACCTCGAACACGACACAGGCACTATCAACTGTCCGATGCGCAAAGACATGGATGTTCGCCCGTTGATGCTCGTCGATTACATCCAAGGCAAGCCTTCCGTCACGCACTACACCGTGCTTGCCCGTGAAGAGTTTGAAGGGCGAGCGGTGACGCGTGTTGAGTTTGAGCCTCAGACTGGCAGAACGCATCAGCTCCGTGTCCACGCTGCTCATCCGTTTGTCACCACAGTGGGGGAGGACACGATGGGTACGAACGATTCAACAGAAACCGCCGGGATGGGCGCACCAATCGTCGGCGACGAGATGTACAACCCCAACGCCCAAGACACAACCACACGCCTGATGCTCCACGCTTCGATGTTAACAATTTATCATCCAGTTACAGGCAAGCAGATGACCTTCAAAGCATCGGTGCCGTTTTAAGATCCGACTTATGCAAAGACCATCATGTCCAAGTTGTCAGCAAGCAGGTTTCATTGTGAAGTCGCCGATAAATTTTTTTCGCATTGTATTGGCAGCGTTGACGGCTTCTCTTGTTGCTGATCTTGTTCCGGTGCGTTGGAAATGCCCACAATGTGGCCATGTATTTGAAGCCACAAGTGATGGGAAATAGTCAAAACGGATTGAGTTCATTTTAGGGCCTCGACTTATCCTCATCTGTACCAGTAGCCAGCTTTTTTATGCCCCGTCCCGCCATCTCAATCGGCATGATCGCCAACCCAACAATCAAACAACTCGGACACCCAGACTTCACCAATCCTGTGGAAAACATCCCCGAACGACACGCCGGTTTTGGTTCTCGTTTCTTCGCATTCCCATATCGGTTCTTGGTCTGATGATCTAATTCCATACTCTTCAAACGTCCACGCACGCGAGATTATTCCCAAATGTTCCTACCAGCCTCCGCACCTCTGCGTGATCTTCGCGCCCTCTGCGTTCCTCTTGCTTCTCTTGGTTTTCTCGCGAGTCAATAAATCAAAGCAGGCGTATGCGGTGCTGGCCAGCTAATCGCGGTCGATTCCATGAGCTTGCGAAGCTGGATCAAATCATGCTCATAAAACGCGTTGCGATCGAATGAATCCAGATCCAGCACCCCGAAGCATGACCCGTCGCTATTGAACAAAGGCAAGATGATCTCGGACTTATCCCTGGGATCACATGGGATGTAACGCTCGCCCAGATTATGCACATCGTTGACAATAATTGGGCGTTTTTTGCTCCATGCCATCCCGCACGCCCCGTGCAGTTCTATGGGAGAACACGCCGGTTTGTTTCGGGAACAGACCAGGCTCATCTGGTCGGCCTGGTCGTCCTTTTCATAGAACCCAACCCACGACACGCCTTGGTCCTTGAAGAACCGCCAAATCACATCGCACACTTCCCCCATGCGCCGCTGGCGATTTCCTTGCACACCAGAGAGTGCTCGCGCTACCGATTGATAATCTCGTTCGTAGACAGTCATGGTCGGATACTAGGCCGTGTCTGATGGTTCATTCCCCACACAAGGACGCTCTCTTTTCTCCTCCCCCCGGGCTTTCCGGGGGAGGTGTCCCGAAGGGACGGAGGGGGTCTTGAAGAAGGCAATGGGCAATAGGGAATAGGCAATGGGGAAGAAAGAGAAGCCCGGGGGAGGAGAGTCGATGTAAAAAAACGAACCCGGAAAGATCCGGGTTCGTTCAATACGGGTTTGTTCAATAGGTGTTCTTTGCAAGTTACTCAGAGCGTTGCGCTGGTGAATGGGAGCAAGCCCATAAAGCGTGCCCGCTTGATTGCTCGTGCAACCATGCGTTGTTGGCGTGCGTTGGTACCAAGGCGTTTGCGGCCGTAGATCTTGCCGTTGGGTGTCATCATTCGGCGAAGTGTCTCGTGATCTTTGTAATCACAGTATTCGATGCCCTTGCCCGATTCTTTGGTAGCCTTTGGTGCCGGGCCGCCGGTAAATCGGTCGTCGCCGCCGCTGCGGTCTCTGCTGTTGCCGCCGCCTCTTGATGAGTTCATTCTGCTCATATCGTTGATCTCCGTCTTGGACTTCGTGGCTTATCGATCAGCGAACAACGCTCGATCCATAAGCGACGGATCATTGTTTTCTTGGAAGGTGAGTTTAGCCCCGAAAACTATCTTCAGCGACCGGCGAACCCGGTTTTGCGTCCTGAATTGCGTCCTTGGGGGTGCAATTTCGTTCTCTGAGCGTGTCAAGAGCGAGAATGCCGCCTCCACGCCAGAGCAAATAACCAACCGGGATCAGCATAATCACATCGCGGATCACCTGGCACCATCCGACGGTTGCGCTGCACACAAGGTTCACATCGCCAAAGCATGAGCAATCCGCCTCGACCGAGGGATCAAAGATGACATGGAGTAATGCAGCAATGAAGAATATGAGCATCAGCCCAATGGCTAATGTTGCAGCCCGGGTCCAGAGCCCAAGTACGAGCAGCAAGCCGGCGATCATCTCGACCCAAGGCATTGTGTAGGCAGCGCTGATAATCAGATGCCCGTGCGTGTCGGGATCAAGAATCTTGAACCCTTTGATCGCAAAGGCGAACGCTTGGACATTGTCCCACTTCATGTACCCGGCGTACAAGAACACGCCTCCAAGGGCGACGCGCATTGGGAGTTGAAGCAAGATCGATTCGGCCCATCGTTTGGCACTCATGGCGAACCCTCTTCATCGTTCAAACTTGTTGGTAAACCGGCGGCAGCCCATTCGTCATACCCAACCCCCATGATCGAAAGATCGGTATATCCGAACTGTTCGAGAATAGCTTTGGTATTGAACGAGGCGTCGCATTCGTCGCCGCCCAGGCAATAGATGACCACCTGTGCATCAGGCGGAATGCTCTGCATTTCTGCATCGCCCTCGTCGGTGAACATAGTCGCAGCCGTCAAATAGGCGGCCAACGAGATGTGCCCCTCGTCATATTCGCTACGGAGTCGAGAGTCGACAAAGTATGCCCCGTCGATCCACATCTGGTGCGCCTGGCGAAGCGTGAGCATCCCAGCGGGCACGGGGGCATCGAGCCGAGCATCGAAGTCGCCGTCGGTAGGCAACTCAGGATCATCAACCTGTGCAGGTGTCGGATCTGGTTGAAAATCAGGTAACTGATCAGGATCAGCAATCTCGGGTGTGTTGTCTTCTGGGGCTGGCTGGGTGCTTGTCGAAGCACTCGCCCCAAGGATTACGGGCAGCTCGCGCAAAAGCGAATGCCCGACCCCGGCAATATACCCGAGCCCGACAATCGCCAAGACGCCTGCGATGGTTTGAACGCATTTCATCTAGGATACTCTCTCAAATAGGATACTCTTTCAAAGCTGATTCTTACTCGCGGCGAAGCTGGCCATACATCTGCACGGTGAGCTGCTCTTCGTCTTCAACATCAGTCACAATATGAAGCTGGGTGTTAAACCGTGCGGCCGAGTTAACAACCTTGCCTGTGATCTTGACGATCCAGTCATTGCGAAGCTTCTCATCAACCGGGGTAAAGGTGTAGTTGGCATCGATGGCGATCGAGTTGGCGAGTGCACTTGAGATATTGAATGCTGAGCCAGACTTGGAGATGACATGGAACTCGCGTTCGAACTCGTCACCCACAACCATCCGCCCCATTGTTACACGGACAGGGTTCATCTTGAGATCGCCAAGCACGCGTGCAACCGCAGCGAGCGAGTAGATCGGCTTGCGTTCGTCGTTGGTACGAACAGTGATCTGGGCACGATGGTTATCTGGCTTGGCGGTATCTTTGAGCGTGAGCCTGATGATTTGCATAATCATCTTCTCGCCTTCGCGTTCGACCTCGCCGCCATCGAGTACTTCGATCGAGAACGAGTCGGTATCGTCGCCTGTTGCGCGGGTGACCTTAAATCCATCGATTCGGCCAAAGACCTTGAAGTCTTTGGAAACCGAGTTGCCCTTGACGACCGCATCAAATGGCATGATATTTGGCTCGGTAATGATCACTGCTTTGACCAACGAACGAACCATGATCGAGAGGCTTGGGGTGATGTCAGAGTCGGTAAAGACCGTGATGTTTCGTGAGATCGCTCCCTGTCTCCCCTTTGGATCGAAGGTGACTTCGATCGAGCCTTGCTCGCCAGGCATGTAGGTCTTCTTGGCGAGTTCGGGAACAGTACATCCACACGAAGGTTTGACCTGCGTGATCGTCAACGGGGCCGCGCCGGTGTTGCGGAACAAGAACGAAACCTTGCCCTTGTCGGTGTCCAAGATCTCGCCGGTGTCTTGGGTCTTGCTTGCGAAGACCAGGTTGCCCTGCCCTTGGAGTGCAGGAGAAATCAATGAGGGCATCAGAGGCGAGAGATTTTCTCTATCGAGCGACTGGGCATTGGCAGCGGTGTTTAAGCCGCTCAAGAGTGTCAAGCTGGCGATAGCCAATGCTGATGTACGAAGTTTGCGTTGCGTTTTCATCTGTTTCATCTCCGGATTCGTTTCGTCAAAGTGCTGTGCTGACCGTATTGATCCACTCATTTGTATACAGATCAGCTCGGCACATAGTTTCATGATTCTATTCAGGCTCGATCTAAAGATCAGCATCGTTCCCATAACCCGATAAGAGATCCTATCCGCCAAATTCACATGATTGAGGCATAGATCCTGATCTATTCATAAGGAATCGAAACAACCCGATCCTGTATTGATCAATATGCTTCACATTCAAACAAAGGCTTCCCAGACACGATCCGTACAAACCATCAGAGTCGGCGTAATCCCTCTCGACAGTACCAACGCCCGTCCGGGTACCCTATTGCAACTCAGATGAGAAAAAATCAGTTTCTTAACACCCGCCGGTACTAAACGCGCTGAGGAACGCCGAGATATCGAAGAAGTTGAATGCGCCATCATTGTTAAAATCGGCGATACCGTCCTGAGCGTTGAAGGCGGTCAAGAAGGCCGAGATATCGAAGAAGTTGAGCACGCCGTCGCCGGTGATATCCGCAGCCAGCACACAGGCATTCACAGTAAACGATCGGTTTTCGGTCATGAAGATATCACGAATCGCTTCATTGCGAACCCAAGGCGTCGGGTCAATCACTTCTACCCGAACGGTGTGATCGCCAGCACCCATCGTGAGTGTTGAAAGATCCAGGGTTGTCTGCTGGATCGCGCTCACGATGATCTGCTCGTCGAGATACCACAAAATCTGAAGATCATGATTCATAGGCTGCATCGGCAACACCCAAAGCGTATCGCTCGCATCAACGGTTGAGCCGTCAGCGGTGCCGTCATCGATTGGATTCACCTCTTTGTAAATCTGATGCAACAGGCGCTCTGCGCTGACCAGATTAAACGGCCGACCAAGGCTTCGCATCATCGAGTTGCTCGATGGGCGATGCACACCAAACTGCGAATAGTTCCCGCCTTCGAATGTCGTCACCGGGTTATCGAATCCGGTCATTGAGGCATCCATCCAGTAGTGCCACTTTGTATTAAGGGCAATTTGATTGGCGCGGTTGTGAATGGAAACATCAACAGGGGCGAGTTCGCCGCCGGTATAGGTCGTTGGCCCCCCGTAGGTGTATTCATCTGCGAGATCGCCGAGCGAGTGTCCGAGTTCATGAATCGCGATATCGGCAGCCGCACTGTTCTGCCCGGCGGTCGTCCCGAGGTTACTGCTCGAATACCCTGCCCCGCCGTACTTGCTCGAGTTGGCGACCGCGATCACCTGGTCGATATCTGGCGCTGCCGCCGCTGCGTTGTAGGCTTTGGCAACACTCACGCACAAGAGCCGCTCGACCCCTGCACACCAATATTGCATATCAAGGGCGGTGTTGCGAGAGATCCCATTCACAGGATCGTTATCTACGCCAGATTCGGCAGAGATCACTTCAATTTGCGAAACCCGGAAGTATGGCTCATAGCTAGTGAACGGCTCATAGCTGAACATCGAGCTGATTACGCCGTTGGCATCGGTATGAAACTGCCCTTGCTCGCCAGCGGTATATCCATCACCAACGAGGACTACATCGACCCGGTTGTCGACAATCCCTCGGTTTGCTTGCTTTACGGCATCAACAATTTCTTTCGCATCTTGATCCATAGGCAAGAAAAACACCCCGCCCTCAAGATTCCCATGCTCATCACCCCAGCATCCATGCACTTTCTCGAGTTGATTTTGCCCGGGGTTGATGTTTTGTCCACTCGAACCGGGTGTAGGGCCAGCCCATGCAGATCCTGCAAAAGCGACGATAAGACCGATAGAAAGCGTATTGAGAGCGTTCATCCGAGGATTCTCCGAGTTGGCGTGTTGCAGAGATGCAAGCGAAAAGGATGTGCATGTATCGACAAGACCGCCGACACTATCTCTGCTCTGGACACAAACCTATACGAAAATCATTCTTTTGGGTTCCATTTGTTCCGAATATTTGTTCAGGGGCACCCTGCCTGGAAAGCGGTGAGAAACGCTGAAATATCAAAGAAGTTGAGTACTCCATCGCCAGTAAAATCGGCATTGAGATTATCTGTCTGGTACAACTGGAGGAATATCGAGATATCAAAGAAGTTATTGGCAGGATCGCCGTTCATGTCAGCAATGCATGGCCCGCTTTGCGGGGCAATAATCCCAACCCGCATCGAGTCAGCAGCGCCGGGGCCAAAGATCCCCAATTCCATCGATTTCTGCACAGGTTCATTGGTTGAAATGAATGAAAACGAATACATCGTTCCCCATCGGATTGCATTGCCAAGGGGATTGGTGTCGAAGTCTTCATCAAGATGCCACATCGCTTGGCCACCAGTTGCATTGAGTGACCAATTCGTATTGTCAATCAGTTCGTCAACATCATCATGATACTCAACATCGTGGAAAGTATGCCCGCTCGCGGCTTGGGTATTGCCGAGAGGAACGAGGATTGAGCTGATCCCATGAACCAAGTTCTGATTATGCGCCGCGTAGTCATATCGCCACTGATCGATCCCGATGCTCATTGCTTTGGAACCAATCACAAACCGCTCGCCGCTGCCCGGGATGTTTGCTTGGGTAATCATCACGCTCGCATCTGGCATTCCGATCCCATTGCCGTGATCTCGCCAAGCGAAGATCGCAGGCTGCTCGGTATAGGTCGGGCCGACAACGCTTGCGGTCGCAGGGCCTGGTGAGAACACAACCTGGCGATAGCTCACATTGTTCGCTCTTGCTTGGTCGGTAGTTTCGCTGCTGGAAACAATTTGGGTCTCGACGAAGTACAACGCGCTTGGGTCGCTGATGTCTGCGAGGTTCACGCGGAGCCGCTTGTAGATCAAATCCCCGGTCTGCCCGATGGAAGTAAATGGATATGGATAATCACCTGTGAACGCATTCACCTCGGTGCGTGGCCCCATGCTTGGTTGGGCGCCGTGGACCGCACTTGAACTTGTGTCAGAACACCCGGCTCCCAGTGCATCAAACCCGGCGGGGGTGCATCCTAATCCGCAAGCATTGCTGGGCAATGGGATCGTTGTGTGGCGAACGAACCCAATTCCGAGTTGTTCAAGTTGTCCGTTGGCGAGTTTGTAGATTGTTTGCGAAACGATCGGATGCTCGTTGGTGTTATCGATCCATGCCAGTTCGCTGTCGCCAATATTGCAGACGGTTGTTCCGAATGAGTATGCCATTTTGCCATCGACCAATCCAAAGGTGGCTGCCGAGGTGATGTCGGAAACAATCAAATCTGGTTCAGCCATCGCAAAGCCTGAAGTGATGGCCAGCATGCTTAAAAGCGATCGCGTTGTGTTGCATTTCA
This sequence comes from Planctomycetota bacterium, assembly GCA_024280755.1. Classification (GTDB taxonomy): domain Bacteria; phylum Planctomycetota; class Phycisphaerae; order Phycisphaerales; family UBA1924; genus UBA1924. The sequence goes on from JAJRPN010000006.1 coordinate 113,992, forward strand.
TTCGTGGTTCTCCTGGAGGCTTCCCCTCAAACACAGTGTACCAGAAAAAGAGCGATTCGTATAAACTATTCTGAGGCTCTATTTAAAGCTCTAAATGAGCTTGCTCTGCCCCGTGCGCCCGCCAATGCTCGATTGCTTCATAAATTTCGGCGTCGGTCTTTGCTTCCCGGAGGGCGTTTTTCAAAGGCCGACAGTGCCCGCCATTGATCTGCTTGCCAAGCAGATTCGCCTTCTGACGAAACACATGCCTGGCATGGTCGCTGTCTCGATATTCAATCATGCGATCGAAAAAACCTAAGAGCATATTGAGCTTCTCGTCTTCGCTAGGAAGTAGATCAGACAGATCGATCGCTCCGACAGCCTCGCTATCGCTCGGGTCAATTCCTTGCTCGACCGCCCGCTGTTGCAATGCCCAGCCCAGTCGAAACAGCCAAGGGTTTGAGAACGATCCTCGCCCGATCATTACGCCCGCGCATCCGGTATGGTGCATCATCGCAATCACATCGTTCTCCGATTTGATATCGCCGTTGCCGATGACGGGAACGCCGGGGTTGTGCGCACGAACATCGTCCACCACGCGCTTGATCCCATCAAGATCGCACTCGCCTTTGAACTTCTGTTTGGTCGTGCGCCCATGCACGGTGATCATCGCGGCCCCGCGTTCGCAAAGCCCAACGGCGAGCGTGCTGGCCACGCCATCGAGCTTGGCCTGATGGTTCCATCCGAGCCTCATTTTGGCCGTCAGAGGCACATGCTTGGGCAGTGCTTCACGGAGTTGCTCAAACATACTCAGCGTGCGATCAACATCACACATCAGCTTCGAGCCGCCATCCTTCTTGGTCACCTTGTCGACCGGGCAGCCCATATTGATATCAACAACCTGGGCCCCGTTATCGACGCACCACTGGGCACCTTGGGCAAGAATATCCGCATCTGAGCCATAGAGCTGCATGCACACCGGGCGATCGAGTTCATTGGTCATTGCAATCCTGTGCGAGGTCTCTTGCGAGAGAAGCAAGCCCTGCGGGCTGAGCAGGTCTGTGCAAGCAAGCCCAACGCCTCCCAGCTCTCGGCAAGTAATCCGCCACGCCAAATCACACCATCCAGCAATCGGCGCAAGCAACAAGTTCGAGCCAAGCTCGACGGCCCCATCGGGGCACTTTAATGTCAGTGGGTGTCCAATCACGGTTAATTGTAGGGTGAAAACTCAATACTGAGGGGGTTTGAGTGCTCACAAATAGGAGTTATCCACAATTTTGAAAATTAATCCTTGTTTCAGTTGAGAGCTATTTGCTGTTTCTAGAAAAAGAGTATGCATAGAATAGATGGTCGTGCTTTGAGTCAGAATATTACGGTTTGGCAACGGCGTTAATTCACTTCTTTGTGATCCGTGAATCAAGTAGGAGTAAGCGTCATGAATGCGGTCCAGATGAAAATAAGTTTGTGTTTGAGCATAATTTTGACACTGATATTTTGTAGCGGGTGCGGAGAGTTGAGGGTGCGGCCTAAGCGAGCGTACAACACGAATGACGCATTAATAGAACTGAATATTGAATCAGCTATATCGAGAATGATCAGTGAATACTATGGGACTACTTTGCCTGAAACGAGAAAAGATACGCGAGATACAATTGTCAGTAAGGTTTTGATAGTGACCGATATACACTACCATGATTTTATCGAATCTGTGAGCGTGTTCAAAAAAAAGAAAGATACTGCGGCAGAGATTGGTGTAGTCGCAGCTTCAGGTGTCGCTTCGCTCATTCATCCATTGAGTACAGCTCAAATATTTTCGCAGGTCTCTGTAGGGATTCAATCTTCGAACATTGCAGTCAATAAGAATTTTTTCTATGAGCAAACGATTCCTGTTTTAATTTCAAGCATGAATGCAAGGCGACTTACGGTTCGGGCAGACATTGTACGAAATGTGAAACTCGGAACTCAAAATTATCCTCTTCAGGCAGCCCTTGCAGATTTAGATCGGTACTACAACGCGGGTACCTTTGAAGGTGCGGTTGAGTTGATTGCAAAGAAGGCTGGAGATGAGAAGAAAGAGGCTGAGGAGCGAATCAATAAGGCTTATGAAGATGCACTGAAGAAGGCCGAAAAGGCGACAAAGGAGTACGAGCTTGAAAAAGAGTTGTTAATTTCAAGCATGAGTGACATGGAAGCAATGACTGGATTGATTGATCAAGCAGTCAAGGGCTTCAGAGATTATATTAGAGCGAGTGGGGATGAAAAAAATGCTATCCGCTTAATCCAGTCGGAGTTATACGATCTTGTCGCACCCCGAAAGCCTCTGGAGTCTGAGTCATCAGAAATAAACAATTTCCTTGGGACAGCCGTGGGGCAAGTTGAAGGAGTAGCGAGATTCGAGATAAAAGAATACAACAGCTTTCAGGTTACAGAGGAACCATCAACAGTATCTAAAGTGCCGCCTACCAATTTGCTTACGAATTTTGAAGCACTGCTCACAACTCTTCGATCTGATTATACACCCAGAAATAGGGAACTTGTAGCGAATCTAGTGATTATGGTTCGTGAACTAATTCGTACTCAGGCAGATGGTGGAGGAGAGGCTGGCAGTGAGAGCGAATCGGAAGAGTCTGAAGCGGGCGGCAATGCTGGTGATGAACCAAGCGTAGATGGCAATGGCAGGACGCAGTTCATAGAGGTAGACTTGAATGAGTAGTTCGATCTAGTCTCCGGAAATAATAAACCAAATACAAATGGGGTAAGCAATGGGATCAAAAACACCAAAGTTAGAAGGGTCGCCGACTCAGGGTCATTTTTTTCGAAGATTTACCGGCATGACAAAGTCGATGGCGAATAAAGTTCGGGCTTCTGAAGTATCAAAGTATGGGGCATCAGGGAGTGATTCACTTGTCCGAGTGACTGGACCAAGGAGTGCGGGTGGGGTATGGTGGGTGAAGGCTGAACATGTTCATAGCAAATGGAAAGCAAAAAATCTAAATACGCGAGCTACTTGGCCCAATGGTAATTAGACGGACCTAATGTTCACATCGCCATCGCTGCGAAGTAAAACATCAACACCACGCCCGCCATCACCGCAGCAGCCAGATCGTCGAGCAAGATGCCCCACCCGCCCGCGTACTTCTGCATCGCGCCCGCGGGCCAAGGCTTGAAGATATCGAACGCGCGGAACAACAAGAATGCTCCGAGCAATGCGCCCATGATCGCCAGCGGCGAGCCGAGCATGCCAGCGGGGATCATCATCAAGGTGATCGCTTGCCCTGCGGTTTCATCCGCAACAACCTCGGATGGGTCTTTGCCCCATTTTGCCTCGGCTTCGTGCCCAAAGAGAATGCACGAGGCGCTATAGATGACCAGAATCAGCACCATCGTCAGGTAGTAGATCCAACTGAGCGAAGTGCCCGGGCCGATCCCGGCGAAAATAAAGATTCCGGCAAGCGCGACCGGAGGCATCGAGCCCCATGTACCCGACATCGGAAAATGCCCGAGCCCGTTGGTGGTTAAAAAAGCCTGCGTGGTGCGTCCCATTGTGTTCATCGAAAGATTCCTTTGGGATTTGTCTGTACGAGCCGCGACCGTAAGGGAGTGGTCTTTTCTTTTATCTCGGCTCAATGAAGACCGCTCCCTTACGGTCGCGGCTCGTTAAGACAGATGCTTACCGCTTTTTGGTATTCTGACCGCCGGTCGCCGTTTTGGGGCGTGCCTTGCCGGATTGGCTGCCGCCTTTGGTCGATTTGCGAGCCTTTTTGCCTCGCATGAGTTCGAGCATTCGTGCTTGCTCGTTCATCGTGTGCTGGAGTGCTTTGCCAATGTACGGCAGGCCAGAGAAAATCGTTGTAACCAGTGTCGCCCAAACGAGTAAGGTGATGACGAGCCGCCCTGTGGAGTCTGGCCCTGGCGATCCAAAGGCTACAATCAGCAAGATCAGCGGGATCGTGATCGATTGCAGGATCATCTTCGCTTTGCCCATTGAGCCGGCCGAGAAATCAACGCCTTCCGCTTCATATGCCCCCCGGATCGAGGTGACCAGGAGTTCCCGAAGGATCAATGCAACGACCATCCACCCAGCAACGCCAGAAATCTGCATGGTTGAGCCGGTCGCTGCGATCGTGGCATTGAAGGCCGGCGTCGCGAGCATGACGAACCCGCCGAGGATCAGCAGCTTGTCTGCCATCGGGTCCATAATTCGGCCAAACTTCGACTCGACATTCCACTTGCGAGCAAGGTGTCCATCGAGGGCATCGGTGATGGCCGCGATGATAAAAATGACCGTCGCCGCGATCAAAAGTCCTGTTCCTTGCTGGGCTATTTCGCCAAGTCGATCAGTACCAGTAGCTTGTGCGACGATCGTTCGCGGCTCGACATTCGAGAGCAAGATCACAAAGACCCACGCGAGCACTACCCTGCCCAGTGTGAGCATGTTGGGGATGTGCATTTTGCGGGAGGGTTGGGCTTGTTGCATGAGTATGTGGGGTGAAACCATGCGACGATCATAGAGACCTGATCTTGGATCTGCCATCCCCACGCTCCGCTTGAGGCTCAATATTTTTGATCTTGAATTCTGCCTGATCGTTGCGCAGATTTTGGCGGACACAATCGCGTTGTATGTGCGAGAAATGGGGCTTTGAGTTGAACGATTCGCCGAATGGCTCTATCCTCCATGTCTCGGGTTGGGGTGCGGTGCGCTCCATTGGCCGAGAGTCTATCCAAGGCTCTGGTTTGGTATCCATAATGAAGGTATCAGCCCTGGAGCTTTGATCGTTGATAGTGTCAGCATGCAACCCTTCACAGGGCATTTGAAAGAGACACGGTGGAACAGATCATCTCTCCGATTGCGTTGTACCTCATCTGTGCCCTTGGCGCCGCTGGCGTCGCCCTCGCGCTCCCTCGCAAGGGGCTCGCACACACCAAAGACAAAGCCTTCCAGTATGGCGGCGCGGTGATTGTCGCGTCGGCCTTTGGGTTTGCTGCGTTGCTCATGGGGCTCAAAGCATCTGATGCGGGCAACCCGATGCCCAACTTGTTCTTCTATCCATTCGCATTCGTTGCCATTGGTGCATCGGTTCGCATGATCACTCACAAACGCCCGGTCTATTCGGCGTTGTACTTCATTATGACCATTATCGCATCGTGCGGGATGTACATCCTGCTCTCGGCAGAGTTCATGGCGTTCGCGTTGGTCATAATCTATGCAGGTGCGATCCTGATTACCTACCTCTTTGTCATCATGCTTGCGACCCAAGCGCCAACAAGCGACAACGAGGACGATTTAACAGATGTCGATGCGGTTGCCCGCGAGCCGATGCTTGCGACAGCGATCGGGTTTGTGATGGTCGGTCTGATCACCGCTGCGATGTTCGGCGGCATCGGCGAGCTCTCAAGCCCGAAGATGACCCAAGCCCAAGCACAGAACTCGGTGCTTGCCTACTTGCCTAAGAAGGTCGACAAGATTCTTGATCGTGCAGGCTTGCTCGAAGATGGCTGGGCTGTATCCCGCGATCTCGACACCGGCATGGCCGTGATGGATCCTGATGCTCGCACAATCCAGATCGAGCTTGCAGGCAAGGACGATCACGGGGACGATACGGTGCTTGCGACACGCACCTTAACGAGTGAAGATTGGCCCGAAGCACTCGCTGCGGATAACCTCGATCGGCTCGGTTTTAACCTGCTCAACGATCATCCAATAATGATTGAGGTCGCGGGCATTATTTTGCTTATGGCGATGCTGGGCGCGACCGTCTTGGCACGCAAGCATACTGAACTCGAAGACGCACTTAAGGCGGCCCAAGCTCGCAAGCTGGGCACCATGTTCCATGATGATGGGGAACCATCAGGAGGGCAGGCATGATGCACGCCTTTGAAACTTTACAACTCGCACAACTAGCATTCCCCGCAGAGATGAATAACTCGGTGCTTGCGCCGTATTTGTTTGTGTCGGCTGCGATGTTCTGCATCGGTCTGATCGGATTCATGACGCGCAAGAATATGATCATCATGTTCCTGTGTACCGAACTGATGTTCCAAGCGGCTGGTCTCTCGCTCATCGCGTTTGGTCGTCATCATCTTGGATCTGATGGCCAAACATTTGTCATCTTTGTGCTGACTGTTGCTGCTGCTGAAGCAGCGATGGCGTTGGCACTCGTTGTCTTGCTCTTCCGTCATCGCGAATCACTCAGTGCCTCGGCCTGGAAGGAACTCAACGGATGATGACCGCTTCGATCTTATCCAGCTTTACCAGTTTCGTTTCACCCGCAATGGTGTCTGATGCCTCAGGCGATCATGGCGGCAATGCTTCTGCGCACCTCGCCAATATGGTCGAGCATGTCGGCATCGGCCCAAAGTGGGTCCTGCTGATCGTGTTTTTGCCTTTGCTTGGGTTTGTACTCAATGCGATCTACGCAGCGACTTCGAATAAAACGAAGCTGCCCGCATGGACGACCATCGCCTTGCTCGCGGCTTCTTTCATCGCCACGCTGGCGATGTTCCTGTCATATGAAGGCACGCCGTACACCGTGCATGCCTTCGACTGGTTCAACCTGCACTATGGCGATAAATCATTCGTCGCCAACTTCTCCTTCTATGTCGATAAGCTGACCATCCTCTGGATGTTGTTTGTGACGGGCTTGGCCACGCTCATCGCGTTGTACGCTTCGGAATACATGTCGCACGATATTGGTGCGGGGTATTGTCGATTCTTCGCCGCGTTTGGATTGTTCGTGTTCTCGATGTCCTGCTTGGTCATGGGCGACAACATGTTGATGTTGTACCTGGGCTGGGAAGGCGTGGGCTTGTGTTCATACCTGTTGATTGGGTATTTCTACAAGAAGCCGTCGGCTGTGGCCGCCGCGAAAAAGGCGTTCATCGTCAACCGCATCGGCGACCTTGGTTTGGCTTTGGGTATCTATCTGACCTTCGTTCACTTCGGCACGATTCAGTACGCTGAACTTTTCGCAAACGAAACACTGCATAACTACATCAACGCGGCAGCCGTGGGGGACTTCTCCGGCATTCCTGGGGAAGCCCAATGGATTGCGTTGCTCTTGATGATCGGTGCATTCGGTAAATCCGCACAGTTCCCGTTGTATGTCTGGCTTCCAGATGCGATGGAAGGCCCGACCCCCGTATCAGCACTCATCCACGCGGCGACGATGGTGACCGCGGGCGTATATTTGATCGCACGGTTCTACCCTGTGTTCTTGATATCGGAGAATGCACTTCCGATCGTCGCCTGGATCGGCACGATCACTGCGTTCCTTGCCGCGACGATTGGCATGGCTCAGTTTGATATCAAACGCATCATGGCGTATTCAACCGTGTCCCAGCTTGGGTATATGTTCGCTGCGTTGGGAATGCTCTCCACAACCGGGGCGGCATTCCATGTGTTGACCCATGCGTTTTTCAAGGCGTTGTTATTCCTCGCGTGTGGTGCCGTTATGCACGGCTTCGCCGGTCAGCTCGATCTCCGCAAACTCTCAGGAGTCGCGTGGATGAAGGGCTGGGGAATCGTCGGCGTCACGATGCTCATCGGTTGTATGAACCTCGCAGGTTTGCCATACATCACCAGTGGTTTCTACTCCAAAGACATGATCCTCGCTGAGGCGTTCATCACGCCGGGGTATCGTTTAATTGGTTGGATCTTGGTCATCACCGCGATCATGACCGCGTACTACACCTTCCGTGTTTTCTTCCGCGTCTTCCTCGGCGAACAACACGCCGAACCGGGTGAAGATTTTCATGGGGACGATAAGAGCGACTTCCATCCACACGCACCAGGTTGGGCGGTCAACACCGTGTTGATTACGCTTGCGACTTGTTCAATGCTTGCGATTTCGTTGGCGTATATCGACAAAGCCGAGCATCATGGCTGGGTTGGTTCGATGGTTGCTGAATCAACAGCGTCCTTCCATTCGCCATACGCAGGCGCGGTCTACGCAGCTCATGGCGGCGGCGAACTCCACGCGGTCGCCGGTCCTGTCGGACACGCAGCACCGGGTACCGTCCTTGGGATGGATGCACACAAGGGGATGATTCTTGTCTCTGGACTCGGTGCAATCTTCGGCGTGTTCGTCGCGGCATACTTCCACGGGCCAAAGGGTTGGCAGGGATTGTTCGTTGGCGGGCGCACCGAAGCGGGCAAGTGTCGAATGGATGCAGTTGCCAAACGCATGGGTCCAATCCCACGCATGGCCGAGAACAAGTGGTATGTCGATGAGTTCTACGCGATGGTCTTGGTCACGCCTTTGCGTGTGATCGCACATGTCTTCCATTGGATCGATAAGTTGTTACTCGATGGTTTGGTGAATCTGGTTGGATTCCTTCCTCGCGTATTTGCATGGATTATCCGTCCGAGCCAGTCTGGCGTGCTGCAAGGCTACGCCGTGAGTATGGTCGGTGGATTGGCGATCTTGCTCTTTGTCGTGCTTGTGGTCGTTATGCGAGCAGGAGGTGTAGCATGAGTATTGAGTCACTGATGATTATCATTCTGATCGTTGCTCCGATTGTCGCTGCCCTGCGGATTGCACTCTCGAAGAATCCAAACACTGGGTTTTGGACAGCGATGTGTACCAGTGCGATCATGTTTGGGCCAGCACTCAAACTCCTCGACAGCTTTAATTTTTCTCACGGCGCATCAGCCCAGTTTGGCTATTCGATCCCTTGGGTTGAATCGCTCGGGCTCAACTTCTCGATCGGGATGGACTCCATCTCGCTCTTGCTGATCTTGCTCTCGGTATTGCTCGGGCCAATCGTGGTCGGGGCATCGAAGTCCGCGATTGTCAAAGACAAACGCATGTACTACGCATGGCTCATGGTGCTGCAAGGGGCAATGGTCGGCGTGTTTGCTGCACAAGATTTGCTCTTGTTCTACATCTGCTTCGAGTTTACGCTGTTGCCGATGTTCGTATTGATTCGTAAGTTCGGCTCGACCAATCGCGTCGCGGCTTCGATCAAGTTCTTCCTCTATACCTTCACCGGGTCGATGCTCACGCTCGCTGCGATGGTCTATGTCGTTTGGTTCGTCGCTCAGCCCGATCAGTTCGGATCGTGGACGCTCGATATCCCGACCCTGACCAAATATGCCTGGCATATGTCGCTTGGTGAGCAGAGCTGGGTCTTGCTTGGGTTGCTCGCCGGGTTTGCCGTCAAGGTGCCTTTGTTCCCATTCCATACCTGGTTGCCTTTGGCGCATACCGAAGCACCAACTGCGGGTTCGGTGGTCTTGGCTGCGGTGTTGCTCAAACTCGGAACCTACGGCATCTACCGCTTTGCGATCCCATTGGCGCCAACCGCTTTCTTTGAATACGCGCCCCATATCGCGGTGCTTTCGATTATCGGGATCATCTATGCAGGTCTGATCTGCTGGGTGCAGACGGATATCAAGAAACTCGTTGCATATTCATCGGTGTCTCACCTTGGATTCGCGGTCCTCGGGCTTGCTGCTCTGAATGTGACGGGCTTTAGTGGTTCGATTTTGTATATGCTCAGCCACGGTCTTTCGACCGGCGGGTTGTTCCTGATGATCGGGTTCATGTACGAACGCTACCACACTCGCGACATGAATGTTGTTGGCGGGTTGGCTGCCAAGATGCCGATCTGGGCGACCTTCATGGTCTTCTTTGCGATGGCATCCGTTGGTTTGCCGGGTTTGAACGGGTTCCCTTCAGAAGTCTTGTGTCTCATCTCTGCGTTCCAGTCTGATGCTGCATGGACTCTCGCCGGCGAACCCGGTGCGTGGGGTTCATCACTCGGCCCTTGGTTCGCGGTCTTTGCCGGCACCGGCATGGTTATCGCGGCGATGTATCTGTTGTACATGGTCGGTAAAATCTGCTTCGGCCCGCTCAAAGAACCCGAAGATCACCACCCACATGAGACCCTCCCGACCGATTTGAACGCTCGCGAGATCGCCACCCTCGTGCCTTTGGCCCTCGGGTGTATCTACTTCGGTCTCCAACCAACGGTGTTGCTCGATACCGTAAACGATCAGGTCAACGCGACCGTGCGAATCGTCGAACAAGCCAACGGCTTGGAATCGAATCAGCCTCGCATCGAACACATGACTGATCATGCGACTGATCAAGCAAAGCCTGCCGATCATTCCGCTCCAACGAACCACGAAGGAGCCTCGCATGACTGAGAAGCTCGCCATCCTTTGGCCCGAAATCTTCCTCTTCATCGCCACCTGCTTGGTCATGATCACCGGGCAATGGCCATCGCGTGCCATCCGCGCGTTCACGCCTTGGATCTGTGCCGTCGCACTCTTCGCTGCATTCGGTGCTGCTATGAGTTCACCCGGCTCTGGCTCAGCACATGGCGGCATGTTCCCCGAGATCGTGCCTTACGCCAAGATGCTCATCGCCGCTGTCGGCATGCTGATCTTGTTGCTTCTTTCGGGCACGGTCGATCGAGAACTCGAAGCCGAAGTCGATGCGGGCAAACCATTCTCATCGATCCGCTCGAACCGAGGCGAGTTCTACGCCTTCTTCATGTTCTCGCTCACCGGGCTGATGCTCACCGCATCTGCCGACGATCTCATCTGGCTCTTTCTCGCTCTCGAACTGACCTCGTTGCCGACCTATATCATGGTCGCTATTTCGACCGAGCGCAAGAAGTCGCTCGAAGCCGCCGTGAAGTATTTCTTCCTTGGTGCGCTCGGCGCAGCCATCTTCCTCTACGGGTTCGCTTTGATCTATGGCGCGACCGGGTCGACCAACCTGAGCGAAATTGCTACTGTGTTTGCCACCCAAACAGCCAACGGCGGCATCTCGTCGTTGGGCATGATCGGATTGCTTATCGCCATCATCGGCATCGCGTTTAAAATCGCGGCTGTCCCGATGCACTTTTATACACCCGATGTGTACCAAGGTGCAGCCTCACCCGTCGCTGCGATGCTCGCGTTCGTCCCAAAGACCGCCGGCTTCTTGGCACTCATGTTCATCCTGGGCACCGTCGGCTGGAACGATGGAACTGCTGGAGGCGGACACCTCCCCGTCGCCATCGAAGCAACCCTCTGGATCATGGCCGCATTGACCATGACCGTCGGCAACATCCTCGCACTTCTCCAAACATCTGTCAAACGAATCCTTGCCTACTCATCAATCGCGCACTCGGGCTACATGCTCGTGGGTTTGATCGCTGGTCCTGGAATCATCGGCGGCCCGTTCTATCAGAACGGCCTCGCAGCCGTGCTGTTCTACCTGCTCACCTACGGCATCATGACCGTCGGTGTGTTCGCCGTCCTCGCATCGCTCGAACACCGCAACGGCGATGAGGCAGACGATATGGACGACATCCGAGGCTTGTGCAAATCGCATCCAGTCCTCGGCTGGACACTCGTCATCTGTACCCTCTCGATGCTCGGGTTCCCGCCTTTGCTCGGGTTCTTGGGCAAGGTTGGTTTGTTCACTTCAGGCATCGCAGCCGGGCAATACGCACTCATCGTGATCCTCGGGATTAACTCAGCCATCGCCGCGTGCTACTACCTTCGTTTGGTGGCAGCAGCATATATAGATGACAAGGGCAAGGTCAGCTCGCCTGTTTATGCCAGCCCGTTTGCAACCCGCAAAATCGCAGGCGTGGTCTCCGCATTCTTCGTATTGTTCTTGCTTGTCTTCGCCCAGCCAATGATCAACGGTGCTTACAACGCATCGAAGTATGTCCCCGCGGTTGCAGGCGAAGTTGAGCACAACGATCACACAGATCGTCACACGCAATCATCACCAGCCAAAGCCGACGAAGATGTCGCCTTGACTCATAAAGCCCTAATCGACTAATCAATAATGAACGCCGCACTCTCAACAATCACGCTTGCGATGTCCGATGTGACCACTACGGTCGCCGATCTTTCATCTACTGATCCAGTAGTATTTTTCTCGACAGCGGGGTTGATGGCGTTGCTCACGCTCACTATCCTCGAGATTGTCCTTGGCATTGATAATGTAGTCTTTATCGCGATCCTCGCCGATAAGCTTCCTAAAGAAAAACAAGCCAAGATCCGTAACATCGGCTTGCTCCTCGCGATGGTGATGAGGCTGATCCTGCTCGCCCTCGCGTTCTTGATCATCCAACTCACCGAGACCCTCTTCACGGTGATGGGTCGAGAGATCACCTATAAATCTTTGCTGCTCATTGGTGGCGGGCTCTTCCTGATCGCCAAAGCCACTCTAGAAATTCGTCACCTCATCGACCATGTCGAACAGGGTGTCGCTGAGGTTCCAAATCCAGAAATCAAGCGCGGCATCAAGATGAAGAAGGCTGCCGTCTCGGTGGCGTCGGTGCTTACGCAAGTTCTGATGCTCGATATGGTTTTCTCGCTCGATTCGGTGATCACCGCTGTCGGTATGACCAACAACTACTGGATCATGTCAACCGCGGTCGTGATTTCGATCTGTGTGATGTTGATCTTCGCTAGTGCGATTGCCAACTTTGTCAATACGCATCCTACGATGAAAACACTCGCGCTCTCGTTTTTGATTTTGATTGGCATGTTACTCGTCGCCGAGGGTATCGGCGAACACTTCCCGCGCGGGTATGTCTACTTCGCGATGGTCTTTGCGATTCTTGTTGAAGCGATCAACATGAAGGCTGGGCTCCGCAAAATGAAAAAGCAAGCCAAAAAGCAAACGGCTACTAAACAGGGCTGAGAACCATTACTGCATGCGGGCCGATCCCATCAATCTCAAAAATCCCGCCTTCAATCACAAACCCAAGCTTCTCATAAAATCCAAACGCTGACTCTCGTGCATTGCACCAAATCGGTGCCTTTTCAATGTTCCACGCCCTATCGCATGCAACCTCGACAAGCCTGCGTCCGAACCCGGTTCCCCGAATCTCAGGTACTGATGCCATCCCGCGAATTCGCCATGCCTGCGTATTCTCATTAGGCTTAGGCGAACAGTACATCGACAAAATAGCGAGCACTTCATCGCTTCGCACCGCTCCAAGATGAAACGAATCGGGCGCGTCATCACCCGGATACACAAGCTCGCTCGCTGCCTGATGCGGGCGCAACACGCACTGACGAATCGGCCGAGCTTGCTCAACGGATATCTCTTTAATCTCGATCGCGTCACTCATGGCTCGGGCTCTCTTGAATCAGATGATGCTCGATCGCTTGCAAGAAATCGCTGCCAAAGTCATCGAGTTTCTTCTGTCCAACGCCTCGAATCGAGATCAACTCATGTCGGCTCGTTGGCTTATCGAGCGACATTTCTCGCAGCGTCGAATCATTAAACACAACATACGGCGGCACATTCCGCTCTTTGGCGATCGACATCCGCAATGCACGCAGCGATTCAAACAATGCTTTTTCGCCCTCGTTCATCGGACGCCGTTCGATGACGCGCGATGCCCGTGTTCGACGGTTTCGCTCGCTCTTCTCGCTCCCGGTCCCAATGGGCTTGGCGAGTTCAATCGTTTCGATACCCTTCATCACCGAGATCCCACACTCGCCAAACGCAAGCGTCTCGTACCGATCTTCAACCACCCGAACTAATGCCTCAGCTGCGATGAGCTGATCGATAAACGACATGACCTCGGTCTTGCGCCGGTTTTCGAGCATTCCATGAACCCGCAGCGTGTCGTGCCCATAGCTCTTGATTCTTTGGCCGTTGCCGCCACGCACAACATCGCAAATGTGCCCTGCCCCAAACCGTTCGCCGGTCCGCGCAACAGCCGACATAATCACCTGCCCAATCCGATGCGCATCTTCCTCTTGTGCGGTCTCGCCAAGGCAGATATCACACGCGCCACAGTCTGTTCGCTCTTCAGGAGCAGCATATTCTTGTCCAAAGTGTTCGCTCAGGTGTTTATGCCGACACCCAAATGAGGCTACAAACCTTCGCATCCCACGCACAAGCTCAAGCTGGGCTTTGGGATCGCTCCCGTTCTGCTCGGCGCTTTGTTCGATCAGCCGTTCCCAGCGTCCGCCATCGCTCGGCGAATAGAGCAGCAAGCATTCGGCATCAAGCCCATCGCGCCCCGCGCGTCCGGTCTCTTGCTGATACGCTTCAATCGATTTGGGCATCGAGGCATGAACAACCAATCGAACATTCGACCGATCAATCCCCATCCCAAACGCAACAGTCGCTACAACAATATCAAGCGTCTCATTACTAAACGCTTGTTCGATGTTGTGGCGTTTAGAGACATCAAGCCCGGCGTGATACGCGTTGGCATCGAGTCCCAACTCACCCAGCTCGCCCGCGATCTTCTCCGTATCTTTACGAGACAAGCAATACACAATCGCGCCGTTCGTTTCGCCCGCAGCACTGTGCCTTGCAACCGCACCAGCAATCTGCTCACTCGCCTTCTCGCGTGATTGAATCCGATAGATCAAGTTCGGACGATCAAACACCCCGATCATAACCTCGGGATCACGCAGCCCAAGTTGTTTAGCAATATCCTCACGAACCCGAGGCGTAGCCGTCGCGGTAAACGCCTGGATCGAGACATCGGGCGCGACCTTGCGGATCTCTGCGATCCTTCGATATTCAGGGCGGAAGTCATGCCCCCATTGGCTAATACAGTGCGCTTCATCAATCGCAATACACCCGAGCCGATCATGATCGCACAGCAACCCGATCAGCGACTTGAACGAACCCGTTAAAACCCGTTCGGGCGCAGCGAACACCAAATCTAGATCGCCGGTGAGCAACTGCTTGGCGATGTCTGTCGATTCTTCGTAATCAATCCCCGAGTGCATCGCGGCGGCCTTGTATCCGAGCAGTTCGAGCCCACGCACCTGATCGCGCATCAACGCAATCAAAGGCGACACCACGATCGTCGCTTTACCCGTGATCAGTGGCGGCACCTGATAGCACATGCTCTTGCCGCCGCCGGTGGGGAGGACTGTCAGGCAATCGCGCCCTTCGATCCCAGCAAGAATCGCACGCTCTTGCATGGGTCGCAACTTGTCATATCCCCAGACCCGTTGTACAGTCTCATTGATCGATTGGAGTGGGGATGTTTGGGAATCAATCGGCATGAATCGAGTATACAGATCAACCGTGATTCAGTCACGCGGATCACCGCGATAAATGCCTAAAACAACGAAGGATGTTCACATATGCCTCGTCTCAAAAATAAAATCGCGATCATCACCGGAGCCGCCCAAGGCATCGGACTAGGCATCGCACAAGCCGACACCTTTGGCGAGTACGCTTCGCACATTCATCTCGATGGCTGCGATGAACAAAATGAATGGAGACCATCGCAGCCGTCGTCAAAGAACATGGCATCCACCCCACCCGCCCCAAAAAAGACATGAACCAGGTTCACAACTTGGATAAAGAGGGCTAAGATTAGAATCGTTCTAAAAAAGAAAAAAGGAGCCTTCAATGTCCGATAAGTCAAAGCCCAAATGCCCCTATATGACCACCGCCGACGGCGCACCCATCGCCCGCCAGCACGCACTCACCGCAGGCCCCCGTGGCCCGGTCCTCATGCAAGATGTCGCACTCCTCGAACAAATGCAACACTTCAACCGTGAACGCATCCCCGAGCGCATCGTTCACGCCAAGGGTTCCGGCGCCTACGGCACCTTCACCGTCACCCACGACATCACCCAATACACCAAAGCCGATATCTTCTCGAAGGTCGGCAAGAAGACCGAAATGTTCCTCCGCTTCTCGACGGTTGCGGGTGAAAAAGGAGCCGCCGATGCCGAACGCGATGTTCGTGGGTTCGCCATGAAGTTCTATACCGAGCAAGGCAACTGGGATCTCGTCGGCAACAACACCCCCGTCTTCTTTATCCGCGATCCATACAAGTTCGCCAACTTCATCCACACCCAGAAGCGTGATCCAAAGACCAACCTCCGCGACAACGACATGCAATGGGATTTCTGGTCCCAGTGCCCCGAGTCTCTCCACCAGATCACCACTCTGTTCTCCGATCGAGGCATCCCTGCCTCCTACCGCCACATCAACGGCTACGCCTCGCACACCTACTCCTTCATCAACGACAAGAACGAGCGCGTCTGGTGCAAGTTCCACTTCAAGACCAACCAAGGGATCAAAAACCTCACTGATGAACAATCAGCAGAGACCATCGGCTCCGATCGTGAATCAAACCAGCGCGATCTTTTTCACGCGATCGACAAGGGTGATTTTCCAAGCTGGACACTCAAGATCCAGATCATGACCCAAGAACAAGCCGATACCTTCGAGTGGAACCCGTTCGATCTCACCAAGGTCTGGCCACACGCCGATTTCCCATTGATCGAGGTCGGCCAAATGGAACTCAACCGCAACCCAGAAAACTACCACGCCGAAGTAGAGCAAGCTGCCTTCAAGCCTTCGAGCTTTGTCCCCGGCATCGGCCCAAGCCCATGCAAAATGCTTCAGGCTCGGCTCATGTCCTACTCCGACACCCACCTCCATCGGTTGGGTGTGAATCACCATCAGATCCCAGTCAACAAACCACGCTGTCCGGTTATGCACACCATGCGCGATGGCCAAGCCGCCACCGCCGAGACCTATGGCTCTGCAACCAACTACTGGCCCTCAACCCGTCCAGATGCTGCGCTCCCCGATGAGAAGTTCCTCGATCCAACATGGGACTTGGGTAACACGATCGTCGATCGTTACGACTCGACCATCGATCACGATGATTTTACCCAGCCCGGAAACCTCTACCGCCTCTTCGATGACGCCGAGAAAGATCGCCTGACTACCCGTATCGCCGGGGCACTCGGCGATGCCCGCAAAGAAGTCCAAATGCTCCAACTCTGCCACTTCTTCCGCGCCGACCCCGACTACGGCCAACGCATCGCCACCAAACTCGGCATCGAAATCCCCAAAAATATGTAAAACACAGGCCTCAACTTGCGTATCTTAGAACGAGCCGCGCCCGTCAGGGAGCGGTCTTTTCTTATCTGGTGGGATGGGCTTCCAGCCCGTCTCTTCAAAACGATCAAACAACCAAAAACCCGTGGCACAGGCGTCCCGCCTGTGATCCTCACACCCACCACTCAAGGAAATTACGCGGGTGCCCTGCTCACGCCCGATGTCTTCATCGGGTTTGAGCAGGTCTTGGCGGTCAAAAGAACTTGCTTAAGCTCCGCGTAAGCAGGGCACCCGGCCTGTTTGACACGGATTCGAGGTTGAATATACTTTCCAATGCCCAAGTTCGGTATGACCCATCGAAAACCAAGCCCATGGAGTAAGCGTGCTTCATTGCGGGGCAGTGTGCCGGATGCTGCTGAAGCTCGGCTTCGAGCCAGTTCTCCCGAACTCCGATGGAATGATCTGCTCTGGCGTATTACATCGTATTTTATTTTGCTTTATGCTTTGAAGGTTATTGTCGTTGGGCTGCTTCGCATGTTTGGTGTGCCGGTTTCACTCGGTTGGCTTGGCGATTTTCTGACTTACATATTTATTTTGTTTGCAATCATGATGCTCACCATGAGTGTATTTCGGCGCATCGGGCGTTGTCGTCTACGCCGCCGGGTACTTGATGCCCGTGGCTACCTCTGCCCGATCTGCACTTACAATCTCCAAGGGCTCGGCGATGACGAACCCCAGTGCCCCGAATGCGGATCCATCACCCCCCGCCGGGAGTGTGTACTGCTCTGGTGCCAGTTCATGCGATCAAAGGATTGATCCCAACAAGCCGCGACCGTAAGGAAGCGGTTTTTCTTTGTCTGGTGGGATGGGCTTCCAGCCCGTCTCTTCACACGGTCCCCTTGGCAATAGAATTGTTGATCATATCTACAAATGCCAGCCGAGTTTCTTGGTCGCCAAACGCATGAAACGGGATTGAATCAGTCACTTCACCCTTCCGAATGAAGTACAATCTCGCATCGGATTCACAAATACCCTCTATCTTTGAAATCGGATATGAAGATCGTTCGTCGCCATCAATCCAGTGCCATTCTAAAGTTTGACCATCAGTTGACAGTTGGTGAGTACCTATTGGAATCGTGTTCGCGCCATCAAGATATCGCTTTGCAAGTTTTTTTGTAGATGCTTCAATGGTCTCGGTGACCTGCCCCCATATTCTGTACCACTCTCTATGTTAGGGCAGTGGCGTTCCTTTGTCCCATCAGAGGCCTGCGGAGCGTAGCGGAGCAGGCCTCTGATGGGTGATTGACGACCCGGGTAATCCGAGTTTCCGGTGCTGGTGGGCGGTATCCAAGCGATGAATGAGGTCTCACCGTGTTGTAATGATCCCGCCACCGATTGATCAAGACC
>JAJRPN010000007.1 GCA_024280755.1 Planctomycetota bacterium
CCCCGGGCTTCCGGGGGAGGTGCCGATCGAAGTGAGGCCGAGGGGGTCTTCTCTTTCTTCTCTTCCCCATTGCCTATTCCCCATTGCCTATTGCCTTCTTCAAGACCCCCTCCGTCTGCTACGCAGCCACAACCGCCCTATTCGCCTCCCCCGGAAGCCCGGGGGAGGCGAATAGTCGAAAAAAACCGAGCCGTCAGACACGGCCTAGGCGCAGTCGGGTCTTGGTAAGCTCTCTGGTGTTCGCTCCCGACTGCGCCGCTTCGCGTCGAGTCGGGGCACCCAGACTCAGAACATATAAAAAACGCCCAGAACATGTGTTCTGGGCGTTTTTATATTCAATGCGGATGACAGGAATCGAACCTGCACGGGTTACCCCACTAGAACCTAAATCTAGCGCGTCTGCCAGTTCCGCCACATCCGCAGCGATTGATCCATCTGGCCAGATGGATCTGGATACACCATACGCACCCAAACGCCTGATTCATCGCGCCAATCGGTATGATTGGCGTATTTTCCCCATCTTTGCCGATCAATGCAGAAGATACTTCGTCAAGATCTGTCCTGTATCATGTATTCTATTGTCGGGACGGACACGCACACTCAGAGGACTCCCTTATGCGGCTTCGCGATCAGGTTGCACTTACATTGCCCACGCTCTTCCTGAGGATCATCCTCGGGATCACTTTCTTGTGGGCAGGCACCGGCAAGCTCGTTGGGACTTACACAGTCACCGGCAATGACGCTGCTCGGCTTGCCAATATCGGAATCATCCCCACTGCTCCATCAGCACAAGCAGCCACGCCTGAACTCGATACAACACCAGAATCGACGGCTGACACACCCGATCAGGAATCGTTTGAACCCTATGTCCCACCAGCTGAAGATCTCCAAGAGCCAATCTCTGAGCCAGCAACAACCCCGGCAACAACCCCAGCAACATCTTCAGCAACAAAGAATGCGAACGAGACCATCGAGCAGATGATCGAGGATGCCAAAGAGAAGGTCAAAGAGAATCTCCCCGAATCGTTCTCGGATCTTCCAACTCCACCCGCTTCTGAGTTTGAGACCGATCAGCAGTATAATCTCCACTCGATCCAATACGCTGGCACAACCTACGCAGCGACCGACTTCCCCACTGATATGGAAGTCAAACAGGTGTATTCGATCGCGTTGATGATCCTCAAAGCGTCTGACCCTGGCTTGACCGTAGATTCCACGCCGATCAATCCAATCATGCCTGCGATGTTTGCATCCAACCCTTGGCCGAAGGCTTTGGCGTGGGCGGTGGCGATTACCGAGATCACAGCGGGCGTGTTCTTGCTGCTTGGATTCCTTACCCGGTTCAGTGCATTGAGTGTGTTCTGTGTCATGCTTGTCGCGCTCTGGATGACTCAGTTTGGGCCTGCGATTATTCAATCGAATGATGCGCTCTTCGGGTTTATCCTGCGTGTGGACAACCCTTGGGCGAGTGCCTCCTATGCCGGCTTGCTCTGGCAGCTGGCATTGACCGCGATGGCGGGAAGCGTGTTCTTTTTGGGTTCGGGCGCGATTGGGATCGATCGATTGATCTTTAAACCCGCTGTGCGCGATCCATATGTCCATGGCGATCCCAAGGCAGCCAAGATCAAACGCAATGCTGCCCAGCCTGCCCAAGATCGCAGCGAGTTTGACCGCACTCCCAACCCAACGCCTTAACTGCTCTACGATCATGCAGTGAATCCATCAGCCAATCAATCCAAGAAACAGACCCGAGCGTTCAAGCGTGATCTGCTCCGGTGGACGGTGCCTCCGGGTATCTCGATCGGGGTGCATGCGATATTGATTGGAACGGTTGCCTATATCGGGATGCAGATCAGCGCCCAAGATTCGCCATCCAAGCAGCTCCCGATGGCCGAGCTCGCCCTGCCCGCGCCCACCGAGCTTCCAGAACGCGCCAAACCAGAACAACACACCCCGACCAATGAGCCTGCGCGGAATCGAACGCACACGCCGGTGCTTGCGAGCGAACTCGAACACGCAGCAGCTAACCTTGGCGATTTGAAGTTCACCAAGCCTGCGATGAACCCGGTTGCCCTCGAAGCGTTGCGAACCTCCAACGCCCAGATCTCGCGTCCTGAAAGCGCGACCCCTCCCACTGTTCGCTTCGCGGGGGTACAAACCCAAGCGGCGCGCACAATCGTGTATGTCGTCGATGGATCGGGCGCGACCGCCAACAGCTTTGCGTACCTCCAAACCCAGCTCTTGCGATCGATCGATCGGCTCTCACCCACCCAACGGTTCCAGGTTGTGCTGTTCCGATCGTTCGACGGGCACACCACCACCCACGCACCGATCAATACAGGTAAGCTCGCCCGCGCGACCCCATCGAACAAACAACGCGTCGGGCAATGGCTCGACACGATCAATGCACGCGGGCGATCCAACCCGGTGCAAGGATTGCACGCTGCCCTTGCTCTCAAACCCGATCTTGTGCTGCTCATTACGCGATCGATCCATCGCACCGAGATGGGATGGGCACAAGGGCAACGCGCGATCTTGCAAGAACTCGACACGCTCAATCCGCAGAATCCGATCACCGGGCGACGCAAAACCATCATCAAAACGATCCAGCTTCTCGATGAAGATCCGACCGGGATCATGCTTGCGATCGGAATCAAGCACGGCGATGGCACAAACGACTATCGCGTCGTGACCTACGAGGATTTGGTGCATGATGATGAGCCCGACGATCTGAGCCAACGCTCGATCGGGGCGACCAACGAACAGCGGATCTCGGCTGCCAGCGAGATCATGGGGACACTCGCTGCATCGGGCACGAGCTTCTCGATCTTCTATAGCTATGGCGATCGTGCCCAGCAAGAACAAGCGATGCAGGCTGCCCGTCAGATCCGATCGCTTGTTCGCCCGCTTGCCCAGGCCGACGGGCGGGCAGCGATTCTTGATGCGCAAGCAACCTTGATTCTCTCGATCATCGAGCCCCAAACGGTGCCTCAACCCGAACTTGATGCGATTGTGCACTCTCTCGATGGCGTGATGTACACCGATCCCAACACCGATGCCCAGCGGGTGCTTAGCGTGGCATTGGCGATGGTGCAGCTCGGAAAAATCGATGGCGCTCGATCGCGGGTGATCGAGCTATTGACCCTCGCGGATGATCTTGGACTTGATCCATCGACGCGTGCCCAAGGGGTGTTGGCGTTGACCTCGATGGGCGATCAGCCTGCGGATCTTGATGATCTGATGTTCGACCTGAGCACCCGTTCGCCGTTTTTCACTGCCAATGGATCGATCGACGCGGTGTGGGGGCTGATCCTGCGTGAGACCATGACCAAAGCCAGGCTGGGCATGCACTTGCCTGAGCCTTGGGAGCCGATGGTTTCGATTCGGCAGAGCGCGAGGAACAACGAGCCGATCGCGAACTATATTGATACCCGGATCGCCCTGATTCTTGAATCGGTCGGCGCACCTGAGCTTGATGCCGCATTGCCCAACGCTGTTCTTTTGGCTGCGGCCAACACGATGTCGCATTCGATGGATCACCGAGAACGGGCGATGGATCTGCTCACCGAGATCGCGTCTCGCCAGGATGATCCGATCCAAGCAAGTGATGCGCTCTGGCGGATTGGGGTGCTTGGGCGCGCGATGAATACACCCGAGAGTTTGACCCGATCGGCGAAGGCACTTACTGATCTGGCAACGAACTATCCAGAGCATGAGCACAGTGCTGATGCGATCGCTGGAGCGATTTATACGACGCCGATCCACCGCGATGATCTCCGGCGAGATCGCCTTGACCTTGCGGTGGTGCTGTTTCCAGATCATCCACAGATCGACCTGTGGCGATTGGAACTCGCCGAGCTGCTCACCGACTTTGCAGCCCTCGATGCGCTTGATCCGATCACCCCCAACACCCGCGAAGGCGTGCTCGCTGGCGAGTTGTATGAGCAGATTGTGCTGGGCATGCTCGATCGGTATAGTGATCCGCAGGTTCAGCGCGGGCTTGGGCTTCGGATGCGCGATGCTGCGGTTCGATTTGACATCCCGGGCGCACAGTTGTGGACAAAGCGGGCAACGCTCAATGAAATTGAGCTTGATCCACAATCCGCGATCGCCTCGATTGATCAGTTGATTGTCGATGCGAAGGCACAGAATCAGCCGACGGCTGAGCTTGAACTGATGCGCGCCCAGACCCTCGCCGGGCTTGGTCAGGCCCGGTTGGCCTTTGAATCGCTCAGCGCCTTGAGCACTCGGATTGACACAACCGGGAACCACACAAGCACTTACTGGCAGGCATGGGCATTGATGCTCGAAACGATTGTGGACTCTGGTTCTGAGAGCGACAAAGCCGACGCGATTGGGCATATTGCGCGTCTCGAACTGATCGATCCAAATCTTGGTGGATCTCCTTGGCGTCAACGCATCATGGCTGCGAGACAGACGCTACACTGATCGTCGTGAGTACCAACACCATGCCCAAGCCGTCTATCAAACCCGAAAACGCCCACCCGAGCGAAGATCTCAACGCTGATCTTTCGCATGATTTATCGCCGGAGCTTGCCAAGGCATTGGCCGGCAAGTTCTTGGTCTTTGATGGTCCAGATGGCTCGGGCAAAAGCACCCAGCTTACGATGTTCCTCAACGCGACCAAGCGAGCCGGGATCACCGTAGCTGAGGTCCGCGAACCCGGCGGGACTGAGATTGGCGAAAAGATCCGTGCAGCTTTGCTCGAACATCTTGATCGCGAGGAGATGAGCCTGCGGTGCGAGATGCTCCTTTATATGGCATCGCGCGCCCAGCTTTGCGAACAGGTTGTTGGCCCTGCGCTCAAACGCGGCGATCTGGTTGTCGCAGACCGTTTTTTGGCATCGACCTTTGCGTATCAAGGGGCAGCGGGCGGGATCCCAAATGCTGAGATCGAAGCAGCAGCCAAAATCGCGATGCAAGACATCGCGCCCGATGCGACCCTGATCTTTGATGTCGATCAACAAACCGCAGCTTCTCGGCTCAACCCGCTGCTCGATCGGATGGAAGCCAAAGGGGCGATCTTCCACGCCAAGGTCCGCGATGGGTATCACGCATTGGTCGAATCTGACCCAGATGCCAAGCGTTACCTTGGGGTCGATGCGACGGGGACGCCCGACGAGGTGTTCAACAATATCAAATCGGTGCTCGAACGCCGATTCCTTGATCGCTGAGCCTCGCAATCGAGTCTATCCAATAGTTGAATATGGCTGGTACAACATGCTTCTATGGCGTTTCTGTGTTGTAGATCACTGGCATTTGACCAACCCACTGAGACCATGTATCCGAGTCCGTCATGAGTTCGGTCATAAAATGAGCCGCGTTGATTCGGCTTGTCTTGCCTGGATCGAAAATAGCACTTCGACTCGGAGAAGCTTGGATATGGTACGGCGTAACACCATCCTCATTGATTAAGCTGTCCGGGCGTACGACAACCCATTGAACATTTGGATTGCTTTGCCCGATCTTGTTCTGAAAAAACGCAACTGCGGCTTCATTGTCCGCGTGCGGTGGTATAAGCATGCGAATCGCTTGCACTACAAGACGCTGCCAAATAGATACTCGCTCGTGCGCAGCGTGATCTCGACACCCTGTGCTGTTCATCAGCACGAATCGAACTGGATGGGCGGGCTCGCTGGCCTGTGCTGCCTGACACAGGCGGGTCGCCGAATCTGTCACAAGCCGCCATGGCGGCCCAAGGATTCCACCAAAGCTCAATGTATGCCCTAAGCAGGAGGCGATCGCATCGCATCCTTGAACATGTTGGACCAACTCTGCATCGCTCATTTCCAAGGCATTGCCGATGACAACCGTTATATTTTCATGGTGCCGAACCGAATCTGGTAGTTTCTCAGGCGTGCGTACGATGACCCGAACCCGGTGCCCGCGATTGAGTAGTTGACGCACAAGATGCTCTCCAGTTGCGCCGGTACCACCAACGATCAATATGTCCAACATGCTTGCTATCACCCTACATTCTCCTTGAAATATCGTGCTGCAGGTATCGTAGCGTCCCTTGATAAGAGTTGAATAGATCTATGGATGTCTCTCGATTATGCCCTGGCTCGAAACTGGGTCATCCATCCTGACTGCGCCGCTCCGCGTCGAGTCGGGGCACCCAGACGCCAAATCATGGTACCCAAAGTTGGCGTGATTGAGCCGATCAGCGAGTCGACGGATACACTTGATCCATGCAGTGGTGGATGTTTATCCCGATTTCGTTCCTTGCCGGCTCGGTCCCGTTTGGATATCTCATTGGTAAAGCCAATGGGATTGATATCCGTACGGTTGGATCGGGCAATATCGGGGCGACGAACCTTGGGCGGGCGTTGGGCAAGAAGTTCTTCTATATGTGTTTCTTCCTCGACATGACCAAAGGCATGATGCCCACGCTGATCGCTGGATACTTCATGCACACGCTGGGCACGATGCGCGTCGAAACGGCGGATGCGTATTGGTGGCTTGGGGTGATGATCGCTGCGGTGCTTGGGCATATGTTCACGCCTTGGCTCGGGTTCAAAGGCGGAAAAGGCGTGGCGACCGGATTGGGCGCGATGATTGGGATTTTGCCCGCAATGGCGTTGCCGGCGGCGGGCGGGCTGGTTGTGTTTTTGATGGTGCTTGTGCTTTGGCGGTATGTCAGCCTGGCATCGAGTGCGGCGGCTGCGAGTTTGCCGATGTGGACTTGGTTGGTGTTCTCGCAATACCAAACCCTAATGACCCGCCAGGCATCGACACGGACGGACTGGGATCGGTTGCCCGCGGAGACCATCGAGCAGATAAAGTCCGATATCCCCAACTATGGCATCCCGTTCTTGGCGGTGTCGTTGGTGTTGGCGTTTCTGGTGATTTATAAGCATCGTGAGAACCTTGGGCGGATTATGGTGGGGACTGAGCCTCAGATTGGGTCTACGCCAACAAGCACACTCGATGGGGTTGTCGAATCTGTTGATGATGAATCTGTCCAAGCGGATCAAGAGACTGCATAAACGCTTCTGGGGTATTTTCTCCCCCTCTAAGACTGATCCAGTCAAGGGGTTCGTGCCGATATCGGGACTATGTCTCTGAGAATCTGCTCTGCCAACCAGGATAACCCGCACAACCGGAACCTTGTTGATGGATTGGGCTTGAGTTGTGTCAGCCTCGGGACGATGTGTATACCACGCTCAGTGGTGTACACCATTGTCTATGGAGGTTTACGATGCCTTACTTGAAGCTTCACCGGGACGAACCAGAAAGCCTCGCGCCGCAACCATTGCCGTTTACAGATGCATCAAGCACCTGGCGATCTGCGAGCAGCACGAGCATGGCCGAAACAGGCCGAGGAGAAGCACCGATGGATAGTATTGCCCAAGTCGAACTTGCCCTGAGCCGAGTCGAAAGCACCTTTGAGAGCTTGAGCGAGCAGGTCGATGAGATCTGCGAACCCATCCGCATGGCCGACTGGCTCGACAGCCACGATGACGGGCCATACGCTGCTTAAGAAATAGTTGGATGGATGAAAACAACTGATTGATGAGGTGCCACAGCCGAGCGGTTGTGGTTTTTTTATAGCTTGCACGCACACCTGTTTTATGCTCGGATCTTAACGACCACCAGCGTCTCATCGTCGGCTTGGTCTGCGAGCCCAACAAACTGGCGCATCGACCAGAAGACACGCTCGACGAGTTGCTCTGCGCTGGCATCAGGAACCTCATTGAGAAACTCAAGGACTGATTGTTCTAGGCGAGGCTTGCGGAAGCGATCCATATCGAAGTTGGTCGCGTCGGTGATGCCATCGGTGTAGGCGACGAGGTAATCGCCAGGTTCAAGCTGGGCGGCGTGCATGGTGTACTCTTCGCCGGGGATCACGCCGATGATGAGCCCTTCGCCGGGGAGTGTGTGCGCTTGCCAAGCTCCGTCGTTGTCTTTACGAAGAAGCAAAGGCGATTCATGCCCAGCAACAACATAGCGCATCATCAAGGACTCCGGATCGATCATCGCATACCAGATCGTCACAAACTCGGACACGGTTGTATCGCGATAGACCGCGTCGTTGGTTCGGATCATCACGCGTGAGAGATCATCGCTCAGCTCGGCGTAGGCGCGAAGGGTGGCGCGGACCGCGCTCATGAGCAGCCCGGCGACGACCCCTTTGCCGACCACATCGCCGACAAGTACACCGAGTTGATCGCGGACATCGAAGAGATCGTAGAAGTCGCCTCCGATTTCTTGGCTTGGTCGATATCGGCCGGCGAGTTCGATGTGTTGATGCTCGGGCGTTTTTTCGGGGAGCATCCGTTTTTGGACGGCACCTGCGATTTTGAGCGAGCGGTGCATTCGGCGTTCGCGGGCTTGGAGCTTGAGCAGGCGTGCTTGTTCGACCGCTGCGGCTGCCGACTCGGCGATGGACTTGATGAGCTGGCGTTCGCCGAGTGTAAACTCGCGTGGTGCCCTGGCGTAGAGTCGAATCACGCCGATGGGTCGATTATCAAAGACCATGCCCGTGCCAAGAAATGCGATAAGCTCTTCTTCTTGACAGCTCTGCGGAACAAGCACGCGGGGATCTTGAGGCAAGTTCTTTGATATCACCACCTCGCCGGCGAGGCTTTGGCGATCGAACATCCGATCCTTCGACAACGGAACTGGATTGGCGAGCCAGCCTTCACTTAGTTCTACTGAAGCTGATCGGCGGAGTTCGTTTTCGAGTTCGTTGTGTGCTATCCCTACCGAGTCTTCGGGCAAGAGCATAATCGCGCCGGCATCAAGATTGAGCACTTCGAGAGCGAGATCGAGGGTCAACCCGAGCATATCTCGAACGCGCCCGCCTTGGGCGAGCAGCGAGCTGAGCTTATACAGCACACCGATTTCGTTGACACGATACCGGAGCTGAGAAACATCTGCACACATCTCGCTGGCGGTCACTGCGATGAGCTTGGCGATGCGTTCGAAGAGTTCGCGCGTCTTGGGATCGGCATCAGCACTTTGAGAAACAACCACTGCGCCGAGCGATTCGTCAGCGATCATGATCGGCAATACAGTCGCGCCCTCCGGGATCGATCGCACCGTTCCTTGATGCCCTGGATCGGAAGAATCGAGCACCAGCCCGCGTTCGTCGCGGAGTTCGATGGTGGCTATTTTGAGTTCAGTAAGTGAATCACACAACGATGCGATCGTGCCCGTCGTCCAATAGTCGCGCAGCGAATGCCCCTTTGGGCGATCGAAATCGTTGGGTTGCGGACGCATTGGCTTGGTGCTTAGTCTGACTGGGTTCCTAGATCGGAGTTTGAAGCGGGTTTGTTTGCTGGCTTGTTATCTAGCTTGTTATCTGGTTGGGTCCAGAGTTGGGAGAGCAGGCTGGCAAAACGACGATCGGATTCGCTGCCCCACTCATCAACGATTTGAAGCCCGCTTGATACGAGTTCTTGATCATCTATTTGATAGCCAAGATAAGCGAGGAGCAAAGCGGATGAAACGCGTACGCGATCGCTTTCGAGTCGACGAGCGGAGAGTTCAGGGCGGGTGATGCCCGAGCGTTCTTTGAGTCGGCTGATGAGTGTGACGATGCGGCTTGGAGCCGGCAACAGATTGCCTGAGTAGCGCGATGCGACGACCTCTGGATGGAGCGAGAACAAGGCTTGAAGATTGACCGACGCGCTCAAGACCATCCCTGCGCCGATCTGGGCGTGGATGCGTCCGAGTTGGGAGGGGATATCTTCTGGGCGGACAGACAGGGCGTGGGTGAAGCGTTCTTCTGCGTCGAAGTATCGCCCGGCTTTGATCATTCGTTGGCCTGCGGTGATGTGCTCGGCGTAGATATCTCGATCCTCTGCGCCTGGGTCGTAGAGGTTTTTAATCTCGGCAGCTGCGGTGCCTCGGAGGACTTCGAGGGTTTCTGGATCGATCGCGATTTGGGTTGGATCGTGCAGCTGTACGCCGACGGGTGACGAGTTGAGCCCCTTGAGGCGTTCTTTGATCGACTCGGACAATGGGCTTTGATCTGTAGTATTGGTCGGATCGATTGTACCTGGGACGATCGGTTGTGTTGTGGTTTGATCTTCAGGATCAGTTGCTGGATCTGTATTCCCATCCGTGCTTTGATCCGTGCTGTCTGCGGGTTTCATGCCATAGAGCTTTTCGCGAAGATCTTGCATCTGGCGGATGAGCCAAGCGTCGTTGGTCTCTTTCTTATCGATGCTCGACATATTGCCCGCAGTGTTTCGTTCACGGATCTCATCGATATGAGTGCGCATTTGTTCGACGAGCCCGTCGTATGAGCTGACAAGTCGAGCGGAACCGATTGGGGTTGATGCTGTGCCGGCTGCTGGCCTTGCGACGAGCGGGTTTGGTGTTTCTGTATCCGGCTTTGACATCGGGGTCGCGGTGATTCCCAGTAAGGGCGATGCGACGAGTCCGATCGGGTTGCGTTCGACGCCTTCGGTATAGACCGAGAGCAGTGCAGGCTGCAGGCTTGATGTTGTTGCATAGGTTGAGGATGATCGGAGCGTGCCGAGCATAGAGCCGGATTGATAACCCGTCTCGTAGCCGCCTGAGGAGGAACTTGTTGATCGATCTGTGGTTCGTCGCCCGTCGAGATCGAAGGGTTCTGTATTAACCCCGAGGGTTGAGGGCTGACCAAAGGTTTGAGGGCGGGCGTAGGTGCTGTTGGAATAGCTGTTCGAGAAGCTATTGGAATAGCTGCCATCACGGGTGACGGACATGCTGCCCATGAGGTTTCTGGGTGGTGCTGAGCCGGTGGTGAGGGCGAACTGATATTGGAGCGCATCGGTGCCTCGGATGCCCATGCCAGCGAGTCCTGAGTAGAGCGAGTCTCGGCGGAAGGCGAAGAGTGAATCTGAACCCAGATCTGCGGAAAACTCGCCGGCTGCTCTGTATCCAAGATCGCCACGAAAACTGAGCCCTCCAGGCGCGTTGCCCGTGGCGATGGCGTTGCGGAAGCGGAGTTCTGCGGTGAAGTCTGGGCGGGTGTAGTTTCTTGAGCCACTTTGGCCGGTGTTGGCGTCGAGCGCGCTGCCATCGCCCAAGGCGTTCTGAGCGTTGGCGGTGCCTGCGAATGCGACAAGCATCGTCCCGATAAGCATCGGGATGAGTCGGTTTTTTTGAGTGGTTGTGTTGAGAATCATGTGATCGCTTTGGCTGGGCATTGGTCGCTCCTTGAACATCTCTATTATACTCGGTTCGATGGGTGTCCGGTTCACAAAATCTTGGTCTTCGGTGCGCCGAATTGGCCTAATTTGAGCGAAAAACCACCGATCCTAGTCTGGATAGGTGGTTGATGAGCATTGTGTGAATATTGGTGCGAGGTAGAGGGCTTGATAGAGGTGCTTGGTTTAGATGCTGCCGATGGTGGTTGGTGCATTCATCATGTCTCGCACGATCGCGCACATCTCTTCATCTGCTTCGGAGACGAGGAGGTATTGGATGCCGTTGCTTATCCAAACGAAGAGGCTGGCACCAGCATCTTGGCAGGCTTTGGCGTCGAGCGAATAGGTCATACCTTCTTGCATCGGGAGCAAGCCCGGATCTGGCGAAACAAAGAGACTCAGCGAGACGCGCTCGCCGTTGGGTGCAAAGGCATCGAAGCGGAGATGACCCGAGCGGGAGGTTGATGGAACGGAGCAATCGCCGCCACCAAAGAACTCGATTTGGCCTTGGGCCTTGACCATATCCGGCAAGGTGAGTTCGTGCCCAAAGGCTTGGGAGAAGTATTGGGTCGCTTGATTGATATCGTGCTGAATAAGTTTGGCCTGGGCAGCTTTGTCATCGCAACAGCGGGCATGCTCACGGACGACAAAGTTGCTCACACGATTGAAGTAGCTTGCTTCTTGCGTGGTGAAGTGGCTCGGTGCGCTGTTGGTTGTGAATGATGCGCTCTGCCAGATGAGTGCGCCCGCGACCATCATGAGCAAGGCTGCAGCGATGCCCATCGCTGGTGATCGTGACCAGAAGCTTGGTGACTTGGTATAGACACTCGCTGCTTCGATCCCTTGGGCAAATGCTTCTTCGTTTTCAGGAGCGTTGGCAGCCATCGCGACGACTTTGTTGCGGAGGGCATCTGGGCAACAGGGCTTGGCCATGGCACGCCCGCAACAGCTTTTCATTGCTTTTTCAAAGGCGATCTGCGATTCGCAGCATGACTTTGTGTCGGGGCACTGGGCCATGTAGGCGTCGAGTTGTTCGCACTGACAATCGGTAAGTTCGCCATCGGCAGCGGCTCGCAACAACGCAGCGATGTTCATCGGCTGCCCGTTTTCCTGTGCGTGCTCGGGATGGTTTTGATCGTGTGTCATTGCGCTCGTTTGTTCCTTACTGGTCGATACTACCGATTTATTCTGGTTCGGATGAGAGCAGCCTCAAGCCCAAATCATCGACCACCTGTTCATCACTCATGAGCTTGTCTGCCAAGAGCTTACGCGCCCGGTGGAGTCGGCTCATCACGGTGCCGATCGGTACCCCGACGATCTCTGCGATCTCGCGGTATTTGAGCCCATCGACGCCCCAATACATGAGCACCTCGCGGTACTCGTCCTTTAAATCTTCGATTGCCGACTTCAATCGGCCATCGACATGCTCCCAGTCGAGATCGGTTCGATCCCACACCGGAGGCGGCTCATCAGGCATCAACTCGCTCGATGATTCGTTGAAGAACTCCTCGACAGCCATCGGCTGACGGGCTTGCTTCTTGATCCGGGTATAAAAGACATTATGGCAGATGGCGAACAACCAAGAGCGCATGCCTCCCGACCCGGAAGTCGGATCATCGGGGGCACTTTTGTCCTCGAACCGCTCGATGGTTTGAGGGCGAAATGCCCGCGCGTAGACTTCCTGAACCAGCTCGTCAGCCTCTTCAGGCTTGCGAGAGAGATGAAGAGCCATGCGGTAGACCGCATCGAGATGCTCTAGGGCAAGCTGTTCGAACTTGTTTCGCTCCAACTTGTTGCCTGCCCTTTCTCTTCAGTATGGAAAACGGTTGTGGGTTGAGAAGTATTCCCGATTGAAACACATCATAGACCAGAACGAGCGGTTAGTTATGATGTCTGATAAGAAGGTACGCAGAGGCCGCCAAGATTACGCAAAGGCGCAGAGGAAGATATTCGCTTACGCCTCCACCACGCTTGCGGGGGAGGTGTCTAACGAAGTGAGACGGAGGGGGTCTTTCTTCGTGGATTGGAAAACAAGAGAAGACCCCCTCCGTCATGCTGCGCATGCCCCCCCGCGCCCCGCAGGGGAGGGAATGTGATTCTCTACCTCGTTGGCGATCTCTGCCTCATGTGCGTACCTCTTGCTTTCTCTCGCACTATAATCTATTGATGCCAACAAACGACACCAATCAAAAGCCGTACTATATTACCACGCCGATTTACTATGTGAACGATCGTCCGCATATTGGGCATTGCTATACGACGCTGATTGCGGATGTGGCAGCTCGCGCGCAGAGGCTGATCGGGCGCGATGTGTTCTTCTTGACCGGGACCGATGAGCATGCCGAGAAAGTGAGCAAGACGGCGGCGGAGAACGGCAAGACGCCGATGGAGTGGGCGACGATCAATGCTGAGCGATTCAAAGAGGCGTTCGCGTTTATGAACTTCTCGCACGATGACTTTGTACGGACAACCGAGGATCGTCACAAAGCGAAGGCTGTCGAATATATCCAGCAACTGCTCGACCAGGGCGATATTGAGCTTGGTGATTATGAGGGTTGGTATGATCCTTCGCAGGAAGAATATTTGACAGAGATGGTGGCGAAGGAGAACGATTTTAAATCGCCTGTCACTGGGAAGCCTTTGGAAAAACGGGTCGAGCAGAACTACTTCTTTAAGCTCGATAAGTATGAAGGCTGGTTGCGTGAGCAGATCGAATCGGGCGCGATTTGCGTTGCGCCTGAGGCACGCAAGAACGAGGTGCTTGGCCGACTCAAGCAAGGGCTGCGTCAGGTCCCGGTTTCTCGCAAGATCAAAGAAGGCGATGCGGACTGGGGCATCACGATGCCCGGCGATGATGAGCATCGGATTTATGTGTGGATCGAGGCGCTGTGCAACTATTTGACGATCGTTGATAACGATGAGAAGCAGAAGTACTGGGACGGCGAAGTTGTCCATCTGATGGCCAAGGACATTATCTGGTTCCATGCGATCATCTGGCCTGCGATGCTGCACGCTTTGGGGAAGAAGGTGCCTGAAATGGTATATGCCCATGCGTACTGGATCGCGGAGGGCAAGAAGATGTCCAAGTCGCTGGGCAACTTTATCGAGATTGATTTATTGGAGGCGTATGCCGAGAAGTATTCACTCGATGCGATGCGATGGTTCTTGACGACGCAGGGGCCTTTGGGCGCGAACGATTCTGACTTTGCACATTCACGGTTTATCGAGGTGTATAACGCTGATCTGGCGAACAGTGTGGGCAACTCGACGAGCCGAGTCGGGAACATGTTTCACAAGTATTTCGACGGACAAGTCAAAGGCACCTGCAACGGTGAGTTTGGTTTCGATAACGGAACCTCATTGCAAACAGCGCTGACTGCACTTGAAAACGCAGGTAAAAAAGTCGATGATCCAGATCGGACTTACAAACTCGCCGAGTTTGCGCAGCAAGCTGTGGATCAGGCGGGCGAGGCGCTTGCGAACATGAATCTTGATGTGATGCTTGATGCGGGGAGATCAATTGTTCGCCAGGTGGATGATTTCATTTCGTATTCGGCGCCGTTCACGCTTGCCAAGCAGCTCGATACGCTTGATGATGGTGAGCACGCGTTGAGTTCGATTTTGTACTCGTGCGGCGAGGCGTTGCGGATTGCATCGTTGTTGTTGTCGCCTGCGATGCCTGAGAAGATGGCAGAGCTTTGGCGGAACTGGAACTGTAATCATTTGGTAGATCCTGATGATTGCAACTCTGGGTTTGTCGCGCCACTGAGTGAACTCGCTCAATGGGGCGGGGAATATGGGCTCAAGCCAGGGCAGACCATCGAAAAAGGGGCGGCTTTGTTTATGCGGGCAGATGCCAAAGAACCTGCACCGGAGGCCGAGCGTATCTCCTGAGTTCTGAATCTGAACGAGCCGCGACCGTGAGGGAGTGGTCTTTGGAAATATTCAACACAAGAGAAGACCGCTCCCTTACGGTCGCGGCTCGTTAGAAAAAGAGTGAGAGTTGACCATCCTTGAATCTGAACTGATTATCTTTGACTGTGATGGCGTTTTGGTAGACACCGAGCCTTTGACGAACCGGGTGCTGGCGCGATGCGTGAGTGCGGCTGGTTGGGAGGTCGATCAGGCGTATTCGATTGCTCATTTCAAAGGCAGAAATCTTGATGACATCCTTGTTGATGTGGAAGCCAAGCTCGGCAAGAAGTTGCCAGGGTTGATGGATGAGTATCGCAGGCAGATGTATCTTGAGATTCATGAGTTTGGGGTGCCTGCGCTTGGTGGGATTCATGAGTTGCTCGATGCGCTTGATGCGATGGGCGATCAAGCCCCCCACCGATGTATCGGGACCAACGCACCGCTCGAAAAGGCGAGACTCACGCTTGGCGGGTCGGGATTGATCGATCGGTTTGGGCATCGTGATGGGAGTGATCGCCAGACGATGTTTAGTGCGTATGAGGTTGAGAAATGGAAGCCTGATCCGGGGTTGTTTTTGCATGCGGCAGCCGCGATGGGGCATGAACCGAGCAGTTGCATCGTGGTTGAAGACTCCACCGCCGGGGTTCTTGCTGCGGTGGCGGCGGGGATGCGGGTGATTGGGCTGGCGGATTTGACGCCTGTGGATGACCTGGCCAAGGCTGGGGCGACTCAAATTGTTGAATCGCATCATGAGCTGGTCGCCGAGTTCAAATTGGGCCAATAAAGCAATCTGCTGCAAATCATGTCCAACACTCGATTTATACCGAGTTTGTTGCTTGATTGTTGAGCAATAATTTTGCTTTTCATGGTTCGTGTCTATGATCCTCGACTATGCCCATGCCCCGAATTGCCATCGTTGGCCGACCAAATGTCGGCAAGAGCTCTTTGCTCAATCTCATCGCCCAAGAACGGATCGCGATCGTTGATCCGACGCCGGGGGTGACGCGCGATCGGCTTTCGACAGTCGTTGATCTCACGCACCCGGATTTGAAGGGGCCGATCAAGCAGATCGAGCTCACCGACACCGGCGGCTACGGCGTGTATGTCGCTGACGGGCAACGCTACAACGAGATCGGTGAAGATCTCGCGACGCTGACTGATGATATTGAACAACAAATTGCTGATGCCGTGACGGGTGCGGACATTATTTTGTTTGCGGTCGATTGCCAAGCAGGGATCACTTCGCAAGATCAGGCGATCTGCCAGATGCTGCGTGAACAGAAGCTCGGTCGGCGCGACAAGAAGGGGACGAAGAACTCTGAACTCACGCGGGTGTATGTCGTCGCGACCAAGTGTGACGATTCGAGCTGGGAGCCTCATGCCTATGAGCTGTCGGCGTTTGGATTCGGCGTGCCTTTGATTTGTAGCGCGACGAGTAAGTATTTCCGAAGGAACCTGCTCGATCGTTTGTACGAAATCACACCCAACGAAATCTTTGAGCCTGAACCAGAAGTGGATATGAAGATCGCGATTGTCGGCAAGCGCAACGCGGGCAAATCGACCCTCGTAAACCACCTTGCTGGTGAGCCTCGGATGATTGTTTCGGAAATTGCAGGCACAACGCGCGATGCGGTGGATGTGAAGCTCGAGTTTGACGGCAAGTCATTGCTCGCGATTGATACCGCCGGGTTGCGTCGTAAGAAATCGTTCCAAGACAACATCGAGTGGTACGCACTCGATCGCGCTGAACGGGCGATCAAGCGGGCTGATGTCGTGGTGTTCATGGTTGATGCGACGACCGAGATTTCACAGGTAGATGAACAACTCGGCAAGATGATTGTCGATTCGTTCAAGCCTGTGGTTATCGTGATCAACAAGTGGGATGTTGCCAAAGACGCGAGCGACGAAAAGGGCCGCAAGGTCACGCCTGCTCGGTATGAAGAGTATTTCCGCAAGGAACTCGGCGGATTGCGCTTCGCGCCGATCTCGTTTATGAGTGCTGAAGACGGGCTCAATGTCAAACAAACCATCGCGTTGGCGTTCGAGCTTCATGAGCAGAACAACACACGCGTAGGCACCGGGCAGTTGAACCGAGTGATCAAGGGCATCCTTGAGAAGCGTGGGCCGAGTAACCGTTTGGGCACCGAGGCCAAGGTGTACTTTGCATCGCAGGTCAAGACCGCACCACCAACGATTGTACTGGTCGTGAATGATCCTGATTTGTTTACGAATAACTATGAGCGATTTTTGATGAACCGTTTCCGCGAGGTCATGCCGTTTGATGAAGTGCCGATCAAGCTGATCATGCGATCACGCAAGCGGGTCGAACGCAGGCTTCGCGGCACCAGCGGCAAGGGCAACCTGCATGTGCCCGACCAAGAGACTGGCAAGTTTGATACCGAACTTGAGATCGAGAACATTGATCGCGATGCGTTGCTGGTGGATCTGCCAGATGATGCGTCATTGTACTTCGACGATTGATGCGGATAGGTAGAGTGAGAATAAGCAAGCCCCCCTCCGTCTGCTTCGCAGCCACCTCCCCCGCCAGGGCGGGGGAGAAACAATAATAAGAAGAACACCCCAACGGTTGCTGGGGTGTTCTTTTTATTCTCAAGATCACAGGCGAGACGCCTGTGCCACGGAAGACAACGCTTTATGCGTTGTCTTCAACGACTGGTGGCGTGTCATCCATGTCAACGACCTGACCTAATGCGCTCGGCAGTTCGATACCGGCCTGCTTGGCGAGCTCGTGGACCTGCGGGAGCGAACCGATCATGCCGCTGAGGAAGTTGGCGGTGGCGTTGCCTTTGCCATCGCTGCCAGAGCCTGAATCCCAAACGGTGATCTTGTCGATCTTGAGGTTTTGGATGGCTTTGACCTGCATCGCAACAAGCTCGGGGAGCTGCTCGATCATCAGCAGGGTCGGCGCGACGCGTGGGTTTTCTGCACATGATTCCATGAGCTGACGATACCCCTCAGCCTTGGCTTCGAGGACTTGTTGGAGACCCTTGGCTTCGGCTTCGTACTTGGCGAGGATCGCGTCGGCGTGTCCACGGGCTTCTCGGCGTTCGCGTTCGGCAGCGGCTTCGGCTTCGATCTCGACGCGCTTCTTTTCGATCTCTTGGGGTGCGAGTTGCTCCTTGGCGAGCTTGGCGAGTTCTTCTTCGCGCTGGGCGGTGAAGATTTTCTGGCGAGCTTCGGCTGCTGCCACATCGGCGCGTCTGCTTGCTTCGGCACGAATCTCGGCGAGCTGGGCATTCGATTCGGCGACCTTGGCCGAACTCGTGTTCTCGCCATCGACGGCAGATGCTTCGGCCATCGCAACTTGCACGCGTTGCTCTTGCTCGGCGCGCTTCTTAGCCGCGATGGTTTCGGCGCCGCGTTCGGCAGCTGCGATCTCTTGGTCTCGTTTAGATTCGACTTCGCCGGTGATTGCCTGGGCTTCGAGCTCGGCGATCGCAACGCGTTGTTGTTGCTCGGCGTTTTTCTGACCCTGCTGGGCGAGAGCTTTTTCCTCGGCAACGCGTACATTGCGTTCTCTCAAGGCCTCGGCTTCACCAACCGCACCTGCGCGTTCTTGCTGGGCAACCTCGACCTTGGCGCGGTTGATTGCCTCGGCAGCAGCTCGCTTGCCGATCGCTTCGATGTAGCCAGACTCATCGGTGATGTCGCGGATGTTCACATTGATCAGTGTGAGACCGATCTTGTTGATTTCCTCAGCCACATTCTCGTTGACAAGGTTCATGAACTTCTCGCGGTCCTTGTTGATCTCTTCGATTGAAAGCGTCGCAATAACCAGACGCAACTGCCCCAGGATAATGTCTTGGGCTTGCTCTTGGATTTGTTGTTGGCCCAATCCAAGCAAACGCTCGGCAGCGTTACTCATCAGCACCGGGCTTTTCGAGACGCCAACGGTGAAGGTCGAAGGGACATTCACACGGATATTATTGAGCGAGAGTGCGCCCTGGAGCGGGATCTCGATCACCAATGGTTCAAGCGACATATAGGCGTAGTCTTGGATGACCGGCCAAACGAACTTGCCGCCGCCATGGAAACATTGGGCGGATGAAGACGAGCCGGTACCCCAGATGACAAGGATGCGGTTCGACGGACACCTTCGATAGCGCGATGCGAGGAAGATGGTGACGAACACGGCAACAAACAGGATGACGACGACCACGACGATGATAAAAATCCCCGAGTCTGATGAACCTGCTTGAGCGAGAGTGGGTAATGTTTGCATTGATTCTCCTTTGTATATCAATCAGTGAATAGTAGAAACGAGTGATGGATCAAAATTGAATGTGATCCGAAATGTTGTGATCGCCAATAGCTACCAGCTAGGCAGGTTCGACCACGATAATGTTGCTTGCTTGATCTGCTCGGACCACACGAACCCGGGTATGGGTCGCTATTGGTTCTTCGCATTCTTGAATCGCGAAGTAGTTATGCTGCGATTGGTTGATCACCAAGATAATCTCGCCTTTGCCTTGCCCTGCTGGCGGGACTGTGGCATAGACCTCGCCGACCAATCCGACGGCTTGTGAGATCGAAACATTGGTGTTGTTCTGTAACTTCAA
Source organism: Planctomycetota bacterium (assembly GCA_024280755.1). Classification (GTDB taxonomy): domain Bacteria; phylum Planctomycetota; class Phycisphaerae; order Phycisphaerales; family UBA1924; genus UBA1924. Next base: position 19,661 of record JAJRPN010000007.1, read on the forward strand.
GAATGAACGAAGCAAGTAAACCATCAGCCACGCCACACCCACGCCAGCGACGACCCCGATCACGGCTGCGCCGGTGAAGCCAAGGCTCAAGAACCGATAGGCTGCGAACCCGATCCAGCCATAGCCCATAAAGAAGGCGGAGATGGATTGAATACTCAGGATGCCAAACTCCATGCCTGGATGATCGGCGTGCAAGTCTACATCCAGATCAAAATCCAAATCGACTGCACCGTCGCCTCCGATTTCACCCAGAACGAGCTGGATCATGAGAAACCCGGTGCCCAAGAGTGCAGGAGCTGTAAACCAAGGGGCGAGATCGCCAAAGAGGATGTTCATCATGTGTTGTCTCCTATGGGCAGCGGTGAGGCTCAGAAATTATCTAGAGAGCCCGCCCACAGGATAGTTTAACACTTTCACAGCGATGTGTGTGATGTTGAGACCTGAAAGGGCGATTGCCCGAACATATTCTTATTGGGAAAAGAACATTGAAGATTTCAGAGAACATATTTTGTGCTATGAAAGCAGCGCATCGTGCATGTCGGTGAGGATCGGCGAGAGTTTTTTCGCCTTGCGTGTGAGGGTGTATGCATTGCGAGGCGGGCGATCATCGATGAGTGTCCGCTGGATCATTGACATGCTCTGGACATCATTCAATGCAAGCGACACGGCGCGATCGGTTGCGGATCGGAGGGAATCGACAATGCAATTGAACCGTTCTGCCCCTGTATCAACCGCATGAAGCGTGGGCATGGACCACTTTTTCAGACCCCGTTCGATCGCGTCGGCTTTATCGAGCGCACAAACGAGCGAGGCTGCGGGTTTGGAGATGAGCGAGCCTCGCGCGGTAAGGATGTACTCTGGGCGCATTGGATGCCCGTACCCGGCGTTGGGTTTGACAAGCCCGAGTGTGTCTAAAAGCTCAAGCGATGCTTTGAGCGAATCGCGCGATCCATCGAGGCTTTTGGTGAGCGTAACGAACTTGCACCCGGAGCTATTTGCAAGCTGGGCAAGGATCGGCACCGCCCATCGGCGAGCGAAGACAAGATTAAGCGATTGAGGCGTGGACATAAAACCCTAAAAACTTGAAGATTGCGATTGACTTGATTTTATAGCTGCTATACATTTGTGTCAAGTGCGATCTCGAAGAATCGCTGATATTTTCAATATGAATCCCACCAATGGAGCAAACCCATGAACACTGCACTTCCCTATGTCAAAGAACTCACCATCGCGATGCATGTCTCGGATATGAATGCGTCGATCAAGTGGTACACCGAAATTCTAGGATTTGAGCTGCTCTACAAGCTCGATGACATGGGCTGGGCTGAGTTAAAATCTTGTGTCCCAGGCGTCAATGTTGGGATCAGCCAAGTCGAAGATGTCAAACTCGGCGGCCCAACCCCGACCTTTGGCGTCTCCGATATCGCCAGCGCACGCGCAACCGTCGAAGCCCAAGGCGTCAAGTTCGATGGTGAAACGATGGAAATCCCGGGCATGGTCAAACTGGCGACCTTCTTTGATCCTGATGGGAACTCGTTGATGTTCTTTGAATCGCTCAGCGATATGAGCTAAGACGCTTACATTTCAGGCTGATGATCGCTGGCTCAGGCGGCGAAACCGAAATGGTCGTCGTCGGCTGAGAAAAAATCGTCGCTGTCATCGTCATCATCCATTGGGCCGTCGCAATAGCCTGAATCAAGTGCGCCCCATTGGTCTTTGGGGAGGTGACGATGATGAACGCGGATGACGCGTCCGAGCTGTTCACCAAAGAGCTTGGCGATGATGCTCAATACACGAACATCTTCTTCGCTAAAAGGCATCGCCTGATCGCGAAACAATCCAAGCACCGCGAGGCATTCGTTGTCTTGTTGGCACGAAACGATCATGGCTGTCGAATCTTCGAGCCAGTGGGCGTCGCTACCCAGGGCGTTGTCCATCTCAACGCGACCAGAAATCGAGACGACATCGGTGGCATCTTCGAAGGCTGGTGCGAGTGTATCGGCAAGCTGATCGAGCATGATCTCGGCGGCATCGCGTGGAATGTCGTAGTTGACATAGGCACCGAGTGAATAATCACCCGAGCTTGAGGGCAAGAAGATTGCCGCGTTGGTCGAGCCGATTTTTGAGAGCGTGAACTCGAGCATAGTCCGCAGGAGTGATTCGATTTCAAGCTCTTGGCGGAGCAATGCGTTGAACTCGGTAGCGAGCTTCACATCACCGAACTGTTCAGAAAGGTCTTGATACGCGGTCACCAAATCATTGCATAGATCACCGACCTGCCCGGAAACATCCTGGCGAGCGGTATTGAGCTTGTGGCAAAGCTTTTTAAGCCGATCAACGCGTGCATCGCGTTGACGGATGCGCTCGGCTCGTTTGACCGAATCGAGCAAACGCCGGGTAGTATGAGCGTTTCGGCTTTGGATCGGGATGAGATCACACGCGCCAGCCCGCATGGCGCGGATGGCGTCGTCGGTGTTTTCGATCTGGCCGATGATCACGCCGACGAGTGCAGGGTGGTTGGCCGAGAGCTGATCGAGCAGGTCGATCCCATCGGTTCCGTCGAGTGCTCGCTCGATGATCACAAGATCACAGTTTGAGGTTGAGATGTGTTCGATTGCAGATGGAGCGTCTTCGACAAAGTCCAAAGATTCAACATGCCCGTGAAGCATGCTCGAAAGACGACGGCGGACCGATGCGCGAGCAGAGACCGCAACAACGCGAACGCGTAAATCGTTCGCTGATTCGCTCGATAAGTTATCTGCTGATCCATCACCAGACACTTGATCGCCAAGTGGCCCGATCGAGCCAGCGATGTTGGTCGGCTTTGGTGTATTGCGTCGTTCCATGATTCGCGTCGCTCTCTACTTCGTATCTTCGAATCGGTCCTGTCCTAACTCACGCTGCGAAGAGTGCAGGCGTGAGTTCCTTATTGAGCAGGATCACGACCTCGGCGCCCGGCTTAGAGCCGGTGTTGTTGCCGAGGAAAATCTCCCCTTTGTGAAGCTCGATGATTCCGCGTGCACGGGCGAGCCCCAATCCTGATCGTCGACCGGCTTCAAGCTCTGAGTAGAACGGATCAAACGCATGTTTGATCGTTTCACTCGTAAAACCGGACCCACTATCAGTGATCTGTACCTTGAGTCGGCCATTTGAGCCGTTGGGTTCAATGCAAACCGAAATGATCGCACCCGGACACGCCTGGACGGCATTAATCAAGGGCTCGGCGATCGCTTTGGAGATTAGATCCATGTCGACCATAATGGGTGAAACTGTCCCATTAATCTTGAGTTGGATCTTGGCTTTGAGACCCTGGTAATGACACCGATCTCTTGCTATTTCAATAGCTTGGCGCACCATCAAGACTGGATCAGCAAGCGCAAGCGAAGGCTTGGGCGGGTCGGCGATCATGTGCAAACTGGTGATCAAATCGGAGAGCTGATCCGAAGCGGCAGCAATTGCGCGTGCCGAATCTTGTTCTCGCTTTGTGCCCAAACGCTCGAAAAGCTGCTGGCTTCGGCCGCGAATAATCGCCAGCGGGTTGTTCATTTCGTGTGCAGCCCCCGCGGCCATTTTACCGAGCTGGACGAGGGATTCCTTGGTGGTCAGCTCATGGCGGAGCGCGGTCATCGCGTGATTGGCTGCAGCGAGTTCCTCGCCCACCCGACGCCCCTTCTCGGCTGCGATCGCCTGAGACATTGCCTGCTGCCAGAGATCACGAACAATCGTAAAGCTCTCGGTCGTCACCACCCGTTCGATCCCGCTTCCGGTCTTTGGCATGATAATCAGATACGAGGGTTCATCGCTGCCGATACTTGCGCCAGCATCGCTGTTGTACATGGCACCGATGAGCATCGGGGCACCGATCTCTTTGACCGACATAAACAACTCACGGAGCCAATCGAGCGATGCCAGCTCCATCGACTGTGCAGCATTTGCATTGGCAAGCATCCCAGGACGAACCGTTTCGTGCTCACTCTCGGGCGATTGAACACGCACAGAGTGCTGAACGATCTTGCCCTGATCAACCATCATCGTGAACCAGGGCTGATCTTCTCTGTGCTGATAGATCACCGCCCCGCGTGCAGATCCAACGAGTGTGCTCGCCGAATGCACCATGGCACAAAGAACCTGCTCGAATGAATCGCCCAGCTGAGATTGCTCTTGAAAAGCTTCGATCGATTGAACAATTCGTTTGACGGAATCGCCTTCGACAACGCTTTTGCGCAGATCGGTATTGAGTTGAGCGAGCCGACCGTTGGCTGCGGTGAGTGATTCAATGAGCATCTCAGGCTCGGCAAGCTCGCCAAGCCCGAGGATCTTGCCTCGCATCGAAACATTTTCGATCAATGATGACGCGTTCTTGCGGAAGTATTCTGAATCAACCGAAAGCTGATTGGCCAGTTCGTACAAATCCAAAGGCTCGCCATAATCCCCCGCCCACCCAAGATGCATATCGCGCGCCCAAGACTCGGCAAGGGTCACAATCGAGACCACCGATCGGCTTGAGCCTTCGGGCAAAGAATGAATCGGCTGAGAATGGAGCCAGATCGCATCACGCACCGGGCTGGGAAGCTTCCAGTGTTCCGCGAGGCGTTTGCCCGCGGTATGATGATCGATCCCCATCATGGTGCGCTCGACCAAGCACACTGCGCAATGGCGAGACTTGGACATCCCAAGCACCCGCTCATAGCCCTTAGGCAAAATCAAGTTCAACGAAAGCTTGCCAAGATCATGGAGCAGCCCTGCGATATACGCCTGCTCGGGCGAAACACCCATCGCCGGATGATCTGATGCGATCGCGTGCGAGGCGCAGGCGACCGCGAGCGAATGAATCCAGAACCCTGAATGATCGAACAACCCTTCTTCTTGATCTTTCGACTTGGCATTGAGCTGCTGATACACATGCACGCTCAGCGTCGCTACCTGCACGGCTTCGAGCCCGAGCATAATCACCGCATGGCGAACGGTCGTAATCTTGTCGCCAAGCCCTTTATCCGCGGTTCGGCACATCGACAAAATCGTGGCGCTCATTGCCGGGTCAGACTCGATCAGGCTGATCACTTCCTCAAGATCGATATCTTCAACACTCGATATCGACATCAGCTTGGTCGCGACCGCTGGCAGCGTTGGGAGATGATCGATATTGGCAAGGATCAGGTCGATCTGCTTCTCGTTCATCTCCGGCTGCGAATCGGTTTGCTTCGGCTCAGATTGTGGATCTTGATTCTGATTCATCGTGTGCCCAATGCGTTTTGGGGTTTGTGGTACAACTTAACTATGCTTCAAGATTTTGTTTTAAGCCTTTTTTTCAAGCTCTAAAAGCGTTTCGATCCGAGAAACCATCTCACGAAGATCGAAGGGTTTCTTAAGAAAATCATCCGCTCCAGAACTCCGAAGCATCTCGACCTCTTGAGCTTCGACCACACCTGAAACACACAATATCCGTGTATTGGGCATGGTCTTCGATGCGCGGACTCGTTGGCAAACGATGTTGCCGTTGATATCGGGGAGCATGTAATCAAGCACGATGAGGTGCGGCTTAAAGCGTTCGGTCTCGATCCCGGCGTCATAGCCCGTCGATGCTTGGCACACTTCAAATCGACCATCACCTTCGAGCATGTCGGTGATCAATGACAAAATCTCAGGCTCATCATCGACCACAAGGATGCGCTTGCGGGTCGAGCCGATGGATTCGAGCGGGATCTCGTTCTCGCGCATGAAACGGATAAGCTCATCGCGAGGGATCCTGCGGAACCGAGACCCAGGGACTCGAAATCCGTTGAGACGACCCGAGTCGAAACACCGGATGATGGTTTGTTGACTGACCTTGCAGACCTTGGCGGCTTCACCAGTAGTGAAAACCTTTTTGTCTGACCAATCGCTTTGTTGTACGACCATTGCCTACGACCTTCCGTGATCTAACGCGAAACCGGCTACCAAAGATTCTGGGTAGTGGCCCGCATGATCGGATATCGTCGCGCAGCTTACCTAACTTCACAGGGATCGCACGGGTTGACACGATCGGGCATGATCTTGATGATGTGCACGCAAATTTTGTTATACGGACGACCAATCAACCAATGGAAGAGCTTACTTCTTTGATCGTTCACGCCATTGGGTGATTGCGTCGGGCTCACGGGCATAAATCGGCTGTAAATTAATCGGCTCGACCGGGGAAAACCCCCGAGACGCATCGAGACAATGACGCGCATCAAGCACGATCGGGTAGATCTCGATTCCGAGTTGCTGGGCACACTGGGAAAACGACTTGGGAAGGTATCCATCTGCGAAGATCGACCGGATATTCAACGCGTCGATCTTTGTCGCATCCATAATCCCCACCGATTCGATCTGGCCATCGGCTTGGAGAACCGAGCAGTGTGCGAGATCGTTCTTCGATGCCAGTGCGATCAACGCAGGTCGATGCTTTGGCTCGATCGCAGTTGCTGCGACAAATGCAGTAGGCACCGCAACCAACATACATCCGATCGTGTGCGCCAAAACCTTGGCGGTGGTCGTCGCGATTCGCAACGCCGTATAGCCACCGGGCCCGACAGAGACGATGATCTTCGACACATCACCAGGCTCAATGTCGTGTTCTTTACAGAGCGATTCGATAAGAACCATCACCGCATCGGAGCTTCGTAGACCGTCTGGAACGGGTATTGAGCCGATAAGTCCATCAGATGAGAACAAGGCAACAGCGTGTGCCGATGATGCTGCACTCGGGTTCGAGAGTTCAATCGCGAGGACAATCTCTTGTGATTTTGATGTGTTGAATGCGCTCATGAGTTATCTGGTGGCCTTCGTCGCTGTTTGGTTTCGGATCGTTGCTTCTTGGCTTCAAGCCTACGCCGAACCGAGCCTCGTGTTGGCTTTGTTGCCTTGCGTGCTTTGGGTTCGATGAGCGATCGCATGATAATTTCGCGGAGCTTATCCATGCACGCGCGTCGGTTTCTCGATTGGCTTCGGGTGTCGTCGGCACTGAGCACCAACTCATTGTTCGAGTTGATCGCGCTGCGAGCAAGACGAAGTAATCGGGCGTGGGCGCGATCATTGAGCGGAATATCGTCGATGCAAACGCGCAGTTGAGCCTTGGTCGATCGTTTATTGACATTCTGCCCGCCCGGGCCCGACGAACGAACAAAAGTGATGACGATCGCATCAACCGAGACAGACACCCCTGGCGCAAGCAAAACACCCGATTTCGAGGGGTGAGAAGGCGAGCCTTCGGGGTGGGATTGATCGGATTGATGTTCCATGATGCTTACCCATAGCAGAGTCATGATGCAATTGCAAGTGCTTTGTTCACTCGATCTTGCGCGAAAAAAGACTTCTCAAAAGACATGGTCTTCCCCATTGACTACGAGCCACTTGTCTGCGATACTCTTGGGCACGGAGATCGTATTCCTTCGCAATCGCGTATCTGGGTCGTTTCAGAGGATATGCACGCGAAAGACCAATCTCGGTGCACAAGATGGATGCTGCCTACGGGTGAGCGTGGGACAATCCGAATCATATTCCATGCCTGATTGGCATGAAAAAGGGAAGAGAAATCATGAACACGATCACCAAGAAAATCTTGATCGACCGAATCGCAGAATCCACAGGCATGAAGCGCGTGGCTGTCAAACAGGTTGTGCAGGAGTTTCTTGATCAGGTCATCGTTGAACTCGGCGATGGGAATCGGCTTGAGTTCCGTGATTTTGGTGTTTTTGAAGTCAAAAACCGTGCCCCACGCATCGCCCAGAACCCCAAAACCCTCGAACGCGTCCCTGTACCCGCGAAACGGACCGTCAAGTTCAAGGTTGGACGCCGAATGCGCGAAGCGATGGACACTTCTGACGGGACTGAAAACACTCAAACACCTGCAAGCCCTTCTGTTACTGCGACCGCTTCGCAAGCAGAGAGCAAGGTGCGTGTAGAAATGGGGTCTGCGATCGCAGGGACTATTCGAGGTTCAGAATCCCGAAACTCAGATCCCGCTACTGTCGGACAAGAAACCGCCAGCGTACGATAAATCCCGACGCAAGCTCACCAAAGACACTCTAGAAAAAATATTTTTACAAATACATGTACACATAAGACCTATCTGTCTTATGTGTTTTTCTTTTTGCCCCCCTGTTTAAGTAGAAATCCATGTGGGCAATCACCCTAATCAAGGATAATCTGAGTCACACCCGACAAACAGGATAAACAAGTATTCATCAAGCGTCGATGCAGTGATGTACTCAACAGGAATACTCGCCATGCAAACTGTTCTCCTTCTTGATAGCTGCACCCTCACCCGCGAATGCCTCTCGATGATCCTGCGTGCAAAGGGATACCGTGTGCAAAGCACCTCGCTAATTTCGCAAGCCAAAGCCATGATCGCCAAGCGCGCTCCAGACATCATCATCACCGAGATCCGTTTACCAGACGACAACATCTTGAACTTGATGCGCACACTCAAGGATGACCCAAACGCTTCAAAGATCAAGGTCTGCCTGCTGACTCAAGCTGCTGCCAAGAAGCCCATCACCCAAGCGATCGAACTCGGCGCGTGCACTGTGATGCTCAAATCCAAGTTTACGGTTGCCAGTTTTATCGAACAAGTGAATGCTGTCAGTGTGGCAACACTGGGCAATGCTCAATCATCAAGCTCTGATGCGGAGCCTGCTCAAGCGCCTGAGATCAGATACCCGCTGCCAATGCCTGCGAAAGACCCCGCAGTTGCGCTCAAAGAAATCAAACCCATCATCGCACGAGCCAAGCTCAAAGAAGGGCTTGAAGAGATGGAGGAGATCTGCACACTCAGCGAGCCGATTGAAAAAATTCTCGAAGCCATCGATTCATCAGATACCGAAATTGATGATGTTGCAGATTTGTTAAAAATGGACCAGGCCATCGCAATGAAAGTGATGCGTGTCGCCAACTCGATCGAATATGCTCGAGGCGAACAAACCACCACACTCAAAGACGCGGTGATCCGAATCGGGCTTGAAGAACTCCGGAATCTTGTGACCAGGATTGGTATTTTTGACAATCTCGCCGAGATAAAATCGACAGGCTCACTCGATATTGAACTTTTCTGGGAGCATTCGCTCGCGGTCGCGGTTTGTAGCTCAAAGATTGCATCCTATTGCCCAGATGTTGGCGATGAGGTCGCATTTACCGCTGCGATTCTCCATGACATCGGGCGAGTGATTCTCCAGCAAACCTTCCCCGACGAATACAAGCAGGTTCTCGAAACAGCAAACAGCCTTGGCGTCTCGCTCGAACTTGTCGAGAAACGATTGCTCCTTGCGGATCACACCTCGATCGCCCAGACCATGCTCCACTCGTGGAATCTGCCTAAGGATCTGGTCGACGCGATCGCCAATCATCATTGCCTCCCCTCAAAGCTCTCGACTGTCTGCCCCAAGAACACTCGGCTTGCTGCGATTGTCGAGCTGAGTAATCGGATAATTCACGCGATGGGAATCGGAAGCTCGGGCAACACGACAATCTCATCAACCGAAGAACTCTTCACACTACTCGATACTCAAGAAATCAACATCGACGAGATCGTTCATGGGCTCGCAAAGCAGATCAAAGAAATGCGATCAACCGTATACTCTACGAACAATGACAACCCATTGGTTCCAAACCCAAACGCACCAGCCTTTGATCGTGCGTTCCACCCGCTGTATATCTCGATGGACACCGATGTCGATGCCATCGGGCACTGGGTGATGGCCAACGCCGACGAGGGCCCTGAAGACACGCTGCCCAACATTGCAATTGTCCATGCCCGCCAGCCCAAAGACAAGCAGCAACTCGCAGAGAAGCTCGAGGAGGCCTTGGCGATGTATTCGTTTGATTCTGGAGCCTCGAAGATTCCGGTGCTGATCCTCTCGCCCAGCGGCAAGACCGCTTTGGCCGACGAACTGCTCATCCAACACCCCTCGATGATCCTCATGACAAACTTCTCGGTGCTTCATTTCGAGCAAACAGTCAATCACCTGCTCAATGGTCAAGTCCGCGCAGAAGAACCACGCGAGATGCGCAAAGCCGCATAAACCCGTGGCACAGGCGTCTCGCCTGTGGTCAGTTTTCGCTAGGGCGTGCCTGACGACTTATTTTCCACACACAAGGACACTCTCTTTTCGCCTCCCCCGGGCTTCCGGGGGAGGTGCCGATCGAAGTGAGGCCGAGGGGGTCTTCTCTTTCTTCTCTTCCCCATTGCCTATTCCCCATTGCCTATTGCCTTCTTCAAGACCCCCTCCGTCTGCTACGCAG
>JAJRPN010000008.1 GCA_024280755.1 Planctomycetota bacterium
GCACCGGAAACTCGGATTACCCGGGTCGTCAATCACCCACCAGAGGCCTGCTCCGCTACGCTCCGCAGGCCTCTGGTGGGACAAAGGAACGCTACTGCCCTAACATAGGGAGTGGTACAGAATATGGGGGCAGGTCACGCTACCCGAGTGGAGATTGTGCCGTTCGCCTGGCACCGGGGGAAAGTCGTGGTTGCTGGATAGGTGGGGCAGATCATCACAACGAATACATTGAACAACTGGGTGCTATCGTTTGACAATGTGCTGCCTGACCGGTATGGTGACTATGTGTATCTGTTTCTGGGGAAAATCTATGACAAATATTGGCCCATTCGTTCAAAATAGAGTAGCAAAAGGCGATTGCCTGGATCTTATACCATCACTACCAGACGAAAGTATCGATATCGTCGTCACAAGCCCACCATACTGGGGGCAACGACAATCACAAGGCACAGGTACAGAGGAAGACCCACGAGACTATCTTGATTTTTTAGCTAGTGTATTTGAGGCTATTGTTCCTAAACTCAAGCCACAAGGTATTGTGTGGATCAATCTTGGCGATGCGTTCAACACCCCAGTAAATTGGAAATTAGATGATCGACAGTACAGCACCCTTGGTGCTGAAAAAAATGGCCTCAGTGATCATAACTCCGCATATACAAAACCAAGAGCAAAAAGAAAAGCTTTCACAGACCGTACGGTTGGATGGCTCACTTATGGAAACCTTCTCGCCCTTCCAAACCGCCTTGTTATTGATTTATGTGATCGCGGCTATCTTTATCGCGGTGAAGTAATTTGGAAGAAGAAAAATCCGATGCCGGAGGGACGCTGCCGTAGACCCCATCGTCAGCATGAGCCCATCTTTCTACTCGCCAAAAATGAGAAACACTCATTCCGGGTAAGTCCACCTGTTGGAAGCGTATGGGAATTTGCTAACCAAAAAATCAAAGGGCCAGCACATTTTTCCCGGTTCCCAGAGGAACTGCCACGCAGATGTATTGAAGCGTATGGGTTGTGTGATGAAGAAACTATTGTCTTAGACCCATTCGCGGGTTCTGGAACCAGTAACTTAGCAGCGCAAAGACTCGGATGCTCTCATATTGGGTTTGAAATCGACACTGTTCAAGTGGATGCAGCAAACGAACGGCTGTATGAACTCGAAGAATCAGACGCGCCATTATTCAATCTCGATCGCGAAACTCTTGCCATCGCGTCACGATGAATTGTGAAAACAAGTCGTTTGGATCACTGAAATCACAAACATAGATCCGCTGGTCATCAGGAAATGTATCGAGGCTTTCATTGGTCGCTTTGTTGTACGAGAAACAACCAGTAAAATACCCCTCGTCCTCGATATCTTTTCGCTTAGCACTGCGATGTCCATCTGCCGCCCCAAGCTCGCCCTGATTCACAGGATGTGTTCCTGGCGTACTCTTGCAGTCCATCGTCCATAGCGGCGATGTAAACCCTGCTCTTCGAAGACTGATGCTCATGGGAACATCGTCTGTCCTACGCTCTGCGAATGATGCCTTCACATGAACAACACCAAAAAACACAGGACCTTCGGGAGTATCACCTGTTAGCACGATATCTATCTTGTCAGCCTCAATGCGATCGTCAATGTTTAGATTTTCAACAATTTGTTCCTTCTCCGCACTATCTGCGATATAGATATTTATCCCACCCGTTTTTAGAAATGACCCGTAGTGCCGAACCAGTATTTCCTCTAGTGCCCAACCCCCCGTCCGCTTCCAACTCTGTGTGAAATCAAGTCTAGCGTATTGAGCTGGATGATTAAATGGGTCGCAGTATGCGCGATAAACAATAAACCACCAAATATCTGACGGGCTTGCGTGAGGCCAAAGGGTTACCGCTTCCAAAAATGTTTGTGCTACTGAGTCTGTTTTTATCGCTTCGGTTTGTGCCTGATCAACCTCATTCAATCGAGCCAGACCATCTCGAAGTGTTTTGATCACATGCTCAAATTCTTCAACCGAGCTTCTGGGAAGCGTGTACTGTGCATCGTATTTGGCATATCGAAAGTGGATGGTTAAGTTGTCGCCATCCGCCTCTGTATAGATAACCCTTTCGATATCTGATGCGTCTACATCAGGAACACCTTCAAGTAGCTCATCAAACCTACCACCTGTTTCATGAAGGATGGCAAGGAGCATGTCTAAGCTTGGCATGCTCTGACCGCTCTCAAATCGTTCGGTCCACCCTGGGCCAAGTATAAGCCGTTCTTCCAACTCGGCTTCTGACAACCCTGCTCGTTCCCTTACGGCACGCAGATTCGCGAGAAGAGCACTGATATATGGCGACGGATTAGTCATCAAATAGCTCCTTTGCGGGCACACGAAGGGCCTTTGATATTTTGTATATGTTGATCAAGCTAAGATTTCGTTCTCCACGCTCAACACCACCAATGTAAGTCCGATCCAAACCACAAATCAGAGCAAGCGTCTCTTGGGACAGATCACGGTCTTTTCGAATCTTCCTGATTCGATCACCAAACGCTTTTTTCAACTGTTGTTCTTCACGCTCTTTCATGAGACTATATGGGAGCACGATGATGACCATAAGTTCACGGACTTTAAGTATCATACCAATGGAGCATCAACCATTGCTAGGCCAACAGGTACCCGAAAGCCGAATTGCCCCACATGGCTTTCACCCATTTGAGGGCTGAAAGCCAATATTTCACCTAACAGGCCGCTATGCAATTCAATCAGCGTTATTTAGACCTGATCATCTCCAGATACATTCTGTCTAAAATATCCCGGTTTGGAAATCGACTTTGGTGTTTTCCAGAGCCCCAATTGGCCAAAATGAGTTACTCAGCGACCTAGCAGAGTCTTTTGCTCCCAAATCCGGAGGGCATGCCGCGAGAGGCTAGACAAGGTAGCTGTGTTGATGTACCCCATGGTTTAAAATAATTTTCTTCCTCCGTTGCGAATTGCCCAATCCGCGCGGAATAACAGGGTAGGGAGACCATCTGGTGTGCTCCCATCGACAACCATTGCCCATGGAGGCCATCGTATGCGAATCGGATTGACCTTTGACGAATATGCCGAACTCCGGCTGAATCCCCCCGCGGGCAGCAGCCCGTTTATCCAGCAAGCGGCCGACCAGGAACGGGAGGAGATGTTCCCGATGAATCTGGCTTCGGTATCCATCCATCTGCGATCTCGTGGGTATGACTGCAAACGCATGATGCTTGAACTTCTTCTGGACAACGAGGCCGTCAACCTGACCGACCGGGATGCGTGGACACAGGAGGATGTCGAGGCGGCGGCGGAATACTTCGAGCAGTCGCAACTCTTCGTCCCCTATGCCTCGATGTGCCAAACGCTTGGGTGCGGGTATGTGGGTTTCCTGCGTCCATTGCGTGAGGCAGCTGAGCGTGAATCGAAGATCTATGGGCGGTGTGTGCCTGAGAACGATCAGTATTTCGTGATGCACCGGGTTCCGCCCCGGGGGCAGACGGATGATGATGGCAATATGACCGGCATTCAGCCATCACAAATCTCCTTCACACTATGCGATGACATCAAGGAACGGCTTGAGCGTGGTGAGGAGGTCTGATTGCATGGACTCCGCCAAATACGAACTTGAGTTGACAGATGAACTACTCAAAAAAGCGAAGAAATTTGCATACAAAGAAGCTGGGAGATGTTGCCCGAAATACCTGAGCCGCGATGATGCGGTTCAGGAAGCTTTAATGGAACTATTCCGCAAACCGCTAGACTTTGACCCGACGAAAGAAACGAAGCCAACAACACTGGTTTATTTGGTAGTCAGACGAAAGATGATGACTTACATCATGCGTGAAAGTCAGAGAAGAACGAATAAACCAATTTTGTTTATGGACATCGAACAGCTTTCAGAACGAGCTGAAAGCAAAGCCCAATCGAAAAACTCAATAGACAAGACTGCCAATTTTCGAGGCACGAACTGGACGGTTGACGACATGCTTGAGTTTATCGACGATCAGGGAAGCCGAGCCATGTGCAGGTCGGTCATCAAAAACAACGGCAATGTCAGCAAAGCTGCCCGCGAGCTAGAAATACCGCCAAGCACCGTCCGCGACAGAGTAAAGGCACTGGCTCCCAAACTCATCACGGCGGGCTTCAACCCGTACAGAGCGGGGGTGTTCGATGACGACTCTGGTCAAGGACGACCTGCTGTTCACCGCGTCAGATGTAGAGATCGAGGCGTCTGCTACTCGGAAGCAGCCGCGTGTTTCGGTCATGGCTTATGGTGGTGGAATCATGTCGGTGGGTCGCTGGGGCCCTGTGGCGATCGACCTCGATGGGCTTGATGCTTCGGGTCAGGTGGCGTTGCTGGCCGATCACGACAGCCGGGTTTCGGGTGTGGTTGGGCATGGGGATGCTTATATCCGTGACGGGAAGTTGATCGTCGAAGGCGTGCTCTCCGGAGCCGGTGATTCAGCCAAGCAGATTGTTGAGATGACGCGCGGCGGGTTTCAGTTCCAGGCCAGCGTCGGCGTGGTGCCGGTCGAGCATGAGCGGATTCAACCGGGGAAGACCATCGAGATCAACGGACGATCACTCTCGGCGGCGAGCGGGTTCACGCTTGTCCGCAAAGGCACGCTCAGGGAAGTCAGTATCACGCCGCTTGGGGCGGACGCGAGCACATCGGTCGCCATCGCGGCATCACGGAAGATCACAAAGGAGATGAACATGGAAGTTCATGAAGTCAACGAACAAACTATCCGGGCCGACGAACGTGAACGCCTGACCCAGATCGAGAACATTTGCCGTAGCCCCGGGAGCGGTTGGGGCACGAACCAGCAGAAGGTCAACGAACTCAAGGCCTCGGCCATCTCCGGCCAGATCGAGGTCGCGGATCTTTCAGCGCAACTGCTCAATCTGCTGCGTGAATCTCGTCCAACGATGAGCGGTGTCCGTCGCCAGACATCAGTCGGTGGCGTGACGATGCTCGAAGCAGCATTGCTCAATCGCATGGGACTGGCTGAACTTGGTGAGAAGTCGCTTGGTGCCTTGGCCATGGAACATGGTGATGATCTTCGTGCGACGCATGCTTTGGATTTGTGCCGGGCTGCGCTTCGGCTCGATGGCGTGGACGAACCCCATGGGCGCGAGGAGATGGTCAAGGCGGCAATGAGCACTTATAGCCTGCCCGTTGCCCTTGGCAATGTGGCCAACAAGGTGCTGCTTGATTCCTACAACGAAGCCCCATCTACCTGGCGTGCGTTCTCGTCGATTCGGTCGGCGAGCGACTTCAAAGACCAGACGGCGATCCGGCCTTCGTTTACTGGTGGTTTGCATCAGGTCGCGCCCGGTGGCGAACTCAAGCATTCGAGTGTGAGCGAGTGGACGGCCAACTACAAGATCGACACCTTCGGGAAGGTCTTGAGTATTGATCGGCGGGATCTGGTTAACGATGATTTGTCGGTGTTCGACCAGACGGCTCGTGCGTTTGGGCAGGCCGCGATGCGTCGGCTCAATGACCTGGTGTTCGAGGTGCTGCTGGCCAATACGGGCGGGTTCTTCTCGGCGGGCAACGGCAACTTGATCGAGGGCGTGAACACTGCGTTGAGCATTGACTCGCTCGGCCAGGCCATCACGGCGATGCTGACCCAGCGCGACAGCGAGGGCAATGATCTCGATCTTCGGCCACGGACATTGCTGGTGGCTCCGGAGTTGCAGACGACGGCCAAGGCGATCTTGGAAAGCGAGTTCATTCAGCAAATCGCTGAGAAGCAGCCAACGGGCAACAGCCTTCGGCGTGCGGTGTCGATCGAGGTCGAGCCGCGCTTGAACAACGCCGCCAAGTACGGGGCGGCGGCGAGCAACAAGCACTGGTATCTGTTCAGTGCGCCGAGCAACGCGGCGATGGTCGTGGCGTTTTTGCAAGGTAAGCAGTCACCGACGGTTGAGTTCTTCGGGCTTGACCAAGATGTGAACCGGCTGGCGGCTTCGTGGCGTGTCTACCACGACTTTGGAGCGGCTTTGATCGACCCGAGGGCGGCGGTGCGTTCCAAGGGCGAGGCATAAGCCGGTCGCGGGCTAACGAAGCGAAGCAATGAGATTCATGATGACCAAGGGCCGCCAGATCGGCCCGCGCGATCGTATTGGAGCAAGCATGACCACGGACACGGTCAAGAGGGACGCGACGGAATGCGTCGGCAAGTTTGAGATTCGGATTGACCAAGGGGATTCCACGCTCGAAGCGACGACCCGATGGGCTCGGCGCACCGAGGCGCTGCCGGCTTGGCTGCTCAATGAATGGAAACGCGAGCACGCGGGCAAGGAGGCATGCTGACATGACGATCAACAAGGCCGTTGAGAACTGTTCAGAGGTCTTCACACCGATCGGCCAAGCCACAGATGTGGATATCAGCGGGATCGTTCCCAATGCACCACTCGGAGCAGATTCAGACGGTGTGATGCCGCACACCTGCGTCGGGAAGTTGCTCGCGGATCATCCCCATCTCCGACCGCCCGTGATCGAAGGCCTGCTCCGTCAAGGCGAAACGATGAATGTCATCGCACCAGCCAAGGCAGGCAAAAGTTGGCTGGTCAATGATCTGGCGATCGCGGTGGCGACGGGCACGCCTTGGCTGGGCCGATTCGAGACGCATCGCGGCGATGTCCTCCTCATCGACAACGAACTCCATCCAGAGACCACCGCCAACCGTATCCCCAAGGTCGCAGCGGCCCGGCACATCCCGCTGAGCAAGATTGCCGACTCGCTCTTCGTCGCCAACCTCCGCGGCGGGCTACTCGACATCATCTCCCTCGGCCCCTACTTCCAATCGCTCGAACCCGGTCGTTTCCGTGTCATCGTGCTCGATGCGTGGTATCGGTTCATGCCCGCTGGTACAGATGAGAACGACAACGGCACCATGGCCTCGCTCTACAACCAGCTCGACTACCACGCGGCCCGGCTCGAGTGCTGCTTTATCCTGATCCATCACTCATCCAAGGGCGGGCAGGCATCCAAGGCCGTCACGGATGTGGGAGCCGGTGCCGGTGCGCAGAGCCGAGCGGCTGATGCCCATCTCGTGCTTCGTGCCCACGAAGAGAAGGATGTGATCGTGCTCGATGCCGCCGTCCGGTCATGGCCACCGATTGAGCCCGTGTGCCTACGCCGAAACTTCCCCGTCTGGGACCCCGACGACACGCTTGATCCCTCATCGCTTGCTGGGCCACGATCCAGGCGTTCCAAATCAACCACGCCATCGAAGCCCAAGCCCGAGCCGTGGACGCCTGAGCGGTTCGTCGAAGCGTTCATCACCGAGACACCTCAACGCCGGGACAAGATCTTTCTGAACGCCGCCAATGAACTCCCCAAGATCCAAGCCAAGCAGCTGCTCAGCGTGGCCGAGGCGGACGGACTGATCCATCGTTGGCAGGACGGATATTCCGATCCCGTTCGATTCTCAACCCAACCCCAACCCGCATTCAAGGAGACATCATGAGGGGGTGAGAGGGGGGGAGGGGGGTATACACGCTCCCCCCCATACCCCCCCGTGGCCGACGACGGCCCGGGGGGGTGGGATGGGGGATGCGACCCACCCCACCCCCATGACCATGGATTAGGTACTCCCGGGCGATGTGCAATCTGATGATGGCCGCGGGAACAGCACCCGGTATAGAAAGACTTTCTTCGTCCAGTCCGGTCCGGTTTGACTCACTTGCCCACATGTCGCCCCGAGTTTTCAGAAATCTCGAAAACATCGGCAAATAAAGGCCCAATGGCCTTCCATTCCGGTCGTTTTCATGGCTTCATGTGACCAACGCCAGGCGAATGGACGCCTGCCCAGAAACGAAAACCAAAACGGAGAACCAAATGATGACGACCAACGAGAACACCCCGACGAATGAGAACGCCGAACTTGTCCCGCCATGCTTCGCCTGCCCCAAATGCGGCCAACGCGAGATGGATCACCTGATCTGCGATGACGATGGCGAAAGCGTCGCCTGCCAAACCTGCGGCACCAACTACGCCGTCACCCAACTCGATTGATATACCCAAACCCAAAGGAGATTTCCGATGCCAAAGACAACCACGGAGAAGACCGCGACCAAGAAGGCCACACGGGCCAACACGACGGCGACTCCCGCCAAAGCCAATCCCAAGGCGAGCACGAAGACCAAGCCCGCCAAGAACGCGACACAGGCCAAACAGGCGACCAAGGGTAAGACAAAACAGAAGGGCATCCTCGACATTGCCGCCGAGATGATCGTCAAGTCGAAGAAACCGATGGGCTGCAAGGAAATCGTTGAGCACGCCATCGAGAAGGGCCTCTGGAAAACAAAGGGCCAAACGCCATCGGCCACGCTCTACGCCGCCATCATCCGTGAGATTGCCAAGAAGGGAAAAGATGCTCGGTTCAAGAAAGTCGATCGAGGCCTGTTCACCGCAGCGAAGACGGTGCTCAAATGAGCAGCAAGCAAACCATCAAAGCCGTCGGCTACGCACGACGCTCGACGGACATGCAAGAGCGATCCATCCCCGACCAGAAAACATTCGTTGAGCGATGGGCCAAGGAGAACAACTACCACATCGAGCGGTGGTACATCGACGATGCCATCAGCGGCACCAGCGTCAGGGGACGGGTCGCGTTCGAGCGGATGATCGCAGATGCGGAGGACGGCGGTGATTTCGCCGTCGTCCTCTGCTACGACATCTCCCGCTTCTCGCGTGGTGGCACCAACGAGACGGGCTTCTATCTCCATCGCCTTCATGTCACCGGCGTGGACGCGATCTTCTGCGCCGAGGGTATTCCAGAGGGCGAGGAAGGCGAACTACTCCAAGGCGTGAAATCGTGGCAGGCCCGCCAGTACAGCGTCAAACTCTCACGCGATTCCATCCGGGGAACGATCTCTCACATCATGGACAAGCACTGCGCCCCCGGCGGCACCGCACCATATGGATTCGATAAACAGCATTGCACCGCTGCGGGCCAAGTGCTGCGGACATTCCGCTGGCTCCCCGATACCCGCAAACAAGAGTTTGGCCCCGACGGCAAACTCATCCGTGTGCTCGAAGCAGGTGAATCGGTGAAGAAAGCCAAGAGCGACATCGTTCGCTTCGTACACAGTTCGCCCGACCGCGTAGCCGTCGTCAAGCGCATCTTCGACCTGTGCATCGAGGGCTATGGCTACTACCACATCGCCAACCGCCTCAACAATGAAGGCGTTCCCTGCCCAAATGGTGGGTATTGGTTGAGCAGCCGGATCAGTCGTATTCTGGCCAACCCGGTCTATCGCGGCGCGATCGCCTGGAATCGACGCACGATGGGCAAGATCAACGGCGTAGCACGCGATGGAACCCTGCGACCCAAACGAGGCTGGCTCTCAAAGAACAATCCCCAGGAAGACTGGTTCGTGGTCGAGGATGTCCATGAGCCGATCGTTTCGCCCGAGACATTCGAGCGTGCACGCATGGCGGTGCGGTCACGCCGGGATGAGGGCGGCGAGCCAAACCCATCAACCGTTCCCTGCTCTCTGGCCTGATCATCTGCAACAACTGCGGGCATCACTTCCTGCAAAGGCATTCCAACTCGACCGTCGGCGGCAAGCGTATCCGGTATCGGTACTACGCC
>JAJRPN010000009.1 GCA_024280755.1 Planctomycetota bacterium
GGACCTCGGCCTCTCTGAGTTTGTTGATGATCTGTTCTGCTGAATGCCGTTTCCTGGCCATGATTGTCTGCCTTCCAAATACGCCCATTCTACGAGGATACTCGCATAAGGAATGGACTAGTTATTGGGGGGCAGGTCAGCCCGAAGATGCCATATGTATCGAAGCAAATGAATCGATGATTCAGCGGGTCTTGAGTAATTTGATTCTCAATGCGCGTGATGCTTCGGAGTTTGGGCAACGCATTGAGGTTGCTGTGAAGAAGCATGACAATGGCGTTTGGCTCCGTGTTTCTGATGAAGGAATGGGGATGACTCGCGAAGTTCAAGAACGAGTTTTCGACCCGTTTTATACGACTAAACCCAGAGGGCAGGGGACCGGTCTTGGGCTGGCTGTTGTCGTGGGTATTGTCCGAGAAATGGGTTCGAGCATTGAAGTCGCTTCGACTGTTGGGCTCGGAACGACGATCGCGTTGAGTATTCCGGTGATTGATTCGCATTCAAAAGAGCATTTTCAGGTTCCAAACTCCCCTGAGTAGCCATATAATGCGCGTGGCGTTCAAATCTTCTGACGAAAAGAAAAGACGAAAAGAGGTGTCGTGATGATTCGTGGTGCACTCAATATCAAGAAGCTGCTCGCAGCCATGGCAAGGCTCGATGCGTCCGACCTGCATATTAAGGTCGGAATCCCGCCAACCTATCGCATCGGCGGTTCGCTTCGACCGATCGATGGCGATCCGGTGACCGAAGAAGAAGCGGATCATTTGCTCGATCCGTTGCTCTCCGATATTCAGAAGAAAAAATTTGAAGAGACCGGCGATCTTGATTTTGCTTGGCATCTCGAAGACTCTGATGGGCAAGGCGGCGATCGTTTCCGCATCAACCTCCTCCGATCTGGCAACCACACCCACGCGGCGATCCGGCGCGTCAAGGCAGATATCCCAAGTTATGCCGATCTTCACCTGCCAGATGTGTACTCACAGATCGTGCATCGTGAGCGAGATGGATTAATACTCATCGTTGGCGTGACCGGGTCAGGAAAATCTTCAACACTCGCCTCGATGCTCGACGAAGTAAACGCCACGCGAGGCGAGAACATAATCACCATCGAGGATCCCGTCGAATATCGATTCACGCCAAAGCAATCGATTATCTCGCAGCGCGAGATCGGCATTGATGTAGTGGATTTTCACGAGGCACTCCGCCATGTCGTGCGTCAAGATCCTGATGTGATTTTCATCGGCGAGATGCGCGATCAAGAAACCGTGCTCTCTGCGATCCAAGCAGCCGAGACCGGGCATTTGGTCTTTGCGACTTTGCACACTGCCGATACAATGGGCGCGTTCGGGCGCATGCTCGAGTTCTTCCCGCAGGACGAACGCGCGTTCGTTCGCAACTCGTTGTCAGCAACACTCAAAGCGATTTGCGCACAAAGATTGATCCCGGCCAACGACGAAATCACAGGCTCGAAGGTTGTGCCCGCCGTCGAGATCTTGTTGACCTCGCCGATGGTTCGTGAACTTATTCGTGATGAGCGAGATTCAGATCTTCCTTCGGTTGTAGCATCGAGCCGCGAGGAAGGAATGATTTCGTTCACCCAACACTTTGCTGAGCTTGTTGAGAAGGAATGGGTGACCATGTCGACCGCCAAGGAGTACGCGCCAAATCGCGACATGCTCGAATCGATCCTCAAGGGCGTCGAAGTCAAGGCAGCATCGCTGGTCGGCCGAATCAAGGGTTGAACCCTTGCTTCACCCTGCTTGAGCATGTTCGTCAGGGTCGATCCCGAGCTGTTTCATCTTCTTATAGAGCGTCGTTCGGTTGATGCCAAGAACATCAGCCGTCTGCTGACGGTTCCACTCGTTGGCTTCGAGTGCGCCCAGTACAAACTTGCGCTCAGGTTCGAGCATCGCATCATTGAGCGTCATTGGAATCCAAGCCTGCTCGTCTGACTGCGTGGTGATCCGCATCGGTTGTGCTTCTGATTCAAGCACGACCGGCGGCAAGTCGTCAAGCCCGATCGTCTGCGAACGCGTCAACACCGCAGCCCGCTCGACAATGTTTGACAACTCGCGTACATTGCCAGGGTACGCATAACGGCGAAGCACATCGAGCGCATCGGGGGTGAACCCGGTAAACTGTCGCCCCAACTCGCTCGCTTGCAGATCAAGGAAATGCTCAGCGAGGGTTTGGATATCGCCAACACGCTCACGCAATGGCGGCATCTCAATCTTCACAACATTGATCCGGTAGTACAAGTCTTGACGGAACTCGCCCGATGCAACCAACTCTTCGAGCGCCTGATTGCTCGCAAGGATCACCCGAACATCGACCTCGATCGTTTCGTTCGATCCAACAGGCTCAAACTTGCGTTCTTGAAGCACACGCAAGAGCTTGAGCTGCATCGCCGGCGAGGCGCTGTTGATCTCATCAAGAAACAGCGTCCCGCCGTCTGCGGCGAGAAACTTGCCGACCTTGTCCGCGTGCGCCCCGGTGAATGCGCCCTTGACATGTCCGAAGAGTTCAGATTCGAGCAGCGTTTCGGGGATCGATCCGCACGCGAGTTCAACATAGGGCTGCGCCTGGCGATTCGATGCCTGATGGATCGCGCTGGCGATCATGCTTTTTCCCACACCTGATTCGCCGGTCATCAATACGGTTGTTCGAGAGTTGGCAACAGCGTGCACAGTTTCCGAAATCTTGAGCATCCGATGATCGCCTCCGACCATGTTGCCAAGCCCGAAGGTTGTTTCGAGCCGAGTCCGCATGGTGGTGTTTTCGCGGGCAAGTTCGTGATGGCGCAGTGCGCGTTCGAGCCCGAGCCGAAGCTCGTCGTCGATGACAGGCTTGGTGAGGAAATCGACCGCGCCCAATCGCAATGCTTGCACAGCCGTCTCGACGGTGCCATAGCCGGTGAGCATGATGACCGATGTTTGACGGTGTGCTTTGATAATCTCACGGAGCAGTTCAAGCCCGCCCATCTCGGGAAGGTTGATGTCGCAGATCGCCACTTGGTATGCGCCCGCGGTGCTCTCCTTGGCTTGATTCAGTTCATGGAGCGCAGCCGACGGCGAATAGACAGCCGCCGCCTTGCACCCCTCGTTGTTAAAGAACTGTGCGAGCGAGTCAGCAACGATTGGATCGTCGTCGATAATCAGAATGCGTGGATGATCAGTGGTCATTATTTTCCGATTTCCATATCGCCAATGCTCTGGCCCTCGTCGGGTTCACTTACCGATGGGATACACACCCGAAGCACAGCCCCAGGGCGTTTGGAAGTCGCTCGATCGTCTCGTATGGTGAGCGTAATAATCCCTTCGAGCTGTTCGACGATCTGATGCGCCATCGAAAGCCCGATGCCCTGATGGTTATCAGTGGTGGTGATACCATGCTTAAAGGCTCGGTTGTTGCGTACGCTTGTGTCGAGCCCGATGCCGTCGTCGAATATTTCGATGACGGTTTCTTCTCGTTTGGTGTCTACCCGTGCGATGATCTCGATCAAGCCGCCCGGATCGAGTGAGTCAGCCTTAGTGGTCTTCGCAATAGACTGCACCGCGTTGAACAACCCATTGAGCACGACGGTGTACATCGGCCCAGCGGGCAATCTTCCCGCGCGTGGGTCAATCCGCACTTCAATCCGCACGCCTGCTTGGCTCGCCAACGGGCGAACAACATCCACCGCGTGATCGATCACCATCGCAATCGTCACCACACTCGACACGCCAAGCAAAGGCGAACCGATCGGGACAGATTTAGAACGCATCGCAGCATTGACCATCGAACTCATCCGTTCGAGTGTCGATAGCACCGTTTTGATCTGCTCGCGTGCCTTAGTGATGTCATCGAGATCCCGTGCGCGATCTTCTTCTGGCAATGCCGCCGCAGCAAGCCCGAGCCAACGCATCGAACCGTCAAGCATATTGCTCAGATCATGCGCTAGCACTGTCAACTGATCGGCAGCCACTGGTCCAGACGACGGATCACGCACCTCAAGCACACCCGGCGGACGGATGGTCTTCTTCTCTGGCGTAGGGTTCTGGTTGGAATCATCGGGCGTCGGATTGTTAGTGTTGGTACTCATTACACCTATTTTCGGCGACAATACCACCATCAGTTCCTTCCATGTGGTCATTTCACCACACACAACCAACTCGGACCTGTTGCGTCTAGACAACACGGCATAACCGGGGCGATCAAGTCAGTTCTCGGACGAACACAAACAATGAAAAAACGCCCCGGCGAACCGAAGCGTATTCTCTTCTCTTGGTGGGATGGGCTTCCAGCCCGTCTCTTATCTCTTACTCGACCCCAACCGCCTGGGCATCACGATCCGAGAGCATCCCGCCATCAGAGCGAAGCTTCACCGTTCCGTCACGCTTCCATGAACGATCACACCGAGGCTCTTCACGCAAATCGGTGACCATAGTTTCGCCAGAGGTCAGCAATTCCACACGCGATACACCACAGAAGTCGGCGAGGTCGTCCATGTTGAACTTGCTCAGCACGCCATCGCTGTCCACGATTTGTAGCCCGGCATCAAGCGGGTTATCGATACCCTGTTCAACGCGGGATTGCTCAAGCACTTTCTGTGCATCTTCAAGCATGCTCATGACAGTCGCCCAATCGCCCGATGCTTTCGCACCTGTTGGCGAAGGGAACGCCGTGAGATGAACGCTCTGGGTCGCATCCTTCGAATCGATCTTGTGCAACGAGCGATACGCCTCATCAGCGGTATGACACATCACCGGCGTGAGCAGCTTGGCCAACCCATCGGTCATGATGAACAACGCCTGCTGCGATTGCTTACGACGATCAGAGTCCGAAGAATCACAATACAACCGATCCTTCACCGCCGAGAGATATTCGCCCGAGAGCGTGGTGTTGCAGAAGTTGTAGATCAACTTGTGCACTTCATGGAAGGCATAGGTGGTGTACGCATTGATGACCTTGGTTTGCAGCGAATCAAACTCGCCAAGCACCCAAGCCTCGAGGCTTGTTTCATCGAACGAGATCGAATCGTCGGCTTCAAACTCGTTGAGATTCGAGAGCATGAACTTGAAGGTGTTGCGCACCTTACGATAACTCTCGCCAGCGAGTTTGAAGAACTCCTCGTCAACCTTGACATCGTTTTCATACGCGATCCCGCACACCCACCATCGCAGGACATCAGCCCCGAACCGATCGAACAAATCCTTGAGCGACGCGCCCTTAGATTTGGACAACTTCTTGCCGTCCTTGTCGACCATGAATCCGTGCGTGAGCAGCGTCTTAAACGCCGGCTCGCCCATGACACCCAATGAGGGCAACAACGAAAGCTGGAACCATCCACGATGTTGATCAGAGCCTTCGAGATAGAGATCGATCGGGTAATCGACGCCATCGGATCGCTCACGCATCACGGCGTTCCACGATGAGCCGGATTCAAACCACACATCAAGGATGTCTTGGCCCTTACGCAGATCGCTGATTTTTACTGACCCGTCGTTGAGCGCAGCTGGCGCATCGGGATCGGTGCTTGGTTCATAGGCTTCGAGTAAGGTCTCGGGCGATTCGGAGAACCACGCATCGGAGCCTTTGGTACGAACAATATCCGCGATCACTTTCGAGGACATCTCGGTCATGAACGCGCTGTCGTCGGGCATGGTGAACGCTGGGATCGGCAAGCCCCAGGCGCGTTGGCGCGAGATGCACCAGTCCGGGCGTGAATCGAGCATGCCTCGCATCCGGTTCTGCCCCCAGGCCGGAACGAACTTGACGCGCATGCGTTTGTGATAAGCCAACACATGCCTGAAGCGGCTGTCCATTTCGGCAAGTTCTTCGCCAGTTAACTTATTATTTTGTTGCTCTCTTGCTGCTTCCTTGCTCACAGTTTCTTGCTCTTGTACGATACTTTCTTGTGCAGGCGTGAGAGGATTGTGAAAGTCAAGCCCGATTGAATCAAGCGCCATTTGACGCAACCCAAGACCATCGCGCTTGGTCGGCTTATTTACATCCACAAACCACTGCTCCGTGCTCCGGAAGATCACAGGCGTTTTGCTCCGCCAGTCATGCGGATAACTATGCATGAACTTGTGTGAGAAGAACATGTGCCCGGACTCAGTAAGCCTTTGTGCGATGAGATCATTCGCGTCCCAGATCGACATGCCCGTGATCCACTCGGGGACGGTTTCGTCGTAGGTGCCGTCGCCTTTGACCGGGCAGTAGACGGGCAACCCGACACGCAACCCGGTGATGTAGTCGTCGCTGCCATGCCCAGGCGCGGTATGCACCAAGCCCGAACCATCTTCGAGTGTCACATAGTCCGCATGCACGACGCTATAGCAGTTGCTCGTGTCGGCATCGGGCTCGCCCGAAGGCGTGGGGGCGCTGTCGCGGAGCGGATGGATATATCGCAACCCTAAAAGCTGCTCGCCTTTGCAGGTCGCGAGCGTTTCGACATCTTCAGCCTTGGCCGCTTTGCAGACCTTCTCGACAAGCTCGCTCGCCATCACGGTGATGTTGCCATCGACGCGCACCAGCGAATACTCAAACCGTTCATGCACCGCGATCGCCAAGTTGGCTGGCAAGGTCCAAGGCGTCGTCGTCCAGATCATAAAACTCGGTTTCGCACCTGGGCGATCGTCTTCGCCGAGTCCGAATGCTTCATAAACAGCACCGCCGTCAGCTGCTTCGAAATCAACATACACCGACAAGTCTTCACGATC
The DNA here is from genome assembly GCA_024280755.1 of Planctomycetota bacterium. Lineage (GTDB taxonomy): Bacteria > Planctomycetota > Phycisphaerae > Phycisphaerales > UBA1924 > UBA1924. Next base: position 6,702 of record JAJRPN010000009.1, read on the forward strand.
CTGATACTCAAGCTCTGCATCGGCAAGCGCCGTCTCATTGGCGATCGACCAATGCACAGGCTTGAGCGCTTTGTAGACCAAGCCTTGTGCGCACAAACCCGAGAGTACATCAAGCACCGCACCCTCAAAGCGAGGCACCATCGTCAAATACGGATTCTTGTAATCGGCGCAGGTCAGCAAGCGTTCCATCTGTCCGGTTTGCAGCTTCACCTGCTTGGAGGCATAAGTCTTGCATTCCTTTCGCACCGCCATGCGCCGCGTGTCGTCATCAAGCCCTTCGAGCTTTTTGAACTTGCCCGACTCAACCAGATCGGTCATCACCTTGTGCTCGATGGGCAAGCCATGGCAATCCCAACCTGGAACGAACGGAGTGTTGTAGCCATCCATGAACTTGCTTCGAACCACGAAGTCCTTGAGACACTTGTTCATCAGGTGCCCCAGATGAATCGACCCGTTGGCATACGGCGGTCCATCATGAAAGACGAACTTCTTGTCGAACCCCTCAGCCTTCTCGCGCATCGCTTTGTACAAGCCCTGCTTGTCGGCGAGTTGGTTCCACCGTTTGAGCGATGCAGGCTCGTTCTGCACAAGATTCGCCTTCATCGGGAACCCGGTCTTGGGCAGGTTGAGGGTTTTCTTGTAGTTTGGTTTGTTGTCTGTTGTTTGTGTGTCGGACATGATCGGTCAATCTCCAGATCCTTGCGTGATCGCAACGGTCTTCATCGTATGGCTTTGGTTTGTGTTTTTGAACGCGATTCGTGCTGATCGAGTCGTATTTCGACGATCAGCAAGCCCCGGCAAGAGCAGGTGCGATGCACCCGTGCCCTCAACGGGGCAGCATAATTCGGATGGATATTCGAATCGTCTTGGTGGTGGGGGCGTTCATGGCAATAAGCATAGCCAATTCATCGTCCAATCCAAGCCCAGTACGCACCCAAACCACGAAAAAACCCGGACGAATCCGGGTCTGAAAGAGTTTGTTGGGCTCGATTTAGAGGTGCTCGAAGAGCGATTGTGTCCGCAAGACCAATCCCTCGCGGGCGATCAGATGGAAGCTTTGGACATGGATTTCTTTGGCCAGCCTTTGAACCGCCAAGATGCTCATGCACGGGCCCATCTCGTCATCCCATCGGTAGACCAGCGAATCTTCCTCGCGTGCGAACTCGTCGAGTTCTTCGAATGTGGATAAGTAGATGTTTGTACTCAGTTGCTCTGTCTGCACCGAGGTCATGTAGTTGAGATCAGATCGCGCGAACCGATGCTCAAACTCGCGTTCGCCAGCACACAAAATCGATTCGACGATCCCAGTGTCAGGAAGACCATCGGAGGTCTCAGAAACGATCTCGCAGGCGCACGCGCCCGAGATTTCGAATCGGCAAAGGTGTCGCCCCTCCATGATCCATGCTTCAAACTGGTAAGGCCCGAATCGGATCTCCTTGTGGTCATGAATCGTGAAATGCTCTGGATGCAAAGGGCGGGAATAGAGGATTGTCTGATACGACTGGAGACAAGACGGTAATGCGTGTGTGGTTTTTGTTTGGGTCATGTGGTCATGGATTCCTTCCCATGCCTGATGGTGAAAGTGGTCCCCGGTAGAGGCGTGTGAAACCTCTATCAACAGTTTCGATACGATTTTCTCGCCCAAAGGGCAATTGAGTCGATCGAAGAGAAGAGCTTATAGGACGGAAAGCATTTTCCCAAGCCCAAAATAGAAAAGAGGGCGAAATACCTATTTTTATGCACTTCATCCACAACATCATCCATTTATTCACATGTGTTCCACAACGGGTAGCATATATCATGATAAACTAGTCGCTTGTGATCGCTTCCAAACAAGGTGCAAACTTGTCCAATGTCGGCTCTCAATCCAACCACCCGGTGCAGTTCGCTGCAAAGCTGCCCATGCGCCAACGAATCGCTGCCTTGAGTGAGGCGATTCAGGTTGCACCTCAAGAATCTCGCGAAGAACTCGCAATGATGCTCATCGAGTTGGCAAGTTTCCAATCTGGGCATACACACGGACAAAGTGGCACACAGGACATCGGCTCACAATCCGCAGCAAGCCCAATCGAACTCATCGCTCGCCTGCCCGCCCGTTGGCGCGATCGACACGCAGACGACGCAATGCTCGCAGTAGCCAAATCTTGGAACGAACTCTCGATCCCGATGAAAGAACTCGGTGCAGGGCTCGGGCGAGATCGCTGGCTTCGTGCAGCCAGAACGCTCTCGATAGATCCAGACCCGCATGCAAGGCTCGCCGTCGTTTCGCTTGCCCACGATACAGCCGATCCCGGTTTCGCCAAGCTTGTCGGGCAGCTGCTCGCGGACGAAAATCAAACAGTGCGCAAAGCAGCCGACAAAGCGTTTATGCGTTTGACAATGGTCATGCTCGAACACTTGCCCGCGTATGTGCTCGGTGAGGATTTGGCCAAGGTCGCAGCAACACCCAAGATCTCGCTGCCGGTCGATCCGGCGGTGCTTGAACTCGAACGATGTATTTTGCTCAGTGCGATCGCTGACGCAGCGTGGTCGTTTGCGGCGCACCGATGCCGATCACCATTGCTCAGCGCATTGTTGGTGATGGATCGTGCAGTCTCTACGCCGATGGAGCGCGAGATCACCGCACGGATGCGCCGCTTGCTCAGCGAACGCAATCATCCGAGCCATTCCCCGATGCGGACGGTGCTTCGTCGCACGCCATGTCCGATCTTGCGTGAACGCGCCTTGCGTTGGTTGACGATCGGACCAATTGGTACAGCAGCGATTGATCGCCTTGCCACAGCGGACTCGCTCGATGAGCACGAGATTGTGCTTCAAAAATCACACCTTGCGATTCGCCCCAAGCGAGGCGCTCGGCTCGCAAGTGTTCGTCACAATACACGCCAGCACAATGGTCGGCTCGAACTTGTTGAAGACGGGCCATTGCCCATAGGCGATAACTATCATCAGCTCAGCGATCGCTCGCGGCTGGGGTTGATTCGGATGTCGTCGTTGATTTCGATCGACGATCAGGCCCGCCGGGCATTGCTCGAGCCCGCACTGGCCGATCCAAATACGAGCGTTCGGCTCAACGCATGCGACTCATGCTCGTCGATCGATCTACCAGATTACATGTACGATGTCGAGCCGACGGTTGCTCGTCATGCCTCGCTCAACTGGTCATCGGTTGGCAACGCTGCACCGCGCACCAGCGGGCCAGCATGGAAACACCGGATGCAGGTCGCTGCGATCAATGCCCGTTCACCCCATGCGTGGGTTCGTCGGGTAGCGGGTGAAGAAGCAGACCGATTGACCCCGATGCGATCAGATATACCCAGCTCAAGATTGCAAGCTCGGCGGATGTACAATGCAGATCCTGCGGGGTTTGTTCGTTCTATCCGCGATCAACTCGCCAACCCTGCAACGCTGTGCGATGGGTTGATGCTGATTCGGATTATGGGCATTGAGCACCGATTCGAGCTTGACCTGATCTCTATTTTACAGAGCGAACAGTGCGACGCCCGCGCCCGGGCGACTGCGGTAATGGCATTGGGTGCGGTCGATTCGAACGCTGCCAAGTACATGCTCAGCGAAGCGATTGGCGATGCGGATGCCCGGATCCGCTCGAACGCGGTTGAGTCCATTTCTCGTTCGCCGAATCAGTTGCTCGAACTCAAAGGCGATCCGCATCATCGTGTTCGTGGGAGTGCAATCCGCCGAGTGATCCGAGAGTCTGGTTCGTCGCAACTAATACACACGCGAGCCGCCGGACAAGCACTCTTAGAAATGCTCCACGATGATCGCCCGATGCATCGGCTCGCCGCGACCTGGGTCGCCCAGCGCACGCTCACAGGAAACTCTCGCCAAGCGATGGGAGCGGTTTGGAAGCCTCTGGTTTCGGAGATCGAATCGCTGGCAATGCGGAGCAATGAATCTTGCGAAGAAGGAGCGAAGATCCAGACGCGTGCATCGAGCTGTATCCACCGGATTTCGAGCGATCTCAAGTCGCAATATCATGCCCATGAGCAGGCGATCAATCAGCGGGTGATGGATATTCAATGATTCAAGATTCTGGACCAAGCACTCTTTTTACGCCGGCGATTGATGCGGCCTCATCGTCGGGCTTTGGTGTATCACCAATCCTCTTGATTGTTGGAGGCATGCTGTTGATCGGTGTGTACTTGAGCTATGTGCTTCGCCATCGAAGGAATGTCGACCCGCGCGAGCTTGCTTTTCGCAAGATATCCCGAAAGATGGGGTTTTCAAATCGACAGATCAACTTGCTCCGCCAGCACGCGATCTCGATGGGGCTCAGCTCACCCGTTGGCGTGGTGATGAACCCTAGGCTGATCACGCAAGCGTTGGGCGAATAATCCGTTGAATACAAACAGAGTTAGTGAGCAACGAGTTCGATATTGATATCGAAATCGGATACACCAGTTCTCGTTCGGAGTTCGGCCAAGATCGATTCTGGGATCGAGTCGATGATCCTTTGGCTCAGATCTATAGGCACATCCATAACCTGCCCGTCTTTGAGTAGCAGATGGACATGTTCGCCGATATCGCCATCGTATCGACAGGCGCCGCCCGAGCTTGGACTCGGGATTCTTCGTGCGAGCTTGCATAACACCAGTGCATCAAGTGTGTTATAGATTGTTGCTTGGCTGACCTCTGGGTCAATTGCGTGAACCAGATCCATCAACTCGTCGGCTGTCGGATGAGCGGTGCAGCTGCTCAATACCTGATAGACCACCTCACGCTGGCGCGTGGTACGAAGCCCATGATTAGCAAAGATCTCCCGGAGTTCATCGGGAGCAATGGGCTTAGAATGGGTTTGAGGATCGGAAGCCATGTATTGAGTATTACCGATTTGAGTCAATAGAGCGCGTAAAAACCGTGATTCGGGCTGAAATTGTAGATACGAAAGAAGGGATAGGGTTACGAATCCGTAGCTTCGACGGGCTTGGGCGCCGAGATAAACATGCGTCGATGGGCGATGCCAGCCTCTTGGAACTCATGGCCTTCGACCGACCAGCCGAGCTTATCATAAAACGACATCGCATCAAGCTGGGCATGGCAGTACAGGCTCGAAAGCCCGAGTTCGCCAAACCCGCGAGCTTCGATCGCAATCATCAGTTTTTGCCCGATTCCGCTGCCTTGAAGCTGTTTATCAACGCATACTTGTTGAATTTTGCCCGTTGATTCATCCTCATCAATGAACAAAGTCGCTGCACCAACGACCTTCTCGCCGCTTGGATGATCAGTAATTGCGACAAAGTGCTCGCATTTTTCCTCGCGTCCAGGAGCGATATTGCAGTAATCTTCGATGGTATAGCCCAAAGGAGCAAGCAAAACCGCAGTTCGCAGCGAGATCTCTTGCGAATACAAAGGATCGTTCATTGAGATGTGCTTGATTCGAACCACGAGATAGTCTCCCCTAACCTATGCCAGAATGTAGCACAAATATCTGGGTTTGTCACCCCATGACGGGGGTGATTTGGGGTGTTTGTGTATGAATCTGCAAGATTTACACACGAAAAGGTCAAGGCAAGAACTTGCCCGGCCAGTTATCGCATTCGATCAGCTCTGGGGTCGGAACCCGATCTGTACCTGAGACGAGTCGGCTCCAGTTGATGTTGTCCCAGTCGTCATGATCTCGGAGCAGATCACAGTTCGCATCATAACAGCCTGAGCTTGAGCCGCAGGGGGCGGTGGCGAAGGTTGAGTTGCAGTTGATATTGAGTGCATAGGGATTGGGATCGAGGATGGTGTCATTGTTCCAGTCGATCGCGACCGATCCGTTGACACCATTGAGTTCGAGCAGGGCGTTTTCATTGAGATCGATGTTTACGCCATGAGAATAATCTAAGACACCGTTGCCGACTGAACTGCCGGTGATATCTATCCCATTAAACTGGTGGCGGTAGTTCATGACCGAGTTGTAGTTTGGCTTGCGGTTGCGGTTCTCAAACCCGCCGTGTCGGAGTCCGAGATTGTGCCCGAGTTCATGTGCAATCGTGTTGGCCATGTTGACGGTTGAGTTGTAGTCGACCATCGTGACCATAAAATCATCGCCGTTGAACTCGGCGACCCCCGATGAGCGGTTGAGGGTTGAGTTGTACCGATCACCAAAGATCGCGTAGTGAAAGTACCCCTTGCGGATCGGGTCGAAGTGCTTGGCTTTGTAGTTGTTAAAATCACTATCGAACAGAATAAACACCGGCGAGCCTGGAAGCTGGTTCCCCCCCGTGAATCCATTGCCCTGTCCATAGTCAAGATGGATATGGATGCCATCAGGTAAATCATATGGATTCGCGGTTGATGCGTTGAAGAACGCGTTGGCGAGTCTTGCCTCAACCGCAGGCGTCGGGCGATAGTTCTCGTCGCGTCCTTCGAAGTTGCCCGCAAACCAATCGCACTCGATGAAAATATCCTTCATCACCGGCGACGCACCCGTCAGAAACAGCCCATCAACCGTGCCCAGAACCTCGTCGCCGTCGCTGAGAAAATCACCATCGGTATCCGCGTTCAATGGATCGGTCCCGGTTCCGAAACTGTCCATATAGATGCCATCATCGGTTTCGACAAAGTCCGGCAAGCGATCGCCGTCGGTGTCGGTCAGGTCTGGGCATCCGCCGATGAAGTATTGAAGGAACAGCGAGATGTCGAAGAACTCAAGGTTGCCGTTGTTGTTCAGATCAACCGCGAGATCGCCCTCAAGATACGAATCGAGGAACGCGGAGACATCGAAGAAGTTGAGTTCATTGTCGAAGACGATATCCGCCGGGCAATAGGGCGAGCTTTGAGCGATTGTCGCTGAGGGAACAAGTGCAACGATCGCGATCGAAAGAGCGCACGAAGAAAGCAAACGATTCATATCAAACCTCATTAGACAAAGGAGTGGCAAACAGTCTCGGTCTAATGCTCTCGGCTTAATCAACAAAGAAAGCCCAGTAATTTGGGCTGATTCCTATCTTGGATTTCCTAATGTGGGGCGAGTCTTATTCGCCTTCGATGGTGAGTGGGGTGTGCCCCATGCGTGTCGCCGCCATCTTTTCCCAGCCTGAGCCAAGCTCGCCTTCAGGATCGGGAGGCACAATGTCTACCTTCTTCTCGCCGAGCTTCACTTCGCCCGATTGAACCTTGTTCTGAAAATCTTTGCACTCAGCGAGCAAGCGATCGAGGATTTCGATTTCGGGAACGGTCGCGACTTTTTCGCCTTGGACATAGATAATGCCCTTGCGATCGCCAGCGAACACCGCGACATCGGCGCCCTCTGCTTCGCCCGGCCCATTGACCACGCATCCCATCACGGCCACCTTCATCGGCACAATGATCTCTTCTTTGAGTTTGTCGTTGACCTCTTGAACGAGGTTAAAAAGATCGACCTGGATTCGGCCGCAGGTGGGGCAGGCGATCAGCTCGGCCCCGATGCGTTCGCGTTTGCCGATGGTGTAGAGGAGTTCTAAACCATCTTCGACTTCATAAATCGGATCGTTCGCGTACGAAATACGGATCGTGTCGCCAATCCCATTGGCCATGAGTGTGCCGAGCGCAACGACGGATCGGATGCACCCGGTTTCCTTCGGTCCAGCGTGCGTCACACCCAGATGCAAGGGGTGGGGGAAGCGTTTAGAGATTTCGGTGTAGGCATCGATCACCAACGATGCGTCCATGGATTTGGCGCTGATGGCAATGTCATAGAAATCTCGCTCATAGAAGATATCAAGATATTCTTCGAGCTTGGCGATCATGATGGCCATCATGTAGCCATGCTTGTTGTCGCCGAAGACGGCACCGAGTTCTTTGGCGCGGGCTTGCTTGTCTTTTCGCTCAATGATCGAGCCTTCGTTGACCCCGACGCGGATCGGGATGCCTCTGCCTCCATTGGCGTCCTTACAGGCATCAATCACTTCTTCGACCTGTTTGCGATCGGTGATGTTGCCTGGGTTCAATCGGATCTTATGTACGCCTGCGTCGATGGCTTCGAGTGCGCGCTTGAAGTGAAAATGGACATCAGCCACGATCGGCACGGTTGTTTGATTGAGGATTTCTTTGAGCGCCTCGGTGTCCTTCTTCTCAGGCACGGCGACGCGAACAATATCCGCGCCGGCAGCCGTCAGCTTGTGAATCTCAGCGACGCATTTGTCGATCGTGTAGGTGTACCCAGCCGTCATGGTCTGGACGCTGATCGGAGCAATGGTGCTCAGCTCGGTGAGTCCTTTGGAGAGGCGATGATCTTGTGCGATCCCGCCCCCGATCTGGATGATCCCGGTGCGATCGTCGCCGACGAAGATAGGTCGAGTTGGGTTTCGTGGTTGCATTGGAAGATTCTAGGTCGGTTGTATCTGTACGAGCCGCGACCGTGAGGGAGCGGTCTTGATTTTCGAGCATATTCCAAGAGAAGACCACTCCCTCACGGTCGCGGCTCGTTGAGGATGAGAATTTGGGGTGCCACTACTCGCCGCCTTCGGCGCAGTAGTGCCGGTGTGGCAATGACAATCGAAGCCACTACTGCTCCCTACGGGCGAGCAGTGGAACTCGGATCAGATTCTTGTGGGCGGATTCTGTTGGCGTATTTGCACCGCCGAAGCCCGAGGTAGGGGAAAACTTCGAAGGCCAAGAGGCTCACCGGGAGGCAAAACAGGAGGGCATTCCAGGCAAGTATTCGATAGATGATGCTGAGCCAATGGTCACGATCCAGATAGCCACGGTCAATGGCTAAGCCAAGAAAGAAACCCACGACAATCACCGTGCCAACAGCCAGCGGGATCAATATGAGTGCAGTCGAGGCATATCCGGCCAATGCCCAGGACACTTCTCGGTCAACCCGGTATCCACGCCGCTTTGCAGCGAACCGGATCCGGCTCGATGCGATCGCGCTGTAGGTAAAACCCAGAAGCCAGTACATCACGCTCACCATACCGAAACCGACTACTGCGCCGAACAGAGATATATATTTGCTGACGAATGGTATCGGAAGCAAGACCAAGCTGAAAATCCCCATCGCCAACAACGGCGTAATGGCAGCAAAGCTGATCCCGTCGCCTTCGTCAAATCTCATCTCGTCGATCGTCCGCTTTGGATGCCGAAGCACGAGATACCAAGTCTTGATCATCGAAAAAATCGATGCCTTGCGCTGCCAAGGCGTGCCGGGACGATCTTTGGCTAAGCTTTCTTCGATGGGCTTGCCACACTCGGGACATTGGGTATCAAGGTCTAAGCCTTCAAGGACATACCCGCAAGCCTGGCACAGAAGCGTGTATTCATCTTTCCAAAGTGTCGGTTTAGCCATCGGTTTGCTCCTGCGGGCGGATTCTGTTGGCGTATTTGCACCGCCGAAGCCCGAGGTAGGCGAAGAACTTGAAGAAGAGGAAGCCGGGGATAACAAGTGTGTATAGGGCTAAGTTTGCGGTATAGACCCATTGTGGTGGGCCTTGATAGAGAGGTCGGTTTTCGTTTATAAAAACCAGAGACGGCGTCATCGTGTAGACCAAGGCGTAGCCAAGGAGTTGGGCAAACAAGAGTCCAAAGGCGCAGAGAAGCCAACCAACAGAACCATGCCCGGTGATCGCTTTGCTTATTCCAATTGTGACTCGGTAGCCCTTGCGATTGCCGAAGAAGCGAAGGCCTCTCGTTTCGATGAATGTCAGTATCAAGAAAAGGAAAAATGGGGCATTTGCAAAGACAAAAAAACGGCAACGAGTGTAAATGAGGACGGTGCATCGTAATCATCATACATTTTTCTTGGTAAGTACGCAGGGAGCATCCAGCCGACGGTGGCAATGAGGCTTGCGGTGATAATCGTAATGATCGCAAGCCATCGTGGATGAGTGGGTGTTTCCATGTCTAGGAGTTGTTTCGGATGCCTGAGCGTCATCCACCAAGTTTGCACCAACGACTTCACCCCCGGCTTCTGCTGCCAAGGGGTGCCGACGCGCCGCTCGGGCAAACTCTCCGCGATCGGCTTGCCACACTCCGGGCAAGGCCCAGCCGTGTCGAGCCCTTCGAGCACATACCCGCACTTTTCGCATAGGAGCGTATATTCATCTTTCCAATCTCTATTGTGGGGAGTAGGTTTGCCCATGCAAGAACAGTAGGGGGGATGGGCCGTATACTTGCGGCATGAAGATTCAAGTAATTGTGATCGCGATCTTGTTGGCCATCGTGCTTGGTGTGCCCTTTCTCATGAGTGCGGGCAAAAAGGGCACTGGGCATCAACCCGGGACGCGGACATTGATTATCGTTACGCCGCATGTGCCTCAGATTCGTGATGAGTTTGGCTATGGGTTTGTGCAATGGCATGAGCGTGAGTATGGCGAAGCCGTCAGTATCGACTGGCGGACGCCCGGAGGCACCTCCGAGATCCGCAAACAGCTCGAAGCGATGTTCAAGGATGCACTCAAACGCGGGGCTGAGGGCGATGGGTTTTCGATTGATGGCGATGGTGTGCTCAAGCTCGAATCAGGGACGATTCCCTTTGACATCATGTTTGGTGGCGGATCGTTCGATCACGGCATGGTCAAACGCGGGGTCACGGTTTCAGCCAAGAAGACCACCGGCTCGACGACGACCAACTTCGAACTCTCGGCTTCGATGTCTCGTCCTGCAGATTTTACACAGGCCGAACTCGATGTGCTGTTCGGCGAGAACGCCATCGGGCCACAAGAGTTGTACGACCCTGAGCAATACTGGATCGGCACGGCACTTTCGAGCTTTGGGATTGTGTACAACAGCGATGTATTCGCCAAGTTGGGCATCGAGAATCCGGATTCGTTTGCGGATCTGACCGCGCCAGAGTTGGCCGGTTGGATTGCGCTTGCAGATCCGCGTCAGTCTGGGTCGATTACGACAACCTTTGATTCCATCCTCGGCAACGAGGGCTGGGAGCAAGGATGGCGGACACTCCGCGCCATGAGCGGCAACACGCGGTACTTTACCAACTCTTCGACCAAGCCTCCGATTGATGTCTCGCAGGGCGAAGCGGCAGCCGGGTTGGCGATTGATTTTTATGGGCGCGGGCAGGCACAGGTTATCAAAGACTCCGGCGGGGGCGATCGGGTGGGCTATGCCGACCCGGCGGGCGCGGTGTATGTTGATGCCGATCCGATCTCGATTATCAACGGCGGCCCAGACTACGAACTCGCAGTGCGGTTCGTTCGATACTGCCTGACCGATGAGGCCCAGGCGCTCTGGCAGTTTCGAAAACAAGATCGAGACAACCCACTGGGCCCCGATGGAAAACCAATGGGCCCGCGATGGCACGAGCTTCGGCGGATGCCCGTCAAGCGGTCGATGTACGAGCAGTATGTCGAATACTTTGTCGATAAGGCCGACCCGTTCGAGTTGGTTTCGGATGTCAAGAATCCGGGTTGGCGCGCTGGTGTCAAGGTGATGATGGGATGCTTCGGGATCGACATTGCCAATGAATGTCGAAAGGGGTACGGCGCACTCAACGAGGCGATCGCATCGGGTAAGTTCAGCGATGAAGAACTCGCCGAGCTTGATGAGTTGTTCTATGCGTTCCCAGAGACCGAGATCGAAGGCGAGATGGTGCCATTCACCGAAGCAAACTATCGCACGGTGCGGAATGTTTGGCGAGATTCCCAAGCCCAAGCCGAGCTTGAGATCGAATACTCCGCATTCTTCCGGAATAACTATCGCGAGGTTGTTCGGCGGGTCAAAGCGAAGAAGTGAATACGAATAACTCCCAACGAGCCGCGACCGTAAGGGAGCGGTCTTTTCTCGGATGAGAGTTAGAAAATCAAGACCACTCCTTTACGGTCGCGGCTCGTTAAGAGATGCCAAGGTTTACCAACCGGCTTGTACTTCGTCGCCATGAAGCTGTTTCCACGCGGCTTCGAGCAGATCGTCGCATCCAAACCCGGTTGCCCCTGAGATCGGGAAGATCTCTTGGTCTGCACCAAGCTGCAACTCGGTACGCAAAGCATCAATCGCTTCTTGCTGATCTTCTGGGGTCATCAGATCGAGCTTGTTGAGCGCGATCATCTCGGGCTTTTCTGCAAGTTCGGATGAATAGTCGACGAGTTCTTGGCGAATATTTCGGTAGTTCTCGGCGGCACTCATCGCGTTGTCGGGTTCGACATCGAGCACATGGACGATGATCTCGGTGCGTTCGATATGACGGAGGAAGTCGTGTCCTAAACCTGCACCCTCGGCTGCGCCTTCGATCAAACCGGGGATGTCAGCGATGACCACTCGGCGAGCCGGATCAAGCATCGCGATCCCGAGTTGAGGCGACAAGGTTGTAAACGGATAGTTCGCGATCTTCGGATCGGCGCGGGTTACGGATTTGAGAAATGTACTCTTGCCCGCGTTGGGTAATCCGACCAGGCCAACTTCTGCGATGACTTTGAGTTCGAGATTGAGCGCGAAGATTTCGCCGGGCTCGCCGGGGGAAGCGGTGCGCGGGGTTTGGTTGACGGCGTTCTTGAAGTGCTCGTTGCCATATCCGCCTTTGCCGCCTTTGGCGATGATGATTGAATCGCCGGGCCCAAGATCGACGATTTGTTCGCCGGTGTCTTCGTTGAAGACGATGGTTCCTGCGGGGACTCGAATGATTCGATCTGAGGCATTCGCGCCGGTGCACTGTTTGTTCCCGCCGCCGTCGCCGTTCTCGGCTTTCCAGTCATAGATGCCTCGGAAGTCGATCAGGGTGTTGAGTCCCTCATCCACAGCAAGGATGATATCGCCACCTTTGCCGCCGTCGCCGCCGTTGGGGCCGCCCTTGGGCATGCCTTTGGCTCGTTTGAAGGAGACTTTACCGTTGCCGCCGTCGCCGGCAGTGACCTGAATTCGTGCGCGATCTATGAACATAGGGGTGATCGTAGCCTGTTTGTGGGGGAGAGCAGGTCGATTGGTGCGCCGAAGATGCCGAATCGACAGTGTTTAGGCGCACATTCTCCTCAAGGATCAAGTCTTGGTCAATACCGGCCGATAAGCAACACCAGAAACCATCAGAAAACACCCGAATAGAGGAGTTCGACATGACTACCCACCCAATCAACCGTCGCGAGTTTGAACGATTCGCAGTCAACCCAGGCTATACCAGTGCCGGTGTTCGGCTACACCCAGACGAAACAACCTTCACCCGCGAAGGACATGTCTACGACATCTCCGAAGGCGGGATCTGCTTTGAACTCGATATCCCAGTCCAGCCGGGCGATACGATCTCGATGCGGGTGGATATCCCATCAAATGTTGGTGATACCGGGCCAGGGCGTGCGGTATTCCTCACCGGCAATGTTGTCTGGTGCGATGCCGATGAGCCAGGACCGGCCAAGATGGCGATGGTCATCACACGCTACGATCGCGAGGGCGACAAGCAACGCATGATCCGTGCACTGAGCGGCACAGGATACCAACGAGCAGCATAATATTCTCGCTCCAACTCGAATCAATAAGCGCCCTTCAGGGTGTTTTTATATGTGTGCGGGTGGCGGGTTGTCGATTGAGTATTGGCTCGAAACAAGCACGAGCCATTCCGGGTTGCCCTTGCCTTTGAGTTTGCCCTTTTTCATCTTGCCACCGAGCACCGGGCTTTTCGTCCAGCCTTGCACGGTGTATCCAAGATCACCAAGTGAATCTCGCACAGATTCGGCGATCTCTTGGGCGCGATCAGGATCAAGAATCCCGCCATCGCCGAGTTCAGATTTGTCGGCTTCATAGTGAGGTTTGACGAGCGAGATGATTCGTCCATCGGGTTTGAGCCATGCTGCCGCCGCGTGCAACGCTCGGCTCTGGCGCGTCCAGCCAAGATCAATCACACCGAGATCGATCCCGCCTTGCTCGATGACTTCGCTTGGTGTATCAAGATGCAATGCGTTTGAGCGTTCATGGATGACGACGCGATCATCGGTGCGGAGTTTCCATGCGAACTCGCCATAGGCAGTGTCAATGGAATGGACACATCGCGATCCGCTCTGAAGGAGGCAATCGGTGAATCCGCCCGTCGAGCATCCGAAGTCTGCACAGAGCATCCCGGTTGGATCGAAGTTAAAGTCACTGAGTGCGTGGTGGAGTTTGAGCCCGCCTCGGGAAACAAACACGGGGTCTTGGGTATCGCTCATTTGAGTTCCGTCGTCACACGGGCCGTATCGGTTTGAGGCTTAAAGACCGAATCTACACCGTTTTGGGCCGGATCGGGCATGGCAGGCTGCGAGATCGGTGCGTGCGAAACTGGTACACCAACAATCGAGATCCCGAGTTTGTCCGCTTTTTCGAGCATGGCAAATCGATCGAGCATGATGACATCGCCCGCTGCGATCGCCAAGCAGGTGCCGCCGTGCTTGTGCAGGTTTTCGAGGGTTTGAAGCCCAACGGTTGGTACATCGGATCGACGATCGTGCTGGGCGCGTGCGCCTTTGACGAGTGTCCACCCGCCGCGTCGGCACAGGTTGCCTGTGCGTTCGATCATCCGGTCGGTGCCTTCGACCGCTTCGACCGAGATCACATCGCGATCGCGGACGGTGAGCGATTGACCAATATCGAGCCGAAGCAGTTCGGTGAGCAAAGGCCAGACAAACTCGATGTCTGCGCGTTGATTGGAGGTGGGCTTGGTCGTGGTCATCACGCCGGGTTCGGAGAGTTGGTTCATGATGGGGAATGTTGAGTCGATGAGGGATACTCCGTTCCGGTCAAGTTCGTCTGCGATCACTTTGAGCACCGCGTGCGAACGCCTGTCATGACGAAGATGCTTGTACCACGCCACGGCTGTCGTGATATCAGGAATATTTTTGATCAGCTTCCACTTCTGGTGCATCAGCTTCGCTTTGTCTACTCGTCCAACCATAATCGCGTGATGCACGCCCATGCTGTTGAGCCGATTGCCCCACGAACGCATCCGCAGGAGCCCGACATCTCGAAATGATGTACACATGCCAGGGAGTTCATCGTCGTATTGTAGATGAAGCCCGAGTCCATGCACCTCGTGTCCCATCTCGATGAGACCTTTGGCAACGAAGATCGGGAGATCGCCGCCGCCTGCGATTAATCCGATCGGGGCAGGTGGAGGCGGGGGATCTGGCAAGATGGCAAGGGAAGCAGCAGCCATTGAGTCGTGTTGATACCTTTGTATGAATCTGAACGGATGAGGAATGGTGGAAGATGGGTCGAAACCGATTCTATGAATGACAATCTCGGCTTGATGGTGGACTTCTCTGCAAAAGACGACTTGTTAGTCTTCGCTATATCATGTTGTGGCATAGGTTTAGGACGAGTTGAGTCTATGCCTTGATTTAGCCGATAGGAAAGAATCCTATGGGCATTCGTGCAACCCCATCTCGATCACCGCGTGAAACCTTCACCGATACGCCCGGTCAACGCCCTTGGCTCGGGGTGCAGTTCACCTGTGCTGGTGCATATCAACGGGTTTTCCGTAGTGCCGATGGCGAAAAATACCTCGCACGATGCCCACGCTGCGGCAAGTCGATCACCTTTCGCGTTGGTGAAGGCGGAACGAACCAACGATTCTTCGATGTGTCGTGTCGATAAAGCCAGGTCGAGAACAAACCTGACGAAAGCGGATACACTCTCCCTATGGCATCAACATCCGCTCCCTATGACATTATTCGTACACAAGATGTATGCGCCCAGACCGGACGCGCACTCGGGGTCGGCGAGGAACACATCGCTGCATTGATCGATTCGCTCGATGATGAGCCTTTGGTCAAGGTGCTCTATACGCTCGACGCATGGGAGAAAGGCCCGAACCTGCCTCCCAATACCGCTCTTTTCGGGTTCTGGAAACGAACGGTCCCTGAATCTGACGAACAACCCAAGCAGTTGGTTTCCGAAGACGAGATGTTCGATCTCTTCGAGCAGCTCGGCGAAGCCACCGAACACAAACAACTCGCGTTTCGCTACCTGCTCACGCTGATCTTGATGCGCAAGAAGAAGGTCATTTTTGAGCGATCGACACCCGCGACGAAAGAGACGCAGGGTGTGCTTATTGTTCGGCTGCGACAGAAGGGCGGCGAAGGTCAGCTTTTCGATGTGATTGATCCTGGGCTTGATAACGAGACAATCGCTCAAGCAACCGAAGAACTCGGGCAGGTGATGAATCTTGATGCCGAGGGAGGACTGTAATGCGATTTGCGTTTCGATTCGTATTGATCTTGCCGATGCTGGTTCTGATTGGATGTTCGTCTACGGACAAGGTTGATGTGACCAAGCTTGGCGATCCGCCATCGACGCTTGAGCTTGCCGAGAAGCATAACCAGCGAGTTGAGCCGCTCGGGACCCTCTGGGCACGCATCAGCCTGCGCGCGAAGGGGACATACGCCAACGGCGAGTCATACGAAGAACAAGGTGAGGGGCATCTGCAAATTGATAAGCCCAGCAAGCTCTCGATCACTATCGGCAAGCTCGGCGAGACCTACTTCGCCTTCGGTGCCAACGAGGAGGACTATTGGTCGTTCGATCTCTCGAACGCTGATCATAAAACCATGCTGATCGGGAAGCTCGATCTGGCAACACCTGAGAAGATCGCAGCACTCGGACTGCCGGTCTATCCGGGCGAGTTGATCGCCTTGACTGGGCTGATGCCCATTGACCTCTCTCAAGCTGGTGGCACACGATGGGCTGATGATGGCAAATCTGTTGGTATCACCATGCCATCACGATGGGGCTCGTTTACGCTGTGGGTTGATCCGAGGACAAGCTTTGTGGTTCGCTCGCAAGCCTTTGATCGGGCGGGCGAACTCATCGCGACCGCGACGCTTTCTCGGTATAAAGAATCACCTGTGCCAGGATATGGAACGGTTATGGTGCCCGGCAAGATCGAGATCACGAATCCGAACGACAGCGGGTGGGTTCGGATTGAGTTGTCTGAGCCTCGGAGCAAAGCGATCAAGTCTCGGGTGTATCAGCCGAGAAAACTAGTGCGGGCGTATCGCGTGCATGAAACGGTTGATCTTGATGAGGCCTTCGATGTTCTGCCAACATCAGCACCTGCACCTGAGACGGGCGCTGACGATTGAAACAACAATCACTTATTCAAAGCCTCGCACTTTGGGTCTTGATGCTGATCGGACTGCTCACGAGCAGCTTGGCATCGGCGCAGGTTCTCATTGCGAGCAGCCTTGATGATGTCCACACGCATGCGTGGGCGGTGTATGCAAACTCGAACGATGAGATTCTTCTTGTGCATCTGCCGCCACGCGATGGTGATCTAGAAGCACGGATCCCGATCGATCCCGCACTCCCCGGAGAGCTTCATGCGGTGCGAGCACTCAACAAGTTCCCAGATGGTCTTGCAGCCATCAAGAATCGGGTCTTTGTTGTGTTTCCAGAGGTTACAGTGGGGGATCGCACGATTCGTCGGGTGTATTCTGGGCAGGCTTTCGCATCGCCGGTGGGATCGGTGTGGTCTTTTTTGCCCTCAGGCCGACTCGACTCTGAGCCTGCAATCCAAGCGACTGGTGAACTGATTGATCTTGTAGCAACGAGTGAATCGCTCTGGGCTTTGATCAAATCGGAGGATGAATACGCATTGATGACGCTGGCTGCTTCGAGTTGGGAAGCTGTTGAGCTGCCCACTGTTCAAAGACCAAGTTGGCGGATCTCGGCTGCGGGAGATCGGCTTATTGCGATCGACCTTTCAGATGAGAAGAGCATGCAAGCATTTGAGCTTGATGAGACTCAATCATCGTGGACATCCCAATGGATATCGGCTCGCAAGCAAACGGGCGAGATTGAGAGTGTTGCGGGGGTACATGGTGTGTATGTGCTCAGCCGAGATGAGCAAGGGATGGTTGAAGTTCAGACTTGGTCTCAAGCAGGGATCTTCACGCTGGCGACCGGGCTTGAACTGCCAACCAATATCAAACTCGCCCCGCTGGGCTCGGTGAATAGGCTCGTTGGCGTTTCAGAACATGTTTCTGACAGCATAGAAGTGACTGGGACTCCTTCATCGCCCCAGTCGACTATTCAGGTGTATGAGATTGATCTTGCGGATGGGTCTGTGGTGTATGCAGGTGATCCGGTGGTTTCGTCGCCGGTGAGCGTTGCCGAGATGCGGTTCTTGATGGGCATGATGGTGCTGATCATGGTCGGGGTGCTGGTGGTGGTCATCATGCCCGACAAGGCCGACGCGATGGGTATCCCAGACGGATTCGCCCTGGCCGATCCTGGTCGTCGGCTGATGGCGACGATGTTTGATGTGTTTCTTGTGTCGTTTCTTGTTGGGCTGCTCTTTGATGTGCGGGTGATCGAGATTATTACGCTCAGCGTGATTGTTCGTTCAGATTCATCATGGTTGGTGATTCCGTTGGTGCTGATCACTGGGATTGTTGCGATGTCGTTAATGGAGTGGCTCTTGGGCGCTTCGCCGGGCAAGTGGTTGATGGGAATTCGGGTGGTTCGTGGACAGGGCGGAACAATGCAGCGGATTCCGCTGCGGGCTGCGATCGTTCGCAATGTGATCAAATGGCTTTTGCCTCCGGTTGCAGCGTTGGCGTTGCTCGATCCAGAAATGCTCCACCGGGGCGATCGGGTGACGAGAACGCTCGTTGTCGCCCCGATTGAAGGCTACAAAGGTGAAGATCCGTCTAAAGATACCGATTTTGAGGATTGAACCTCTTTCGATTACTCAAGCAGAGATGATATTGAGTGGTTGATGAAGCCCAGAGCCCCAAAAGTCCGATGAAGGTTATCAGGCAGCCTCTGCGCGGTGTGTGTGTTTGCACACCCAAGGGGATGCTGTGGAAGGACTTTGCGTGGCGGACGAGCCAAACACACAACCCGAAGGCGTTGAGATCGATCAGGCAGTTGGTGTCGAGACGGATCAATCAGCCGAGCAGGCGAGCTTTGTGATGCCCGAAGATCCGGTCGCTGCGCTCAAATCTGGATGGCGTGATGTTTGGCAGGTGCCTGCGCTGCTTGTTGGTGCGGGGATGTTGATGTTTGGCGTTGCGTTTTCGATTTCGGGTTCGCCCGAGCCTGATATGTCGCCGACGATTACGGTCGCGAATCGGTTGATCGAGAACGAAGAGTATGAGCGTGCGATCGAGCTGCTCAACACCAAGGTGTATCCTTGGGTTTCTAAACCAGAATCGCCAACTGTCGATAAGGTGCAGTATCACCTTGCCAAAGCCCGATCGATTTTTCGCGGGCAGCGCAAGCTCCACCTTGATGACGACCGGAACCATGTCGCGATCATCCGCGAATATCTCGAAGCCGAGCGGATCGGCGGGGCGTTGGGCCCCAAGGATGCCGCCTCGCTTGCCAAGACCTATATCGCACGCGATGAGCTCGATCAAGCGATTCAGCGGGCGCGTGGTATCCCCGAATCTCAGCGATACCTCCGAGATTCGGTCCATCGTGAAGCGGTGAACTCGATGCTCGATCGGGTGGTTCCAGAGACTGTGCCCGCGATGAACCTGCTCGCTGATATGCTAATCGATCCAAACTTACCAGTAGCGGATCGTGTTTGGGCACTTGAAACACAAGGGAATGTCCGCCTTGAGCAAGGGTTTGCCGAGGAGACAATCACTCGAATCTTGCGTGCGATGCCTCGGCTCGAACGCGCGGGCGTCGAAGGAAGATCTCGGCTGCATCTCATCTTGTCCAAAGCGTACAACATGACCGGCGCGATGGACCAGGCGGGCGTTCAGGCAGCTCATGCAAGAACGCTCTCGGTTAGTGGCGAGCCTCACTATCCAGAGATCCTGCTGATGGAAGCGATCATTGAAGATTCAAAGGGCAATACCGCTTTGGCTCGTGATCTTTTTAGTGAGATCGTGAGCAACTATTCCAGCTCGACCGCGTTGCCTTTGGCGTTGCTTGGTCTTGGCGAGACCGAGGCAGGGCTTAATGAGCCGGAGCTTTCGTACGAAGCATATGAAACCCTTGTGGATCAATACGATGCCTATGGGATCGAATCGTACCCTTCGAGGAATCAAGTTCTCGAATCGTTACTCGATCGAGCGAGTGATTCATTATCTGCGGGGGCTTCGGAAGAATCGATTCGCTATGCAACATTGGCCGATCGGTTGTATCGGGGTCGTGATATTCCCAGCGGCGTCCTCATCGCTTTGGCGATGGGGCATCAGGCATCGGCAGAGGCTTTGCTCGGCAAACCGATAAGCGAAGTGCGAACTTTACTTGGGCTTGATCCGTCGAATCGTGCGGAGGTTCAGCGCCATTTAATGTCTGCTGCGACAAACTATCGTGTTCATGCAGAGCAGCATGTGGTTGCCAATCTACCTGTATACGCCGATTCGCTTTGGCGTTCGGCGGATCTCTTTGATCGCGCTGGCGATCAGCCTGAAGCGATTCAGGCGTTTAAGGTGTTCGCCGAGTCGATGCCTTCGGATCCTAAGCACGCCGAGGCTTTGTTCCGCTTGGCCGAATCACTCCGGGCATTGGGCGATTTTCAGGCAGCGTCGGATGTCTATAAAGGATTGATCGCTGATCGTGAGAGCAGCGCAGGAGCAGACATCGGACCATTCGCAGACGCGAGCCATGTGCCTTTGGCGCAGGCGTATTTGTATGATGAAGACCTGTCGAATGATGCAGAAGCAGAGAAGTTGCTCACCACCGCACTCAACGGCTCGATGGGAACCTCGAAGACACAACTCTTTCGCGATGCCCTTCTCGAACTTGGTGGATTGTACGATCGCACCGATCGAGCAGAGCGGGCGATCGAACGCTATGACGAGTTCATCGCGCGGTATCAGGATGATCCTGAAGCCGGGACGGTGTATTTCAAGCTCGCAGACGCCCATCGTCGGCTCGGCGATCAGATCGAGGCCACGCTCGATGAAGCGATGCCGGCAGCCGAAAAAAACCGCCGAATCGCCAGTGTTGCCAAGCATCGCCACGACGCGATCAAGCAATATGAGATGGCCATCGGGACACTGGGTCAACGGGCTGATGCACACCTTGGGCTCTTCGAGTCGATCGCATTGCGAAACTCGTATTTTTATCTCGGCGACTGTGCCTTTGATCTCGGTGAGTATGACAATGCGATCCGGTATTATGATCGCGCTCGCGATCGGTATGTCGCCGATCCAGCGTCGCTTGTCGCGATGGTTCAGATCGTCAATGCGTATATCGAGACCAAGCAGATCGGTCGGGCGCGAACCGCAAACGACCGAGCCAGACGGTTTTACGAATCGGTGCCAGATACGGTTTGGGATGATCCGAACCTGCCTATGGACCGGTCCGACTGGGAGCGTTGGCTCGATTCGAGCGCGGTGCTTCTTGCTCAGTCTGATCAGTGAGTGTTTTTTGCGCACAAACTGGTGAAATCCGCGCCAACAGCCGATAACCAAATAGGCCGAGAGATATGGGAATGGATTCCCGCGTCGGCCTCGTAGTGCGAGCACTCATTTGAGGCTCTCCCTATAGAGTTTCTGCTGAAAAGGGTCACGGATGACCAAGCCAGATCTGACACCAAAGCTCAACGCTCCCGGAGCCCGTCTGCATTCGCTTGTTGATCAAGCGCAGATTTTGATGGATCAACTCACCGTTCTGTCGGATGGGCAGAGTGAAGCCATCGAGGGCGGCGATGTCGCACAGATCGTTGAAATCGTGAGCAAGCGAGACCCGGTTGTTCATGGGCTGGTCAATGTCGGCGAAGAAATCGGTGCATTTATCGAAGATCCAGAGATGATCGCCAAGGTGAGCGACAACGAGCGATCGAAGGCGATGGCGAGAATCGCATCGATCGAACACGCGATGAAACGATTGCGAGAGCGTGATGCTCAAGATCAAGTACAGATGAAAGCAACCCGCGACGCGATGGCTGAGCAGTTGTCCAATATGGGGACGAATCAGTCCGCATTGCGTGCCTATTCAGGGCGTCCAAGCACGCCCAATCCCATTCTTCAAGATCGGCAAGGATGATCCCTATGGCGCATGCGATAGAAGAGCAGGTTGATCAAGGCACTGATGCGATCGGTGACGGTCTTTCGACGACAGATCTTGGTGAGCTGATGTCGGCTTTTACAGAGGTGACGACCAAACTCGAACGGACGCACGGGCAGCTTCGATCAGAAGTAAGCCGATTAAGCACAGAGTTGCATCAGGCCAATGAGGCGCTCGAACGCTCGCGCCGATTGGCTGCTTTGGGCGAGATGGCTGCTGGGATCTCGCACGAGATCCGCAACCCGCTTGGGTCGATCCAGCTCTATGCCAATATGCTTGTCGAAGATCTTTCAGCGATGCCTGAGCAGTGTCAGATTGTTCGAAAAATCGGACGAGCGGTGCGTGGGCTTGATGAAATTGTTGGCGATGTGCTGACCTTTGCCCGAGAAATGAAGGTGCATTGGCACCCGTGCGAAACATCGGCATTGATCGAGTGTTCGCTCGAGTTGTGCTGTGCTGAGATCGGCTCGGCTGTGATCCGATCTGATTTAGAGCATGATTCTTTCGAGCTGCTGTGCGATCCAACACTGATCCAACAGGCATTGGTCAATATTTTGCGGAACGCTGGCGAAGCCAACCGTGTGGGCGGCGGGCAAGAACTTGTGGTTTCGGTCGAAGCAGTCGTTTTCGAATCAGACAACCAGCAGGTCGAAGGCGTGAAGTTTTCGGTATGTGATCAGGGCGATGGGATGCCTGAGAATGTAATCGAACGGATGTTCAATCCATTCTTCACAACCCGCGACACGGGCACGGGGTTGGGCTTGGCGATTGTCCATCGGATTATCGAAGCCCATCAAGGCAAGGTAGAAGTAACCAATAACTGTTCGAACAGTGGTTTAAGCACTAGTTCAGGCAGGGGTGCAACCGTCGAGTTGTATATTCCAAAGACACCTTCGTTGGTGGTCTCACGGAGCGATCAGGCTTTGGAGAGCGCAGAGATCGTGATCATGCCACAGCGTCAAGCAGTGCAAACTCATGGGGTAAGTTAAATGTCGAAAATGATTCTTGTAGTTGATGACAAAGAAATGATGCGCGACTCGATCGGGTCAACACTCACCCGTGCGGGCTTTGGAGTTCGTACCGCGTGCGATGCCAAGTCTGCGCTCAAAGAGATCGCTTCGCGTCGTCCAGATGCGGTGGTGACCGATCTTAATATGCCAGGCATGACCGGCATCGAACTCGCTGGTGAGATCCAAGAGATCGATGACGATCTCCCTGTGATCCTGATGACCGCGTTTGGAACGATCGAAACAGCGGTGCAGGCGATGAAGAACGGTGCATATGATTTTATTACCAAGCCGTTTGAAGGCGATGAACTGATCATCTCGATCAAACGCGCGATCTCGCATGCCTCGGTTGTTCGTGAAAATGCGATCCTCAAAGCCAATGTCGGGCGATCGAATCACGCGAATCGTGAAGGGCTGACAGGTTTAGATCGGCTTATTGGCGACTCGGATGCGATGCGTAAGGTTCGCGAGCAAGTGCGGGCGGTCGCGTCGAGTCATGGGACAGTATTAATCACTGGCGAGAGCGGCGTTGGCAAGGAAGTCGTTGCCCATGCGGTGCATGATTTGAGCCCTCGTATTGAGTCGCCGTTCCTCGCGGTCAACTGTGCCGCCCTCAACGAGAGTCTGCTCGAATCTGAACTTTTCGGGCACGAAAAAGGTGCTTTTACGGGTGCGGACAAGCTCCGTAAGGGGCGATTCGAGCTTGCTGATACCGGCTCGTTGTTGCTTGATGAGGTGTCGGAAGTGTCGCCTCAGATTCAGGCGAAGCTTTTGCGAGTGCTTCAAGAACGGGCTTTCGAGCGTGTTGGGTCGAGCAAGACGATCGGTGTGGATGTGCGAATCATCGCAACAAGCAACCGAGATCTGCCACACGCAGCATCGATGGGTGAGTTCCGACAAGACTTGTTCTATAGGCTCAATGTGCTTCCGATCCAGATCCCAGCATTGCGAGAACGGCTCGCGGATGTTCCGATTTTGGCGCAATATTTTATTGATCATATCTGTCAACGAGACGGGCGAAAATGTACCCGGTTTGATGATGGCGCGATTGATCTACTTCGTGGATATCGCTGGCCGGGCAATGTACGCGAGTTGCAAAATATCTGTGAGCGTGCGGTTGTACTCAGCGACAGCAAGTCAACCACGATCGCTCATACACTGATCGAACCTTGGCTGATGACCTCGCGCCCGATGCCCAAGGCAACGCCTTTGCGTGCTTCGAACATGAACGGCAACGCTTCACGAATGGCTGAAGCCAAGCCAATGAATATGCCAAGTGGGGCATCAATGGTGAGCAACGGGTTCAACTCGATGAGTTCATCGAGTGTTGCTGAACCCAAGCCAATGGGACAGAGCGGCTTTGAATCTGGACATCAGACGCAGACGCTGCCCGGAGATCGAACCTTGGCAGATCTTGAGCGAGATATGATCGTTGCGACATTGCAGCGGTTTAACGGCCATCGTCAGAAAACCGCCAAGGCACTTGGGATCGGTGTGCGAACACTTGGGCTCAAGCTCAAGAAGTGGAAAGAAGAAAGCTTGGTTTCGCCAAACCTTTGAGGCTGAGCAGGTTATTGAGCCGGTGAGAGCGGTTGGTATGGGCTTTGCGAAAGGCCGTAGTGGAGTACGATAATGGGCATTAGCGATCTATCAACATCTGGAGCCATGCCAACATTGGAAAAGATGTTCCTGTTCGCTGGGCAGCGCCAAAGGCTGATCGCCAACAACATCGCCAATATCGACACGCCGGGCTTTCAGAGTTCGGATGTTGATCCCAAAGATTTCCAGAAGATGCTCGGGGAGGCGATCGATTCTCGGCGGACAAAGAACGGGGGGGCGTTTGGTGAAATCGAACTCAAACGCAACAGTTTGGTACACATGCGAGGCTCGCAGATGATCCTCAATCCTGTGTCATCTGGCACGGGCGGGGCGTTTCATGATGGGAATGATCGAGATCTCGAAAAGTTGATGCAGCAGTTGGTTGAAAACGCATCAACATTTCGGATTGCAGCAGATTTGATGCGAAAAAGTCAGTCTCAGCTCAAACTCGCAATTGGTCAGCGTGTGCTCTAAGAGGCTTCTCTAAAAAGGATAGGATGAACAATGTACGGCTCACTCGATATCTCAACTTCAGGCATGATCGCACAACGCACGCGGATGGCTGTGATCGCCTCAAATATTGCCAATGTGAATACACTCGAAAACGCCAAAGGCGAATATGATCCGTACCTTCGCCGATCGGTGATGCTCTCGGCAGATAGCGGCGATGGGCAAGGGCTCGGGGTTCGTGTTTCGGATATTCAGATCGAGGCGGGTGCTTTGCGTCAGGCGTATCGTCCGAGTCATCCGCATGCCGACGCCAATGGGTATATTAATGTGCCCGATATCGATACAACCAGTGAATGGGTGAACGGCCTCGAGGCTTCGCGGGCGTATGAGGCCAATGTTGTTGCAGCCGAAGCGACCAAAAGCATGTTGGCCCAGGCGTTGCGTTTGTTGGCTTAGTGTGCTATCTTCTTTACGAACCAATCTTGTCTTCTTGATCAACAGGACTCTTGACGAACGGAACCAACTATGAGCGACCCACTCGGATTCATTTCAGGCGCGGCTAATGCGAATCGATTACCTGCTGCGGGTTTAGGACAATCCAAGCCAGCGAATGGGCAAGGCCCAAACTTTAAGTCGCTGCTGATGGAGAACTTGAATCAAGTCAACGCGATGCAAGCGGACGCGGGCAAGGCAACCGAAGACTTGATGACCGGTAAGCGGAACGATCTTGAAGGCGTAATCGCAGCGACCGAGAAGGCCGATACGGCGTTCAAGATGCTCCAAGCAATGCGCAATCAGGTCATGGAAGCGTATGAAGAAGTCAAGCAGATGAGAGTCTGATCGAAGGCTAAAACAAGAGATACATGCCGAGCATTGCTCGGTTTTTTTATAGATGTGCGCAAGTCCTGCATGCCTCAATATTCCGCAAAAAAGTATAACTGTGTTGTGATGCTCAGCGCACACATCGGCCGATGATGCCTTCACTGGCGCGGTTCTCGCGTGCTAGGGGTGCAAGGATTGCGCCCGTTCGTGGCAGGAGGCCCAAGAGCGATGGATCAAGTACGCCAAGCAATGGCAAACATTCAACAGCAGGTCGGCAAGATGACCGCCTCGCAGAAGCTTTTGCTCGCGTCGCTTTCGGTTATCGCGGTCATGACCCTCTTTCTAGTCTCTCAATACGCAGCCAAGCCCGCGATGGTCAATCTGATGGCGATCGATGGGCAGGTCGATACTGTCCGCTCGCTTCAAATGGGTGGCTTCGATGTGCAGATGGTCGACGGGCAGGTTGTGGTGCCTCAGGGGCAGCAACGCTTAGCGATCTCTTATCTCGCAGAAACCGGGCAACTGCCAGGCGATACGACTTTGCTCTTTGGGAACCTGGTCGGGTCTCAAGATTGGAAAGCTTCGAGTGCGCAGCATCGTCAGCAGTTTAATATCGCGAAACAGAATGAACTCGCGCTCACCCTTTCGGGCTTTGGCTCTATTAAAAAGGCGAGTGTGATTCTTGATATCCCGATGGCTTCTGGGCTTGGGCGGGCCTCTCGGTCGGCGACAGCATCGGTGACTCTGTTTACGAGTTCGGGGGGGGCTGTGTCTCAAGCACTTGTAGACTCCGTTGCTCAAATGGTTTCAGGTGCGGTATCAGGATTGTCGCCGAGCAGCGTGCAGGTTATTGATGGAACCAATGGCCGGGCCCGGCGAGTGACCGATGAGAGTTCGCGTTCATCGGGGCGATATCTTGAGTATGCAACCGAAGTTGAAAAGCATACACAGCAGAAGATCGAATCGATGTTCGGGCATATCCCAGGCGTGATTGTCTCGGTGACAGCACAAGTCGATATCACGGCGGTGCAGTCTTCAGAAAGCTTCTACATGCCCAAGGGCGAAGGTTCGATCTCGGCGATCGCCAGCGAGACAACAAACACCAATAACTCTAAGCAGGCGAGCCGAGGCTCGGAGCCAGGAGTGCGATCGAATCAAACCGCATCAATCAATACCGGCGGCGGGTCTGGGACATCAACCGAAACCGAGACTGGCGAGACGACATTTCAAAACGCATTCGGTCAACGAACAAAGAGCGTTGCTGATCCTCGGGGGATGCCTACAAAGGTGAATGCTTCAGTGATTTTTCCGCAGGAATATATCCAAGGGATTATCGCCAGCACACGCCCTGTTGTTGAAGGCGAAGAGCCAGCCCCGGTCACCAAAGAAGAAGCAGAAGAGTTTTTTAGACTTGAGAAAGTTATCTTTGAGAATCTGATTCAGCCTCACCTTGTTGGCATCGGAGCCAATGGCGTAATCACGCAGGGGAGCCTGATGATTTCGATGGCTCCGATTGGAACATCGTTGATCCAGGGCGGGGTCATGCAAGGCGGCGGCGGGTTCATGAGTTCACTCACTGGCGGCAGTGGAAGCGGGGCCCTCGGGTCATCAAGCAAGTTGATTGAAACCGTACTCGTTGGCGTCCTTGCAGTTGTTTCGCTCGGGATGATGGCGATGATGGTCAAGCGATCGAGCAATAAGATCGAGTTGCCAAGCGCACAAGATCTTGTTGGCGTCCCGCCGCACCTCGAATCCGCCGGCGATATTGTTGGTGAAGCGAGCGAGGGCGAGCATGTGATGACCGGGATCGAGATCGATGATCAGTTGATCGAGGTTCAGCAGATTCGCGAGCAGGTCGCCGAGTTGATCAAGCAAGATCCAGAATCCGCAGCCGGGCTCGTCGAGCGTTGGGCTGAACATGTTGAAGTGTGAGTGAATACGAGGTCTCAAGAAGTAAGATATGGCACGCAAAGTAAACGAATCCATTTCAAATGACATCAGCGAGATTGATGGAGTCACCAAGGCTGCAATTCTCATGCTCGCTATTGGCTCCGATCCGGCTGCCGATGTGCTTCGTCACATGGGCTCAGATAAAGTGGAAGAGGTTACGCGTGAACTCGCCAGCCTAGGGCGTGTGTCCGATGAACTTCAAAATGCGGTGATTGAAGAGTTTTACAACATCTCGATCGCGACGCAGTATGCCAATGAAGGATCGCTTTCATACGCCAAAACGCTCTTGCAAAACTCGCTCGATCCTGGTGTGGCCGAGCGCCTGCTTTCGCAGATCCAAACCCAGGTGCAAAAAACACCATTTAGTTTTTTACAGCGGGCCGAGTCTGACAACTTGCTCACCTTTATTCAAGAAGAGCATCCCCAGACGATCGCGTTGATCTTGTGCCATCTTTCGCATCATAAAGCCTCCGAGATTCTCATTGGTTTGGCGATGGAAAAGCAGCTCGAAGTGATTAAGCGAATCGCCAACATGGAACAAACAAACCCAGAGGTGATCCGCGAAGTCGAGCAAGGGCTTGAGAGCCGATTGAGCAACATGCTCATGCAAAGCATGGAAAAAGCGGGCGGCGTGCCGACGGTTTCAGAGATCCTCAACTTGGCCGATCGTGCGACCGAAAAGACGATCATGGAAGGGCTCGAATCGGACGATCCTGATCTAGTCGAAGAAATCCGCAGGTTGATGTTTGTGTTCGAAGATATCAAGCTTGTCAACGACAAGGGCATCCAAGCAGTACTCAAAGAGGTCGAGAACGACGAACTCTCCCTCGCGCTCAAGACTGCATCCCAACAGTTGCAGCAGAAGATTTTTACCAATATGTCCGAGCGAGCAGCTGCGATGGTGCAAGAAGATATGGAGTTCATGGGTCCGGTCCGAGTTTCCGATGTCGAAGCTTCCCAGCAACGGATTGTCGATATTGTCCGTCGTCTCGAAGAGTCTGGCGATGTGATCATCGAAGGACGCGGCGGCGATTCAGAAATGGTTTGATCCTTGATCAATGTGTTGGTGGGGTGAGAAGTTGTATACGGAGCAGGCACGATGGGATTGATCAAACGCGCAGACATCGAAGACTACACACGCGACGCGTATGTGATGGATCTGGCAGATCTCGAAAAGCGAGGGCGCGCGGTTGTTGATGCTGCAAATGCAGAGGCACAAAGCATCTTGAACCTTGCCAACGCTAAGCGAAAACAGCTCATCGCTTCAGCAGAAAAAGAGGGCTACGACAAAGGGCACCGTGATGGATATGAGCAGGGCTACATCGATGGTGTGGTCAACGGCGTAGAAGATGCCAAAAAAGATCGAACCGAAGTGCTTGATCAGCTGATGGAGATCTGGACTTCTCAACTTGATGCGTTTGAAAATCAACGAGATGCGATGCTCGAACAGGCTCGCACGCAAGTTGTTGAACTGGGCGCATTGATCGCTCAGCGTGTCACCAAGCGAATCGTTGAACTTGATCCAACTGTTGTAATCAAGCAGATGGAATCTGTCCTCTCGAATGTTACCGAATCGACCAGGCTCGTTATCGCGGTGCATCCTGATGATATCGGAATGGCTCAAGAAGCATTGCCCAAGCTCATCGAACGCTTTGCGACTTGTGAACATGCCCAAGTGGTCACCGATGCAACAATCAAGCAAGGATCATGTGTGACAAGAACAGCGACCGGGGGCGTGATTGATGCGAGCATCTCGACACAGCTCGATCGGATTCTCGATGCACTCTTGCCGCGTATAGAGATTGCCGATGCTCCTGCGGAAGAGGATACGGAATCACAGGACAATGATGCAAAAAATAATGCAAGTCACGATGCGAAAGAAGATGCAGCATGAATCTGTTCCTGCGCGAGCATGACGCACTATCGCAGATCGAGCCCATGGGCATCGCTGGACGCGTGAGTTCGGTGCGCGGGTTGACACTTTTAGCGACAGATCTCGCGGTACCGATCGGATCGCTTGTCGAGATCGATTCACCAAGACAAGCATCGATCAAGAAAACGATCGCTGGCGAAGTCGTCGGGTTCGAAGCGGGGCACACGATCATCATGCTCCTCGCCGATACCACCGGGATCATCCCTGGCGCAACAGTTCGGCTCAAACAGATTTTTCAAGCAGCTCCGGTTTCGCACGCGATGCTCGGACGGGTCATCAACGGGCTCGGCGAACCGATTGATAGCCTCGGGCCAATCGCCCAAACGATTCATCGCCCACTTAATCCATCACCGATCAGCCCGATGGATCGCAAGCGGATCGATCAACCATTGCGGACAGGTGTTCGAGCGATTGATCTGATGACGCCGATGGGGCGTGGGCAACGCCTTGGCATCTTTGCAGGGCCCGGTGTTGGCAAATCGACACTGCTTGGACAAATAGCACGAGGAACCGATGCCGATATCAATGTCATCGCACTGATTGGCGAACGCGGGCGAGAAGTATTGGACTTTATCGATCACTCGCTTGGCGAAGAAGGACTCAAACGCTCGGTCGTGATCGTGGCGACAAGCGACGAGTCGCCGTTGTTACGAATTCGAGCCGCCAAACTCGCCAGCACCACCGCCGAGTATTTTCGTGACGGTGGGCATGATGTGATGCTGATGATGGATTCGGTCACGCGTTTCGCACACGCCCAAAGACAAGTCGGACTCAGCGTTGGCGAGCCACCGGCAACCAAAGGCTACACGCCTTCTGTGTTCTCGACGCTGGCAACATTGCTCGAACGAGCCGGGTGCATCAAGCTCCCAAACGGGCGCAATGGCTCGATCACGGGGTTGTACACGATCCTTGTCGAAGGCGACGACATGACCGAGCCGATCTCCGATGCTGCTCGTGGGATTCTTGATGGGCACATTGTGCTTAGCCGAAAGCTTGCACATAAGGGGCATTTTCCTGCGATTGATGTGCTTGATTCGGTCTCGCGTGTCGCAGGTGATGTCTCACAAAGCGGGCATATCGCTGGGCGTCAACAGTTTTCCAAGCTCATCGCCGCCCATCGAGAGATCGAAGACCTGCTCCAAATCGGTGCATACGCATCTGGATCGAACCCCGAAGCCGATACCGCGATCGACATGATCGATGTCATCAATGAGCTGCTCCAACAGCGGACCAACGAACAAGCCCCGTTCCAGCCAGCGTGTGATCTGATGGTCAAGCTCGCTTTTCAATCTGGCGAGATGATCCAACAACGACGCTCCCTTGGGCAAATCAACCAACAACATAACCAACAACATAATCAACAACAGGCGTAGGTGACCAATAGAAACAAACGACAATGGCTCGATTCCAGTTTAAACTCCAACCCGTGCTCGACCAACGCCAACGCGAAGAACGCGACGAGCAGCTCGTCGTCGCGCTGCTCGAACGCGAGCGGCTGGCATTGGAATCGCGTATCCGCCAATGTCAGCTTATGATGGAAGATGAACGATCAACACTCAGCGCCGCGTTGGCGACCGGGCAAAGCGTTGATCTTCGAGCGGTCAAAATGCAAGCGGGCGCCACGCTTGGGCATAACTTCGATGCTCAGCGTGCGGTTCTCGAACTTGCCGGCGTATTTCATAAACTCAAAGCTGCCCGTCAAGAACTCGGGCAGGCAGCAGCCAGAAGAAAAGCAATCGAACTCCTCCGCGATCAACAACTCGAAGAGTATCAAAGAGCAATCAACCTGAAAGAATCACAAGAACTCGACGAAATGACCGTGATGCGGTTTCGCCGAACAACTGATGGAATCAAGCTATGAAAACACTCACCAAAGCAATCCTGGTCATCGCGATACTCAACTTGCTCGCAGTGCTTGCTGGAGCCGGGTGGTTGTTCTCGTCGGGTCGAATCAACAAAGCCCGCATGACAAACATGACCATGCTCTTCAACGAGCCAGTCGCTATCGAAGAAGCCAAGCTCAAAGCCGAGCAGGCACAGATCGACAAGGAACTCGCCGAGCAGATCAAGCCTTTGCCCGCTATCCCCCTCAACGCCCAAGAACGCAACCTTGTCCGCGTCGAGATGACCCAGATCGACCGCCAAAGGCTCGATCGGATGAAGCGAGAGGTTAAAAATCTTCAAGACACCCTCCGCCGAGAGCGAGAACTCTTGATCCTCGATCGAATCGATCTTCAGAAGGAAAAAGAGGAGTTCGGTGCGATGCGTGATCGTCTGGCAGGGCTCGAAGGCGGCAAACAGTTCAAAAAATCACTCGCCACGATCACAGGTATGAAATCGAAGGATGCCAAGACCGTGCTGAGTAACCTGCTGGGGGATTCGAAGAAGGAAGAGGTGGTCACTTATCTGAGTTCGATGGGCGATCGTGAACGGACGAGTATCTTGACCGAGTTCGTCAAATCGGGCGAAGATCAGTTGGCAGCCGATTTGCTTGAGTCTATCAGACTGCGTGGTTTAGAAAGCACGCCTTCTGATAAGGCCGATTAAATGCACCCAACACTACTCGATAACACACACACTATTGGCAATGCACCAACACAGAGCACGCGATTTGTGCGCTCAGACGGCGCATCTGATGCGCTCGGCTTTGCGCAAGTTATGCAGGCTTTCGAAGCCGAGCAACAATCGCTCAGTGCAGATCGGGCTGATCGTAACCAAGCAGGTACTCAATCTTCAAGCGAGGATCAGCTTATTGAGCAAGACGAAGAGTCAGATCCAACTTCTTATGAAGAGAAGCCCAGCGATCAGTCTGCTCAATCTGATCAACAACAATCCCAAACAGATCGCGCCGAACAGACAGGCAATGTCGATCAAGCTACAAACAGCAATGCCGAGCAGGTCCAGCCAACTCCGAGTGACGCATCGAGCAGCCCTGTTACCACTGATGCGAAGAATCAGGTCAATCATCCACAAACGAATACGACCCAGCCTCAACAAAGCCAGGCGAGCCAAATACAAACAACTGGCCAGGTGAATGTTGGTGATGAATCAGCGTTTCGGCTGCTCGAAAACCAGAGCGACCAAGCCCGTCTGACAATCAAAGGCGTTGTCCGATCAATGACCCACGCGGCCGACGCAAATCTCACCGCGCTCGCGGTGAATACTCGGCTTGGACAAGATCAACCGATCCAAGAACCAACAGTGCAAGTGCCCGCTCAGACTCAGCCGATTCAACCACCTACAGATACGCAACGCTCGCAGGCATCGTCTCAGCAAAGTCCCCAGCTTCAAACGCCTGATCTTCCTGCTACGCCTCAGGTGATACCCGCCAACTCGCTCCCAACTCAACATGTCCAGGCACAACCAAGAAGCGAGATTCAACAACCAATTCCAGCACAAGCATTACCAGAATCTGGGCAAACCCAAAGCCAACGATCAGATGTGGCGAGCATGGTTTCGCAAGTTGTTCCTAGTGCTCAGCCGCAAGAAGCTTCTGCAATCAGCTTGAGCGCACGCAATCTCGCGGGGATCAATCGTACGCAGAATCAACAAGTGATTCGCACAGTGACCAGCATCGATTCGGGCAATGTTGGCAATCAACCAAACAGCACCGATTCAGGATCGCAAGTCGGAAAGATGCAGCCGACGGAGATGCTCTCCGAAACACGCCGGGCATCGGTAATGGCCCAGGTCCAGCGTGGGTTGGCATCATTGCTCCGTTCGGGCGACAATGAAATGACACTCAAGCTCACGCCTGGACACCTCGGCGAGATCCGAATCCAGATCAAAACCCAAGGCGATCAACTCGCGATACGATTTGAAACCTCGTCCCAAGAAGCGACCCAATACCTCAACGCGAGCGTGAAGGATCTGACATCCAACCTGCTCGCCAAAGGCATGAATCTCCAATCGGTTGAGATCAATCACGAGGCTCCGGAAGAATCAGCAAACACCAACGAACAAAATGGTACAAACCCGGATGCTCGATCATCAGACCGCGATCATCAACAATCCAATGAGCACTCATCCCATCAACGAGCCAACGAGGCGTTCGATGATGATCTGCAATCCGACCAACCCGAATCCGTCTGGACCGAACTCGGCCTCGACGCAATCGCATAATCATACCTGAAGGACTCCGCCATGAGCTCTATCGACGCCTTTACGCCAAACTCATCGACCGCAACAGCATCTTCCGATGCGTTCTCCACGCTGACAAGTGGTCAGTTTCTTCAAATCATCTTTACCGAACTCCAAAATCAGGATCCACTGGAACCAAACGACACCAGCGCGATGCTCGATCAGCTCTCTACGCTGCGTGCGATCGAATCCGATACACAGATGGTTGCTTCGCTCGAGCGCATGGTGGTTCAGAGTGAACTCGCGTCGGCATCACAGCTCATCGGCTCGCTCGTCTCAGGCATCACCCTCGACAATCGGCGTGTGTCCGATCTGGTGATCTCCGTTTCGATGACCCAAGATGGCCCGGTGCTCAATATGTTCGATGGCTCACGGATGTTCTTCCGCAATGTCGACGAGATCGTTGGCCCGATCGATGACTTTATTGATGATGACATCGACGATGACATTGATGATGATATCGACAACGATGATGATATCGATGATGACACAAACAACGATACGAACAGAATCAAGCCTCACATTATCGATGTGAACCCAGACGATGCCCAGATCGATACTGATCCTGGAATCGATATCGACCCTGTTCGGAAAACCGTATCGAGCAATGTCTAACACGCTCATCAACGCACAGCGGCGGGGCAGATGAAATCTATCGAAACCGAACTTCTCGAATCACTTGGCGCTGGTGTGCATCTC
Organism: Planctomycetota bacterium; assembly: GCA_024280755.1. GTDB lineage: Bacteria > Planctomycetota > Phycisphaerae > Phycisphaerales > UBA1924 > UBA1924. The sequence goes on from JAJRPN010000009.1 coordinate 41,172, forward strand.
TTAGATGCGCACCATGCCGCTATGCCTACCAGTGGTGCAGACTTCGGTTCGCTCCTTGGCGACGCACTCAACGGGAAGCCTAAGACAGAGCTTGGCGTCCGCTTTGGGCCTGCGGTTTCAGGCATGTTCGGCATTGATCAGCAGAAGAAAATTGCCCACGGGATCGACCGGGCAGCAGCAAGCGGTGTGGATCATGCGCTCATTTTGCACGATCAGCGAACGCTGCGCGTTGATGTGCGCAATCGGGTCGTGCTTGATGTGTACAAGCTTTCAGATCACGAGGTTATCGACGGGATCGACGGCTTTGTATCGCTCCAAACATCTGAAAACAAAGAAGATCCTGCGAGTATCGATACATCCGATACGGGCGGTTTTCGTCCGGCACGCGTTGTGCGAAACGCATCGCTGGTGCATGCCCTTGCTGGACGCGCACCAGATTGACCGCTCTGAATCAATACACCGATCGTTTTCATTCGATCGGGTACGGAAGGATACTCAATGGCTCTCACTACCGCACTCTTCGCAGGGTTGTCAGGACTCAACGCTCACTCGGCCAAGCTCGATGTCATCGGTAACAATGTTGCCAATGTCAATACAACCGCGTTTAAGAGTTCACGCATGCTCTTCGAATCGCTCTTTTCTCAGAGCCTCGGGTTTGGTACAAGCCCAAGCGAGATTCGTGGCGGCGTAAATCCCAAGCAGATCGGTAACGGCGTCGGGATCGCAGGGATCCAACGAGATTTTAGTGCTGCGGGTTTTACAGGCACGGGTGATCTTCGCGATATGGCGATTGATGGTAACGGGTTCTTCCTCGTTCAAAGAGCGGGCGTGAACTTCTATACGCGGGCAGGCACCTTCCGCCAAGACTCCGATGACAACCTTGCCACCGCGACCGGCGAAAAACTCCTCGGCTACGCAGTCGATGAAAACTTCAATATCCTCACCGGCGAGCTTGTTCCGATCAACATCCCCGTCGGCAAGCAGACTATCGCCGAGGCAACACGAAACATCGCACTTGTTGGGAATCTTAACAAGGACGGAGATATCCCAACCCAAGGAACGATCATCGATCTGATGGGCACCGAAACCGCAGGGTTTTCAGCGGTTGGCGGCGGGTTTATCGATTCCACAACACTGCTCATCAATATCGAAGATCCAGATTCTCCTGGCTCAGGCACCCCAGCATTCGCAGCGGGGCAGTCGATCCGGTTCCGAGGCGACGATGGCGCAACGCGCGGCGGCACAGACCTCCCCGACGGCACACTCGATATTACCGCGTCGACAACCGTTCAAGAATACATGGATTTTCTTGCGTCGACCATCGGTATTCAAACCACCGGCTCGGCAAACCCAGACGGCAATACGCCGGGCGTGACCGTCGATCCGCTCACTGGTGTGATTCGCATCGTAAGTAATGTCGGCACAGTCAACGATCTCGTCATCGCACCAGGCAATATCGAACTGCTCGATTCTGCAGGCGGTTCATTGGGCGCACCGTTTGTAACAGACAAGGTCGCGTCAGCCGACGGCGAGAGCATCCGAACAACCATTGTTGGATATGATTCACTCGGTACTGAGGTTTCGGTCAATGTCTCGATGGTGCTCGATTCAACACCCGATACTGGCCCGGTCTGGAGATATTTCATCGATTCGCAAGACGACACCGGCGGCTCGTTCGCCTTGTCGACAGGAACGATGGGCTTCGATACCAACGGCCAGCCAGATCCAGACGACTCAGAAATCTCCCTCACCATCGACCGTTCAGATACTGGTGCAGATCCACTTCTCAGTTGGACCATCCAACTGCTCTCAGATAAGGGCAACACCACATCGCTCGCGGCTTCGCCATCAAGCATGATCGGATTGACCATCGACGGGCTCCCACCAGGAACGCTTCAATCGTTTGCAGCTGGTGAAGATGGAGTGATCTTTGGTCGATTCTCCAACGGTGCCGTGAAGACAATGGGGCAGGTTGTCCTTGCCAACTTCACCAACCCCGCAGGGTTGATCGATGAGGGTGGCAACTTGTTCACCACCGGGCCAAACTCTGGCCCAGCCTCGATTGCGCCTCCGGGAGTCCTCGGTATTGGTTCGCTCGTCTCAGGTGCGCTCGAACTCTCCAATGTTGATCTCGGTGAAGAGTTCACCAATATGATCCTCACCTCGACGGGCTACTCGGCTTCGTCGCGTGTGATCAGAACAGCGGACGAACTCATGCAGCAGCTTCTGGTATTGGGCCGATAAGTAGTCAAGATTCAGAGCGGGAGTTAGGAACTGAAATGATCGCGGTCACACGACTCAACGGGCAAAAATTTGTCCTCAATGCAGAACTGATCAGGACGATCGAAGAGAGTCCGGACACGATTATCACATTGATCTCCGGCGAGCACCTCGTCGTCAAAGAGCCAAGCAAGGAAATCGTCAAACGCGTCATCGAGTTTGAGCGATCATTGCGTCGGTTATGCTCGCCCGCATAGACCCAGCGTCCGAATATCTCTTTTCGCACCCTCTAATCCGCCGAATCCTACGGTGTTGATTAAGAATATCCCCAGCCACGACGATAAGCGGAATATGTGTTGGTTGCTCGGATGCTTCCCCAACACATGGAGGATTTGCGGTGGACTTAGCTACTGTCATTGGACTTGTTGTTGCGCTTCTGTCGGTTGGACTCGCCATCGTGCTTGGTGGCGACCCGCTTGCGCTGATCAATATTCCATCTGTCGTGGTGGTCTTAGGTGGTGCTACCGGTGCGGTGATCTGTGCCTTTCCGCTCGCCAAAATTCTCAAAGTCCACACAGTCATCCTCAAATCCGTATTCAACGACACATCTGATGTCGGCGAAGTTATCAAAGAACTCGTCAAGTTTGCTGAGATCGCTCGACGCGAAGGTATCTTGAGCCTCGAAAATCATCTCGACGACATGAAAGAAGAGTTTGTTGTTCGCGGCATCAAAATGGCTGTTGACGGCACAGACCCAGAACTCATCCGCGTCATCATGGAGACCGAACTCGAAGGACTCATGGAACGCCACATGAACGGCAAGATGATCCTCGATCAGTTTGCTAAATATGCACCAGCTTTCGGGATGATCGGGACGCTCATGGGGTTGATCTTCATGCTCGGTTCGATGGACGACCCGGCATCGATTGGTCCAAGTATGGCTGTGGCTCTGATTACGACGCTCTACGGTGCGGTGATCGCCAATGTATTTGCCGGCCCACTCGCCGACAAGCTCTACTGCAATGACCAGGCAGAAATCTTGCTCAAGACGGTCATTATCGCCGGGGTCATGTCTATTCAATCCGGTGACAATCCTCGCGTGGTCGAGAGCAAGCTCTTGACTTACTTGCCACCATCAGAGCGTGCAGCGGTTTCTTCAGAAGCTGCGTAAACAACGATGATCGCCGAGCCAATATGGCGGGAGGTGTTTGATGCCTGAGAAAAAAAAAGCACCCAAAGCAGAAGTCCCCGAGTGGGTACTCACCTTTGGCGATTTAATGTCGCTGTTGCTGTGTTTCTTTATTCTGCTCGCAGCATTCTCCGAACTCAAAAAACCACGCGAATACCAGGACATCATTGAATCAATCAACGAGGCAATGGGCGCGAGCGGCGGCATGGGCATGGCCCACATACTTGAGCGGCTCGATAACTCGATGATTACCGACCGCGATGAACGAGCTCGGCGCGATGGTGATAAGAAAAGCACCGATGAGAATGTCGAATCCAATGTGCCCGGCAAAGAAGAACAGGTCAATGTCGTCCAAGAAGGTGCCCGCCATGCCATCGGTGCATCGATCATCTTTGACGCTGGGAGCTATCAGCTCACCAAGCGAGATCAAGACCTTATCCGTACGCTCATCGCCCCCAAGATTCGAGGACTCAACTACATCTGTCCAATCGTCGGGCATGCCTGGGGCATCGAAGACAAGCGTGTGTCTGGCGGCATGGGCTTTGACGAACTGGCGTTCAAGCGTGCGAAAACAGTCAAGGAGTTCCTCGTCCGAGAAGGTGGGGTAGATCCAACGATTCTGCGGGTTGAATCGGCTGGCAACACCGAACCAAACAGCCTGGGCTCTGGCGGGCAAGAGGGCGATTCAAATCGCCGAGTACAGATATATCAAACCGGGCGGACTGTCGAACAAACACACCCGGATCCAAACTTCACAGGCGCAGGCGGATAACCCGCAGACGCGATCCGAGGTAGAACGATGGCCGACGAAGAAACCAAAGTAGAAGGCACCGAAGAAGAAGGTGGCGAGCCTAAAAAGAGCGGGCCATTGAAGACGATCATTATCGTTGCCGCGATGATGATTATCGAAGGTGCTGGGGTGTTCTTTCTCGTATCCTCTATGGGCGGGCCAAGCATGGTCGAAGCAACCCAGCTCGAAGGGCTCGAAGGCACCGGCGAAGAAGCACCCGTCGAGATCGAACTCGTCAAAGAACGATTCCAAAACATGCAAACCGGACGCGTTTGGGAATGGCGTGTCGAGATATTCTTGCGTGTGCGTCAGAAGAATGTCGACGAGATTGTCGCCATCCAAGAACGAGATCCTGCAACGATTAAAGAGGGCGTCGCGATGATTTTCCGCCGAGCCCACGATCGCCACTTGCGCGAGCCCGGGCTTGAAACCATCACCCGTCAGCTAACGACCTATCTCAACGAGATTTTCGGGCTTGATGCCGATGGGCTGCCTCGGATCGATCGCGTGATCATCCCAGAGTGCAAGGGCTTCCCCGCCGACGCGTAAATCGTATCAATCATCGCTTGGGCAGCAAATATTGCGCATAAAGATTCATTGTGCGCGATACGCGCAAAAGTTGGACATCATCACCATTCGCGGCCGATAACCATTCTGTCAGCATCCGGTGTGGTTGCTGTGCGCCGGTTTATCGATGGAATCCACCGCATGTCTGATGAGATTGAAAACAACGCAACCCCCGAAGATCAGCCTGAATCTCAGCCAGAAGATGCGCAAGCTGATGATGGCAAAGTAGATGCGGCAGACATCGTCGGCGAAGATGCCGAGATGACTCCCGAAGAAGCCGAGACACTCGCCGCCGCGATGGCCGCGATTAATCAGGTTGGAGACTCGCCCGCTTCATCCGAGGCAGACATCGTCGGCGAAGACGCCGAGATGACCCCCGAAGAGGCCGAGACACTTGCCGCTGCGATGGCTGCGATTAATCAAGTTCAAGGCGTCGCCGATTCAGTCGCTCCGCCAGAGCCCTCGCCGATGGCTGGAGCAAATGCACAATCCTTTGAAGCTCCAGAGTTTGGAGGTAATTCATCATCGGGTCCCAAAGAAGGAATCGATCTGCTTTCCGATGTGCATCTCAATGTACGAATCGAACTTGGCAGGACCAAAATGTATGTCGAAGATGTTCTTAAGCTCAGCGACGGCGCTGTTGTCGAACTCGATAAGCTCGCAGGCGATGCCGTCGATGTCTTTGTAAACGATCGGCTCGTCGCTAAAGGCGAGGTGCTCGTACTCAACGATATGTTCTGTGTTCGTGTGAGCGAGATCGTGGACATCACCTCGGTGGAGGCATAAAACACCACCAAGTTCGTTCGGACTAAACATCACCAACACAGGCGGAGGATCCGCCTTGCAACAGCCAGGATGGCGATATGCAAAGAACCACCAAAGTAATCAATCTCTTCGTCGCCGGACTCTTCGCCGCGATGGCAACAACCAGCATCGCGCAGGTTGGACCTTATCCGACCGATGTGCCTCAACAAACTCCACTCGTGGATCAAAGCGCATTCGCTCCGCCATCCACAACGCCCTCAGCGAGTCAATCAGCCCGGCCAGTGATTGATGCCATGTTACAATCTGCTGCCAGCGATTTTCGTTCTGCACAATCGCCATCAACTACCAGCAGCGTTGTACGCGATATCCAAGCCCAAACCAGTTCGCTGCCAATCGGTAAACCCGCGAATTTGCCAGATCGCACCACGCTCATTGGAGCAGATGAATCGCAAACCGGCTCGCCGATCATTGATAAAGGGTATATCCAGACCATCGCAGCACTTGCAGGAGTAATCTTGCTGATTTTGGGGCTCGGACAGGTCTACAAACGCCTCGCTCGATCACAAGGCGGACTCGCTGGACAACTCGGCGCAGGCGGGAGTGCACCATCCGGGATTATTGAAGTGGTCGGGCGATATCCAATCTCCAAAGGCATGACCCTCGTCGTCCTCAAGTTCGATCGCCGGGTGTTGCTGCTCTCGCACGCCTCGCCAACCAAAGGAAAAAACGGACAGGCTGGAACAATGCAGGTCCTCTCCGAGCTGTCTGACCCAGAAGATATCGCATCAATCTTGCTCAAAACCAGAGGGGCATCGGGAGATCTGATCGCCCAATCATTCGAGCAAACACTCCGCGAAGCGGACGATCTTACCGATGATCATCTTCGCGGGATCGAGCGTGGCAACTCAGAAGTAAACCCTGTCCGGTTCCCAACGCGTCGAACCGCACCTGTACGAACAATCGCCAATGATGAAGGCGATCGTGCAGAGTTATGGTCTTCTGGGCAAGATGCTCAAGCTGCTGCCGGTGTGCTTCGCCGACGCTTGGCGTCTATGCGTCGGGAGATCGGCGAATGAGCCGACTCCTCTGTTTCATCTTGTGTTTCTTCATGCTCGCAGGCTTTGCGGGCAATGTTTCTGCCCAGGTCGGCCCGCAACGCCCGTCGGCTCAACAATCGACAGCTCCATCAAATCGAGCAACTATCCAGCCCGGTTCGCTCAATGAGTTCAATCCGCTCAACTTGCTCAACGATGCCGGCTCGCTCTTGCAAGGTGCAAACAATCTTGGTGCAGGTTTAAACCCATCCTCGCCAGCCCCATCAACTGGAGCAGATGCACAACGCGGCGGGCTCTCCGTCGCTGTCAACATCATGTTGCTGTTGACTGTGATCGCACTTGTCCCCTCGATCATGCTCATGACCACCAGCTTTGTGCGCATCATGGTGGTGCTTGCCTTGCTCCGCCAAGCGATGGGCACACAGTCATTGCCCCCGGCGCAGGTCGTGACAGGTTTGGCGTTGTTCATGACCGCTTTGGTGATGAAACCAACCGTCGATCGGATCTGGATCGATGCGGTCGTGCCTTATCAGAACGGCGAGATCCGTGAGATCGATGTGCTTTGGGAGAAGGCATCGACCCCTATGCGAGATTTCATGTTCGATCAGATCGAAGCGACCAACAACTGGTCAAGCCTGTACATGATCCTCAACTACCAAGGTATCGATACATCCGAGCCTGAGACAATCACCCGGGCCGATATCACCACCACCACACTGATCCCTGCCTACATGCTTTCAGAGCTTAAAGTCGCATTCCTGATGGGATTCCGGGTGTACTTGCCATTCCTTGTGATCGACATGGTCATCGCGAGTTTGCTGATCTCGATGAGCATGATGATGCTTCCGCCGGTCATGATCTCGCTGCCATTTAAGCTCATGCTCTTTGTAATGGTCGATGGCTGGTCCTTGATCGTGGGCAGCCTGCTTGAGAGCTTTGTTCAAGAGGGTGCCGGCCCAAGAGCAAGCGCGGCAACTGCATCGATGATGTTAATGCTCCCGATCATGTTGATCTGCAAAATCACCCATCCGTCAGAATCGGATGGTCATCAACTCGGTGTTTCCAAAGGATTTTGGTTCAGGAGAGTGTCCGATGGTCTATGACGAATCCTCGATCCAGCTCATCCGCGATGCGTTGATGGTCACGCTCAAAATTGCAGCGCCGCTGTTGTTGTGCGGGATGATCATCGGCTTGATAATCAGTCTGCTCCAATCGGTTACCTCGATCCAAGATCAGACATTGACCTTTGTGCCCAAGCTCATTGGTGTGATTACGGTCGCTATTATTCTGCTTCCTTGGATCATCGGCCGCATCTTGATCTTTACCGCTGAGATGCTTCAACTCTTCTAAACCCCTTGCATGGAGATCCCGCATCGGGCTATGGAGAACATCGAATCTATCTTGGCGCACGGCATCCCATTCCTCATGGTGCTCGCACGAATCACCGGGTTGTTTTTATTCACCCCGATGATCACCAGTAGCACCATCCCCCGGATGTTTAAGGTCTTGCTCGCATTCATGTTTACGATCGCGATCTATCCGTTTGTGCCCGTGATGACACTGCCAGCAACGATGGACATGCCTTCATTAGCACCGATGCTGTTCACCGAACTGCTCATCGGGCTGGCAATCGGTCTCATCGCAGGAATCCCCATGATGGCGATCCAAATGGGTGGCTACATCATGGGGTATCAGATGGGGCTCTCGCTCGCTGAATCGTTTAATCCAGAACTCGATACCAACTCGAGTGTGATCGGACAGTTGTTATTCTTCTTGAGCATCTTCCTCTATATATCTGTCGGCGGATTCGAGACCATCTTCCTTATCCTCGCCGATTCATTTCATACGATCGGGTCGGGGACATTCACCGCGGGCGATACGCCTTTGGAGCTTTTGGTTGATGTGCTCGATTCAGGCTTCGAGCTTGCGATCCGAGTCGCGGCACCGATCATGGGTGTGGTCTCGATGTTGATGGTCGCGATGGGGTTCATCATGAAGACGATGCCTCAGATTAATATCATGAGTATCGGTTTCTCTATTCAGATCCTCGCTGGTCTCAGCACGCTCATGGTACTGATTGGCACCGTCGGGTTGATCGCGGGCGACGAGATGCTTCGCGTGCTCGAGTTGCTCAACAACTGGGTCCAGAGCTTTGCCATGATCGGGATGCGTCATGGATGACCTCGGCGAAAAAACCGAAGACCCAACCAACAAGAAGCTGAGTGATTCTCGCCAGAAGGGGCAGGTTCCCAAGAGCCAAGACCTCTCGGGCGCGTTCTCGCTTCTGGGCGGGCTGATCATATTTCTTGTCCTGGGTCCAACTATCTCAGGCATGTTCTTGCGACTCATGAAGAAAATGCTCGGTGGCGAAATTTCCGCCGATATCGTCTCCATCGAATCGATCTACAATGCGACCAAGGTTGCAACATATGAAGGGATAATGGTTGTTTTTCCGGTGCTTGTCCTTGCAGCACTCGTCTCGTATGTGAGCAACTTCATTCAGGTTGGGTGGTTGGTTTCCTTCGATCCGATCCAGCCCAAACTCAACAAGCTCTCGCCGATCAGCGGGATCAAACGAATCTTCGGCATCCGAGGGCTCATGAAAACGGTCGTGAATCTGCTCAAACTTATCGTGATGATCGCGGTGTCTTGGTGGTTCATCAAGGCGCACCTCGATACCATCGCGCTTTTACCAATGCTGATGGCGATGGAAGCGATCAATGCGATCTTACGGATGATCTTCCAGCTTGCGATGATCTTGGCGATCTTGCTGATCGCTATTGCGTTGATCGACTTCATCTTTCAACGCTATCAGCACACCAAAGACCTGCGGATGAGCAAGCAAGAAGTTAAGGACGAACGAAAATCAATGGACGGCGACCCGATGCTCAAAGGACGACGCTTACAGATGGCCCGTGAGATTGTCATGCAGCAGCTTGGGAACAATGTCCCTCAGGCCGATGTCATTGTGACCAACCCAACCCATTTTTCGGTCGCGATCAAGTATGACCCAGAAACTATGGCAGCCCCAAAGATTACCGCCAAAGGGGCAGATCTGATCGCATTTCGGATTCGCCAGATCGCTCGCCAGAACGATGTCCCGATTATCGAACGCCCGCCTTTGGCTCGTGCGTTGTATTGGGGCATGGAGGTCGGGCAAGAGGTCTCGCTTGAGCATTATGAAGCGGTGGCCGAGTTATTGGCATTTGTCTATCGCATCGATGGGCGGATGGAAGAGAAGATGAACAAGAGAATTCAGACCCAAACACCAGCAGAAGAACCCGTAGGCGTATAACCTGTAGGCAATCATTTCTGGTTGAAGCTACACGGATGTAGGAGACCAAGACGAGCGTGGCAGAACAGCAGCAAAACACGATTATTTTTCCAGCATGGATGCTCAAGGTCGCCGAGTTGCGATCCCTGATTGTGCCCATTGGGTTTGTACTGTTGATCTCGGTTTTGTTGGTGCCATTGCCACCGGCATTGCTCGATATCATGATCTCGCTCAATATCTCACTCGCGGTCATCGTCCTGCTGACCACGCTCTATATGAAACGGGCGCTCGAGTTTAGTGTGTTCCCGTCCTTACTCCTTGCTACCACACTGCTTCGGCTTGTGCTCAATATCGCCTCGACCCGATTGATCCTCACCGCAGACGCTGCAAGCCCAGAAGAAGCAATGGGGGTGGCCGGCAAGGTCATCAGCGCGTTCGGCTCGTTTGTCGCGGGCGATTCGCTCTTTGTGGGTGTGATCATCTTCTCGATCCTGATGATCGTTCAGTTCATGGTCATCACCAAGGGTGCCGGTCGAATCGCAGAGGTCGCTGCTCGGTTCACACTCGATGCCATGCCCGGTAAGCAGATGGCGATTGATGCCGAGCTTTCCAATGGGATGATCGAAGAATCCGAAGCCCGTCAACGCCGAGACGAAATCTCACGCGAGGCAGATTTTTTTGGTGCGATGGATGGTGCGTCCAAGTTTGTCAAAGGCGATGCCGTTGCTGGTCTGATCATCACCGTGATCAATATCGCTGGCGGCTTTGCCGTCGGTACCGTCGAACGCAACTGGCCAGCCGGGCAATCTGCTGAGGTCTTCACCCGCTTGACTATTGGTGATGGATTGACATCCCAGGTGCCCAGCTTCATTATCTCGATGGCGGCCGCATTGATTGTGACGCGCTCAGGGGACAAGAACGAACTCGGGTTGGAACTCACCTCCCAACTCACCTCCCAGCCAGTTGGGATGATGATCACCGCCGGGTTCCTCGCAGCGTTGTCATTTACACCATTGCCGACCGTGCCGTTGCTCATGACTGCGATAGCGATCGCAGGCATTGCCTACGCCATGATGCGATTGACCAAATCGCGTGCGTCGCAGGTGATGTCAGAAGAAATCGCCCAAGCAACAGCCACCCCGATGGAAGCGCCACCCGTCGAAGACCTGCTCAAGATCGATGTGCTTGAACTTGAAGTGGGCTATGGATTGGTCCCACTGATCGACACCACCCAAGGAGGCGATCTGCTCGATCGTATTAGCGCGGTTCGTCGTCAGCTTGCAGTCGAGCTCGGATTGGTCATGCCTCCGGTTCGGATCCGCGACAACATGCAGCTCTCGCCGGGGGAATACCGCGTGAAAATCCGAGGCAATACCGTCGCTTCAGGGTCTGTCGAAACAAGCAAACTCATGGCGATGGACTCTGGTTTGGTGACCGATGCGGTTGATGGCATTCCAACGAAGGAACCCGCGTTTGGTCTCGATGCACTCTGGATCGATCCACAGCTTCGCCCACGCGCCGAAATGCTCAACTACACCGTGGTCGATCCAACAAGTGTGCTGGCGACGCATATCACCGAGATTGTCAAGACCTACGCCGACGAACTGCTCACCCGCGAAGAAGTGAACAACCTGCTCGAAGGACTCAAAGAGAAGGCAGGCAAACTTGTCGAAGAGACCGTCCCCGGGATCATCAAGACCGGCGAACTCCAGAAGGTGCTGCAATCGTTGCTCCGCGAGCGGGTCCCTATCCGTGATATGGAAACCATCCTCGAAACCCTTGCTGATTGGGGCACCAAGACCAAAGATTTAGATGTCCTCGTTGAGTATGTCCGCAACGGGCTCCGCCGAACGATTTGTTCGATGTACGCCTTGCAAGACGAGCAGGGCGATCTCTCGCTTTTGTGCGTGACCCTCGATCCCGGGCTCGAAGATCAGATCAACTCATACATCGAGCGAGGCGGGCAAGGGACAACTTTAAATATGCCCGCACGGATTGCGCGAGAGATCGCCACCAAGGTTGCGGAAGGTTTGGGCAGCGTTGGCGCTCGCGGCGGGTTGCCCGTTGTGATCGCATCGCCTCAGGTTCGCAACGCGGTTTGGCAGATCGTCGAGCCTCATGTCCCTGTGGTTGCGGTACTTGGATACAACGAGGTGGTCGCCGGGATCAATGTCGAATCGGTCGCGTTGATTGCTCCGATCGGGCAAGAAACAACCCCCGTCCAACCCCAAGGCGTCGGGGCATCGCCGCAGGTCGTTGCCTGATTCTTAACATGATGCGGATCGGTGCCCGTTGCGGGTGGTGCGCGGGGCTTGGATCGTGTACAGTGGTCGTACGAAACACCCGCTTTGATGAGCGGATGACACCACGCCTGCGCTGTGGGCGCTCGAAAACTTTGCCAGGACGGCCAAATGAAGCTCAAAACCTACACTGCTGAAACAATGGCCCAAGCACTCGCCCATGTCCGCAAGGACTTGGGCAAAGATGCCATGATCTTGCATACCCGTAGCTTCCGCGTTGGATCATGGCTCGGGCTCGGCGGCAAGAACATGGTCGAGATCACCGCATCGTCGCCGACGGTTGCTTCTCACCAGAAAGTTCCGCGAGTCATGCCTCAGGTTGTTCGCCAGCAGGCACCTGCACAACTGCCAGTCCAGATGCCCGCTCAAACCATCGAAACAAAGCCCATCGTGCGCGAACCCGAGATCGTGATTCAGCGTGGTCGAACCGTAACACGCCAACGATTAACCCATGCCATGCCTACCAATGTGCAGGTTGATTTGCCTCAAGATCCATCGGCTCAGATTAATGATGAGCGCGGACTTCATGGCCGCGATGCACTCTTTGCAGACGATGCACCTCAAGTTCCATCTCCCAAGGCACCAAGATCTCCCAAATCAAACGATCCATCAACACCAAGGTTTGCAGATCAACCAGTGGTCTCGGCCATGATCCCACAGAGCAAACCCAAGCCCAGCCCAAAGATCAATGCTCCAAAGATCAAAGGGGCAGCATCGGCTGAGACTCAAACCAACGACGAGCTGAGAAACCAGATCGATTCACTCCAAAAAATGATGGGGCAGGTTCTCGAATCAACCCGCAAGACCGCGGTCGCAGTGGGGACGGGCAATGCAGATGCAGCACTGCCCAATGGCGAGATGCCCGCCCCCCTGTTTGCGCTCTATGCGAAGATGATCGACAACGATGTACCTGTGGACCTTGCAGATAATTTGGTCGGCTCGCTGCGAGATCGGCTCGATACAATCGAACTCAAAGACCCATTGATCGTCCGCCAAGCACTATTACGAGCAATCGAGCAGACGATCCAGGTGCGTTCTGAGTCTTTATTGACGATTGACCACAACTCATCCACAGGTCGTCCACGCGTGATCGCATTGGTTGGACCAACTGGGGTTGGAAAAACGACCACTGTCGCTAAACTCGCTGCTACCTACAAGTTACGCCACGGAAAAAATGTTGGGTTGATCACATCTGATACCTACCGGATTGCTGCGGTTGAGCAGCTACGAACCTATGCAGGGATTATTGGATTGCCGCTCAAGGTTGCCAATACTCCAGAAGAACTCGCCCAAGCGGTCGAGGAACTGAGCGACTGCGATATCGTGGTGATTGACACTGCCGGACGATCTCAGAATGATGCCCGCAGGCTCGAAGAGCTTGCCGAGTTTACCCAAGCAGCCAATCCAGACGAAACCCATCTTGTTTTATCCACAACAGTTGGGGATAATGTTTTGAGGAAGACTGCCCAAAGATTCAAGGCTTTAGGCCCTGACCGGTGTATCCTTACCAAGCTTGATGAAGCGGTGACCACCGGACCTATTGCGGGTCTCTCTGACCGGATCGGTTTGCCGTTGAGCTTTATTACCATCGGCCAGGAAGTGCCCGATGATTTAGAGCCCGCTCGCGCCGATCGTTTGGCGCGTTGCGTGCTCGACGGCCCGGAAGCCGTGGTTCGGAGATGGAGCGAGGATAACGGATGAGCCAAGCAGTTTCGGCACACAACTCCAACCCGCATGAAGGTCCTGGGGGACAAAATCAAATGGGGCAAGCCAACGGTGACGACCAGGCATCTCGATTGCGCGAACTGGTCAGCTCATTAGGGCAGCCCAGCGTTGATGAGTTTGCGCAAGATACAAGCAAGCTTTCGCCTCCGGTTCGTCGTATCCCCATAGTTGCCATTGCATCTGGCAAAGGCGGCGTCGGCAAAACAAACACCTCGGTCAATCTCTCGATCGCACTCGCCAAACACAACCGCCGAGCTATGTTGCTCGATGCCGATATCGGTTTGGCCAATGCTGATGTGCTTTGTGGTTTGATGCCCAAGGCAAGGCTCGAATCCGCAGTTGGCGACGCTGCTACTTTTTCACTCGAAGATCTTGCGATTGATGCTCCTGGCGGGTTTCGCCTGATCCCGGGTTCAGTCGGTATTGGTCGCGTCGGCGAACTCGACGACGCAGAGCGCGGCGTGTTGCTCAATCGGCTCAACGATCTTCAAGCGCACAACGATGTCATCATGATCGACACCAGCGCAGGGCTCGGCCCTTCGGTGACCGCGTTTATTGATGCAGCGGACGCGTGCCTGATGGTTGTGACTCCCGAGCCAACCAGTATCGCTGATGCCTACGCCCTGATCAAGGTACTTGTTGCCCAAAGCGCCGAGCGACCCGGACACAAGCTTCCGACCTTGGCGTTGATTGTGAATCAGGCGGTCAATGAAAAGGAAGCCCAAGCGGTTCACACCCGGATCTCGGGGGTCTGCGATCGATTCCTCGGCTATCAGCTTCCGATGATCGGGTACATCCGCCGTGATAAGAAAGTGATAAAAGCGATCAAGGCGAGAACACCCTATATGATCGACGCGCCCAAGTGCAACGCATCGCGTGATATGGGCGAACTGGCGGCATCGCTCATCGATTGGCTGGGAATCGAAGGGCGTGCGAGTGCTGCCCCCCGCCGACGATTCTTCGGGCGGGGTTAAACCATTGGAAAATCAGTAGATAGCGAGAAGATCCGCAGTTGCGGATTGCTTTTTCGTGTGGATTCTTTGGCGCGTGCTTTGCGTGAAAGATCGTCAACGGGCATGATGCGCACGAAATGCGCATTGGGGCTTGTGTATGCTGATGATTCCGCCGATGGAGAGCGTGTATGAGTGATTATTCTGATATTGAAATTGTGGAAGATAGCACAGCACTCGATTCGAGTGAATACCTCGCGGATATCCCGACAAAGCTGACCTCTGGTGTGCTTGGATTGATGGGATTCATGACGGCATGTCTCGTTGGACTCTTGGCGGGCAACCCGGGGATCATCATCCTCGGGCGGGCATTGATCGCGATGGTGTGCTGCGCGTTTGTCGGCAAGATCCTCGGAGCGGTCGGCGAGGTGTGTGTTCGTGAGTTTGTCAATCGGTACAAGTATGATCGCCCAGAGCCGACCATACCTCAGCAGCTTGCCGATCTGGATATGGAAAAACAGGCGCATGAGTCGATGGTCAAGAACATGAAAAAAGCTGCATAAAAAGTACATGTTTGCTACCACATCGGGCATGTTGATTTGATATACTCATGTCAGCCCGAGCAAGGATCGCTCGGGGGGACAATTCACGCTTTTCGAGTTACGGGTTTGAGCACTATCGGACGGGTCAGAAATGATCTTTGATGACGGTGAAAACCAAGTTCGATTCACGAAAAGCAACCTGTGTCAAGGGTCAAGGAGCCGACCAATGACTGCGATGAGATCAAAATTTTCTTCACGCAACTCCGCACAGCATGCTGTGTCGAGCGGCCTACCTACACGCTTTGACGAAATGGAAATGCGTGATGTCTGGGTGTTGTATCAGTCGGGTTCGACCGACGAGCTACGCAACTTCTTGATGGAGAAGTTTCTCCACCTTGTGCGATACAACGCCGAGCGGATTTATCAACGATTGCCCGATGAGGTCGACCTTGAGGACTTGATGTCCGCGGGGCTCTTTGGGTTGATGGATGCCATCGATGCCTACGACCTTGAGCGAGGCGTGAAGTTCGAGACTTACTGCGCCCCGCGTATTCGTGGCGCGATTCTTGACGAGTTGCGTTCGATGGACTGGGTGCCCCGTTTGGTGCGTCACCGGACATCGAAGGTCGAAGCTGCCAAGCAGCAGATCCAGATGGAACTCGGGCGCAAGGCGACTGATGTCGAAATCTCCGGGCGACTCGAAATCGACGACAACGAGTATATCAAATACAAGCGAGATTCGAGTGCTGTCTCGGTGACGAGCATCACCCGCAAGTGCTATCAGTCTGAAGGTTCGCGTGAACTCCGCGAAATCGATGTCATCAAGGACGAGCACCAGACCAGTCCGGTCAAGCTCATCCAAAGGCGTGATCTCAAAGATCTGATGACCAAAGGCTTGACCAGAGCAGAACGATTGATCGTGGTGCTGTATTACTACGAAGGCATGACGATGAAGGAGATCGGCACGACGCTCGATCTCTCCGAATCGCGTGTTTCACAGATGCACTCGTCGATCTTGGCAAGACTCAAAGCCCAGATGCAGCATCGCATGCGTGAGCTTGAGCCGATGAAAGCGAACTGAGTCTGGTTCAACGAGGATTATTTTCGAACCGATCATCTGTGTGATCGGTTTTTTTATGTTTACTTTTTGAAGACCGAGGCCTTCACTTGTCCATGAGTATCGATGCATACATCGCGATGGGGAGTAACTTGGGCAATCGCCACGCAAATATTCAGGGCGGGCTTGATGCGATCTCGCTGTTGGCGTCGACGAAGATTGTGCGGTGCTCAACGATCATCGAGACCGATCCGATCGGGCCTGGCAAGCAAGAGTGTTATTTAAATGGTGTGGTGCATATCGAGACTGATTTTGAGCCTCGGGTGTTGCTCGATGCGCTGCTCCAAATCGAAGCGGGGTTCGGGCGAGAGAGAGCCAAGGAAGTTCGATGGGGTTCACGGACCCTCGATCTCGATGTGTTGGTCTATGGTGATTTGGTGATCGATGAACCGGGTTTAGAGATCCCCCATCCGCGTTTGCACACACGCTCATTCGTGCTGGTGCCATTGGCCGAGATTGCTCCGGATCTCATGCTCCCCGGGTATAAAAAAACACCCCAAGCGTTGCTTGAGGCGTTTGAATCACTGGATTGATTTGCCTTAGCCGGCTTCTGCTCGTGGGTGAGCATCTTTGTAGGCATCTTCGACGCGTGCTGTCGAGAGGTGGGTATAGATCTGGGTGGTCGAGAGCGATTGGTGCCCGAGGAGTTCTTGGACAGATCGTAGGTCGGCACCATTGTCAAGCAGGTGTGTCGCAAACGAGTGACGCAGGGTATGTGGTGAGATGGTTGGATCGAGTCCAACGGTGCGGAGATATTTGTCGAGCTTTCGGCGGACCGAACGCGAGGAGAGTCGGCTGCCATGCTTGTTGAGGAACAACGACAATGACTCTTCGCCAGCGTCGCGGGCTGCCCAGATCGGTGCGAACTTCGCATCGTTGTTCATCAGTTCGATGTATCGGCGGATAGCACCGAGAGCATGCGAACCCAAAGGCACGATGCGTTCTTTGCGTCCTTTGCCTCGGACATGCATCGCTTCATTCTCGAAATCAAGATCGTCGTGGTTGAGCCCGACAAGTTCGGAGACACGGATGCCGGTGGAGTAGAGTGTTTCGAGCATCGCACGATCGCGCCGGCCAAGCACATCGTTCTCGTTTGGTGCTGCTAGGAGACGCTCGATTTGTTCGATGGTGATGGCCTTTGGCAATCGCTTCGACTGGCGAGGCGTGCGGATGAGTGTCATCGGGTTATTGGTCGTAAAGCCCAGGCGATTGCCCCATTTGTAGAACGAGCGGAGGGTTGCGATTTTGCGTGCGAGGGTGGCGGGGGAGTAGCTTTGCTCGCCGAGGAATCCGAGGAATCCACGGATGAGATCAGCGTCTGCTTCGCAGATCATGGTAGTGATGGTCGGGCGATCGATCTTGCCCACAACATCATTGCCCGTCGCAGTGCGTGATTTGAAGGCGAGTTCTTCAGCTGCCTGATCAAGGGTGATGCCGGTATCTTCGCAAAGATATTCGATGAACTGACGCAAATCTGCACCATAGCACCGAGCGGTGTATGGCGAAAAATGTCGTTCATCGGTGAGATAGGATGCAAAGCTTTGGGTGATGGGAATGGTGGTCATGGGCGGACTCCGAGAGATCCAAACAGGATCGGTGGGTGGCAATGGGATCGGTACAGTGATTTCTTTTGTGCTATCGGTCGTTCGATGGACCGGCTGAAGGTGTATCTACCTGATGATGGATAACTATTTCTGATGCGATGAGTTCTGCATCTGCCCAGGTCAGCTCGATGTTCGGATCGTCGGCGATTTCTGCCAATCGTTCGAGGAGATCGCCGGTTTGTTGGGGTGCGCAGGCAAACCGCCAGAAGTGGGGTGGCCTTTGTAGGGTGACACAAACCATATCGCCAGCACTGTTATCTGGACCTGGACGATCAGCCTCAGCTTTTTTGCTGGTCGAGTAGTTTGGATGTTTTCTGTGTTGGTCGGTCACTGATGCACTCCGTTAGAGACGGGGCATCAGCTGCCCAGTCAGGGATTTGGGCGCCTTGTGTTGCGCATCGAGCGCGACAGGCGGAGCCATTCCTCGTCAATCAAACGACCCACCGCGTGGTGGGCAGCAAACTGCGTGTACAAATCCATGCTTGCGGTATACACCCGCCAGGCGAGTGCCGAGTTCTGATTGCTGCGTCCATCTGCATATGACTTGACAGCCATCAAGACTGAGTGGTCTCGGGCATCGAGGTGTTCGGAGACAACCGAGACAGGTTCACCCGCGAAGGAGAGTCCGTCATAGGTGCCAAAGTCGGAAAACGACATCGTGAGTGCGCGAGTATCAAGGCGAGACTTGGCCGCGTTGGCCATCGAGCCCGGTCGGGCATAGAGGGCAAGGGCGAGCCCGATGATTGGCGGGTCGTATGGGTCATAGGCGGTGATCGATCCGGCGAGGACGGCGTCTGCACCCAGATATTCTGCGATTTTGTGAGCATCTGCGGAGGATTGGATTCCGTTTTTGAGTCCCAAAGCTCGCATTGCTTCGAGTGAGCGGTTGAGCGATAGGCAGCGGACGCCTCGGATGCCTTGGGCAGCTGCGACGAGTGAGTCTCCAATATCCATCGAGTCGGCTACTGATGTTCCTGATTCGTTGATCGGTGGGATCACCGCCCAAAGCACATCGCCCAAAGCGGTGTCATAGGGAGAAACGATGACTCCTGGAGGAAACATCTCGTCGCGCTTCTGGTTCATAGCGCATCCGGGCATGTTGATCGATGTGATCAACACAAGGGTTGCGAGAAGAACCGAAGCAAGCATGGTCTGTGCACTTGTCATGGCGTCCTGCCGAATACAAAGACGAGCATCCATTCTCGCCTGAAGGTTCGATCCCGAACGAGTGTTCGGGGTGAAACTCGCCCAATGTTTTTCAACATTGGGCAAGTGGTGGGTGGGTTAGTTTCCGGTTTCGTTCTCGGTTGGGAAGGTTGCAAACGAGTCGGCCAAGTTTGGCATCATCACGCTTGCAGCCCGGATCGCTGGCGAGAGTTCCATCGACCAAAGATGGTCTTGGCCATCCATGTTGGAGACGAAGTAAATATCGTTGTTGCGTCCCCAGACTGGCATCAGGTCGATGGTATCGCCATTGGTAAGTTTGATCTTGCCGGTGCCTCGGGTCGAGACCATCCAGATGGTGGATGAATCTGGGCGAGCGGTTGTTCCCTCGGACCATGATTCGGAGTTTGGAACTGCTGCGAAGGTGACGAACTTGCCATCGGGTGACCATGATGGGTTGATGAGTGCCTGGTTTGGAGCTGTCGCGATTTCTGTCTCTCGGCTTGCTGTCCCAGGATTTGGATTATAATCGAGTGTCCAGATCGAGAAAGCACGGTCGCCGCGTTCGCGTGAGCGTTGGAAGAGGATCTGATCTGCACCAGCGAGCCCGGTGCCTGCTACCGGGCACCACTCCGGGAAGAGTCCGAACCCGATGAACTGTGACCCGGTATCTGCGAGGACATCCTTGATCCAGATTTCCCAGCGTCCTGATTGTTGGCCAAGGCGACAGAATGCGATCTGCGTGCCATCGGGCGACCAGGTTGGGTGGAGATCATTGGCTGATTCATTGGTGAGTTGAACAACCTTGCCGCCTTCGAAAGGCATGATGTAAAGATCCCATGTGCCGCTGCGGTCTGATGCGAAGGTGATGAAGTTGCCGTCAGGTGAAATGGAAGGCATGACATCTTGTGCCGGGTCATCGGTCAGGCGGGTGACAACTGAACCATTGACTGACTTGATGTAGAGATCTGCGGTCGGACGGTGCTGTGTCGAGGCAAAGATAAGATGGCGGCCGTCGGGTGTGACGATGGGATCGAAATCTGAACCTGCGTATGAGCTGGTGACCTGTCGCACATTGACGGTTGCGCGGGTCGCGTCGCCGTTGGTTTCGGAGGGAAGTTCTACACCCATCGCGTTGGCGTAGACGAACGCGGAGATATCGCCCGAGCGAAGAGCAGCGGGGGATGCTTTGTCATCGGTGAAGTATGGAGCACGCTTGACAGGGTTTGGTGCGTCTGCGTTTCCGAGTTGCATTTCAAAGTCTGGATCTGTGTTGGTGGTCGTTGCTGAGCCGCCCGAGTTGTTGGCGGTAAACCCATTGTTAAAACCTGTGCTTTGGTTGTCTGGGGTGAAACCGTCGTTTGAAGCAAAGGTATTGGTCGGTGCTGGTGCAGCGGTTGACGCTGGGAAAGTGTTGGTTTCGTAGGGAGTCTGGTATGCTGGCGGGGTGAAGGAACTGGCGATTGGCTGCGAGTTCAGCGATGCGCTCGAGTTGCTCTGGAGGGTGGTCGAGTGGGAAGGGGTGAGTTGGGTGAATGATGTAGGCTCGGTATTGGCGACGAAGTAGGTGTTGGTCCGTGCTTGGGCAAGCTCGTTGCGTGCCTGATCTTTTTGGAGCTGGGATTGCTTGTTTTTGTTCCAGAATCCGGCCCGCTTTGCGCCGCATGCCGGGAGAACTGCGATTGTTCCTGCGAGTGCGAGGATGGTGAGCGGACGCATTGTGTGTTGGAAAGGTGTGCGGTTCATCTTGTGAGCCTCTGCTTTGAGCGTGTGGTGGTCTCGTTTTTTTGGGCGTCGGGCTCCGCCCGTTCGTCCTGTCATTGCATATGCCGATGAATGCTCAATCTTGAGCTCGGCTCGCAACAGGTGGTGCATGCAGATCTCCGATCCACGACAAACATCACCCATGTAAAATCCTTTATCGGACGGGAAGGGTGAAAATCTTGAAGGGAGATAACCTCGCAGGGACTTATAAATGGATATAGCACAAAAAAGTGTTGGGCGGGCCCCACCACAGGCCCGCCCAACAGGAGAGAGATACTGGTATCTCTACAGAATGGTTCGGTTTGATATTTTGAGTACCCTTTATACAACCCGCCGGCGGGACATCATCGCTGGGGTGTCGCCAGGGCGATCCCACCGGGCGTGTCGCCCTCGGGGTTGCTGGGCTGAGATGAGGTGATCAAGATAGGTATCAAGCGATTTTTGCTCGAACTGCTCGAGGTAATCAGCGGTTGCAGAGGTGTTGATGGAGATAATTTGATCGACAACCTGTGTGCGTGAGAGCTTGATAGGCGGTGCCGGCAGGAGGTCTGCGTTTTTATCAGCGGATTTGGTGTTGATGGACTTTGTCCATGAAAAGAGGTCGGTCATCTGGTGAGTCTCCATACTCGTTTGCTCGCACACGCAATGAGTTGGCAGCCTTGCCTTCTCCCGTGTGCTTGCTCGATATCGGGAGGTTTGTGCGCACACGAGGAGCGGATAACACACTCGGACCCATGATCGCGCGAAAATTATGCGCAGCGGGCGCAGGATCGGCAGCCCCACGGTGATGATCATGAAAGGAGCATGGTTGTGAGGTGTTCGTTCGTGCATGTTGT
Organism: Planctomycetota bacterium; assembly: GCA_024280755.1. GTDB lineage: Bacteria > Planctomycetota > Phycisphaerae > Phycisphaerales > UBA1924 > UBA1924. Next base: position 63,034 of record JAJRPN010000009.1, read on the forward strand.
TCCATACTCCTTACGGGTTGCTTCGCCGTACTTTCACGCTACCATCGAGCCTTACAGCACGCCAATCTCGATAGGAAATCTTGGTGTACCAATTGGTATTCCAAGGAGTAGATTTTCAGGAGCATCCATCATGAGCACACCAACCGATCGCGTCTATTCAGAGTCTCACGAATGGCTCAAGGTCGATGGCGAAATCATCACCATCGGGCTGACTACCTTCGCGGTCGATCAACTCACCGATGTCACCTTCGTCGAAATGCAACCCGATGGCACCATGGTCGATCCGGGTGATTCGGTCGGCGAGGTCGAATCGGTCAAAACGACCTCTGATATTTACTCGCCCGTCGGAGGCGAGATCATCGAGGTGAATGATGCCCTCGGGGAAAACCCCGAAATGGTCAACTCCGATCCATATGGTGATGGCTGGCTTGTGAAGATCAGAATTGAAGATCAGGGCACGCTGGGCAACTGCATGGATGCCGAAGCATATGACGCGACACTCTGATGACGCATCACTCCGAGCCGAGTGTTTCTAGCACGATGCAACCCGATCGTGTGATTTCCTTATAAGACTTCTATGATCAATGCCACTGGCGTTCATAAATCATTCGCCATCGGCACACGCAAGGTCCACGCTCTGCGAGGCGTGGATTTAACCATCGACAAACCGGGGTTCTATGCCATCATGGGGCGATCAGGATCGGGCAAGTCCACGCTCTTGCACATGCTCTCGGCGATGGATCGACCAGACAAAGGCCAGATCATCGTCTCTGGCAAAGCAATCCATTCGATGAGCGAATCCCAAGCGACGATGTTCCGGCGCAAGGACATCGGGGTGATCTTCCAAGCCTTCAACTTGATTCCAACAATGACCGCATTGGAGAATGTCCAACTGCCGGGTTTGCTCGCGGGGGATCAATCCAAAGAACTTATGAATCGTTCGCATGAGTTGCTTGAGCTACTCGGGCTTGGTGATCGAACGACCCATCGCCCTGAAGCCCTCTCTGGGGGCGAGCAACAACGCGTCGCGATTGCGCGGGCGTTGCTCTATAAGCCGGCGGTTATCTTTGCCGACGAACCGACCGGGAATCTTGACACCACCGCGAGCGAAATGGTCTGGGCGATGCTCAAGCGAGTGGCGCAAGAGCAAGAGGTGACCGTTGTGATGGTCACCCATGAACCAGTTGCGGCGAGCTATTGCCAAAGGCTCTTCGTGATGAATGATGGACAAATCATCGGGACAATCGACGCACCAGAAGAAGGAGCATTCGATGCGGGCACCATTGCAACTCGCACGCAGCATCTGCTTAGCGCGACTCAGTAGGCTCTATTTGTTGAGTGCTGCGGTTGCGCTTTCGGTCGTCTTGGTTACCTCGATTGCCTGCGCGATGGCTTCGCTTAACGCGGCATTTCAAGCCCAGATAGACACCCAAGTGGGGACCGCAGATGTTCGATTGCGTCCAGCATCGGGTGATACCATCAATGCCAAGGTGGTCGGTGTTGTTGAGTCTTGGGAAGGTGTGCAGACTGTACTTCCACGATTGCAAAGCACGCTTTCTTTGGTCATCAAGTTAGACACCTTCGATCTTGAAGTTCAACAATCAGATGGCGAGTTCCGCACGACTCCTGTGCGCTATGCAACCAACGCCTTCGTCAATGGGGTTGATCCAGAGAACGAGTTTGGAGCCCGTCCGATCAAGCTCATCGAAGGGCGATACCCTAAAGCTCTCGACGAGATCATGATTGATTTGCGTGTCGCCCAACGCCTGAGCTGGACATACATCCAAAACGCCAAGGCTGGCCCGCAGGGGTTCACGCTCGCCGATCCTGGGGCGTACTTTGAGAAGGATTTTCCGTTCGCGGGGATGAGCGTGGAAACGGCAAAGCAAGCACTCGCCCTCAATCATGGCATCGGTGTTCGTGTAGGATCTTTGCTCACGGTCCCTCGACTTATCGGCAGAGAACGCACGCTGACTGTCGTTGGAATCGCAGAACCGGCGCCGCTCGGTGGCAAGCCGATTGCATTCACGACCATCGAGACACTCGACAAACTCAATCGGAAAAAGAATCGACTGACCGACATCGAAGTCGGGCTTGCTGAGGGGATTGATCCAGAGGCATTCGTTTCGTTGCATGAGGATGAGTTGCTGCCGCAGGTTATGCTTCAAACAACCGGGCGTGTCACCAGCGGTGTAGAAAACAACATGGCGGCGACTCGGTTAGGTTTCATCATTATCATGGTCGTGACGATGTTCTCTGCGGCATTCATTATTACGACAGGCATGACTACTGGAGTCGCCGAGCAACAGCGGACTCTTGGCGTTTTGCGTGCGGTCGGTGCGCGAAGAAGACAGCTCGCATTTGCCCAGCTCTGGGTTGGATGTATTGTCGCAGGGCTTGGTGCGATTATTGGTGTGCCTATCGGCGTCGCGCTCGCGTGGGCACTCGCTACGGTGTTTGATCAACAAATGAGCGCAGGACTTGTGATCCCTGTTGGCAATATCACGATCACTGTTTTGGGCGCGCTCTTTGCCGGGCTGGTCGGTGCCCTTTGGCCTGCATGGCGGGCGGCGTCGCTCTCGCCATTGCGGGCGATGACCCAGTTGGCAACCCCGCACAAACCCAAAGGCATTCTCCTTGTTGGAGGCGTTGGGCTCTTCGGGATCATGACCATGATCTCGATCATTGTTTTTCTTTCCGAGTCGACAGTTTTCTTTTGGTTGCATGCGCTTGTGGGAACGCCGATGATGGCGGTCGGATATTTTCTTATCTCGGTTCCGCTCATGATCGTTGTGGCCAAGGTGTTTGCTCGTCCGTTATCGGTGGTGCTTGGGCTTCCTGGCCCGTTGCTTGGAAGAACGATTGCTGCGACACCCTATCGACACGGGTTTACCGCGGGCGCATTGATGACCGGGCTGGCGATGATGATCGGTATTTGGACCAACGGCTCAGCAGCGATCAACGACTGGCTTGAGAAAATCGAGTTCCCCGATGCGTTTGCCTATGGGTTGCCCTTGTCTGAAGAGGCCCAAGGAATTCTTGACGATTTGCCGTTTATCGAAAAAACAAGTGCGATCTCGATGCTTGCGGTCGCGACTGATGCCTTTGGCGTTGAGGGTTTGTCAGCGTACAAAACAAATTTTATCAGCTTCGAGCCTGACTCGTTCTTTGAGATGGCGACGCTTGAGTTCGTGCAAGGCGATCTTGAGACGGCGCACCAACGCCTCAACGAGGGCGGGTGCGTCATTGTTGCTCGCGAGTTTCTCGTCGCTCGCGGTTTGGGTGTTGGCGATATCTTCGAGTGTCAAGATGCCCGCGATGAATCACATGAGTTTGAAATTGTCGGCGTGGTGACTTCGCCAGGTCTCGAACTCGTCTCTCAGTACTTTGATCTCGGCGATAACTTCGTCAATCAAGCGATCGGCTCGGTCTTTGGATCGCGCGATGACATGATCAAGCACTTTGGTATGCGCACCGCTCAGTTGATCCAGGTTGAGCTGAGTGAAGATATTGATGATGAACAGGCTGTTGCCGACATGCGCATCGCACTCTTGGGTGCTGGTGTGTTGAATGTTGGCTCAGGCAGAGTTATTCGTGAACAGATCGAATCGGTGTTTCTCTCGACAATGGTCGTGCTTTCGACGATTGCGATCGGTGCGATGCTTGTCGCCTGCTTTGGTGTGGCGAATCTTATTGTGGCCGAGATTAATGCACGCAGGTTTGAACTGGGAGTGTTACGAGCCGTGGGTGCATCGCGCGGGCAACTCGTTCGGCTCATCTGTGCCCAATCTATTCTCATTGCGATCTGTGCCTGTATTTTGGGGACAGGTCTGGGTATTCAAAACGCTTGGGCATCACGCGAGATCAATCGGCAGGTGATTGGGATTGATCTCTCGTCAACGCTTCCGATGGACGCCATCTCGTTGGCGTGGGGTGTTACGATCGTTTTGGCACTTGCCGCGGCTGCCCCGAGTGCGATCAAACTCAACCGGAGTTCGATCCGCCAACTTCTTAGTGGCAAATAAGCCTAACAAAAATATTGAATTCCTTGTAACCAATTTTGTAGAGGTGGATCTAGGTTGTGTCTGATGGCTCAGTTCCATACAAGAACGCCATCCTTTTCTCCTCCCCCGGGCTTCCGGGGGAGGTGCCGATCGAAGTGAGGCGGAGGGGGTCTTGCTTTGTGTTTCCTTGTTTCAATCGCAAAAACAGCTCTTAAGACCCCCTCCGTCTGCTGCGCAGCCACCTCCCCCGGAAGCCCGGGGAGGCGAAAAGAGAGTGTCCTTGTGTGGGGAATGAGCCGTCAGGAACGGCCTAGTTTAAACCGACGAACCTACGATTCGGTCGTGGACTCAACAACTTCTCAACAACTCGGTGCTGACCTAATCGAGCGTGCCCAAGCGCTCGGGTTTGCCTGCGCTGGGATCGCGAGCGTTGAGCCCAGCGACTATGCCCAAGGGCTCGAACGCTGGCTCAGCGCAGGCATGCACGGCTCGATGGCGTGGATGGAGAACTACACCGATGTGCGCACAGATCCGGGCAAGCTGATCGAGCATGCCAAAGCGATTCTGGTGGTGGGGGATGTCTACGCTTCGCGCGATGACAACCAAGACCCGCCGATCGAGATCGGGCGAGGCAAGATCGCTCGCTATGCACGGGGCAAAGATTATCACAAGTTGATGAAGAAGCGGTTGATGAAACTCGCTGATAGTTTGCGTGAGCACTATCCAGACGCGTCGTTTAAGGTATTCGTTGATACGGCGCCGGTGCCTGAGCGAGAACTCGCCCAACGCGCCGGGATCGGCTGGGTCGGCAAGCACACGCTGATAATTCATCCAACGCTGGGCAGCTATATGTTCATTGGCGGTATCGTCATGACGCTCGATGCAACTGCGCCAAACGAACAACCAATCATCACCGATCATTGCGGCTCATGCACCGCGTGCATCGATGCCTGCCCGACCGATGCGATTACTGATCATCGAGTCGATGCCCGTAAGTGCATCAGCTACCTGACGATCGAACATCGTGAGCCGATTGATGAACAGCTGCAATCGCAGATGGGCGATTGGATCTATGGCTGTGATATCTGCCAAGAGGTCTGCCCGCACAACTCGCCCAAAGCGAACGAACAGATTGGACAAGCAACCAACGCGGCGTACCTCTCCGAGCGAGCGAGCTTTGATCTTTTAGAAGTCATCGGCTGGGATGAAGAAGCCCGGCGAGCAGCATTCGTAGGCTCAGCGATGAAACGCGCCAAGCTCGACATGATGCAACGCAACGCGAGGATCGTTGCAAAAAATCAGGGTTTGAATATAGAGTAGTGTTTCGGGGGTGCCATGGTTTGATCCGCGAAGCGGGCAAGCCATGCTCTTGGGGTTTAGAGAAGACACTGCTTGCCGAAGACGGTCAAGCAGTGGCACCCGGAAGTGGCACCCTGAGTTATACTGAGGCTTCGGTTTTTTGTGCTTTTACGACGGCTGCCCCGAGCAGGACGATGACCATGCCGGGGATCAGCCAGATTGATTGGCGTTCCATGAAGCCCATCCAGAACACCGGCGAGGCGATCGCGATTGTGATCCACATGATGCTCAGAGATTTCTGTTTCCGTTTAAGCACAGCTCTGTAGAGCATGTAGGTTGGGAAGAGGAGGCCATAGAAGCTCAGGAAGTTGCGATAAATAATCTCACCACCCGAGAGCCCGCTGTGATCAGGGAGCTTGAGGGCGATCATGCCCGCGATCCCCGAGACCAACGCGAGCCCAAAGAGCATCGGCTGTCTGGCCTGAGCGCCGGGGATGGTCTTGATGCGATCGAGATGTACACGAACGGTGAACACCCATTGGCACAGAATATGGGCCAAGATCGCTGCGCCGAGCAAAGGCGGGAGCAGCATACGGTTTGGATATTTTTCACCATGCATCGCCCACTCAAGGATGCCGGCGTAGCGGGTCGTGAGGATGATCATCAACAAGAAGAACGCGACGAACCCGATCGTGAATCCGAGCCTGCCGTTCTTGCCCTGGTCAGATCCGGTATCGAGCTCTTGGCGGGCATGATGGAAGGTGATATCGAGATATGGGCAGAGAAGAAACCCGAAGGTCATCAGCGGGATCATCCACAATGAGCTGATCGACTTGCTGATCGAATGCGGGGCGGCTTCGACGATCTCGGTTGTTGCACGAGCAATGTCGGGCAGTGCGAAGGTTGCGATAAGCACGCCAACACTGAAGGTCAGGAGTACGATCGCGAGCTGCGGAGCGCGTCCAAAGCGGATCGCTCGGCTCGACACGATTGAAAACGCGATCACCGCGGCGGCCACACCCGCAAGATAAGTATCAGGGAGCGGGAAGGCATCGCGGATAAAGTTCGAGATCCAGAGAATCCAGAAGATATGAAAGATCAGCGTGATGGTCGAAAACCACCAGACGGCTGTGGGATGATTTTCGACGAAGCGTTGCGAATCGACGCGTGATTTTATGAACCAGCCCATCGCAGCAGCACCCAGAACATTGGGAATCGCGAAGATGAAGAACCCTGCCCAGCCAAAGTCACGCAGCAAGAGCGCCGGGTAGAACATCCCGATGCACCAAGTCCACGAGCACGCGAGATACGCACCCCAGAGGATCGGGCTTCGGGTGGGTTGTATTGCAGGTGCAGCAGCTTCGCTCATTTGGAATCAGATCCGCGGAGTTTTTTGGCTTTGTGGTGGGCCTTGGGCGTCACATGGAAGGTCGCGGTGCATCGTCCGACACGCTTGGGCTTGGCGGGCTTGTTGCCTTCTTGTTGTTCGACTTCGTCCTTGAATTTTTTCTCGCTCATTGGGACGAGCACTTGGACAATGTCCATGCGCACTGCGATGTTGAACTCTTCGCCGGTGGCAACGAGGGCATTGATATCATCGAGCGGGGTCATGCGATATTCAGCCGGGCCATGGCATGGACGCAGAAACTTGTATTCGAGGTGCTTGCATACAACCGTGTAGTCGCCGCCACAGACCGCGAAGACATAGTTGCCCCCTGCGATCTCCGAGTTGCCCAACAGTGCCGCGCCAGCCATTGCGTTGTACCAGTTTTTATTGAATCGACGAAACGGCAATGTTGCGCGATAGGTGCTCGCGTCAGATTGCATCGTGATCCCCGAGCGAAACGCGTAGGGCAGCCAGATCATCGAGCAGACACGGTTCCAGAAGTTGTTGCGGGTCGAGAGATTCGAGACAAACGCCTCGGCTCGCTCGATGAGCGTGAGCTTGGGCTTTTTGATCTTTTCGGTTTTCTGATCATTCCCCGTGTCCGTCCTCGCATCAGCATCGTTGGACAAACTCACCGCTTCGGTCTGTGCCGGGGTTTGGGGCGTTTGATCGCTTGATTCCGAGATGGGTGTGGTGGTATCGGTGGACATTTTCTGTGTTGATTATAGTGCCTTGTTGGGCAGATCAAGCAGGAACTTGGGTTGTATGGACTTGTTTGATTTTTTGGCTATTTGATTTCTTCAACAAGTGTATACCACCCAGAATCATCGCTCCTGACACGATAGCACGGATTGTCTGCGGGTTCGTGATCGAGCACCAACACCCAATCACGCTCGGAAGCCTCTTTAAGGAACCATTCCTTGGTGATCATCGACGAATACGGCTCAACATCATACGACAGCGAGTATGCCTGCCCGATGTGGTGATGCGTTGGCATGACATCAGGAGTAAACACAATCGTTCGCCCTTGATCATCGATAAACTGCACCGCTTGCTGGCCCCAGGTGTGACCCGGAACAAGGAAGACATTGATGCCCGGGAGCACCTCGCTCATGCGCTCTTCGATCGGAGCCTTGGGCATATCACCACGCGAAGGCTTGCGGTTGAGCGGGAAGGCGCGTTTGGAATCGACCAGACGCAATCGAGCCTTGCCATCAGCCAATGGCAACTTGTCATCTTCGAACGGCAAAATATGATCGCGGTAATAGGTTTTCGTCATCACCGAATCGTCGTTGCGGGCATCGACCCACTCTCGGCGTTGGACGATCATCTCCGCATTGGGGAAGGTGAACTTGATCTGGTCGGAATCGCCGGATGCGGCACCCGGTTTGATTGCTTCCCAGTCAGCGGTTTCGCCCTCGCGTGCTTTGCGGGTCAAGCCTCCAGCATGGTCGAAGTGGAGATGTGTAACGATGGTCGCTGTGATATCGTTGACATCAACCCCCGCGGCGATGACTTCAGATTCGACGGTTGTGCCGTCGAGCCCAAAGATGGTGGACATTTTTTCGCTCAGTTTGTCGCCGGTGCCCGCTTCGATCAGGTAGCGGTGAGGCTTGCCGGTGATCTGATCAGCTTCGACCGATTCGAGCAAAATGCAGTTGTGCATGAGCTTGATGCGGTTTTTATCATCGCATTCGATGGTGCGTTCCCAGATAACTTTGGGGATGACACCGAACATGCCGCCTCCATCGAGGAGGAACTGGCCGGCACGGAGGATTGTCCATTTGTATTGCATGGGCAAGGGTAGGAGGGGCAAGAGAAAAAGCCGCCCACAATGACGCGGGCGGCTTGGAATTCTCAGAACATTTCAGTCAGATCAGACCAGAGGCTCAAAGCCCGTCGTGGCTGCCCATGAGCTTGAGCATATCGATACAGCGATGGGAGTATCCAGCCTCGTTATCATACCACGAGACGATCTTGAAGAAGTTGCTGTTGAGTTCGAGACCAGCGGTGGCATCGAAGATCGAGGAGTGTGGATCGCCGAGGAAATCGGACGAAACCACCGCTTCTTCGGTGTATCCGAGCACACCCTTCATCGGGCCTTCAGATGCTGCCTTCATCGCCGCATTGATCTCTTTGAGCGATGTCGCCTTCTCGGTGCGGAAGGTGAGATCTACACACGAGACATCTGCGGTAGGAACGCGGAACGCCATCCCGGTGAGCTTGCCGACGGTTGCTGGCAAGCAAAGCCCGACAGCCTTGGCCGCACCAGTGGAAGATGGGATGATGTTTTCGTATGCGTTGCGTCCGCCACGCCAATCCTTCTTGGATGGGCCGTCTTGGGTTGGCTGGGTAGCGGTGGCTGCATGGATGGTGGTCATCAAGCCTTCGACCATGCCGAAGTTGTCCATGATCACCTTAGTGACTGGAGCGAGGCAGTTGGTGGTGCACGAAGCGTTGGAGATGATCAAATCGCTCGCTGGATCATACTGGGCACAGTTGACACGGTGGACGAGGGTCTTGACCGTGTCCGGGGTTTTGGTTGGAGCTGAGATCAGGACTCGTTTACAGCCGTTGTTCTCGATGTGCTTGTGGGCATCATCGTGGGCGGTGAAGAATCCGGTCGCTTCGAGGACATAATCGACGCCCATATCGCCCCAAGCGAGTTTGGCGGGGTCGCGTTCCGCGGTGGTTTTGGTGACCTTGCCGTTGACGGTGAAGGAATCATCGGTTGCTGTGATCTCGGCGGGTTTGCCGTCGATCATGAATCGCCCGTGCATGGTGTCATATTTGAGCAGGTAGGCGAGGTTGTCCGCGGGCACAAGGTCATTGATAGCAACAACTTCGACACCCGGTGTATTGGCGGCGATGCGGTAGACGAGCCGGCCGATTCGGCCAAAGCCGTTGATTCCGATTTTGATGGTCATATGGATTCCGTTCTACTGGTTATCTGGGCCCGGGATGAAGTAATCGCAGGCTGTGAAAGTTCTTTACGCGCATGATAGGTCACATCAAATGTGAGTTCTCATTTCTACGCTCATTGATCGTCGTCGATATCCGAAAGTATCTTGGGTGGGAAGGCTGCTCGTAGGGCATTGCCCACCGCGAACACATCGATCAGTTCTTGAGTAACGGCACCTGCAACCGGAGTTAGGTATCCAAGGGCTGCGAGAATCATGCCCACAATACTCAAGATCATTCCCCCGACAGCCGTCTGGAGTACGATTTTACGCATGTGCCGAGCAATGTGGAAAAACTCGTCGACGCGTTCGAGTGATGAATCCATAATCACCACGCCCGCAGCTTCAGCGGTGATATCTGAAGCCTGCCCAAAGGCGATGCCAACGGTGGCGAGGGTCAATGCTGGTGCGTCGTTGATGCCATCGCCCACGAAGCAGGTCTTTGCAGTTTCGGATTCTTTGCGGACGATTTCGACTTTCTGCTCTGGGGTTTGCTCTGCATGGACATCGGTAATGCCGACCCGCTTGGCGAGGTACTCCGCTTCGGATTTTCGATCGCCCGAAACAAGCATGACCTTGGTGTAATGATGCTTGGATTGGAGATGACGGATGAACTGTTCGCCTTCTTTGCGTGGTTCATCGCGGAACTGAATCGTGGCGGCATACTTGCCGTCGATGGCGACGACACATTCAAGACCCGCAGCCTGTTCGGGCATGTTCTCGACACCCTCAGGGTCAATTTTAGCGAGCGCATTTCGGCTGGTGATGAGTACTTTGGTGTTGTCGATGACTCCCGTGAGTCCTTCGCCTGGTTTTTCGGAGACCTGCGAAGGTTCGGAAATCGACGCGTCAGTCCGTTCGCCTTCTTCAACAATGGCATCTGCCAATGGATGCTTGGAGTAGCGTTCGAGGGACACGATCTGGGAGATGAGCTTGCTTTTGTTGATGCCCGGAGCCGTGATGATTTCGGTGACGGTGGGGGAGCCGTAGGTCAGGGTACCGGTTTTGTCGAAGATGATGGTCTTGCAGGTGTCAATGATTTCGAGTGCGCCCGGGTCCTTGATGATAATTCCTCGTTTGGCACACGATGAGATCGACCCGATGATCGCGACGGGAATACCGATCAACAACGGGCAAGGTGTTGCGACCACCAGCACGGCGAGGAACCGGGTTGGATCGCCAGAGATCATCCACGCAAAGATGGCAAGTGCGACGGCGATGGGGGTGTAATACGCACCGAGTTGATCGCCAAGCCGACGCATGTGAGGCTTGCGTTGTTCGGTTTCGATCATCACCTGCATGATCTTGGCATAACGAGAATCTTGTGCGGGCTTGGTTGCTTCGATGGTGATGGCGGACTCGCCGTTGATCGCGCCGGAGAACACAGATGAACCGGGTGCCTTGGACATCATGTACGGCTCGCCGGTCAAATACGACTCATCCATCACGCCGTGCCCGTCGATGACGATGCCGTCGACTGGGGAAGTTTCGTGCGGGAAGATCGTCACATGGTCGCCAATTTTGACATCATCGAGGGGGACATCGGAGAGCTTGCCATCGGTCTTGATATGCGCCACCGAAGGCATGCGCTTGGCGAGTGCTTTGAGCACGCTCGATGCGTTTTGCACAGCGTATTCTTCGAGCGCTTCGCCGCCCGAGAGCATCAAGACCACGATCGAACCGGCGAGGTATTCATCGAGAATCACCGCGGTAACGATCGAGATCCCCGCGAGCAGATCAGATCCAAACTCTTTGTGAACAGCTTTGTTGAGCAGTTCGAGGACGAGCGGGATGCCGCCGAGGACGAGGCAGATGATCAGCGGGAGTTGGTAGTTGTATTCAGTCGCACCCATCCCAAAACGAAGCACAAGATGGGTTGCGATGGTGACGATCGCTAGGATCGCGATGGATATCTCTCGCGTGTTCCAGATTCGTTTGAGGATGTTCATTGATAGTCCAGTGTATTTTCTTTACGAGCCGCGACTGTGAGGGAGTGGTCTTGCTTATTTCTTGGTCGTCCGAAGACCGTTCCCTTACGGTCGCGGCTCGTAAGCCATTTGATGCAGATCAAACGATTGATTCGTGGCGAACGATACCGTTCATGATGGTTATCATCGGCCGAATGGTCATCTCCCAGCCGAGGAATGGGATGTTTTTCGATTTTCCAACAAGATCATCTGTACTCAGTGTCCATTTGTGATCAGGATCGATGATCGTGATATCCGCTGGGCCATCGACGGCGAGCTTTCCAAGCCCTTGGGAATCAAGATTGCACAGCTTGGCGGGGTTGATGGTGAGGAGTTCGATGAGTTTGGGCAGGTCGATGTGCCCGGTTTGTACCAGTGCTTTGTGATACAGCCCGAGTGCAGATTCGAGCCCAATAATTCCGAACGGTGCTTGAGCCATCGACTTGGCCTTTTCGTCGGCATGATGCGGTGCATGATCGGTCGCGAGGATCGTGATGATCCCGTCGGCGACACCTTTGCGCAATGCTTCCATATCCCATGCTTCGCGCAAAGGCGGGTTCATCTTGGCGGCGGTGCCGAGCGTTTCGATCGCTTTGTGTGTGATGAGTAAGTGGTGGGGCGAGGCTTCAGCCGTGACGGGTTGACCAGCTTTTTGCGCACGATCGACAAGATGCACCGAGTTGCCCGATGACATGTGCTGAATGTGGTATCGACAGTTGATCCCCGTGTTGAGCATGATGTCGCGTTCGATGATGAGTTCTTCTGCAACCCTCGGCCAGCTGATGTGTCCGAGTTTTTTCGAGACTTCGCCCTCGTGCATCGTTGCGTTTTTGGTGAGGGTGAGTTCTTGGCAGTGCTGCATGAACGCTTTGCCTGTGCGTTGGACTTCTTGAAATACGGTGCGCATCATGGCTGCCGATTCGATCACATCGCCATCGTCGCTGAAGCCCACTGCGCCGGCTTGATCGCATTGAGAGATAGCCGCGAGCTCTTGTCCCTTGCGCCCAATGGTTGCTGCGGCGACACTGAACACTCGGCAATGTCCGACCTGCTCGGCTTTGGATTGTATATACTCGACCACCTCAACCGTATCGAGGCACGGGTCGGTATTGGGCATGCAGCACACCGTCGTGAACCCGCCCGCGACCGCAGCCTTCGTGCCCGATTCAATATCTTCTTTGTGTGTCTGACCCGGATCACGCAGATGCACATGCGGATCGATCAGCCCTGGAGTGGCGACCATGCCTGTCGCGTCAATCACCTTGTCTACAGCAGAGTCAGATATCCCCGATTCGATGGCTTTGATGACACCTTGCTCGATGAGGACATCAGCAACCTGATCCATCCCCGATGCTGGGTCAATGACTCGTGTGTTTTGGATGAGGATCGTGGTTTGTGGTGTGTTGGTCATGTCCTATGAGGATATGCGCGCTCGGGCGAGTTGGCAGACGGGTGATTGTGCGCTATGCTTGGTGGTACCCGAGCAATTGGGTGACAACGGGGTGTAGCGCAGCTTGGTAGCGCGTTTGACTGGGGGTCAAAAGGTCGGAGGTTCGAGTCCTCTCATCCCGATTCTAGAGTTTCGAATGTAGGCTTCAAGGATGTTTACGCTGTCCAGCGGTCATGTCTCGTATTTCGCATCGTCGCAGGAAAGCCTCGAGCACCGCATTATCCGCCTCCGTAATGTCCCCGTCGCCGTCGATGTCAACCGGGTGCTGGTGTTGATCGTATAGATCGTCGATATCGACTCTTCCGTCGTCGTTCACATCGAACCGGGTTGGATGCGCTTCAAAGTCCGTCTCCGCATATCCGATACGGAATCGCTCGCCGGTGTCTGGATCGTTGAATGTCAGCCCGTGATACCACATCCTGAGTTTTCCCTCGTCTTCAATCACATGCGGGGCGATGATTTCGTTATCCTCCCATGGCTCGGTCATGGTCACGATCGGGTCGGGGCATGCCTCCCAAGGGCCGAAGGGATGGCAGGAACGGAGAACGGCAATATTCGACGGGCTTGTCGGCGAACTGTAGTCATCGGCCGTGATGAACAGGTAAAACATCCCGTCGCTCGCTCTCATGAGCGATGGCTCGACCGCGGCATCCAGCCAGGGAAGTTCATCGCTTGGGGAGCCAAAGACCGGCTGAGTCCGGCGTGTCCAGGTCAGGCCATCGGGAGAGGTTGCCCCGCGGATGCGGAGGTCCACGAAATCTCCGTTGCCGTCAATCTGCCACCCGAGGTAAATCATGTAGAACATCCCGCTCCATCGGATGACCGCCGGGCTGGTCATCGCGCCGTTATCCGGGCCTGACTCGGCTAGGCGGTAGACCGGCTCGTCCGAGGCGCGGGTCCAGCTGATCCCGTCGGGCGAGGTGGCCAGACCGATTTCGTATGGATTCACAAAGCGGTCCGGAGCGGGGATGTACCCCGTGTAGTACATCCAGAACTCGTCATCAACCTTCATGACATGGACGGTCTCAAGGAACTGATCCCAATGGCCCGGGCGCCCGTCCAGCGCGATGCTGACGGGGGCCTCCGCGTGGACGGGCGTGGCCCAGTCCCAGTGGACGGCATCGTTGGATGTGGCCATCGCGATCAGGGAGCGGTCCGGTTCCGGGAGGAACCCAGTGAAGTACATGCGGTATGTGTCGCCGTCTTTGATCACGCTCGGGTCCGCCGCCATGTAGAATCCTTCCCAGGCCGGGTCGGTGTGTTTGGACCAAGGCTTGCATGGAGCGGACCGCGGGAGTGGAACTTCCACTTGCTGCGCGTGCGATAAGAAAACACAACCCGTGATACAGACCAGCGTGATTGGAAACGATTTCATCTGCGACTCTCCTTCATTTATTGCGTCGGATCGTGTTCGAGTGAATTTTTAGGCCACCCGTGGGTATTTTATTAGGTAAGGAGGTTTGTCAGTTTCATCGGCAATCTGAACCGCTCGAACGAGATACGGCGGTGGGGGCAGAAGGAAAGTGGCCACGAACGGTTCTACAATCCCCTGCGGGGGTTCGAAGTTCGGACAGTCACCCCGATTTGAAGAGATTGAACCCTTTGGCGAGATGTTAAAGGGTTTTTTCGCGTCCTGAATTTTGGTCGGGTTTCCATTCGGGAGAATGTATCCGGTACCATGGCTGCTGACCATCAGCGATTAAAACACATCCATACGAGATCAACATGCTTGAGCGCATTCAAAATACAGAACGACATATCTTCCAATCCTTTGCGGGAAAGATCGATCAGGGAGATTACATCGTCTCTCGATCGCCTGAGTATCCAAAGTGGTACAGTGCGAACATGATCGAGTTGCGTGTCGATATCGGGCGGGAGTTGCAGGATTGGGAAGCAGTGTTCCATGAATATTTCGACCAAGCGATATACAAGCATCTCATGCTGTACATACCAACTGTGAGCAACTTTGAGGCGCTCTGCGAAGAACTTTACGGGATCATGGGTTCAGAAGATCGTGGCACGCCGGCTTTGGTTCTTGAGCGGATCACATGGATGTTCGCAACCAAAGTGGGGGATCACGCATCAATTCCTGATGGATTTGAAGTGTGCCCTGTTGAAGCGGAAGATGACTACCAAGATTTAATCGAGTTTGGTATTGAAGAATCGCGTGAGGAGCCGTGGTATACGACTGATGCTGATACCAGATTGTATTTGGAGTCGCGTCGCGGAATACTTGAGCATGTTGGCGTGCGTTGGTATCGACTGTGTAAAAGAGGGGATCGTCAGATATTGGCGAGATTGGGCATGTTTGAGCATGATGGAATCTGTAGGTTGCAGTCGGTCGGGACGCTGAAATCGCATCGGCGTCGCGGGTTGGGGAGCGCGTTGGTTGGATTCGCTATTAGCGAAGCCCTTCGTCAGGGGGCGGCGGGGCTTGCGCTGAGCACAGAGTCTGATACGGGGGCTCATTCAATGTACTTGAAGGCTGGCTTTCATTCAGTAGGATCAGATTTGTGGGTGATGCGTTATCCGTAGAAGAAAAGGCCAAACCAGCGGATCGTTTTTAGTCGATTAGTTGAATCATGCAACCTGAAGTCGGAGTCGATGTACCAACGGGGTGCCGCTGTTTGATGGCGGTATTTAAGAATCAACTCATTTGAGAGGTTGCAGTATCATGCGGAGCCATCTTGTCATCGTTGCTTTTTTTCTCCTTGCCATATCGTCATCCTTGGCGGCTGCTCAAGATGCTGTCGCAGGAGATGGGGAGCCGATTCAGATTTCGCAATATCCCGGAGCACCATTCGAGGATAGGAATGGGAATCTCTGGTTCGGCACCGTACTTGAAGGGCTCATCCGATTTGACGGCGATGAGTTCGTCACATTCACCAAAGAGGATGGTCTTGGCAGTGACATGACTGGGGGCATTGTTGAAGACGAGGAGGGAATACTTTGGATCGCAACAAGTGGTGGGCTTACAAAATATGATGGCGAAACATTCACAACCCTGACGAACTATGAGCCGATCAAGGTTACGCAGGGTTGGGCCGAGCATGGGAATCATCGGCATCTGTCGGGTCTCATGATTGACAGTCACGGAAAGTTGTGGATTGCCACAATGGATGGGGTTTTTCAGTACGATGGCGAGATATTTACACGCTTTGAGATGCCAGTCGTCGCTGTGGATCAAAAATGGTTATTTACACCTCGGAAAGTCTCTAGCATCTATGAAGACCAAGGCGGTGATCTTTGGTTTGGAACTGACGGTGCGGGGGCCGTGCGATGGGACGGCAAGACAATGGTTGTCTATACGGTAAAAACCCACGGTTTGAGCAGCGATAATGTCAGCAAGATTTTTCAGGACAGCCGGGGGGATTATTGGTTTGGGACTGCAAATGGAGGCGTGAGTCATTTCGACGGCGACACCTTTACCACACACCTAAGAAGCAAAGAGTTTTCGAAACATTCAGGGTGGGGTCGATACTTCGCGATACATGAAGATCGCCAGGGCTATGTGTGGTTCGGGGCGGCGTATGAGGGCGGCGGCGCGTATCGGTACGATGGCGAATCATTCGAGTATTTCTCAGGGAACCCAGGACTCGGAGCTGGCGGCGTTCCAAGCATTCGGGAGGATAGAAGCGGAAACATGTGGTTTGGAACCACGGGCGGCGTGTATCACTACAACGGGGAACACTTTGTAAACTTCACAATGAACAATCCTGTGATGCCAGTGCAGATCAATGAACCAGATTCTGTTTCACTCGAAGGCTGGGCGGAAGAGACCTTTGATTTGCCGCCGGGGTTTGCACCGGATTTGCCTACAGGCACAGAGTCATTGCGATTTGCACCAGGGTGGAAAGAGCCGAGTTCGGAGAACTTTTGGTCGTATGCGTTTGTGATGTGGATCGATGAACCATCACCTGATGCCGAGCGAGTCAAGGAGTTGCTTGCGAGCTATTACGATGGGCTGATGTCGACCTTTGCGAGGAAGAAATACGGGCATGTCAGTATCAAGCCTGCGAAGATCACCGTGAAACGAATCGGGGCGAATCGGTTTGAGGCATCTATGAACCTGATCGATGCGTTCGCTACCTTTGAGCCGATTGACATCCGGGTTGTCATTGATACGGTCGCAGATGACGATGATCACTCGTTTGTTTGCATTCAACTCAGCCATCAGCCAAAGGAACACAAGATTTGGCGATCTTTAGAAGCGGCGATCAAAGAGATTCAGGCGAAGGCGATCTCTTTGGAGGTCTTGAAGGATCGGGCATCATATGCGATGCTGGATCAGGAGGCGGTGGAGGCTCTTGCTCGCACGGCTCAATCACACTGGGTACGGGAGTTTTCGGGATTTACTTACCAACGCGTAGAGCACTTTGCTGCGGGCGGGGTTTCGCATTGGATGTCGATCTGGTTGCATGATCAAACCGGGCTTGAGTTCGTGATGGTTCCGGGCGGGAAGTTCCAGATGGGATCGCCGGCGGATGAGCCTGATCGGCATGATAATGAACTCCAGCATTGGGTCACCCTTGATCCATTTTTGATCGCTCGGAGCGAGTGCACGCAAGAGGCGTGGGCCAAGATTGCAGTCGAAGCAGGTATTGATGATGCCCCTTTGCATTTCAAGGGGCCCGAGCAGGCCCCGGTTGAGCGTGTCACGACCGAAGATGTGATGGCTTGGTGCCAGACAGCGAATCTGATGTTGCCGACGGAGGCGCAATGGGAGTTCATGTGCCGATCGGGTACGACAACGGCGTGGACGATGGGTGCCAGTAAGGACGAGCTGAGCCGATACGCGAACATTGGGAGTGCGGATTGCCCACAGGATTGGATCGATCACCCGTTTGGAATCACTGAGCCTTGGCACGATGGGTATGGAGACGAGTTGTCGCCAGTTGGATCGTTCGCTCCCAACTCGTTCGGCTTGTTCGGTGTCCACGGGAATGTGAGGGAGTTGTGCCGAGACGATCTCATGAGCTATGAAGTACAAGTTGAGAAGGGAACAGGATTGAGGCCCGGCGTGTCAGGAAGCCGCGTTGTTCGTGGTGGTAGTTTCAATCATGCATCGTGGCAGGCAAGATCGGCCCGTCGCCTAAAAAGAGTTGCCTCGGCTCACAGGATGGTCGGCTTTCGCCCATCGCTGGATCTGCCTTTTAGATATTAAGCCTTCGCATGAGTATTATGCTTTCGATACGAACTCAATCGAAGGGCTGAACTCAATGACGGATTTGCCAAAGTGTCCAAAGTGTGATGATGACTACACCTATCAGGATCGAGATATGTTTGTGTGTCCATCGTGCGCACATGAGTGGGCATCGGTAGCTGATGGCTCGGTGAGTGGGGCTGATGAAGAGGCGGATAAGGTCGTGAAGGATTCCAACGGCAATGTGCTCCAAGACGGCGATACGGTCGTGGTGATCAAGGATCTGAAGGTGAAGGGATCATCGTTGGTCGTCAAGGGCGGCACGAAGGTCAAGAACATTCGGCTGGTGGATGGGGATCATGATATCGATTGCAAGATTCCAGGTGTTGGAGCGATGGGGCTCAAATCAGAGTTTGTCAAAAAAGCATAGTTGGTCAAAGAGGTGCGTTGAGCCAACGATTGTGAGCAGCCCATTCTTGCGATGGGTGATTTTTTTGATATACTTGGGCAAGAGGAGAATACAGATGATGAATGCTTTGAGAGTTGCGATTTCGCTATTGGTTGGGTTTTCAACGATTGCCTTTGGTGCACCCGAGCCAGCGTTTACTTACGAATCCATGCTCAATCTGTATTTTTCAGATGACTCAGGGATGATTCGTATATCCGATATGGATCTGGCGTTTGCGCCAGAGGGCGATATCAATGCGGCGGTAGTGGTGACCGACTCCGAGAATACGGTTGTCAAGAGCTATAAGTTTTATACAGAGCCTCGCTGGCGCAAGGGCGTGTATGCTCGGATGAGCGAGGTTGGCCCTGCGGACTTTGAACTCACTGAGCCGGGTGTATACAACCTTGTATTTTTGATTGATGGCAAACCGATTAGCCGGTTGGCATTTGCTCTTGAACTGACATCCGAAGGAGATGATCCGTTTGATCCGGTTAAGAAGTACCGTTTCATCGGCATGTGGCAGGTGTATGGGTATCTGTTCATGAACACGCTCCGCGATGAGCCATTCCCCGAGTTGAACCTTTGGCTTGGCGGTAAAGACCTGGCAGAAGGCGATAGCAAGGATACATTCATTGCAACAGTAAAAGATGAAGAAGGCAAAGTGCTTGCTCATTCAAAGGATACCCAAGGCTACTTCGGCGATGGGCACTATGAACAAACCGAGATCAGCCTCTACTTCCCGCATACGCATGAGCGGATCATCAATGCGATGCCTTATATGCTGAGCGATTGGGTTGCCAACGATGGTCACTACACGATCGAGGTGACACGAAGTTCGGATAAGCAACTGCTTCGTCGGTTCCATGTTGTCGTCAAGGATGGCAAGATTGAGGAACTGCCCGCAACCAATCTCAAGTTTGAGCCTCATGTCGATTACATCGTGCCTCGCGTGGGTGATAAGCATTCACAGAACTACGGCTTCGAAAAAGCGATCTGGCTCAAATCAGAATAAGTTCGCCCTGGGAGTGTGTTATTCATTGAGTTTTTCACCGCATTTTTTGCAGAACTTGGCGTCCTGATCGTGCATGTCGGCCCGGTTCCCCAAAAGCATTCACTGATGAGCCAGAGACATGGGGATTGCGTATCATTGCCTGTATTCATTCTTAACTTATTAGGGGTAGACATGATTCCAGCACTTGAAGCACTCGAAAAACTCAAAGAAGGCAACCGTCGGTTTGTAGCCGGTAAATCTGCCGAGTTACACCGGACACATAAGTTGGTGGATAACCAAGAGCCGTTCGCGGTGGTGCTCGGTTGTTCAGACTCTCGGGTGCCGCCTGAGATTTTGTTTGATCAGGGTGTGGGCGATATGTTCGTGATTCGGATCGCGGGCAACATTGTGACGCCTTTGGAGCTTGGGAGTGTTGAGTTCGCGGCCGTCAAGTTCGGGCCTCGGCTCGTGGTGGTGATGGGGCATACCTGCTGTGGAGCAGTGCAAGCGACGGTCGAGATGCTGGCATCGGGTAAGACAGCCGAGACGGCAGGCCTCTCGGCTGGGATGAAAACGATCGTCGAACATATTGGTGTTTCAGTCGATCTTCAGGCTGATCAAACTCGCGTAGTCGATCAAACCATTAAGGCGAATGTACGCAACTCGGTCAAGTCCCTCCGGGAACAATCACAGGTGTTGATTGATCTGAGCAACGATGATGGGATGATGATCGTCGGTGCGGTGTATGACATCAGCACCGGGGCAGTCTCGTTTTTAGATGATTGAGCAGCTGACCTGCCCCCCAATAACTAGTCCATTCCTTATGCGAGTATCCTCGTAGAATGGGCGTATTTGGAAGGCAGACAATCATGGCCAGGAAACGGCATTCAGCAGAACAGATCATCAACAAACTCAGAGAGGCCGAGGTCC
>JAJRPN010000010.1 GCA_024280755.1 Planctomycetota bacterium
CCAGCACCGGAAACTCGGATTACCCGGGTCGTCAATCACCCACCAGAGGCCTGCTCCGCTACGCTCCGCAGGCCTCTGGTGGGACAAAGGAACGCTACTGCCCTAACATAGGGAGTGGTACAGAATATGGGGGCAGGTCAATGTACTCGTAGATGATCTTGAACAAAACGGGGTCGATGTAATCAGTGTGACCGAGGGGACAAACGCCCTTGCTCGCGGTGTACAACTTGTTGTTGCGGCTGATTACAGCCGTGTGCTCGCAGAGCGAACACGAGCCGGACTGATTCAACGCCATAAGGAGGGATGCTGGACAGGCGGCCCTCCACCCTACGGCTATCAAATTGTTGTAGGCGATGATGGTAAAAAGAGACTGGCTATAAATACGGAAGAAGAAAAAACGGTACGGTTCATCTTTGAGACATACCTCAATGAATCAATTGGGTTCAAGGAAGTTGCTCGTCGCGTAAGACACCGCGGTGTGCCTACACGCCTTGGTGGGCCTTGGGGATTCGGCACCGTTCGCAGCATACTCACAAATCGAATGCTTATCGGCGAAGTCCGCTACCTCCGTCGCAAGTTCAAACTGGATCGAAATACTGGTCGCCGTGTTCCACATGCCAATGATTCAGATCAGCATATTATCAATCGTAATGACTCTCTTCGTATAATTGACGATTCGGTCTTTGAACGAGTTCAAGCACAGATTACCGTAAATGCGGCCAACCGACCGCGAGCAGCGAGAGAAATCAGACCCTTCACTCGGCATCTCTACTGCGGAGTTTGTGGAAGCGTTTACTACGCACGCAAGAGTAAAAACGCAAAAGGCGAATATCGCTATTACGGCTGTGGTCGAAGGAACGCACAAGGACCAGAAGCGTGTAGCAACAGAGCCTCGTTGCGTGAGGATCGGTTGATGATTCGCGTTCAAGAAGCGATGAGCTGCGTCTTCAACGATATGGATAGAGTACTTGCTGAAGCCGCTACCTTGGCTCAGCATACCCTCGAAATCAATCAAACCGAGTCCAAGGAATTGAAAACGAAAATCGCTGAGATTGATAAAATCATTATCAACCTCACGCGGCTACTCATTGACCCCGAAATTGAGCCGATGGCCAAAAAATCGCTGAGCCGTCAGATCGCAGAATACGAAATGAGCCGTGAAGAGCTCGCCCAGGCTTTGCAATTGGTAGCAAACCAGGCACTCCATGATGTTGATCAATTATTGTCTGACTGCAAACGAGCGTTTCTCGAAGCCAAGTCAGATTTTGCTGGCTTAATGTCTTCAGCCCAAATAAACCGCTTTATCGCAGAAGTTGTTGGCCCGCTGGTTGTTCTTCCAGATAGCCGAGTGATTCAAAAAGCAACCGCCCCTAAAATCGAAACTTTAGGGGCGGTGACAATAGCGGGGGCTGGATTTGAACCAACGACCTCCGGGTTATGAGGCAGTCAGATCCGTTTTCCGCAAAGTCAGTAAATGACAGATGTTACGCAATACCAAGCAGATACGATTCTGCTTGTTCGTGTCCATACTACCCATAATGGCCATGCTGTGTATCTCGTAGGGTACCAAATAGGGTACATATTTTCAGTTAAAGCATCGAACCCCACCACTGCCACAACCCGAATAGCCCAAACACAAAATGGCTACCTTCTAGGAGCATTCCAACCCATTGCCCGTCGCCAGACTCCCGGGTGATGGGCTGGAATGCGTGATTGCTCAAATTAAGTTCATTTTTCACACTCTTTCATTTGCTTTCATTTGTAGATCCCGATACACTCCTGATAACTAGGAGTACATCATGGCCAAGAGAAGCACAAAAACAGCAGCGAAAGCAGAGCAAACAACCACCTACAGCACAAGGTTGAGCAACGAGGAAAAACTGATTCTTGAGGAGGCCGCAGCAATTGCCGATGTCTCATCATCCAAGTTTATCCGAAATGCAACCCTTCAAGCCTCTTCGGAACTACTCAATGCTGCCGCGCCGAATGACCGAGCAGTCAAGACAAGCGCTCGCTTACTTGCCAAACAAATGCTTGAACTTCAATGCGAGATCAACTACCACGGGGACTACGCGGACTACGAAACCTCAAGAAATATAATCCTCCAATCGTCTAGTGAGATTGATCTTCGATATCCAAACTTTAGCGAAGAACACGATGTCCAGTTTGTTGCACACTCTATAGCTCCCAAAGTGATGGACAGAGCCCAAATCAATCGGCTCATTAAAGTCGCCCAGAACTGTCCTCACGCCTTCGTGGAAGCACTTGTCAACGAACTCCAAGGGCGCGTCGATGACGAACCCGATTTCACTCCACGCGTTGACATAGGGTCGATCATAAAAGATTAAGCCTCGGGTTCGGTTCTGAAAGGAATCGGGCTCTTTTTCACAAACAGCAACGAAAGTAGAACACTGCCCTTGTTGGGCGTGCGCGATCGTTGCACATACATGGAGACACGAATGTCAACCAATAGCAAAGTACCATCATGGTCAATCTCAGGAATCTGCACTGAAACACGCGAGCTAAAAACCAAGGAAGGATCAATCTGGATGTATGTCATCAAGCTCATGGCAATGGGCGGGATCTATGAACTTCAAACACGCGACGACCAAATGTTTAAGCAGTTCGGCGAAGGCGGCGAGTACCTGGTGTCAGGAACCTTTGACCACTTCAATGGCAAAATTCGCTTTGCACTTCAGAATATGAAAACAGCGAGCTAAATCATGCTGAGCAGCACCCTCAGAGTAAGGCGTGGCGGCGCTCGAAGCTGGCTGGACTACCAATGGTCTAGAGCCTTCGGCGCACGCCTTGCTGCTCGCCTTGAAGAACGATGCCAAGGTGAGCGAGGTGTGTTTATCACGCTCACATATCAACGAGATCAGTATGACAATCCGAAGGAACTCTACCAACTCGCTTCTGAGAAGAAGCATGTCGCCGAGTTTATGAAAAGGCTATCGCGTTATCTTGGCGAAAAACTATCTGGTAGATGGATCTGCAAGCTTGAGTTCCAAGAGGGCGGCTGGGTGCATTGGCACCTCATCCTGCTTGAGACCACTCGCATCGAGCACAGTGAACTTGAGCGGCTCTGGGGACACGGCTTTGTGTGGGTCGAACGCATGAACCCAAAGAACATCAAGTACATGGCGAAGTATGTAGCCAAAGGCGATGGATTCCCCGCGTTCCTTTATGCTGAGAAACCAAGATCAGTAAAGATCATCAGAACCAGTAAAGGATTCTGGAATGAGCCTCCCGCGAAAAGGCCACCCCCGAAGCCCAAAGATGAGCAGTTCCAACTTGATGCGTATAGACCTATCGGGGAGAGCTTGCGTATTGCTGACTCTACGACGGTCGTCGTGAACGACGAGGGACAGTACCGCTCATTCAAGAAGCCGTTGGATCAAGTTATCAGTGAACTAACTGATTCAGGCTACAAGGTTGTTTCAAGAAATGGAGCATGGCTGGAACTGGAACGCGATGCTGGGCGCAGCGGCGCAAGCCGCCGCCCAGCTCGCCTTCACTTGATAAGAAGACAAAATCGTGGAAGTCCGAGTGGTGTGGAAGCGTGGCCTGAATGGCTTATCCAGTGCCTAACTGAAACGCTCGATGTTCACCGGAGGCTGGCATGAGCAAGAAGAAATCCATAACCAGCATCAAGTCCGTATTCATCTCACCAAACGAGTTGGCGATGCGTTGGTCATGCTCACGATCGAGTGTTGACCGAATACTTCGCAGAGCTGGCATCAGCCGTGTGTGCCTTGGTGATGGAGTCCGTGGCATGGTGCGATTCATCCGAGAGGAGGTGGAAAACTTCGAAAAGAGCAGGCGGGTATAACCGCCACATAAATCTTTACCCCGCACCCACCCTAGCATTGCAAGTCCGCTGGGGTGGATGTAATTACACCAATAAATCACTGAGGATGTCTTGCCAATCTCGCCCTAAGTCTTCCACTTCATCGAGCACTTGGAATCTAAATTGATGATCCTTAAAATCGTCACCTAGTTGCTGCCAAGTCACACGGTTGCCAGCTTTCTCAAAATACTCGGCAACTCTTCGTTTGTATTCTGTGTCTGTATTCCCAAGAAGATGTTCCCCCTTGCTTTCGAGTACCAATACATCGTGAATTTCATGCCCACTCACATCATCTCGTTTTATCACAAAATCGGGCCGCACTCGTTCTCTACGAGGGCCTTGGATGGCAAAATGCTCTGCCCCAACCAAGTTGCGATACCACCATAGAACTTGCTCTTGCCGGTCGAGACATAGTGCCACGGCTCGTTCATATTGATTTTCGGTTTCATCTTCGACATAGTCAAAGAGAGACTTAGCTATCACATCACCGTTACGATGTTCCATTCGTCGCCCAGTACGAATTTCAACTGAATCAGGAACCTCAAATCGGCAGTGTTTGCATTCCAAAAAGAAGCAAATTTGATCTTTCTTAAACATGTCCTCAAATGCTGCCTCGGTTTGCTTATTTACTTGGTCAATGATGAACCGCTCCATCTTCTCACGAACAACAAATTTGACTAAACCAAGTCTACCTTCCAACTTCAGTTCACTCGCACACAACCGCTTGTAAATAGCATACACAATTTGCCGAATCCGTTTAAAACTCAAAAAATTGACTGGCAATCCGGCTGCCATCCATGCCAATACCTGCTCATCTGATTCTAAAAGATCAACTTCTGTATCATCCTTCTTCTCTAAATCTCCACCAATAGTTACCGAATAAAACTGATCGTGAGCTTCTGCAAGAGCATCATCAAGGCTCCAGTTTATTTTGGAATACTCAAACTTACCTACATCAACCCTCGCCACCAAATGACGAAAATAATCTAGCGGCTCAATACCCTTCCCATTCCGTACACAGAATCGAGGCAGGTAAACTTTTCCTTCAAATGGCTTTTTGTAAAGCGAAGTGAATTCTGTACGCAAACGAATTATCCGCTTTGTCTCTTCTTCTGCAGTACCGCCTGTAGATATAGCAGATTCCAAATCACCTTCATAGCCTTCTTTTTCAAGAGCTGACTTTACCTGCTTAGAAACAGCAGCAGCCGTAGCTCTCAAACAATACACATAGCACTGGTTCAAATCATCAATCGGAGTCCTTGCCTGGAACGGCTGACGCAGAACCCGACCTATTAGCTGTGTCATAGCCCGCTCGCTACCAGTATTGTCGAGGGATACGAGAATGTATGCAAAAGGACAATCCCATCCTTCTTGAAGGGCAGACTTGGTGATGATCCATTCCACTGGGCAACCTTCATCCATTAGATCTGTATGCTCGACCAAATCGTCTTTATCTGATGACTTGATTGCAATTGCTTGCTCTGAAACACCTAACCGCTGGATTAAATGTTCTTTCACATCCTCGGCGTGAATTAATTTGCTGTCACGCTGATCTTTACCAGTCCGTTGAACTTGCACGAGCACAATTGGGCGAATCAGTTTTTCAATCTGACCATTTTCAATCAAAGTGACAGCCTTATCCCCCAAAGAATCACGCTTGTCTCTGGCTCTCGTCAAAAGATCCTTCCAGTCCTTTGCGCCACTCACCGCAATATTCATTGGTAGCTTAATCATTTCTTCGTCAAGCAACTCTTGACCTGTTGCTCTACTAATGATATTCGCGCTTCTATTTGGTGTAGCAGACAACTCAAGAATGGCAGAAGCATTGAAAGCCCGCAGGGTCTTTTGTGCCAAATCACTGGTTGCTTTATGCCCTTCATCCAACACGACTGCGGGACGACACAGCTTTACAAGATTGCCGACACTTGTTTTTACAAGATGACGGTTGGTATCCGCATCATCCTCGATCATGTCGAGATTTGGGCATTTCTCTTTGAGCTTCTTGTGTGCCGCCGGATCATCTTCAGGAGGAAAATGCATTGTGATATTTCCGCCGGAATCCTTGAAGAATTTTAACTGATCCTTTGTTTCTCTATTCGTACTCGCAAGCTGTAATACTAGAATGTTCAAGCATGACCGAAGTTGGCTCGGTGTCATGCGAACAATGTCAGTCTTTTCCCAAAGCTCTATTTTCCGACTAATCGAATGCTCAAGCATTGTCCGAAGGAGGCCGCCACGGTCACGAAGATTCCGGAGCGTATCTCTATAAATTTGACTAGATGGCACTATCCACAAAACTAAACCAGCACCGTTCCGATCTGCCAATATTGTCTGCATGACTGACCCAAGCATCTGGGTGGCGAGCAGCGTCTTCCCACCTCCAGTCGGGACTTTGATGCACAGCCGTGGCAAATCATTTCCAAGGCCATTCTCATCAGGTGTATAAACCCCCTTCACCCCTGCACGCCGCCATGCCTCCTGAGATGCATATCGCCCACGCCCGGCATCCCGTTCCTCGGCAAGGAGTTGAAGATAATCGTGAACTTCACGCACGATCCGCTCTTGATAATCTTTTAGATACATGAATTCGCCGCCTTACTTGAGATTGAATGGCACGATCATTGTGCGAATACGCTTGCCATGTTCCCGTTCCCAAGCACGAAGTTGATCACGATGAATCCATATCTTCTCGGCGTATACAACAAGCTCATGATTCGGATCGTTTGCAGCCACATCATTCAAGAATACTGTATCAACGCCTGCGTCAAGTTTGTCATTGGGTGAATAGAGCAAGTAGTAGCTTCGCTTACCATGCTCACCGATTCGCCCTGTTTTCTTATCAAACCCTTTGTTCTTACGCCGATCGGATCCAAGCCATTGCTGGCTAGTCTCGGTATAGAAAATGTAAGCTGCAATGTCATCAAATCCTGGGAGATCATCGCCGAGATCGCGGTAGTCACCGAAGAGTGGTTGATCGCTCACACGGATGTAGGACATATCTCCTCCCATCCCTTTCACTTTGATCGTTTCGCTACCTCCACCTCGCTTTGGCTTTGAATAACTGTACCCTTTGATTGCTTTTTTCACACGCTCGCGAGTGACGCTTTTACAAATATTCAACCCGCCATCCATGTCCTTTTTACTGTCATGTTTTTGTTGAATCAAAATGAACTGGCGATTCCCCTCGTCAGAATCATTTAGTGATAGAACCGCATGAGCCGTTGTACCTGATCCTCCAGTGCAGTCCAAAATAAGAGCATCAGGGCCACAACAAACATCTAGTAATCGCGAAACAAATGCTGTGAGCTTTGGAAAATCAAACAACCGTTTCCCAAGAATTTGATCGACTTCATCCGCGCCAGATTGCCCTTTGACATTGGCCCAGAAACTAGACTCCGGCATCCGCTCGGAAGTCTCAGTTAGAAATCGTTTTTTACGGGGATTACCGGTATTTGAATCATTCGGCCAAGAGATACGATTATCCAAAATCATCTGGCCAAGCACATCCTTCTCAACGCGCCAACCTCGCGATGCATCCGGTTGATATTTGTCACCAGTCTCAGGATTAACAATAACATAGTGTAGGTTCGGTCGGCTTTTAGCAGTTGCCATACCGAGTAGGGGATCCGTCGTGTATACCCCTCTAGAATCATCGTCCGGATTATCAAAATCTGAACGATCAATAGTCCGCCCATACCACGCACCTGAGGTAGTTTTGCGGTACACAAGAACATACTCATGATCTACTGATAGCCGTGTCTTCTTTCGGTTGTCCGTATTTCGTGTTTTCCAAGTGACCGCACCCATAAAATTGGATTCGGCATCTCCTGCAGGGCCGTTACCAAAGATCTCATCCATCATCAATCGCAGGTTGTGCATCTCATTGTCGTCGATGGAAACCATGATGATCCCATCATCGCTCAACAACTCTTTCAGTAGCTGCAACCGAGGATACATCATGCAGCACCATTTGTCGTGACGACAATAATCTTCGCCTTCCTTCCCAACGGTATCGCCAATCCATTCTTTGAACTGAGGCTGAGTCAGGTTGTCGTTATACACCCAGCCTTCATTTCCAGTGTTGTATGGCGGGTCGATATAAATACAGTTAATCCGCCGCGCATGAGTTGGCAAGAGCGCTTTGAGAGCGATCAGACTATCACCCTCAATAATCAAATTGCCATCAAGTGACGGCTCCTGCCCCTTCTCGAGTACAGAATACTTTTTGATAAACTCCAGTGTGTGGTGAGGCACCGTATGGTGGTATGTCTCTACGACGGATTTCCCTTTGAAGTGCAGCGTTGGCATTGGTCTGACCGTCCGTTCTCTTGTCTTATCAACTCAGTGGAGAAGCGTATCTTAGCCCCTTTTCATGGTATCGTGTTGTCATAGTCCCCCATTCCTCAATGCCAATTTCCGGCTTCCGTCGCCCGTATTACCAAACTCCACTTCATCGCCCATCGCCTCGGGCACTAAAGCAGCATAATGCCGCCGACAAATATCTGGCGAGTTGCCCATCAACGCACTGATCTTGTACAGGCTCACTCCCTTCTGGGCGAGCTGGCTACCAAATGTGTGGCGATAGTCGAGACAAGACCACCCAAGCCCCACCACTCGATTCGCATTACGAAGAACATCCGAAAAATTGCAGGGATCCCATAGGCAACCCCGCGGACTCGGAAACAGCCAGCCATCATCAGAAGCTGGGATCACATACTGATTCAAATAGCTTGCCAAATCACGGCTGACTGAGATGGCCCGATTCTTACGGGTCTTTGGCTGCCAAGATTCATCCCCAACAGTCTTTGCATGAATTCGGAGTATTCCATTTGGGGCGGACGGAGTGGATCTGTCCCAATCCTCAATCTTCAACCAAAGCAGCTCTTCACGCCGAACCCCCGCGTAGATCAAAACAGCCACCATCGTCTGCAATCTTGGATTGAATCGGAGTGCGTGAAGTTGCTCGGTGATCTGTGGAAGTGTGAGGTATCGAATCTCCGAAGCTCGCTCTTGGTACCGTTGCACCTTTGAAGCTGGATTCACTCCACCTGGCATCCGAATCCGCCCCTGCTCAATGGCCCAGTTGAATACCTTGCATACAACCTCACGGTATCTGTTGGCGGTCTTTGGTGCGAGGCCTTTTACTCTCACATGCTGAGCAATCATGTCGGAGATCATCGCGGTAGTGATCTCTTCGAAAAATGCCGCGGGGATCGGCCTGAGCTTCTTCCGTCGGTCATCTGGGCACCGGAGCCCCTGACAACTCTTTGCTCGGCCTGAAGCCACGACAAGCCCGTCACAGCACTCTCCGAACGCTGCACGAAGATAGCCAAGGTCTTTGCTCCATGATCGTTTTGCCCTGAGCACCTTCATGTGCTCCATATACGCTTCGATGATCTCACCGATTGGAGTTTTGGTTGGGAGTGGACAATCCAAACCTTGAAACTGCGCTGATTCAAACTGCCTGAGCTTCTCCTTGGCGATTTGGAGTGAGCTTGTCCCCAAACTCTTTCGCCGTTGATTGTCGCCTTCGTACCACTGGATCTGGTATGTCCCATTCCGTTTCTTCAAACTAGCCATTCACTCAACCTTTGGGGCGTTCATGCCACCGTTGAGCAAGTCTCTTCATTTGAACTTTGAAATTTAGGGTACAAAATAGGGTACACCGCACTCAAAATCCATAGAAAAAGGGACTCGCGATTTCACGCAAGTCCCTGTCGTTACTGTAATAGCGGGGACTGGATTTGAACCAATGACCTCCGGGTTATGAGCCCGACGAGCTACCAGACTGCTCTACCCCGCAATCAGGAAGGGATTGTTGGCCTGCTTGCATATGAAATCAACTCAATTCACCAAACTGCGTTCAATATTTCTGTTCATATATTCAGCTAAATCCAAACTATATCTCTCTCAACATGAAACTCGATCATCAAAAATCGGTACACAAAGGTAAGCCAATGCGTTTGGCTGCTTCAACAACACTGGAATTGGGATACACAAATGAAAAAAACGATGCTGCTCATCGGCGCGGCGGGGGTAGCCTTCGCGGCTGCTCCGCTCATTGCACAAGACGCCACCAAGAACTCTGGGATGTTTCGGTATCCTGATGTCGGCAAAGACTCCATCCTCTTTGTCTACGCAAATGATATCTGGATTGTTGATCGAAAGGGCGGCACGGCCCGTCCCGTCGTGAGCCCCGCTGGGCAAGAGCAACATCCAAAGTTCAGCCCAGATGAACAGACCATCGCGTTCGTAGGCAACTATGAAGGCGATCGAGATCTGTATACCGTCAATGTCAACGGCGGCATCCCTTACCGAGTCACACATCATCCTTCCAACGAGCGGCTGCTCGATTGGACCCAAGACGGTTCGCTGCTCTTTTCATATAGCGGCTTGAGCGGCAATCGCGCACATCAAAAACTCTACACAGTAGATGCTGATGGCGGAATCCCCGAGCAGCTTCCAGTACCATATGGCGCAACAGGCAACATCAGCCCAGACGGTAAATGGCTTGCCTACACGCCCAACTCACGCGATTTTCGTACATGGAAAAGATATCGCGGCGGCTTGGCCACAGATATCTGGCTGTTCAACCTCAATACGAATGAATCACGAAAAATCACCAGTTGGGAAGGCACCGACACCATCCCGATGTGGCACAAAGACAAGCTCTACTACCTCTCTGATAATGGAAGCGAAGCTCGGCTCAACATCTGGCGCTACGACACCAAGAAAGACAAGCACGAACAGATTACACACTTCACTGACAACGATGTGAAGTTCCCCTCGATGGGTAGTGCAACCGCGAGCAGAGGCGAGATCGTGTTTCAGCTTGGATCACAGATTCATTTGCTCAACTTGGGCAATAAAAAATCAAAGCCAGTGAACATCACCATTCCTGGTGCTCGCGAATCACTGCGTCCGAAGACTGTTGACGCAAGTCAACTACTTCAATCAGGTGATATCTCATCGACAGGAAAACGCGTCGTCGCAGAAGCCCGTGGTGATATCTGGACAGTGCCCGTCGAGAACGGTGCCCCACGCCAACTTACAAATACATCGGGCGCATCCGAACGCTTGCCCTCGTGGAGCCCGGATGGACGATGGATTTCATACTTCTCCGATGAAGATGGAGAGTACGAACTCTACATCACCCAATCTGACGGCAAAGGCGAGACACGCAAGCTCACCGAAGGCAACAAGACCTATTTCATGACTTCAACATGGTCTCCAGATTCGAAGACGATCTATACGGCTGACAAAGCCGGGGTGATGAATCTGGTTGATGTTGAGACCGGAAAAACGATCCACTTTGATACCGATCCGTTTGCTGGTCAGCCAGATGTATCATGGTCGCATGACTCGCGTTGGGTCACTTATGCTCATGGCAAGTCTGATTCATTCAGCTCGGTGATCTGGATCTATGACACCGAGACCGGCGATCTTCATCAGGTGACCGCTGGATTCTTTAACGATTCAAGCCCGGCGTTTTCGCGTTTGGGTGACTATTTGTTCTACACCTCGAATCGTGATTTCACATCGCCTCAGTATGAGGATGTTGGCTCGACCTTTGTGTATGCCAGCACTGGGCGTTTGATCGCGGTGCCTCTCAATACAGATGTCGAAGCCCCCCACTTGCTTGAATCGGACGACGAGGATTGGGATGATGAAGAAGATGCCGATTCAGAAGATTCTGATTCTGAAGACAATGCAGATGATGCAGAGGATAGCGACGAAGAAGAATCATCCTACCTTGAAGGCTACGACACCGAGCACGCCCTCTGGGGAAAATGGGACGGCGTAGCTTCAGGATTTGCAGCACTTGGCATGCCTGATGATGATGTCCCGTTCTCATTGATGATTATCATTGACGACGAAGGCAACATCATGGGACAATCCGAATCCATGGGCGAAACTGATGATCTTGGCGATATCGTCAAGTGGGACGCCGACGCTGGCACGCTCTATATGGAGTCCAACAACGATGGCATGACCATCATCCAAGAAGGTACCGTCAACGGCGACGAAATGACAGGGACTTGGAAAATCAAAGAAATGGGCATGGGTGGTTCATGGACCGCCGAGCGTGTCTCTTCAGATATTTCTGAAGAAGAGTTCGACGAGATTGTTTCTGAAGCCGGCGAAGCAAGCGAAACCGTTGAAATTGATTTCGAGAACTTCGAAGGACGCTCGTTCGACCTTGGTGTTGACTCGGGCAACTTCAGAAATCTGAAGACAAATGACAAAGGTGTTTTACTCTATGTCAGTGCAAACAATGGCGGCGCTTCGATCAAGATGATCGATGTCCGTGATGATGAACCATCCGAGAAAACTGTTCTTGGAATGGCATTCGGATTCAGCATCTCTGGTGACGGCAAAAAAATTGTTGCAGCAACACCTGGCGGCTTTACTGTTGTTGATGCGAAGGCTGGGCAAACAGCCAAACCTTTGAGCATGAAGCTACGAAAGACAGTGAACCTGCGAGAAGAATGGCGTGAACTTGTTACCGATGCGTGGCGTCGCCAGCGCGACTTCTTCTATGTCAAGAACATGCACGGCGTAGATTGGGATGGCATGCTTGCGCACTACCTCCCAATGGTTGACGATGCCGTTTCGCGTGAAGATGTCGCGTACATCATCGGCGAACTCATCGCAGAACTCAATGTTGGGCATTCATACTCCGGCGGCGGCGACTTCGATCGTCAGCCAAGTGTCAATGTTGGTATGCTCGGTGTCGATTTCGCTGTGGCATCTTCGGATGATCTATCAGGGTTTACGATCACAAAGATCTACCGCGGCGCCCCTTGGGATACCGACGCAATCGGTCCGATGTCCCAATACGGGCTTGATGTTGCAGAAGGTGACATTATCACCGCAGTCAACGGCAACGCGGTCGACACCTCGATCGACCCGTGGGCATCGTTCATCGGGCTCGCCGGATCGCCGACAACATTGACGATTGTTTCGGCACTCGAAGGTGATGAAGAAACCATCAACGAGCGTGATATCACGATCAAACCGATGAGATCGGAATCCAATCTTCGGTACCGCGCATGGGTCGAAAGCAACCGCAAGTATGTCGAAGAGGCATCCGACGGCAAGATCGGATACATCTATGTGCCCAACACCGGCGCTCAAGGACAGAATGAACTCTTCCGCCAGTTCTATGGACAGATAGGCAAAGAGGCACTGATGATCGACGAACGATGGAACGGCGGCGGACAAATCCCCAACCGGTTCATCGAGTTGCTCAATCGCCCGCTGACCAATATGTGGTATCGGCGCGACGGGGCGGACTGGCCTTCGCCTTATGATTCGCACCAGGGACCAAAGGCGATGCTGATCAACGGCAACGCGGGTTCAGGTGGCGACATGTTCCCATGGCTCTTCAAGCATCATGGACTCGGCAAGCTCATCGGCACCCGGACATGGGGCGGCTTGGTTGGATACACAGGAGTCCCCGCACTCATTGATGGCGGCGAGGTCACCGTTCCAAGCTTCGGGTTCTATGAACTCGACGGCACATGGGGCATCGAAGGGCATGGCGTTGAAGCAGATATCGTCGTCGAAGCCGATCCGGCATTGATGCTCGATGGTGCTGATCCGCAGCTTGATGTGGCTGTTGAGCATCTGCTCAGCGAGATCAAACTCAACGGGTATCAGAAACCAAATCGCCCAACACCACCTGTGCGAACAGGCGTTGGCATTTCGGAAGAAGATAAGTAGACAATTTAACATTTGAGTCTATAAAACAAGCCCAGCGGCAAACACCGCTGGGCTTTTTCGTGTTATGAATCTATCGAACTCGCTCAGCCTCCGGTTCGCCCGAGCAACTCATTGATTGCCGCTTCGAGCTGGATGTCATTGCCTGCAACTTCATCGGCTGGGGTCTGCGGGATATCAATATCCGGCTTGGCCCCGTTGCTCTCCATGTCGGTTCCATCAGGGAGATACCACCCACGGAATGGACGACGAACTGTCGTGCCATCGATGAGGCTGAATGATCCTGTTGAGATCACACCGCCAAAGGTTTGCGTGCCGATGAGTGTGCCGCGTTTGGTGTTGCGGATCGAATGAGCAAAGATCTCGGCATTTGAAAATGAGTTCTGATTGATCAACACATTGATCGGACGCGAATACGCATAGATCAATCGCCGATCTCGTGGATAGTTGTCCATACGAACCTTCTCAGGATTCGCGCCACGCGGGATGGTGTAGGCATGATTTGGTGCCGTCAATGACGCGAGCAAGATGTCGGTCGTCCAACCTCCGCCGTTATCACGCACATCAATAATCAAGCCTTCCTTTCCATCAGCCGCTGCGAACAAATCGCGTTCATAATCACGAACCGACGCGAGCCCCATCGAACGGATATGCAGATAGCCGAGTTTGCCATCGGACATCTCATCAACCTGTGCCCGTCGCTTGGCGACTTCATCTTTATACCGGATCACCGACATCGTTGAATAAGGAACCGGCGTGACGAGTGCCATCCGATTCATGGATTCACCATCATCGTCTGTGGTAACAAACTCGATCAATACCTCATTGCGAGCGGTACCAGCGAGTGTTGCATGAAGATCGATAAGCCCGGCTGCCGGGCTTGTGCTGACCAGTGACGCGTCATCAATCGCAATCAGTGTATCGCCGATTGCAGGGCCATTTTTCATTCGGCTGATCGGCCCGCCTTCCATAATCTCATCGATGCGATACCCAGTTGCCGTCGGCGTAAAATTTATGCCCAGATAACCATTGGCTGGTGATGACGCGGAGAACCCGTCGCCGCCCCAGATGCCGGTGTGTGAGCCATCGACTTCGCCCCACATCAGATTCATCAAGCGTTGGAAAGCCTGCTTGGTGCGCGTCTGCATGACGATTTCGCGGTACCGATCGGTCATCGCGACCCAATCGAGTCCCTTCATCGTCGGATGGTAAAATGCAAGCCCAAATCGGCGTGCAGCTTCATCGAACTTCTGGCCAAGTTCAGCATGGCGATCAAGCATGATCGTTGCATCAATCCCCATCGAAGTCGCCTTGCCACCTGTTGGCTTGGTGGTTGAAGCCACGCCGCCGGACACAAAGCTCAGCGCCTTGCCATCGATCGAAATGCGTGGATTACTAATACTCCCAGACTTGATCGTCTTGCGATCCTTGCCTTTATAATCGACACTGACATATGAACGATCGCCATCGATAACCGTAGAGAACGCGATGCGATCTGCGCCCGGCGTCATTACCAAAGCCGACTCTGCCTGAGGCGTCGATGTCAGCCTACGGATCCGAAGGTACGCATCCTTTGTATCGAATACAAGCACTGAGATCTCTTCCTCATCCTCTGCATCCTCATCGTCTGTTTTTTCAAACTCAACCGGATCAATTGGCTTGATCTTCTTGACGGTATCGCTTGCATCTTCATAATAATTTGCAAGTTCGTATTTACTCAGCCCGTCAAGCTCACGATCAAGATTGACCGCATACACATCGAACTCCCAGTTTTCATTGTCCCGGTCCGACAAGAAGGTCAGCACCTTGCCATCGTGCGAAAGCACTGGCGAGTGATCGATGTCTGGATGGCGAGAGATATTGATTGGCTCTGGATACGACCCATCTTCAGCCATGTGTGTATCGAGCAAGAAGATATCGGTATTAAAATCAAGATCTGTTGCTGCGAAGATAATATGGCGTGAATCCGAAGCCCAGAGAATATCTGGCTCGGACCACAACTCACGAACAACACGGTCCTCACCTGTTCGTAAATCACGGATCACAATATCGCCACGATCTTGGAGATACATGAGCTTGGAACCATCGGGCGATGGCTTGGGCGAAAACGCCAACGCATCGGCTGCAACGACCGGAGTAATATCGAATCGTAAGGCCGTCGCCCACCGCTTGGCGTAGTCAATTTTTTCTTCTTCCTCTTCTTCTTTTTCTTCCCCATCATCTCCAGCGCCAATATCTTCATCGCCTTCGTCTGACTCTTCAGCCTCGATATCAGCCTCTTCGCTTGTAGTTTCTTCGGCTTCTTCTTCAACAAGATCCTCCGCCGGTTCTTCTTCAGCGACCGGCTCTAAATCTTCCAAAGCCAAAGTGACTGTAGCTGAATAGATTGAACCAACAGAGTCCTCATTGTCAGCGGTAAAGTACAGTTTCACACCATCGGGCGACCAAGCAATATCGTGCTCTCGTGCGCTTGTGTTGGTGATCCGATGCGTTGGATGCCCCTCGTCTGTGCTTCGGATGAAGAGCTCGCCACGAGCAATCTGTGCGATCGATCCGCCAGCCGGATGCACTGCAGCTTCGGAAACCTTCCGTGATATATTGAGTTTCTCTATACGATTCCTCGCAGAGTCTGAACCGAACGAGACATCTACAGGCCTTGGCGTGGCTTGTGAACTCATTAAATCGAGCGTATACAGTGTATTCCATACCACAAACACCGCAGTCGAACCATCTGCCGATGCCGCAAGGTCGCGTACGCCATGTGTGATGGTTGTTGGGTTTGACGCGTCTGGTTTAAAGTGCGTGAGTTGAGTCACGGCATTGGCATCTTGATCAGTCGAGTTTGCTGCGAGTCGAACAAGGTTGTACTGCCCGTCTCGGCTCGAAATATAAACCAGTGAACCATCGGGCAGCGCGTTTGGATTCATATCCATACCTGCAAACTCGGTCACCTGCATAAACGAGTTATCCGATGGGCGGAACCGCCAGATATCCAGATTGCCCGGGCCGCGATACGCAACGCGGTGCGTGTAGTAGTATCCCCGAATGAAGTAGATATCCTCAGAGTCAGATCGTGTTGCTGGGCCTCTCCCGAATGCGTCGGTAACGCGAGTCATCGGGCCGCCGTCGAGCGGAGCTTGATACATGCGTGGGTGACGATAGATTTCTGGATAGAGATATGCAGAGAACAAAACTGATTGACCATCCTCTGAAAACCCGCCGAGCATTTCGAATCGATCAGATGTTGTGATCCGATTGATATCTCTTGCGATCAGCCCGCCTCGAGAGTTGACTAAGTCGAGCGTGTACAGATTCTGTGTTCCATCACGATTGGATTCAAAGACAAGCATTGTGCCATCTGCATTGAATCGAGTCTGGGCTTCGGTTCCGGGATGCGTGGTCAACCGATTGGCCGAGCCGCCCGAGACGGGCACCGACCAAAGATCCCCACCCGCTGAGAACACGATGTGATTCGCGTTTGGTGACAATGACGGATACTGAATGAGCCCATCGTGTGTATCGCTGGCGACGGCAATTGTGGATGCGCCAATGATGACAGAAAGGGCGAGATGCCTGATCGACATATGAAGTCTCCTGAGTAAGTTCTGAGCGGCCTCTTCTCCGCCCCAAAACCTGCAAATGTGTGGATAAATAAAACAGGCCCAGTCAGATGACCGGGCCTGTGAATATACACTATTTTGGAAGAGAATACGAGCATTGACTCGTATTTTCAACGAGAATCAGTTCTTTGATTCCAGGGTCTCAGGATCACGCTGTGGGATCAGGGTCGCGTTGCCGCCGAAGAAATCTTCCATTGTTGCGACGCGCGCCTCATCTGCTTCTGATTCGGCATTACCCTTCTTGACCTCGTCCCAAGGACCGACGACCAAGATGATCATGTCTTCAGGATGCAAATAATCATTGGCAGCCTGTTGGATCTGATCGGCACTCACGCCGCTCACACGATCGCGATAGGTTGACCAATGGTCAGCCGGGCGGCTTGTCCGTTCATCAGAGATAAACAATCTCATCATCGCACCCTTGGACTCGAATGTCCGCGGGAAGGTTTCGATGAGGTTGTTCTGAATTGTTTCGATCTCTTCAGTCGATGCAGCTTCGGTCTGGATAGTCTCGAACTCATCGAAGACCAACCGTGTTGCCAACGCGGCGGTTGCCACCTTGGTGAAAAAATACGACATAAACATGCCTGGATATTCAGTCCGAGCACGCATGACAGACCCAGCGGAATACGCGAGTCCTTCGCGTGTGCGAACCGAGTTGGTGATGCGTGATGTAAACCCAGACCCGCCGAGGATTTGATTCATCACCTCGACCTGGACCGCGTTTGGATCATCTCGCTGCACGCCTCGATGCCCAATAAGCACCTGAACCTGAGGCTGATCCTTCTCGTAGTAATACACACCCGGCGTAAACTTATGCGTTGGTGCTGGTACCGCAGGAGATGCTTCGCCAGATTCCCAACCTTTGAACGCATCTTCCAAGAATGCAAGCATCTCCGCTTGGTCAAAATCGCCAGTCACAGAAACCATTAGGTTCGATGGATTGAAGATCCGTGCATGGAACGCCTGCATGTCTTCAACGGTGATTCCTTCGAGCGATGCCCTGGTTGGCTGGCGAGCCTCGAAATGCTCTTCCCCCCACATAAGAAAGCTCATTTCGCGAAGTGCGATTTGAAGCCCGTCATCATCGCGGGTCTTGATCTGCTCGAGCTGTTGTCCGCGGAGCACTTCAAGACGATCGCTATCAAAGCGAGGCTGCAAAAGCATGTCCATGAACAATCCAAAGGCATCGTCCAAGTTGCTTGTGAGACAGTTGACCGTCGCGCTTGAACTGCGTCCACCCACGCCAACCGAGACATTGGCGGCCATAAAATCAAACTCTTCATCCAAATCCGTAGGCGACATCAACGACGACCCACCCGAACGAATCATCGCTCCGGTCATCGCTGCCAAACCGGCCTGTCCGTCGGCTTCCATGTACTGACCGCCCTTGAAGCTCAAGGTGATGGTCACCAATGGGAACTCTGTGGACGAAGCCATGAATACCGGCGTGCCGTTGGAAAGTTCGTGGCGGAAGTTTGCCGGCATCGGTGGCGTAAACACCAGTTCTTCAAAGCTTAAGTCTGAAGGATGACCTGGAATATCAGCAGTATTCGTCGCTGCGGTTGCCAATGTACCCGCACCAAAGATCAAGGCGGCACATGTTGTTGTTATTAGTGATCTCATTCGTCACCTCCCTGTTCTGTAGAATCTTCAGTTGCTTCGCCGGATTCAAGTTCAGCGATTCGGCTCTGGATTTGCTGCTTCATGAACTTCATCGCGGTCTGGAACTGTGGAGGAACCATGTCTTTCTGTGCGTCCATCTCTTCGAGCTGAGTCTGAAGCTCGGCCATGTCGGTCGTTGTTGCGATCTCGGCCATGCCGGTTTCAATCCCTGGAAGCACCATCTCGACCATGTCTTCAGGCAATGATGCGCGAACATCGTCGAGTGTCAGCATGACCTCTTCGGTGCCGCCCTTGCGGAGATAACTCGCTACCGCACGGGCATCTGCTTTGAGATACTCATTGGCGACACGCATGATGTCCTCAGCAGTCACCGCAGCGATGCGCTTTGGCATCTCGTTGAGGTATTCATAGCTGCCATATCCTTCGGTAATGGCGAGCTGGAAGAACAATGATGAGTTGTCCTGTAACCCACGGAAGGTATCCGCTGCCTGCTGGTTCTTAATCTTCTGAAGCTCACGATCCGAAACAGGTTCGGTCTTGAGCCGATCGAGTTCCATATACCATGCTTCTTCAAGCTCGGCGAGTTGTGCATCGCCCTTGGGACGAGCATTGAACGAGAAGCTCCCCGCGTAGTGCATCGAACGGTTAGATGCGCCTGCACCAGCAGCGATTCCTTGTTCTTCAACAAGTGATTTGTACAAACGACCCGTCCGCCCATTGAGCAAATCGGCCATCACTTCAAAGGCGGCTTCGTCTGGATGTCCATAAGGCACACTGCGATAGCGAACCTCGACCTGATCTTGGCAATCGCATTCGCCAGAATAGCGGATTTCGCCGAGCAAAGGCACCGAGTAGGTGACCAATGGGGCAGCCTTGGGTCGCTTGTTATCAATACGCCCGAAGTATGAATCAATCAGTTGCTTAGCGTTCTCAACCTCAAAATCACCAACGATCACACCCACAAGATTCGCAGGCTGATAGTAAGTCTCAAAGTATTCCCGAATCTCGTCTTCCGTGTACGCCATCAGGTCGCTCAACCATCCGATGACCGGCCAGTTGTATGGCGAAGCAACCCAGAACATCGAATCAAACTGCTCATCGAGCATGCCCGTCGCAGTGGCTTCGAGACGCTGTCGGCGTTCTTCGATGACCACAAATCGCTCGGAGTCCAACTCGCGGAATGATGGATCCATCAAACGATCCGATTCCATCCATGCCCACAGTTCGAGCTTGTTCGAAGGAACATTGATGTAAAACACCGTGAAGTCGTTGGAAGTACCCGCGTTCATGCCTGATCCGCCGTTGCCGGTGTAGATCGAGTCAAACTCGTTTTTAATCGTAATCTTGGACTGGAGGTCCTGAATCCGGGTCATCTCTGCACGCATATCTCGGAGTTCATCTGTGTCGTTTGCAGGATCCCACGGGTTGTCGATCTCGCCAGCATACATCCTTTTATACTGAACATCGAGTGCATATGCACGCATCTTCTCGCGGATTGCGGTGAGCTGATCGCGGTATTCCTGATCGAGTGCTGCATCTGAGGTACCGATCGAATCGGTGCCTTTGAAGAGGAGATGCTCGAGCAGGTGAGACACGCCGGTGATCCCGGGGCGTTCATTGGCCGAACCAACAGGTGCGATCCACCCGGCGGTGATGATATTGGGTTGCTCATCGCGGGGCATAAGTAGGAACTTCATGCCGTTGTCGAGCGTGTACTCGATCGGCTGGACATTCTGTGCGACTGCGGCTGTAACCGGGATCATCATAATCGCGGCTGCCGAAATCGCAGCTGTGCGTAGTGCTCGCATTTCTTCTCCTCAGAATCCGTCTCGTGGGCCATTACACGGTGCAATGGGGATCAATGATACCGATATCTTGGTTTAAGGATGCGAATTATGGACCAGATCACCCGGAAATACCCAGCTCCGCGATCATGCACCGAACACTGCCCCCCGCGACATACTCAATCGTTGGAATCGGGACATGCACAATCGTTCCCAAGGCCTCGATCTGCTCGCGCTGAGCATCGGTAAAGTGTTCATACGCCGTCTGCGACATTGCAAAGATGGGCTTGCCCTCCTTCGATTGGAGTTCGAGAATGTTGCCGCAGAAGTTGGCCACTTGAGCCAACGAAATCAACATCACAGCTCGCCCAGATGCTTTGAGCGAAGATTCGACCAACTCATATTCATCAGGATCGGTGATCGATTCCAAACACACTACGATCAAACTCTGCCCGATGCTCAGCACGACATTGGTGTGATACACCGGATTTCCGTCCGCGTCTGCACTGTAGAACCGTACCGTTTTATACTCAGTCTCATCAGCCCACGCATCAAGCGCGTCCTCGGTCGTTCGACCAGAGAGACAGGCGTAGGCGGTATTGTTCACCCGATCGAGTACCAAAGACCCTGTGCCTTCGAGAAAATCATCTCCAGCTTCAAGCCCGCTCAAGTCCAGATGGTCTGGCGACGAATGCGTGAACTTGGCAACCGCATCAAGAATCTCGGCCCGACGCTCCTTCCTCCGCGATTCTGCCGACATCGGATAGGTGACAATCATCGGATTCTCACCATCCTCAGCCGGTTGATGAAAAGATATCCAGTTGTTCGGGAATACCGAATCGGGCAATCCAAGATCATCCTCAAACACCAGAACCGAGACCCCCGCTTCGCTCAATGCCGATGCCAGAGCATCAAACTCCGCCATCGCCCGCTCACGGACGCATTCCACCGTTTCGGTGGGTGTGTTCATAAAGGTATTGGTCTGGGCAGCTTGGTCATCACGCCCAAATCCGGTCGGACGAATCATCAATACCCGTGATGCTGTTTGTGTGCGTTCGATGCTCATGGTTCTATCATATACCAAACCCGACACGCCAGGATTCACCGAGACCACCAATATGCCAACCCATCCCCCGATTATCCTCACCCCGAATCAACCATTGACCCCTTCGCAGGTCGAATCGGTGGCCCGGTTCAATGCTCGGGTCGAAATCTCTCCAGAATCCCAGTCAGCTATCACCGCATGCCGAACTCGGCTCGAATCAGTCTTTGGCGATGGTCAGCCCCACTATGGCATCAACACCGGGTTCGGCTCGCTCTCCCGCCAAAAGATCGAACCCGAAGATCTCGCAGCATTGCAGGTGAATCTCATCAGATCCCACGCTGCTGGCGTTGGCAAACCACTCGAAGCCGAAGTCGTCCGTGCCATGATGCTTGTGCTCGCAGCATCACTGAGCCGAGGCTACTCCGGGGTTCGGCTCGAAGTTGTTCAACAAATCCTCAATCTCCTCAACAACGATATCACCCCCGTTGTTCCCGAATCTGGATCGGTTGGCGCATCGGGTGACCTTGCGCCATTGGCCCATGTTGTCCTCGTCATGATGGGCGAAGGCGAAGTAATTACCAACAGCGCACAAGTCTCAGGCGAACATGCACTTCAAAAAACAGGGATCAAACCAATCCATCTCGCTGCCAAAGAAGGTCTCGCCCTGATCAACGGCACCCATCTGATGACCGGACGGTTCGCCCTGATTTCCCAAGATCTCAAACGAGTCGTCAATGCAGCAGCGATCGCCAATGCCATGTCGATCGACGCGGCCCGCGCATCGCATTCGTATCTTGATCCACGAGTCTATCAAGTCCGCAATCAATCCGGTGCCAAACGCATCGCCGCGAC
This sequence comes from Planctomycetota bacterium, assembly GCA_024280755.1. Classification (GTDB taxonomy): domain Bacteria; phylum Planctomycetota; class Phycisphaerae; order Phycisphaerales; family UBA1924; genus UBA1924. The sequence goes on from JAJRPN010000010.1 coordinate 22,501, forward strand.
ACTCACCAACACACTCGTAGGCAGTACGATCGTCACCTCGCACGCTGCGGATGACCCGCGTGTGCAAGATCCATACTCATTCCGATGCTCACCATTAGTGCTTGGCGCAGTGGTTGATTCATTCGACGCATGCTTTGTCAAACTCAACGAAGAGCTCGGTGCAGTCACGGATAACCCGCTTATTTTTGAGACTGACACCGATGTCCCTGACATTGTCTCCGCCGGGTGTTTTCATGGCATGCCCGTCGCCCTCCCGATGGACACCCTCGCTATCGGCATCTCACACCTCGCGGGCATCGCCGAACGCCGGGTCTATCACATGCTTTCAGTCTTTGATCCACAATCGAATCTCACGCCGTTCATGAGCCCAAAGCCTGGCGTGATGTCCGGATTCATGATCGTGCAATATGCAGCTGCTGCAATGTGCAACGAGTTGATCGGGCTGGCCAACCCTGCAAGCGTTGTGAATCTCTCGACCTGTGCGAACATGGAAGACTACAATTCCTTTGGCCCACGCAGTGCTGCCAAAGCAGCGCGAGCCGTCGAACTCGCACGCTCAATCATTGCGATCGAACTGCTCTGCTCAAGCGAAGGCATCGACTCTCATCGCCCGCATGTTTCTGGTGCTGCGGTTGAAACTGCAATCTCGACCATCCGCACAGCGGTCGAACCACTCACCCACGACCGCTCCCCCACGCCCGACATCGCAGCCATCGAACAACTGATCCAAGAAGAAGCCTTCGGCCATCCCATTTACGAACTGTAATGCGAGACTATCCATGACCACCACCTCACCCTATATCCCAGAACCCCAAAATCGCACCATCCGCGCACCGCGTGGCTCAGAGTTATCATGCAAAACATGGCAGGCCGAAGCAGCGATGCGGATGCTGATGAACAACCTCGACCCAGAAGTCGCCGAGCATCCTGAGTCGCTGATCGTCTATGGCGGTCGCGGACAGGCCGCCCGATCTTGGGAGGCATACGACGCGATCATCGAAACACTCCAACGCCTTGAACCAGATGAAACACTGCTCGTTCAATCTGGAAAACCTGTCGGCGTCGTCCAGACCACGACCGATTCGCCGCGCGTGATGATCGCCAACTCGAACCTTGTCCCCCACTGGGCAACCCAAGAGCACTTCGACGAACTCGCACTCAAAGGCTTGATGATGTACGGGCAAATGACCGCCGGGTCATGGATCTACATCGGCACCCAAGGCATCTTGCAAGGCACCTTCGAGACCTATGCCGAATGCGCCAAACTCCACTTTGGCGGCACACTCGCCGGCACACTCAATGTCACCGGCGGGTGCGGCGGAATGGGCGGCGCACAACCGCTCTCGATCACACTCAACGGCGGCACCTGCCTCATCGCTGATGTTGATCAATCCAGGCTCGATCGAAGATTGGCCGACAACTACCTTCATGAAATCATCAAGGACCTCGATGCTGCGATCGACCGCGCATTGGAACTCAAAGCACAAAAATCTGCGACATCCGTAGGCTGGTGCGGCAACTCGATCGATCTTCTTAACCGCTTGATTGAACGCGATATCACACCCGACACACTGACCGATCAAACCAGTGCACACGATCCGCTCCAAGGCTATTGCCCAATCGAATATACCTTCGAGCAAGCCAACCAGGCCCGCCTCGAAGACCCCGCAGCTTACCAAAAACTCTCACTCGCTTCGATGCGCAAGCATGTCGAAGCAATGGTGCAACTCCAATCCCGCGGCGCAATCACCTTTGACTATGGCAACAACATCCGCCAACGCGCTTTCGACGAAGGATTCAAAGATGCGTTCAGCTTCCCCGGATTCGTCCCCGCCTACATCCGCCCGCAGTTCTGCCTCGGGCGCGGCCCGTTCCGGTGGTGCGCCTTGTCGGGCGACCCACAAGATATCTACAAAACCGATTACGCCCTCCTCCAACTCTTCCCCAAGGGCGACGGCGGGTACAACGGTCGCTTACACAACTGGCTACTGAGCTGCCACGCCAACCCAGAAGCATTACTGGCGGGCGATTTCAAGAACTGCGCCCCGAGTTTCGCCTTCCAAGGTTTACCCTGCCGAATCTGCTGGTTCGGACTCGGCGAACGCGATAAGGCCGGGCTGCTCTTCAACAACATGGTCCAAGCGAACGCCGTCTCTGCCCCAATCGTCATCGGACGCGATCACCTCGATTGCGGCTCGGTCGCTTCGCCCAATCGGGAAACCGAGTCCATGAAGGATGGCACCGATGCGGTTTCGGATTGGCCTTTGCTTAACTTTGCCGTCAACATCGCATCTGGCGCAAGCTGGGTCAGTTTCCATCATGGCGGCGGCGTCGGCATCGGATTTAGTCAACACGCCGGGCAAGTCATCGTCGCCGACGGCACACCCGAAGCCGCCAACCGCCTCGCTCGCGTCCTCAAGAATGATCCAATGATGGGCATCTTCCGACATAGCGATGCTGGATACGACGAAGCGACCGAGTGTGGCAAAGAGCAAGGTGTCGATATCCCAATGAACACATAATCACCCATGACAAGCAACTACCTCAATCCAGTTTCATGGGACAACATCCCAGACTCAAAGTTCGCATCGCTCATCCGATCGAAACCCGATGGCTGTCAGATCGCACTCATCGGATTCCCAGATGACACGGGTGTCGGGCTCAACAACGGGCGACTCGGTGCCAAAGAGGGACCGGCCGCCTTCCGCAAGGCACTCGCCAAGTATGGCGCCGCACAACCAGCAGGCTGGGAGTGGCCGAGCATCTTTGATGCCGGCGATGTCGATGTCGTTCCCGGCGACCTTCATGAAACACACCGCCGAGTCACCCAAGCTGTAAAAACGCTTCTGAATCTCGGACTCTTCCCCATCGCCATCGGCGGGGGGCATGATCTCACATTCCCGTTTGTCCGAGCGGTTGCTGATCACTTTGGGCCGATGAATGGCGTGTATTTCGATGCCCATCTTGATGTTCGTGAAGCCGACGGCTCAGGAATGCCCTTCCGCAAACTCCTCGAAACCGGCGCAGCCAAATCCATGCGCCTGCATGGGTTCGATCCAAATGCAAATACCCGTGAGCATGTTGAATGGTTTACATCAAACGGTGGAACAATTTCAACAAACGATGCCCCATCAACTCAGTGGCCTACTGAGAACACATTCGTTTCGCTCGACATGGATGTCATCGACCAGGCCCACGCGCCGGGCGTAAGCGCACACAACGCCTGCGGCTGGTCGTCCCAACTCTGCGAGTCCTGGGTTCTTCGCGCTGGACAAAATCCATTGGTGCGATGCTTTGATATCATGGAACTCTCCCCACCCTACGACCGTGATGATCGCACGGCCCGCATCGCTGCTCGTATGTTCCTGTCTTTCCTCCGAGGTTTTAGTGAGCGTTCAAAATGACCAACCCCATCGCCATCATCAACGCCCGAATCCTCACGCTCGCTCACGGTTCATCACCTAGGCATGGCAATCAGATGAACGATCTTGCGCCTATCGATAACGGCTCATTCCTTATCGAAAACGGCAAGATCAGACAAGTCGGCCAATCAATTGATGTTCCATCATCCGCATCCATCATCAATGCACAGGGCAAAGTGGTCATGCCTGCCTTTGTCGATTGCCATACCCACGCATGCTGGGCCGGCGATCGGCTTGACGAATGGGAACAAAAACAACGCGGCGCAACCTATCTCGAAATCCTCAAAGCCGGCGGCGGCATCATGTCCACCGTCCGCGCTGTCCGCAACGCAAGCGTTGAAGAACTTGCCGAGTCCTTGCTCCAAAGGCTCAACTGGATGCTCACTGAGGGAACGACCACCTGCGAAGTCAAATCAGGCTATGGATTAAGTACCGCAGACGAACTCAAAATGCTCGATGCGATCATACTCGCGTCAAAATCTTGGGTCGGGCGAATCTCCCCTACTGCCTGCATCGGACACGCCAAAGATTCAGCCGTCGCTGATTTCGTAAAACAAACCATCGATGAAACGCTACCCGCAGTTCACGATAAGTACCCTGGCATCACCATCGATGCCTACACCGAAGACGGCGCGTGGTCGGTCGATGAAACCATTCAACTGTTCGCAGCAGCCAAAGCACTTGGGCACCCGCTACGCATCCATGCTGATCAGTTCAATGCGCTAGGCATGCTCGAAGCGGCGATAGAACTCGGCGCATTAAGCGTCGATCATCTCGAAGCAACTCAATCCGAATCCCTCACCCGGCTCGCCAAATCAAACACGATGGGCGTGATGCTCCCATGCTCAGGGTTCCATGTCGATGGACGATATGGTGACGGGCGGGCATTCATCGATGCAGGCGGCTCGCTCGCGATCGCCACCAATGTAAACCCTGGCTCGGCCCCATGCCTCTCGATGCCGATGAGTATCGCGTTCGCAGTCCGTAATCTTGGAATCACAGCTGCCGAAGCGATTACTGCCTCGACCATCAACGGCGCACACCTACTTGGATTCAATAATACTGGCACCATTGAAGCCGGCAAACGAGCAGATCTGATCATGCTCCGCCACACAGACGAACGCCAACTCGGTTACACCTTCGGCGGCAACCACATCGACACCGTCATATGCAATGGCCAAGTTGTCGCCTACGCCTAACACAGAACCATTACTCTGCGTTCTTGAGCGCCAAAGTCATCTGCGATACCGCCAACCCAACACCCTTGGCCATCGTTGCTGCTCGTTCGTCTTTCAGATTTCCATCTGCATCAAACGCTTCGTGCGCGACTCCAAGTGCGAACTCCGCCGGGACCACAACCATCTGAAGCTGGGTCAAAATCTGGCGTACATGACGCATCCCACGCAATCCACCAATCGCTCCGGGTGATGCAGCGAGCAAGCCTCCAACCTTGCCTTTGAAGCATGCCAAAGATGCTTCGCCTTCGCGTGGACGCGATGCCCAATCAATCGCATTCTTGAGTGCCCCCGAGAGCGAGCCGTTATACTCAGGCGAAGCAATCAACACCGCGTCGGCTGCGATCAACCGATCTTTTAACGCAAGCACACTCGCAGGTATCCCCGCTACTTCAAGGTCTTCAGAAAACATTGGCAAATCAAGTGCCAAGAGTGATATCTCATCAATCGAAACACTCCCCCGCGACGCCATGTCATTGGCAACAAACCGAGCAAGTGAGCTGTTAAACGAACCCTTGCGGAGGCTGCCCGAGATGATTGCGACTTTGAATGTTTGATCGGCCATACTTGATTGCTCCTGAAGTTTCCAAATGAAGTGGTGATCCAACTCTACGCCAACTTCTCAGTGATTGTTCACAACACCATACGAAAAAACCAGCCCGTGGGCTGGTCTTGTGTTTTCAAACTTGAACTCTTAATCGCAGTATCCCCACCCAATGCTTCGCCGAGCAACACGAACCGGACGCCGACGAGGGCGATGGTGCCTGTTGTAGCTGTAGTATCGGTTGAGTGAAATGCTCAGTTCGTCATAGTGACGATCCCAATGGAACCGGGCATTGTACCGATCTGTGATCCACCGAACAATTGGCTCGCAATATCCATACTCAATCAGGATACGCCCATCGCGAATCCGTGCATTGTACCCGGCGTGACGAAACGCCTTGACAATCTGACGGTTCATCGGGCGATCCGAGCGGATGGAAGTGGAGTATCCATCAATGATGATTCGCCCAGCGTACTCTGGCTGATACGAATGGCCGCAGGTGTCATTGTGGCGATGGTGCCCACGCCCGCCTCCGCGTTCGCCGCCCGCACTCGCGATTGACGATGCACCCCCAATCACGATCAGGGCACTAACGATGACTGTTTTGACGATTTGAGATGCTTGGCGTGTCATATTTTTGACTCCTTGTATATGGGCTGACCCCATGTCAGCCTGCTGCCAAACAACCGTGTATGTTTGTGACAACTGACTTATGAGAACATATATTTTCTCTCCCACCCCCTCTCACAGGCTTTAAACAGCCTTGTGAAATAAATTTGTTCGTATTCCCCGGTTTTATGTCAGTAAATAGTTCACAAATCGGTTGAACTAGTAGCAGTGCTGATGCGAATAGTGTTTCAGCCGATTGGAGGCCATATGAGTCAGTCATCATTCAACAACCAGTTCACCGAGCAAACCAGCGAACACATCACGAGCACCATCGTGACTGCATCGTGCCAAAACGAGCTTTCTCCGATCGAAGCCGCGATCATGGATTGCTGCAATACACTCCACGAAGCCCAAGATCGGCGAGACCAACTCACCATCCGCGAGATGCAGAAGCAGCTTGAAAACCTGCTCGATCGCTATGACCAAACCGATGGCGAAGACCACCCGAATCCTGCATGGGCCCGCGCCAACCAACGCGCTTTGGCACTGAGTGCAATGGGACTCATCGATCAAGCGATTCGTCTGGAACTCGCTGCTCTGAAGTATGCAGACACCCCTCGCCGACAAGAAATCTCGTATGGAAACCTCGCCGACCGCTGCTTGCGTTTAGGCGAAGCCGATCGTGCGGTCGAGTTCTTCCTTGATGCAATCAACGCCAATCCTGAATCGGTCCCCGTGCTGATCACCGGCGCTCATTCGCTCTTTGAAGCCGGGTATATTGAACAAGCAGACACAATCTTCAAAACCTTCCTCGATAACCCACAGATGCTCAGCCCAAGTTCTGAACTCGGTGCGTATCTTGACTGTGATATCCGCACTCGCAACCTGTGCGAGCATCTTCCATCGCTTGCGATCCTCTACACAAAGTGGATCTCGATGAATGCCCAGTCGTCCAAGCCATCGAAGGGAGATCAGCAATGAGAACCCAAGACCACGACCAGTTCTGGAAGCTCTATGAGCGCAAGGCTCGCCAACCCATAGAACGCGCCTGCCTCTATGCATCGCGCACCAAATCAGATTCCACAATGGACATCGCCGACATGGTCGCGTGGGTAGACACCCGCGTCTGGACCATGCTCGAAAAACAGGCCTGGCCGACCTTCCATGATGACCCGACCCCTGAAGAAGCGATCGATCGCATCATCAAGCATGCCTCAACACTGGCTCGCTGGGCCTATCTCGGCTTGTGCCGATCGCACTTCCGTAGGCTCGAAAACCGTGCCAACTATATGGGAGGCATGTCGCGTGCCCAACGCCTATCGATGGCATCATCGATCGATACCAAAATCGAAAAGCGTGAAGAACTCGACTCAGCAATTGCATCCTTGCGTAAATCATTGTCTGCAAACGACAAGCAGAAGCTCGCAGCCTCATGGATCGACAAAGCCGACCGCTCACGCGTCGCGCTCGTTCTTGGCGCAACACGCAAAGAAGACGATCGCCTAATCACCAAGGTTTCTGGCGATGCGATGAATGAAAATGCTGTTCAGCAGATGCGATCTCGCGCCCGCAAGCGTGCCCAAGAGGTTCTCAATGTAGCGAGCAAGCTTCCATTGATCCTCATCGCTGGCGTGATGATTTTGAGCATTGGGCTTGGTTCATCACCAGCCAAGGCAGGCGAACAATCCGGTGGTCGGCGTGGGCTAAACTCCCCGGCAGCGATCGAGTTGATCGTTCAGCAAAGCGCAATCATCCCCGGCGAGCAATCTGGTGGTCGGCGTCCGTAGCTCCTGAATCGCTTTTTTCATTTCTTTCTAATTGTTCTGGAATAACTTGTGTACGGGGAATGTATACCCCTACATGAATAAATCAGCCCTCTACGCGACACTTGCCATGCTCCCTGTCTTGGCCTACGCGCCGCTCACAAACGCGGCTCCTGATGCTGTCGAACCGATATCCAAGGTCATCAAGCTCGACAAGCCTTTGCAAGTTGGCGATAAGATGATCAACTTCGAGCTAGACAATCCTGCTGGGGGCAAGGTTTCACTCGATGAAATGCTCGCTCAAGGCCCGGTTGTCCTCACCTTTTTCCGAGGATCATGGTGCCCCTACTGCATCGATGAGCTCGACGATGTCCAGAGCCGACTCAAGAAAATCGAAGCGGCCGGCGGAAGCATCTTTGCGATCTCACCAGAGACCGCCGAGAAAACAGCCGAGTTTATCGAGAAAAAGAAACTCGCGTTTATATTCGGAACCGATCACGACAACGCGCTTGCCAAACAACTCGCACTCGCATTTCGGCTTGATCCCAAAACAATCAAAGCCTACCGAAACTATGGCATCGATGTCCCCGAATCCAACGACACAAAGCGATGGGAACTCCCCATCCCAGCAACCTATGTGATCGACACCGATCACACGATTCACTACGCGTTCGTCGACGAAGATTATTCCAAACGAGCGAACTACGACAAGGTCATTGAAGTATTAAAAGAGCTTCAAGAGGACGACTAAACCCGTCCTACTAATCCAACCCAGCCCCCTCTTCGGCGGGTGCAGTACCGTGTGGTCTGCACTCGCCTTCTTTTTTGCACCAAACGAATCTATGCGTGGATGATCTTCTCAAGCTGCGCCCGAAGCCGTTTCTCTGATACCTGCATCGAAGTTTTCAGCTCTTGTGCAAAGGTTGCGACCCGGAACTCTTCGACCATCCACCGCAAAGTCCAAAACTCTTCAGCGACCTCTGCGGTGTGTGCCCCTTGCGCCATCAACTCACGCAGGCACTTCGTCCACGCATACACACGCTCAGCCATCTTCGCATCTCGCTCTGGCCCGATCGAGCGGAGCTTGTTAAGCCGAATATCGATCCCGCGCAAGAACCGGGCATAGCACCACATCCAACGCGTTGGTGTTGTGACCAACGCATTGGTATCGAGAAGCATATCGAGCTGCGTGTTCATGTCTTTGAGCGCGATCCCCCACGCTGCTGGGTGCGATTCATCGAGCCGACCCTCGACTCGCATCAAACTATCAAGAATTTGAGTGAAGTTGGAGATTACTCGATTCGCTTCATCGACACCGTGATCCCATGAGCCAAGCAGCCCAAGTTCAAACTCTTCTTTGCTCCGAGGCGTCTCCTGATTATCCGCACAACACACCAACCCCACCCGTGTCCAAACGATCGTTTCAAGTTGTGCCGACATCCCGCATGCTGCGCCGAGCATGCTCATTTTGGTATAGCCCGGGAGATTTTTCAGCCGCAATCGGAGTTCGCGGCGGATCGCTAATCCATAGAGCAACCCAAGACCCGAACGGGTATGCAGATCTGATTCCCATCGTGTCGACAATATCCGAAGCGAGACCGCTTGGTCTTCAACAACCAACGATGGAAACCCGATGATCCGTGGCGAGCCTTTTCGCGAAAACTCGATCGTCTCGGGCAACTGATCGAATGTCCATCCGATCATCCCGGTTCGTTCGATATCCGCACCGGCTTGTTGCACGACCTGCGTTGCTTGCTTTCCAAACTTGCCTTGCAACTCGCCCAGGTCTCGCGATGCACCGATTGATTTCCCATCATCATCAATCACTTCGATGCGTGCATACAAGAACGAAGCGATCTGGTCCATCCGAAAATCCTTCGGCTGGATCGTAATCCCCGTCCGTGAAGTCAACACAGTCGCAAGCTGCGCTCCGATTGAACCACCATCCGCTTTGATCATCGGCGTAAGCTCGCTTGCGATCTGATTCGCATCAAACTGGCGACGCAACCCCTTGGGCAACGATCGTACCAATGCTTCGATCCGTTGGGGAATGAGACCCGGAACCGACCAATCGACCTGCTGACGAGTGAGTTGATGGAGCGCTGCGATCGATACGCGGATCGTCGCGCCATCTTGTTCCTCGCCGGGTTCAAAGGTATATTTAAGCTTAGAATGTGCTCCAGAGACATCGATCGCATCTGGATATGCTTCGGGAGTTACTTCTTCTGGTGCGAACTCGAGCAAATCTGCCTGGGTCATCTTCAAAAGCCCAGGATTCACCGACTCCATCTTCTTCGACCACCGATCGAACGCTTTGGCTGCGAAGATATCCTCAGGTATTTTTTGGTCATAAAAAGAAAAGAGCGTGTGATGATCTGCAATCAGATCATCGCGTCGGGCTTTGGCTTCAAGTGTCCCGAGCTGCGCAATGAGTTTGCGGTTGTGCTTGAGGGCCTTGGATGAAGATCGCATCTGATCGTCAACTAAGGCGTGATGGATAAAAATCTCGCGAGCGAGCACCGGATCGACCGAACCAAACTGGATTATTCTGCGTGGAACAATATCGAGCCCAAAGAGCGTCACCTTCTCGGCTACAAGCACTCTGCCAGATTCTTCGTCCCAGTACGGATCAGTATGCGTCACCTTGACAAGATGCTTGCCCGCATCTTCGATCCACTTGGGATCGACTGTCGCGATGGTGCGTGCATAGACCTTGCTTGTGCGCACAATCTCGGCGCACATCACCCACTTGGGTTTGGCACTGAACAATGCAGACCCAGGCGAGAGCGAGAACGCCGAGTTGCGTGCGCCCTTGAACTCGTGCTTCTCGCCTTTGGTACCGATGTTGGCGAGCAGCCCGCAGAGCAGCGCGCGATGCACCGCATCGGGATCATCGTGCCCCTTCTTGGGGTTGTATCCCAGTTCGATGCACAGCCCACGGAGTTGTCGATAGACCTCGCGCCATTCATCGAATCGACGCGCCGATATATAGACCTTCTCGCACGCACGCGCGAGTTTGCGTCGGGTCAGTTCTTTATGCTGATCGTGGTACCAATCCCAGAGCTTGATATACCCCAGAAAATCTGAGCCTTCGACCTGAAACTGGCGGTGTGCCTCGTCGGCTGCATCGCGCTTTTCATGCGGACGCACGCGAGGGTCTTGTGCGGATAAAGCAGAAGCGATAATCAACACATCGTGCAGACACCCTTCGTCATTGGCTGCGATCACCATGCGTGCGATGCGCGGATCGACGGGCAGACGAGCCATTGTTTTTCCAAGCTTTGTCAGTTCTTCGTTCTTATCGAGTGCGCCCAGCTCATGGAGCGTTTCTCGCCCGTCACGCCATTGGCGGTTTTCTGGGCGATCAAGAAACGGGAACTGCTCTGGCTGACCAAGTTTGAGATCGGCCATCTGCAAAATCACCGACGCAAGATTCGACCGCAACAGCTCAGGCTGGGTGAACTCATCACGCGATGTGTAGTCAGTCTCCTCGTAGAGCCGAACACAGACACCAGATGAGGTTCGTCCACATCGCCCTGCTCGCTGATTCGCGCTCGCCTGCGAAATCGCTTCGACCATGAGCCCATGAATCTTCGTGCGTGGGTTATAGCGTTTCATCCGGGCCATCCCCGGATCAACGACTGATTTGATATTGGGCACCGTAAGTGATGTCTCGGCAACATTGGTCGAGATGATAATCCGTGGTCGCCCCGAGGGCTTAAACACCCGCTGTTGCTCGGCTGCGCTTAATCTCGCATACAACGGGATGATCTCAGTGCCTTCGGGGAGATGATCACGCTTGCGCAGTTCGTGTGCGGTCTGGCGGATCTCGCGTTCGCCGGGCATAAAAATCAGCACATCGTCATGGCGTTCGTTGACAAGTTGAGCAGCAGCATATGATGCCGCCTCATCAATCCGCATCCCAGTATTGATATGCTCGGTCTCATACCGCATCTCGACAGGATAAGTTCGCCCAGAGACTTCGATGATCGGTGCTGGGGCATCGACCGTTCCAAAGTGCTCGGCAAACCGATCGGCATCAATCGTTGCTGAAGTAATAATCAGCTTGAGGTCTCGACGCGTTTGGAGCAATCGGTGCATGTACCCGAGCAAAAAATCGATATTGAGTGATCGTTCGTGGGCCTCGTCGATAATAATAACATCGTACTGGCGTAGCTTTGGATCGCGCCGTGTTTCGGCAAGCAAGATGCCGTCGGTCATCACCTTGATGAGTGTTTTTTCGCCTGTTGAATCGGAGAACCGGATCTTTGATCCGACCTGCTCGCCGCCTTTGACATTGAGTTCGTCGGCGATGCGCGAAGCAACCGCCCTTGCTGCGATTCGGCGAGGCTGGGTATGCCCGATGAGTGCCCCCACACCCATGCCGAGTTCAAGACACATCTTGGGAAGCTGGGTGGTTTTGCCTGAGCCGGTCTCGCCGCAGACGATGACGACTTGGTTCTCTTTGATCGCCGCTTTGATTTCTTCGCGCCGAGAGCTGACGGGAAGTTCTTCGGGATAGTCAATCACAGGCATCGATTTCTTACGAAGCTCATAGCCTTTGATGGCCTCTTCAAGGTCTCGCTCTATAGACGCCGCGATCTTGGCACGATGGTCAGAACTACTGGAACGATCAAGCCCGCGCATTCGACTGATGAACAGCCCCCGCTTCGATGGCGGGCATGACTTCATCAACGCATCAAGATTGGATTGCACATCACTCACAGATTACCCACGCAACACATCCACCATCTGCTTGGCTCGATCAGCATCCACCGCATTCTTCCAGAATCCGTCAGCCTTGATCCAAGAACCAACAATCAACGCGTCGGCGTAGTCACTCAACTTGCCGGCGTTGTCGGGTGTCACACCCGAACCAACCAACACCGGGAGCTTGGTCGCGCTGCGTACCGCCTTCACATCGTCGAGTTCGGTTGGCTTGCCGGTAGACAATCCGGTCACGATAAACCCGTCGGCTCCAAAGAACTCACCGGCATGAGCGAACTCGGCAATGTCGATGTCGCCAGTAATCGCATGCGAGGCGTGCTTTTTTTTGATGTCACAGAAGATTTTGATATCCTCGGCATCAATGGATTTACGATACCGAAGCAACGGCCCAGCTTCAGCTTTGTTAAGCAAGCCCTCGTCGGCCACATGAGCAAACACAAAGTTCTCGCAGCGGATAAACGAGCCGCCGGCAGAGTTGGCGACAGCCAACGCGCGGGTGTTGCCCCCGGAGAGAATTTGGACGCCAACGGGGATCGACACTGCACTTCGCACGGCATGAACAACCATGGTCATGCCTGCGACGATCTCTGGCCCGAGATCATCGCCGTGAACATAGGGGGCGTCGTGCATGTTCTCGATAATGATTGCGTCGAACCCGGCTTGCTCGATCTGCTTGGCTTCGAGCAATGCCTGAGCGACGAGGGCATCGACGGGTTGGGAGGCATACGGCGTGCCTGGGAGTGCGCCGACATGGACCATCCCGATCAGTGCGGTGCTCGTATTGGGGATGATCTGGGCAAGGTTTGCGTGCATGGGTGTGTTCTCGTGCAATCGGGCGTTGAATCGTGTCTCAAAATGCTGTTTTCGGCGTTCTCGGGTTGTGCCATCGTCGGCATTCGCATAGATTATGTGTCTGATCTTAGAGCCGCCGGCCCGCCCAAACATGGGCTTATAAAGGATTCCGATACCTATGGCCCAAAAACAACACCTCACCGCCCCCGACCCCAAACAAACCAAGTTCCCGCGGGGCATCCCATTCATCATCGGAAACGAACTCGCTGAGCGATTCAGTTTCTATGGAATGAAAGCCATTTTGATGGTATTCATGACCGAGCATTTGATGAACGCTGCGGGCGACGCTGCATATATGTCCGACGAACGGGCGAAGACTTGGTACCACGCATTTACAGGGTTAGCGTACACCTTCCCGATTCTTGGCGCGATCTTGGCCGACGCGCTATGGGGCAAGTATAAGACAATCCTCTTAATCAGTTTGATGTACTGTTTAGGGCACGGCATGCTTGCGCTGATGGATCTCGGCCCTCACTTTGGCATTTGGGATATGAAGCCATTTCTTGCTGCAGGTTTGATCCTGATTGCGATCGGTGCAGGCGGTATCAAGCCGTGTGTCAGCGCCCATGTCGGCGACCAGTTCGGAAAAGGCAATAAACGTTTGCTGACTCAGGTTTTTAACTGGTTTTATTTCTCAATCAATGTCGGTGCAGCAGCCAGTTCATTCCTCACCCCTGTCCTTCTGGCCGAGTTCGGGCCTTGGCTTGCGTTCGGGCTTCCCGGCGTGTTGATGGCGATAGCCACTTTCGTCTTCTGGCTCGGGCGTAACTCGTTTGTGCATGTCCCCGCAGCAGGTTGGGAGAAGTTCAAAGAAGAGACATTCAGCCCGGCAGGCAAGCGGGCACTCAAAAACCTCGCACCACTTTTCTTGATCTTTGTTGCTGTATTCTGGGCAATATTCGATCAAACCGGATCAGCATGGGTGCTTCAAGCAGAGAGCATGAACCGAGATTTTATGGGCATTACTTGGCTCAAGAGCCAAGTTCAACTTGTGAATCCAGTCTTGATTTTGACGGGCATTCCGGTTTTCACTTATCTAGTCTATCCGATGATGGGTAAGTTCTTTGACCCGACGCCGCTGCGAAAAATCGGGATTGGGTTTGTCTTTACTGCCCTTGCCTTCGCATTCTCCGCAGTCATTGAAATTTGGATTGCTACGAAGAGCGGCCCAGTCTCGACTGCACTTTGGGCCCATATTGGGCAAGCCGGGGATATGCCAAGCAAACTCGCAGAGGTTGTTCAAATTGCCCGTGACAGCGGAATGACCCAAGCCCAGATCCAGCCCTTCCTTGCCGACATGCCCAGCATCGGATGGCAGTTCCTCGCGTACTTTATTCTGACGGCAGGCGAGATCATGGTCTCGATCGTTTGTCTTGAGTTCGCCTACACACAAAGCCCAAAGAAGATGAAGAGCTTCATCATGGGCGTATTCTTCCTCGGTGTAGCCATGGGCAACTACCTCGCAATGGGCGTGAACATAGTGCTCGATTTGGTGAAGGACGAGCAAGGAAACACGCCACTCGATGGGGCGAACTACTACTGGTTCTTCTCTGGGCTTATGCTTGCCACCACCGTTGTTTACATCATCTGGTGCAAGACATACCAAGGCGATGAGTTCATCCAAGGCGATGATGACATTGATATCATCCACGCCGAGGCCGAAGCCGAGGGCACCGAGACTCGATAATCTAAACTGTCAAAACTACAACCACCCCGTGCAATTGCACGGGGTGGTTTTTTAATGGCTTGAAATCGACTCACATATTGGGGAAGAAGATCGCCCAGAAGAAGATTGAGATGGACGAGACAATGAAACCGGCAACATCAAAGATCAATGAGCCTGCAAAGACAAAGAAGATGACGAATACACCCAGTGCGATCCATCGTCCGTTCTCAGACTGCATCATCCGCCGATAGCTTGGCATGACATCCATCAGAATCCGCCCACCATCAAGCGGCGGCACTGGAAGAAGATTGAACAGCATCAGCACGATGTTGAGCATTGCACCAAGATGGAAAAAAGTTTGGAGATTCGTCGCGAGCGGATCAGGGATCGTTACCGATGAAATAAGGTGCCCCTGGCTCAAAGGGCCCCAGAGCATCAAGCAGATCAATGAGATGATCGCCAACGACAGATTCATCAAAGGCCCCGCCAACGAGACGATCGCGTCAGCGTATCGCCCGCGGAGTTTATTGGGATTGACGGGCATGGCGCCCCATGCGATGCCGATGAAAACGAACATCAAGAGCGAGTAGGGACCCATATGCACCAGCGGGTTCCAGGTCATATGCCCGGCGAGCCTTGGGGTGTCATCACCGAGTTTGATCGCGGTCCAGCCGTGGGCGAGTTCATGGAGGCAGATTGAGAAAACAACCCAGACCGCCCATGAAACAACCCACACTTGGCCGTTGATGTTGGGATTATTCAGATAATCTGATATCCACCATCCACTCCCCATGTGTGGGCTCCTTGTGTGTTTTAAGTTGTCAATTTGCTTTTATCAAACAGCTTTAGGCATTTGCGGGCACTGCGGATGATGCAGCGACTGCTTGCTCTACGAGCTTATCGAAAAGCTTTGGATCCTCGATTGCAATCTGCGAGAGCATTTTGCGGTTGAGGTTGTTGCCGCTGAGCTTGAGCCCGTTGACGAACAATGAGTACCGTGTGCCACGCATTTTGCATGCTGCGGTGATACGGGTGATCCAGAGCTTGCGCATTTCACGCTTGAGCGTACGACGGTCACGGAATGCGTAGCACCCTGCACGGCGGACAGCGTTCTTGGCTTGATACTTATGACGGCTCTTTGCACCGAAGTAGCCTCTAGCCTGACGAAGAATCTTTTTACGAGCTTTGGTGCGAGCTGCACCTTTACGGACGCGTGGCATGTTTCATGCTCCAAGTTTGTCTGACGGAGACCGGATTGAACCGATTCTTGAACCCGGCAAACGGGGATGGTTAACCCGAACCAGCAACCGTGCTGATTCGATATTCAATGGCTTGTTTAGCTTTCAGCTGCTGCCGCGGCTGCCTTAGCAGCGCGGATCTCACGCTTCTGCTCTGGCGAAGGGTTGCGACGCCGTGCTGAGAGAGGTTGATTGCGTCCGCGAAGACGACGGAAGAGCAGCTTCTCAAAGCGCTTTGCTTCGGATGCCACGACATGACGATCCTTGCGGAGCTGACGCAGACGCTTTGCGGTCTTGCGTGATGAGAGATGCTTGTGGTAGGCAGCGCGATGCCGGACCTTGCCGCTCTTTGAGATACGGATGCGCTTGGACAGACCTTTATGACTTTTATTCTTTGGCATCGCACTCGCTCCGGGCGGTTGATGGTTGAAATCGATCGATTTGATCTGTGCATCCATTGCACAGACCTGTGTTCACAGTCGAGTAGGGTAGGCACCTATGGGAGGATCGACCAGTATTTCACCGGGCTTGACCATATTCTCATTGGTTTTGATACCCAAAATCTGCACTTATGGCCCAACGAAGGCATCTGTTGGTCCATCTGGCAGTTCGGTCCCCGTGATGATGCCCAACTTTGATCGGACCTGATGGATTACTTGCTCGATTGGGCGTGGGAGCCAGATGTTGTCTTGGGAGTTGATGATGGGTGAAGTTGTCCATTGTGTACCGCCATCGAGCATCAGCATGTGTTGCCCTTTGCCTTTGTGGTTTGGCGAGTTTTCTTCTGGGATGATGGGTCGTCCGCTGGCAACACGGAGAATCACCGGCGAACGATCTGCAAGAAGCACCACACGGACAGGCTGCCCGGCCGCGGTCGCTCGCATGCCTCCGGGAGGCATGATTCGATAGGAGTATGAAACCTCCTGAAGCGATCGCCAATCCCAAGCGTCTGGATCGGCCTGGCCGACTGCAGCATTTGGATTTGACGGGCATGCCAAGTCTTCAAGATTTGCATTGTGTGTGCGGATGAGGGTAAAGAGGTTTGACGAGTTGGATCGTTCGGGTGTTGAGCCGACATCCATCCAGGTTGGCCCGAACCCTGCGGTTGCCATCGGGAGCATGTCGCGGTTTGACCCGGCATACAGCCCAAAGGCGTTGGCAGCAGCGTGCATGTTATCGAAGCACAAGCCTTGCTGGGCGTTTGAGCGAACGCCGGACATAATCGGAAGGGCGATCGATGCAACGATCAAAAGCATTGCGGCGATCGAGACCAAATCTGCCCATCGCCCAGACAACGCCCACTGGTTCGAGTTCGAGAAGTCCATCGCGGCCTCTTCTTGATCGATATGCGCCTGGATGGTCGACAAAGTACGCGAAACGAGATCTGAGCTTGTATTGATGGATGAAACGCTTGTCGAGCCAATGATTGATTCGCCAATGCGGGCACATTTTTCGGCACGGGATTGGAGATCAGGATCGACTCGATCGACCTCGTACCCTTGATTGATGTATTGATCGAGCGCTTGCTGATCTTCTTGGGAGAGTTGAAGGTTGCCCAGATCGGTTGAAGACTCAAGACGAGCAGCGAGGATCTGGATGAGGTTGATCCGTGATGGTCTTTGGAGCTCGGAGGCAACGGGTGAATCGAGCAGGTTGAGCAAGTTGAGAACCGCATCGTCTCGATCGGATTCGACGACAAAGGCTTCTGGGTCATCGCCAAACACTCGATCCAGAACCGCCCGGTCTTGGGCGGAGAGTTCTGGCAAGTTTACATTCTTCTCTTCACTTGGTGAATGATCTTGTGGTTGATCTTGATTAGACATGAACCATCCTCTGTTTGAGCACTGAAAACACACGCGGTGTTAATCCGCTTGATCTGAACTCTTCGAAACAACTTGCCAACTGCGTGCAAAGGCGGCGACCGCCGAGTGCATGCGTGATTTGACGGTTCCCAGTGGGATCCCCAAGTCTTCTGCGATCTGTGCGTAGCTCAGTCGTTGAAAATAGGCCAAGAGAAGCACCTCACGAAGGGCCGGGCCGAGTTGATCGAGTGCTTGTTGCACTTGTTCGTCTCGGAGGGCGAGATCCATTGCGGCGTCTGGTGATGGAACATCCACCTCCAAAAGATCAATAAACGACGCGCCGGGTTCAGACTTGCGGATTGGAGCCGAGAGCTCGACCGTCTTCCGTCTGTTCTTCTTACGAAGCATGTCCCGTGCTTTGTTCGCAGCAATTGTAAAAAGCCACGGTCTAAATCGCCTAGAGGTGTCAAATGTGGCAGCGGAGATGTGAATTTGGAGAAAAGTCTCCTGAAATACATCCTCGGCGGCTGCCCTATCCCCCACCATGCGGGTGAGAAAACGGAGCAGATCGTCATGATGACGCTCGATCAACTCCCGATAAGCATCTGGCTCGTCACGCAAGAAGGCTTCAAAGACTTGTTCATCGGATTGTGATTGCCAGTCGCTCACGGATGCCTCTCGATTCTTGGCTCCATTTGAGCCTCGTCGCCTGCCATAGTCTGCCCATTGCCTATTTGTTCGCACGGGCAAACAAGAATGATGGTTGGTTTATCGGCTTGATTGCACAAACAAGCCGATAAGCTCTGTGGATTGTATCCGAAACCTACACAATCGGCGATCAATAGACATCGGCCGTAAATAGTCGGCAATCTCACCAAGAACCAGTGCAAATCGGGCAATACAGCCCCAAAGCATGCGTTAAGCAATCAGGATGGTACCCGTATTGAGTGTGTATTCGAGTGAAGCCAACGCAGAGCCTGATGAGCTGAGCAGCATTGTTGCGCTCGCAGCGACCGGCGATGAGCCTGCATGGGAACAGCTCGTTGCACTCTATAGCAGGCGGGTATTCGCAATGGCTCGGAGCCGATTGCATGATGAAGAACTCGCTGAGGAGATTACCCAATCCGTTTTTGTGACCATCGCGACCAAGTTGAACGGCTCAGACTACACCGAACAGAATCGGTTCGAGCCTTGGTTGTTTCGGATCACGATGAACCGGGTTCGGGATTATTGCCGAAAGAGATCTCGCCATGCCAAGCCCATGGCACCGGAGCATTTCGCAGGGGTCGAAGGACGACCAGAAGCAGATGTCCATGAACAAGCCGACACACAGAAACAGATCGATTCGCTGAGATCAGCCATGGAACAACTCTCCGATACAGATAGAGAAATTATCGAGCTTCGTCATCACGGGCAACTGAGCTTCAAGCAGATCGCCGAGATGACCGGCGACCCGATCGGCACTCTACTCGCCCGGCATCACCGGGCACTCAAAAAACTCCGCTCAATCATCGAACCAGCATCGAAAACCAAGGACGAATCATGACCAACGACCACACAAACAACAATGCAGATCTTCATCTCCATGATGATTCAGATCACAAGCAGATGGAATCGATGCTTGATCTGCTTGCCAAACAAGACGGCGACGCGATGCCCAGCGGGCTTGAGTCTCGGGTGCTTGATGCGATCAGCAAGACCATTGCTCCTGCACCGATCGCGTTTGCACAGCCCACACCTCCAGCTCGCGCAAGCCGAGTATGGTCGTTGCGATATGCAGCGGCTGCAGTGCTCGCGACCGGCACAACGCTTGTGATTGTTGGCACTCAGCCTTGGGCATCTTCATCTGCAATCCCAGCAGTTGAGATTACCCTTGCGGCTTCTATAGATGAAGACTTTGATGCGTTCTTTGCACTCGAACCACTCGATGATGGCGGCCTAGATGACGCGGTAACCGAATGGGAACTCTGGGCACAGACAATCGATGCGGAACTCGACCCATCGCTTGATGGCTTGCTTGATGAGTCTGGCTGGTACGAATCAACTCTTGATGACGGGGCACTCTAATGAACACACAACCGCTACTCATTCTCTGCGCAACGCTTGGGCTTACGAGCATGTGTGGCATGATCCAACAGCCAGAGCATGATCGCCCAGCAAAGACTGATCAAGCCTCGGCTGCACCCGCTGAAGAATCGAAAAAAAACATCCAGCCTGGTCGGCGAGGCTTTGATATCCGGGTGAACTCCGATGCCCTCCGGTCTCGGCTCAATCGGTCGATCTTGCGAGCCGAGCAGATGCTCGAACGCCATAAGTCTGCGTTAAAGAAACTCGATGAGGGCGCATCGCCAGCAGAGGTACTCGCCGACATGCGACTCACAGGTGTGATTCGCGCCACTGCCAACGAACAGCAAAATCCACAGCAAGATCATCCCCGCCAGGGCCGTGAAAAAAGCACGCCACCTTGGGCTGGCAATGGCCCCGGCGACAAACCAACCCCGGACGCAAATGGTGGGCAGGGCATGATGAGCTCGCATCAACGCGATGAGGTTCACGGGTTCCTTCGTGAAAATTTTCCATCGTTGTTCGAAAAGCTCCAACAGGTTGCCAAGCAGGACAAACGCAATGCCGATCGCTTGCTTGGACGGATGGGCCCGCAGATCCGTGAGATCATGATGCTCAAAGACACGCAGCCAGATCTTGCCGAGATCAAGATCGAAGAAATGCACGCCGGGCTTGCGTTTGTTGAGGCATCGCGTGTATTGCGCCGCGAGATGAACGATCCAGATGTCTCCGATTCTGATCGTGCAAACGCCATGATTTTGCTGCGAGATTTAGCAGGACATCGATTCGATGTTCAGCTTCGAGCTAAGCGATTCGAGATCCAAAGGCTTGAGTCTCGACTCGATGATCTCAAGAACTCGGTGTTGACCATTGAACAACGCCGAGAGCAAGACATCGAACGCATGCTCAAGTATGCAAATCGTCCAGTTCAGAAAACGAACTCTGATAAGCCGGTTCAGTCAAGAGACGACTGAGCCCGCAGCGATATCGCTCATCGGGGCCATCACAACGACACCGCGTTCGGCTGCGCCCTTCTCGGCATCACTCGCCGCGAGGAGCATCCCGCGGGATTCTTCGCCTCGGATGTTGCGTGGCGCGAGGTTGGCGACGATCACGATTGATTTACCGATCAGATCCTCGGGCGAATATTGCTCACGGATACCTGCACAGATTTGGCGGGGTGTCCCCGAACCATCATCTAGCTGAAGCTTGAGCAAACGATCCGCCCCCGGGTGCGGCTCGGCATGAATGACCTTCGCGATCCGAAGATCGACCTTGGCAAAGTCATCAAATGTGATCTGGGCTTTGCCCTTTGGTTCTGCTGGTTTGGAAGCGTCTTGTGATGGGGCTTGGGTACTCATGGCGTTATCCTCTTTGGAGAGTCGTATTTGTTATTTCTTTCGCTGTTCGGTGGAGAAAGTGTAGTCACTGATGGACCAGCGAGCGATGGTTTATCAGTGGCTATGGCGAAGATGCCCACCGATCATCTCGGCGGTATGCCCTGGCGTAATCGATGCTGTAGTAATCTGCGATCTGTGACAAAGACGGCTCGCGCGAAGGCTCGTTGAGCTTGAGATACGCAATGTTCGCCCAAGGCGCATCGCCCGATGGATGCAACCCATCAAGGAGGACCAGTTCGAGTTTGATCAGCATTCGGAGTGATTCTTCATTTGGCGATGAACCAATCGGGCGAGCGTGGTCTTGGCAGACAACACGCTTTACTTGGCCTTCGCTTCGCTCGGTAATAAACACGCGCCCTCGACAATCATCATCATGCGAGTCGTTAATCATGCTCTCAAGGAGCCGATGAATCTTCACAGGATCGAGCCCAGCTTGGCGTGCGCCATCTTGCAACGCGCGAAGGATATCTCTGCGAGCCAAGAGTTCCGTAGCCCGCTTTGGATCATTGAACCTTGCTGCGTATACACATTGGGCAGCTTCCTCGAACAACACTGCCTGCTTTTTTAGACGAGCATCGCGATGAACCAACCAAGCCGAATACCGACTCGGATCGAGCATCAATGCGAAATCCCAGAGCGATGCGGACATCCTTGCGTCGGGTTCGCTCCAAGCGAGTGCGATGCACATGCTCGCTGCGAGTTCTGGCTGATCTTGGCGAGACGCAAGCCCAACACCAATCGCGAGAAACTGTGTCCCGAGCAAATTCTGAGAATCGTCATCCGTTTCTGCAATCAGCAACTCGCCGATATTGAAGTACATCTCTGGGTTATTTGGTGTGAGATCACTGTACAAAACCACTGTTTCCTCTGGAGCGATGCCAATAGAGAACATTGCGAGACTCACACAAAGACAACTGATGAGTAATCGAGATTGGTAAATCATGGTTGAGTTCCTTCGAGGTGAAGTACCCAAATTTGTGCGATACATCGTTCAACTTGCGTGATTTGCCCAAAGACATCCTTTGAGTTATCAAGGTTGGTTTGGAGATCACCAAGCAATGCTTCAAGCCTGACAGAAACGCCGAGCGTGTCACGATCTACTCGTAAAGCGTTCAGCTCACAAACCGCTCGTTGATAGGCAATAAACTGATGTGCCGAACTGGTTGAACGGGCAAGATGAACTGCAAGCACTGAAGCAATACGCTCTACAGGATCGAGACCAATAGAAACATGAGGCGTTGCTTGTACATCTTCGAGCAACTCCTGATACAACTGACGCACACTGCTGCCCAACTCTTGCGAGGCTTGCGCGGTTGTCAGCCTCGCCCAATAGGCAACGCCTAGCTCGCTCTGAAAAATTGTGAGATCGGTTTGTGTTGTTCTCGCGATCGCCTGTGCGGTTAACATGAGAAGTTCCCGATGTACCTCTCCGTACCAGCGATCATCAGCTCGATTCGGCAACGATCGGCTGACGATCTTGAGAACGAGCCTTTCCAATCGGGTGCTGATTCGTTTGCTTGAGATCATATGGTCAAGTGCGATCAACACTGATGCTTGATCCTTGTATCGCACGATTTGTGCGCTCGCTATGCTTCTGATCTCGCTATCGGCATGCAGTGTCGCCAGATAGACCAAGGCATGGGCCCCGTTCGCTCCTGGCCCGTTGTCTTGAACAAGTTGAGCAAAGAGTAGGCTCAGTTGATTCGCATTCTCCACATTCATCGCGTTCTGAGCCCATTCAATATCACGAGCGTTCATGTCGAGTTTGAGTATTTCGGGCGTTGCAGCAGAGCTTAACGATTGACCAGCGCCTTTGAGTGACGCATCAGCCAGTTCATGATCGCCTCGGGCAAACTGCCATGCTGCCGTGTTGAGCCGCGCGAGTTCGAGCGAAGCCGCAATCGCTTGCTGCTCATCGAGTTGTACGGGCGTAATCGAAATGCGAATGCGAAGTTCGTTGACTAACTCCATTAACTCATTATTCGACAGAACACTCTTGTCGTTCGTTGATTTCGTAACGGCCCATGCGGTTCGATAGGCCTGCGCGAGTTTTTGACGCTGACCAAAAGTCGAACTTGCATTGAGAATCATTTGCGCATCGATTTGCTGGGCTCCCGAATGAATCGCGAGGGCTTCGGTTAAGGCAGACAATCGTTGCGTGTTGACTTCCTCATCTGCAAACTGCCCGAGTAACCAGTAGCGGGCTGATTCGCCTTCGCGCCATGACACCGCATTGACAAGTTCGATCACCGATTGCTTCCACTGGTCATTTGAAGGCGAGGCGTCACGAAGCCGAGCCGACATCGCAGAGAGCACCAGGCGTGTCTTGAGATGTTCATCATCCGCTGTCAAGGCGTTGATCCCGCGCATCCAGTGCGACCACCATATCGGATCATCATCCTTTGTCTCAACCCCTTTAAGCCCAGCAATAATCGTCAAAGATTCGATCACATCAAACACCGGCCGCGGAGCATCGCCGGTGCATCGCTTAACCGTGATACTGAGTCGTTCTCGAATCTGATTGGTGACGCTTGGATCGGAAAGAATGACATCGATCATCGCCATCCGAATCATGGCTTTGGTTGGATCTGCTTCGCTCGGATCGCAAGCAAACAAAGCAGCCAATCCATTAAGGGCTTCATCAGATTCAAATGACTTTGACGCTCGGCTTACAATCTCAGAAATATGCAACGCGCTGCGTTTGAGTGCCGGCACAGGAAACGCAGTCCATGAATCGACAAACTGGCTATAGACTACACCCAAGCGGTCAATACTCCGTGTAGGATCTGATACCGAGCGTGTGACGAGTTGATCGAGTTCATGGGCGATCGCGGTATAATGGGCAAACTCTTCACGCTCTGCGCCTGCTCCTTCTAACTTGTGTGAACCAGGGGCAATCTCTTCTTGAGTATCAGCATTTGTAGCTTCTTGAGTATGAATCGCTTCCGAATCATCAGTAAACAAACCAGGCGGCGAAATCACAACCGTTGTGAGTACACTCGCAGCCATGATGATCAGCACTGAATAGGCTGCGAACCATTGGAGCGATCGCTCTGGGGGCAGCCCGATCAACTCGATCCGTTCGCTCTGAACTTGATTCAACCTCTGAGGCTGATCGCTTGTAGAATGAGTTGATTTCGATATCCTGCTTGTTCCCAATGCTTCAACAAGTTCAAGCGCGGTGACTCGGTTCATACGGGCGAAGTGAGCGAGGCGTTTTCGAGCGGTCGTGTTCCACCCGCCGCTCGCTGCGATCAAGAGGCGCGCATTGCGAATAAAACCGACAGGCAAGCTGGTTGTTTTTTTAATCGGCTTCCACGCCTTTGGCACCGAAACCGGGGTTCCTTCTGGCCAACGCTGTGCGAGTTCTGTACGCAAGTTTGGATCAAGCAACTGCGATGCGGCAGCATGAACCGCCAAGCGAACCTCACCAGCATCCGGTGTCGATCGATGGCGATGACGATTGATTTGATTGAGCCTGCGATTGCATGCTCGAATAACCTGATCGTCATTGGTAATACCGTGAAGCAAACCCAAGATCGCGAACGGCCCGCCAGCCCCGGCGTCATCACCCAGGAACTCTGTGATCGGAGTTTGCCCGCCTTGCGGAAGAGTCATGGTGCACCTTCTTCCGACCTTGTTCGCTCGCCAAAGAGTATTGCCATCTTGGTATTCCAAGGCTCTGGGCCTCGGCTTGGGTGCAAAACCTTAAACTGTGTATACGCTTTTCTTGCACGAGCAGCATCAACTCCGAACATCACCCGAAGCGATTCATACCGTGCTTCGTACCAACGATCGTCTGACGAGGGATACGCAGCGAGTAATCGAAGCCACGATTCCAGTTCGTTCTTTGAATCGCCCGCACTATTTGTAAGCAGTGCGGTTCGGCGCAATCCTGGCTCTGACGGCTGACCACGATCAAGAACCAAGAGCGACATCCGCAAGGCCAAATCTCGTGACTGTTCATCATTTAATCGAGTCCAAAGATAATCTGCCGACTCCGCGATCACCTCGGCAACCTTTGAGAGCTGGCTACCAACTATGGCGGGATATGCTGGGAGTTGCTTTGAAAGCACACTCGTTCCTAAGTTGACGAGCCGACGAGCAACACGAATGCTTTTCTCTGATTGCCATCTCAGAATCGAATCATTCAAGAGCATCACGCGGGCACTCTCATACATTGAAACATCGAGTGGCTCTAACTCCTCCAAAAAACCAATCGCATCATCAATGCGGCCTTGTCGAACGGCAAGTTCAACCTGACGATACACAAACTCCGCCCGATGAACCACAAGCGAACGATCAAATGCGAGAATCTCGATGCCCTGTTCGATGAGATTCTCTGCGAACTCGACCTTTACAGGAGCCGCACGAAAGGCAAGATCTATGCCAATGCGAATCGTGCCCAACCTTGATTGAGCATCATTGAGATCTTCAATAGCCAAAGCCTGATGCTCGTTAATCCATCGCACGATACCAAGTATTTGTGTAATCGACTCTTGATCCGAATACCCCATCGAACGCAACTGCTTATATCGAAGCGACACGAGTGCTCGGCGAGCCGGGATCGCGATAGGATCATCATCACCAATCGCTCTGAGCGTATCGATCGCAACACGCGAGTCTACAGTGCCCTGCATCGCGTGGCGAAGAATCAGCTTTGCCGATTTATCTGTCGCTGGATAGGCCGTAATGTATTCACGCACAGCCTGCTCTAGTTTATCCGAATGGACTCGCCCCGCAACTGCATTCACCGACTCGATCGCCGCGATGCGCATCCATCTCGCTTCCTCAATCACTTGATCCCTTGGCGATTGCTCAACCAACTCTTCGCAAATTTTGATCGCTTCTTTGGCTCGCCCGCTGCGAATCTCTGCGTATGCGAGTTTGAGCGAACAATCATCTCGTTCCTTTGGAAACCTATTCGCATCATTCGAGCCCAGCGCTTGGGCAAAGAGTTCAGCAACCGAAGAATATAACCCATGCTCACCGGCTTGCT
Organism: Planctomycetota bacterium; assembly: GCA_024280755.1. GTDB lineage: Bacteria > Planctomycetota > Phycisphaerae > Phycisphaerales > UBA1924 > UBA1924. The sequence continues at coordinate 48,823 of JAJRPN010000010.1, forward strand.
CAGCCTCGTTGAGTTCGCCCAACGCACGGGCATAGCTGGTAATAAAACTATTAGCCAACATGGGCAGCGAATCGAATCGGCGGTACAAATCGAGCACATGCCCGATCTCATCATGCGCCACAAGCTGTTCGATTGCATGCCTCGCAACCTTCTTTGCTTCACTCGCCCCGCCACGCCCTACCCTCTTGGATTCGAGTGCTTCGAGTGAACGGAGCGAAACAAATCTGGCATCAGGAACACTCATCGCGTTGTCTTCGTTGCGCTGATTCGCGAGCGTAATGATCCAGCGATAGGCTTCGGTCCAGTCGCGTTCAATAGCAAGAACTTGCAAGAGCCGATCTTCGGCATCCCGCTTGGCCTCCATCGGTACATCTTCTGATTCAACCACCGCCTTGATCCATGACCGCCCGAGCAGCATCTCATCGGCCTGTGCGTATGACATCGCGACACCGATCGCAGAACGCGCGACATGATCGTACTCAAGCGTTGTGGTATTAAACGATGCCAGTTCTGGAAGCTCCCCTTGGGCACCAAGCAACCAGCCGAAAGACACAAACACATCCGAAGGCACCCGCTGATCCTTCAAAACCGCGAGCGAATACCCTGACCACGCGTGGTAATAATGCGCCAAAGAGCGATATCGGCGAAGATCAGCGAGTGTGTCGTTTGAGTTTGACGCACTTGCTTTCCCTCTTTGATTCAAGCGTTCGAGCCGAGTGACTGCGGGATCGAGCTGAAGTGTCAACGCTTTGAGCTTGTGCTTGATGCCTGTCAATCGAGCAATAACATACGCACGATCTTCATCATTAAGCAACTCGAGCCTTGCAAGTTCGACCTTTGGATCGACGCCGAGATAGCCATCGATAAGAAGCTCAATCCGAAGCGCATACATCGGGATAGACCCCATACGCTTGGTCAACGAATATGCACGATTGACGATCAACTCTCGATAAGGATCGCCGTGCGTGTAGGACTTGAGTTGTTCGAGATAGATTCCTGAAAGCTTTTCAGCGAACTCTATCCGCTCGTCCTTATCCTTTGCATCTGCGATCCGATCTTCGAGTTGGAGTTCGAGCAGGCTCAGCATATTGTGTGAATCAAGATACTCCGCAACCTGATCATCGCCCGGCGATGCGACGGCACCGCTCGCACCCATGCAAACCAGTGCCAAAGCCCCAAATAAAATCACACGCATATCAACCATCGGATGGGACATAGCTCCGTTTTTGGAACCCGGCATCTCGGGCTGCTTGGAGGGCAGCGGCGATCGCAGAGATCGGGACATCGGGTTCACATTTGATTGCGACGCCTGGTTCTTTAGGGAGATTCTTAAGCAACGATTCAAGCGATTTTGCATCTTGAACCGCGACTTCGCCCATCGCAAATACGGGTGTCGCTCCTTGCATCATAATCTGAATAATCTGAGGCTGAAGGTCATTGGATTGCACCCCGCCGCCCTCGGTCACCAGCGTGGCCGGCAGCTTGTGTTCGTCTTGAGCAAAGTTGGCTGTCACAATAAAGAAAATTAAAAGCAAGAAAACAACATCAATCATTGATGTCAGTGGCAATGCTCCGAGCGTTGCGGATCTGCGCTTTGATTTCTTGGCGGCTGAGCTCATGAGCCCCTCCCCCCGTCGACGGTCGCGAGTTTCCATCGCTGAACGCCAGTGTTTGAGAGCCGGAGCAAGAGCCGGTCAAGATGAATCGCTGAAGCGTTTCGATCTGGACGCACCAGCACATCAAACGGATCGGCAACATCTTGATTGGCAACCCCAGCCCTCGCCAAGCGTTCAATCTCAATCAGGCTCGTCTCGACAGACTCGACGATATAGGTACCCGAGTTTGTCAGATCAATAATCATCGCAGGCTCATGATGAACCTCTGTCTCATCGCCAGGCTGGTGCGGCAGATCGATCTCGGTTCTTCGAAGCTCGCCGAACTGAGAGGTAAACATGAAGAAAATAATCAACTGAAAAACCACATCAATCATCGAGGTGAGATCAACTTCAATCATGTGCTTCGATTTGGACGATTTTTTACTCACGCCCGCGATGGTCCTTGCTGTGGTGCTTGTGTTGGTTTATTTGCTGCTGATGGCGAACCCTGCGCGGCTTCGAGTGGCGCGATAATCTCATCAATCTCTTCATTGATCTCGGTCGTCAAATGATCAATTCGATTGCGGAGATAGGTATACATCGCAGTCGATGGGATCGCAACGATCAAGCCCAAGACAGTCGTGATCAGTGCCTGCGAGATGCTTCCAGCAAGGGCATCAGGACGAGCAGGCCCATCAGAAAGTGTGATCGTATCAAATGCTCCGACCATCCCAACAACTGTTCCCAACAGCCCAAGCATCGGCGCGACCGATGCGATGAGGCCGATCCCGTCCGTCAAGCGATACAACCGATCGACTTCGAGCTGTTCGATTTCATCGACCGAAGATCGAAGTTCAAGCATCCCAAATGCTGAACGGGAAGCACGAACGAGCCCTGTGCCGACGACGCGCGAGAGATAGCTCGCTGATTCTTCATCCTCGCATCGCTTCATCGAAGCGTTGATGTCACCTTCTGCGAGCAAAACCCGAAGGTCGTCCATCAGATCTGGCGGAGCAAGCCGCTCTCGGCGAATCCGAAACAACTGGGCACTGATCATCCCGATTGCAACAAACGAAATCAGGATAATGATCATCCCGATCGGGCCGCCCTGCGCGATGTAATCGAGCAGTGATCGATTGGCCTGCCCAGAACCCTGAGCAAGCGTGAGCGTTGCGGGAGAAGCCAAGGCTGAAGTGTTCAATATATCAATCATGAGCAAGCTGCTCCTCTTTCATCTCTTGGTTAATTATTCGATCGGCCATTTTGGGATTCAAGAATCAATGCGCTGCCCCAAGGCGCTCTTTGGGTGCGAACAAAGTATTCATTCGCTATCTGCGAGGCAAGTATCGCCAAGGGCGGGTTGATCTGATCGAGCCGAACGACCACATGAATCAACTCGATTGCGCCTCGCTCATTGGAGAGCGTTTCATCATCTGCAATCAACGAGACACCCAGAGCAAGCCGGGCCCAGAGTTCGATCCATGTGTCAGGGTTCGATCGGATTTTCCTTTCGAGACCAAGCCGGGCTGCCAGCCTTTTGTCTGCATCGGTATGGGCTTGCGCGATGACCATATCAGCAACAAACTCAAGGCCCGAATCTCGATTATCACGCCCACGCATCAACACGGCCAACTGATCGAGTTCGTCTTGGGCTTCACTGGTTCGATGGATTGACGCGTTCATCGCAAGGGCGTAATACCCGCCAAGAACACGCTGGCGTGTCGAAATGGAATCTAACTCGGGCATAGAAGGCATTGAACGAGTGTGTTCGAACGCCCCAAAGACCGGAGGCAACCCAATCAAGAGCCGATACTGAGAATCGAAACCATCCATAGCCTGCTGGCCAAACAAGGCCTCGCTTGGCTGGCTCATGAGCAAACTCAAAAACGGCATCACCGCACGAACACGATCTTGACGATTGAGCCGACAACGGACAAGCCCCAGGCTGACATCCGCCGACTGCTTTCCAATCTTCCACAGGTAAGCATCTTCGAGTTGTGCATAGATCGTTTCCGCACCTGCATAGTCACCACGAACAAGCCGAGCATGTGCTCGCCATGCGTCTTGGGCCAGCTGTTGTTTTTTATCCGTAAGCTTTCGATCCCCATCGAGACTATGTACATCGTACCAAGGCACATGCACCGGAATAACCTCATCAACACGCTTGATAATGACCCCTTGCGTGTTCACATCACTCACCTCGCCAATGATCGGTTCAGAAGCTGACCATCGCACAAGCCTAGAGACTGCCGATTCGGACTGAGAATCTATAGCGGGCTCATCGAGCATACTACTCCAAAGCGCCAATCCAACCATCAACGACTGAATCATCATGGTGTACCCTCGCGGATGTGCGTGAACTTGCCGCCCGAATATTTGGCGATATTGCTCAGCATGTTCTTGGCAGCCTTCGCATCGTTGGTGTTGCCGAGATTCCCAAAAAGAATGCAATGAATCGGGATGCGATTTTTTCGGTTCATTGCACGAATCTCGGCGGGCGCCTCAGTGCCAATCAATCCATCGGTCATAAAATAGATCGCGTCGGGCTCAGGATCGAGCGTGAACACCTGACTGAATGCTGGCACAGGCTTGGTGCCACCAGCCGGAGCAATCCCAAAGAGCGCACTGCCCGCAGATCGTTTGTTCGAAGTATCGGCTCGAATCCATTGCGTGTTCCCAAACAATGGATATGGTACGCTTGAATACAACACGACATAAAAATCGATGTTCTCTTCGAGCCCATTGATCGAACGCAAAATCTCTGCTCGTGTCAGATCCCATCTGGTCGATTCACCATCGCCGGTCGGCGCATTCATTGAACCAGAGACATCAACGATGTAGGCAAAGCGTCGCCCTTGGGCTTCGAGACCAAAGAAGCTCGCCCCTTCACCACTGCCCGCCCCGGCGCTGCCGTTGCTTACATCGATGCTGGTCAATGACCCGCCCCCAGGATTCAAACTCGGAGCGATTGACTCGGCCAGATCGCTCACCGATTGATCTTGCCCGACATCAGAGAGCAGGTCGATCTCAACGACCATCTCATTGGGCGTGATCGCCACTTCAAAGCTCTCAAACTCGATTTTGGGCGATGAGGTCTGGGCGAGATCTGCTTGGGTGATGACCGCGAAGTCTACATCTTCAGCGTCGCCTCCCCCTGCATCGGCGAATCCGAAGTCGATGGTAATAATCGCTGCGATGAGCAAGATTGCCAGATGGATCAACAGGGAGATCCCCACGCCCATAATCGTCGCACGCTCGAAAAACCGTCGGCGAGAAGACTTTCCTTCAATCTCAGGAAGCCCGGTTTCTGCGTTCGGTATGGCTGATTGGTGATCCAAGTAGCGTGTCGTCCCTTGCGTCCTTGCTCAAGTCATATGCTCATGACAGCCCACACCCCTCTATCGGATGCCCCCGGCAATTGGCATCATCCTTGACGCTCATATCTCGGTTCGTACAAGGTACCACATCGGTTCGGATGGGTTCTATGATTAAGGCGTGTTTTGCCCGGTACGATGGCTATCGTTCATGGCTTTGCAATCAATCCCTGGAGATATCGATGTCCCAATCCGCACAAACCACCAAACGCACACCGCCCAAGCGGGTCCTCCTCAAACTCAGCGGCGAGGCATTCTGTGCCCCAGACGGGTTCGGAATCGATACCAAAGAACTCGGAATCATCGCCAATGAAGTCCTCGAAGCAACCAAAGCCGGCGCACAGATCGCCATCGTCGTCGGCGGAGGCAACATTATCCGTGGGGCAGAGCTTGCTCAGTCCGGTGATATCCAACAGGCAACCGCCGACTATATGGGCATGCTCGGCACCGTGATGAACGCGGCTGCTCTCAAAGAAAAGCTCGATTCGATCGGTGTTGATTCTCGCGTGCTCTCAGCGCTCGATATCCGAGCCATCGCCGAACCCTTTATCCGCAACCGAGCTATCCGCCATCTGAACAAAGGCCGCGTCGTTATCCTCGCAGCAGGCACCGGCAACCCCTTCTTCACGACGGATACCTGCGCCGCCCTGCGAGCAACCGAACTCGATTGCGATGTACTTCTCAAGGCCACCAAGGTCGACGGCGTATATACCGCTGATCCAAAGAAAGATCCAACTGCAACCCGCTATGCCAACCTGACCTTCACCGAAGCGATCGAAAAACAGCTCGGTGTGATGGATATGACTGCCTTGACCATGTGCCAAGAACGCAATATTCCGGTGCTCGTGTTCGACTTCAAGAACCTGGGGAACATCCGCCGGGTGATCGAAGGCGAAGAAATTGGCACCCTGATGAGCGTAGAACAGTAAACTTCCCCCATACACACCCTCAAATCCTTCGCCGATTCCAATCTCGACGGATATGATTGCACAACAGACGAATACCTTGGAGATACACGATGAGTACCGATCCTGACACCATCCTTATTGAAGCTGAAGAAGCAATGACCAAAGCCGTTGAGTACCTCACCGGCGAACTCTCCGGCATCCGGGCCGGCCGCGCATCACCTGCGATGGTCGAATATATCAAAGTCGAATGCTACGGCTCAGAGACTGATCTCAAAAGCATCGCAGCGATCTCGATCCCTGAACCAGCACAGATCCTCATCAAACCGTTCGATCCTTCATTGGCCAACACCATCCGCCAAGCGATCGAGCTGGCCAACCTTGGTGTCAATCCGCAGGTTGAAGACAAGCAGGTTCGCTTGTCGCTCCCAATGCTGACCACCGATCGCCGAAAGCAACTCGTTGCCCAGGCCAAGAAGGTCGGCGAAGAGCAGAAGATCGTGTTCCGCAACGCTCGCAGAGATGCGAACAAGCATGCCGATTCGCTCGCCAAGCAGGACGGCACCCACTACTCGGAAGATGAGATCAAAACCCTCCACACCGAGATCCAAGACCTGCTCAAAAAATACGAAGGGCAAGTCGATACCATGCTCTCGAAGAAAGCCACCGAGATCACCACGATCTGAGCATGCTTTTTATTCATTTAAAAAGACCGACCACAAGGCCGGTCTTTTTTGATGTGTTATCCACAATACGAACCCAAAAACGAACCCGAATAGACCTATTTGATATAGATCGCTCGCGGGCTCACTAACAACACTTTTTCATCGCGCAAGAGCGACAAGGCATTGAGTGTATCGACGACTGCACCATATCGCTGATCTCCAAGAAGCGTGCGGAGTGTCACTTCGATTTGTGAGGCACCGATCGTCTTGGCGGGTGACTGCAAAAACTGCCCGAACGAGTTGAGAATCATGTCTTCAAAGCTTGGTGGTTGGGGAAAATGAACGACATCAAAGTCGCCCATCTCGATCTCGGCAGCCAACGCATTGATCGCATCATCTAAGCCTCCGATCTCATCGGCCATGTTATTCTCAACCGCATCAGACCCCACAAACAACCGCCCCTCTGCGGTTTGATCAAGATCAATCCCTTGGCGTCCTGCTTCGACGCGCGAAGTAAACAGATCATAGGTCTTCTTCATTTCTGTACGCATCAATGCGAGCTGCCCGGCATCCCAAGGATTCGATGCCGAGAACAAATCGCCCATCGGCCCGCGCGAGCGTTCGACGATATGAACCTTTGCTTTGTCATAGAGCTCGCCCATCGCATACTTCCCGCCGACGACACCGATAGAACCCACAATGCTCGATGGATTCACAAAGACTTTGTCGCCCGCAACGAGCACATAATACCCGCCCGATGCGGCCATATTTCCAACACTCACCCAGACCGGCTTTTCTGACTTGAGCCGTTCGATCCCCTGCCACATCACTTCCGATGCGATCGCCGATCCGCCCGGCGAGTTCACACGAACGATCACGCCTTCGATCAGCTCTTCATTGAGAATGTTCTCGATTGTATTTCGGATAGTCCGAGACCCAACAGAAGATCCCCCACCGAACATGCCGCCAGATGTTGAATCGCCATCGATGATGGTGCCGTTGATGTGCAATACTGCGATGGTTGGATGATCGACATGAACCGGCCCTGACTCGGACATAAATGCACCAAAGATCGACAGAGGCGATGAGAAATCAACCCCCGATTCCGTAACGGCATATGGGTCTGAAACCCAGTTGATATCCTCGCCGTACTCTTCTTCTAAGTGTTCCTTAAACAAAGGCAAATCGACGACTGTATCGATTATATCAACCTCGATGGCTTCCTCCCCCGATGCTGCCCAAACAACGCGCATCGCAGCATCGAGTTGACGATCTGTCATGCCTCGACCATTCATCAGGATGCTTCGGATATTGGCGTACATTCCATCGAGCAGCCCAGAAATATTTTCATCCCATGCCGCCGAAGGGGCTGATCGGGTCATGGTCTCATTGGCACCTTTATAATCACCAACTTGCACGAGTTGGGCCTGCACACCAACCCACGAGAGCGTGTCGGCCATGTACATCTCTTCCATGTGCAAACCCGGAAATGAGATATACCCTCCGGCTTGGAGAATAATCTCGTCAGCAAAGGCACCGAGCAAAAGATCGCTTGTTCCATACGCCTCCGCAAAGACATGCACCTTTTTATCTGTGTCTCGATATCGCTCGATCGCTTGACCGATTTCTTCGACCTGCGTGACACTGAGTGCCGAATCTTTAAGTCGAATAACCAAGCCATCGAACTCTTTGTCATAGGCAAGTGTGTCGATTGTGTTGATCAACCCAAGGAGCGTGCTGGCCCCATCGCCGAGCCATGTATAACCAACTTCAACCTCTGCTGGCGAACCAGATATTTCGATCACCGCGAGGGTGACATCATCACCAGCAACAACCGTGGATGTTGCGAGCGTTGCAAGTGCGAGCACATTGCGAGAAAGTGAATGCGTATAAAAAGCCATGTAAACCTCCGTGTCGGATGGCAACCAGATAATGCCCGGTTGTCCTGTACGAGTTTATCGGCTTGATCGTCTTCTGGTTTCACTTTTCGCCGGTGCGTGCGGCTTTCTGGCGGTTGGTCTCGAAAATATCGCTCAATCCAACCCCAGGACGCACCAAAATCGGGAACAAACGGATGGTATCGAAGCAAATATTGATCATCCCAACAGTAAATAGCACCGATCCGAGCGAGATCACAACGATCGAGACAATCGAAAGAACATCATCAATCCCGAGTGTTACAAAGCTGCCCAGAATCAAAATGAGATCCCCAACCGCTGCGATCCCCAACGCCGCAAGCACCGCCAGCAATGATTGACGATCGACTCGCCCAGTCCGCACCACAACCGAGCGGATCGCAAGCCCCACCGCTTGCGGGCGAAGCCCGTAGATGATTCCCGCGATGAGTACAAACATGGCGAGCCGAAGGATTGATCGGTCCAGCACCGACAAAGCTGAAGCACTCGCATTCCCAAGGTAGAGCTCGCTGTATACAAAGATAAGCGGTGCATACAACGAAACAGAAGCAGCCGATCGAACCGCTTCGATCCTCCCTACCCTTGGGTGTGACCGGATCATCGTCATCGATCCCAGCATCGAAGCGATTAAGCATCCGATACCAAACCAGGGCGCGAGTTGAGGGGTCCAGTTGATGCTCAGTGAATCACGCATCACATCCGCAGCCCGCATCACCCAGACCATCATAATCGCGAGCATCGCACCGATGCTCCAAGCATTGAGCCCGATCGCGGTCAGCCTGGGTGCATACAAAGGCATCAGTTCGTCGGCCTTGGGGTCAACAATCCCCAAAATCGTTGCCCGCACAGGGACACCACACTCTGAGCAGTTCGAGCGGATCGAGAGCCCGTGCAAGTTGTAGCCGCAATGGATACAGAAGAGTTCGCCGGTGAGTTGGCGAGCGATCTCGTCACCAGTCCCGGTTTGGGACTCTGATGCTAAACCGGCCTTCGATGCAGGTTGGGGATGAGTTGTCTGGCCGTCATCTGGCGGCTGTGCATGATCCATATTCATCGTCCCGAGACCTAGAAACGAATATACTTGAGCATATCAGATGGAACCATCTGTGACACGCCCCGAATGACTCTATTGAGGATCGCATTTGGAAGATTGCGATCTATGCGAGAAGACGGTAGGATACGCACTGTGAACATCCGCCGCATCGAATAACACATACGATTGAATCCGAAATAATGAATACACACATCGAAAAACTCCGTGCCCAAATCTCCAAGGTCTACCTCGGCGATTCCCCCGCAATCGACTGGATCATCTGCTGCCTGCTCTCACGCGGGCATGTCTTGCTCGAAGATGTCCCCGGCGTAGGAAAAACACTGCTTGCCTCGACATTGGCGAAGTCGATAGATTGCCCATTTTCACGCATCCAACTCACCCCAGACATGCTCCCCGCGGATCTCCTTGGGGTCTCTATCTTCTCACGCGATGGCGGTGAACTCCGGTTTCAGCCCGGTCCAATTTTTACCAGCATCCTCCTCGCTGATGAAATCAACCGAACTACCCCACGCACTCAGTCTGCATTGCTCGAAGCAATGAGCGAATCACAGGTTTCAATTGAAGGTGTCACGCATCCACTCAACAAACCATTCATGGTTGTCGCGACCCAAAACCCCGCCGAGTTTGAGGGCACTTATCCACTTCCAGAGAACCAACTGGATCGATTCTTGATGCGCATCTCGATGGGGTATCCAAACGCACAGGCCGAGGTTGAGTTGCTCGATCTTCGCCCGGCCACCACCATCCTCGAACATGTCACGCCTGTGATTCATGCGAACGATGTGATCGACATGCAGAACCAAGTGGATGCGGTCCACCTGAGCGAACCTATCCGTCAATACATTGTTGAGATTGCTCGTGCATCGCGTGAATCAAGCGAGATTCTCGTCGGGCTCTCGCCGCGAGGGTCGCTCGCCCTCGCCCAGGCTGCCCGCGCTTGGGCATGGATGGATGGGCGAACATTCGTCGAGCCTGATGATGTACTCGCATTGCTCGTCCCCGTGTGTGCGCACCGAATTATGATTGATGGTGCCGCGACGGGTGCCCATTGGAAGTTGGCTGCCGAACTCATCGAATCAATCGCTCGGCTCGTCCCAAGCCCGGTCTAAACCATCTCGTCTCAATCATCGAGCAATCGTGCGATCGCTTCGATCGGGTGAAGCGATTGTCGGCTTGTGCCATCAAGGATCTGATGCCGACACGATGTGCCCGGCGCAATAATCAGGTCTTCATCCCCAGCAGCACGAACAGCAGGAAAGAGCACCTGTTCCCCGATCTTCATTGACAGATCATATCGGTGCGCAGCATATCCAAACGCTCCCGCCATCCCGCAGCATCCCGTTTCGAGTACATCCACCTGCCCTGGGAATAGCCGATCCAAAACCGCCGATGACGACTCGTTCCCCCAGAGCGATTTCTGATGACAGTGCCCATGAAACTTGAGCCTGCCCACAAACTGCTTCATCGCGGGCTTGATCGGATGAGCCGCCCAGCAAGTTTCGAGAAAAGTTTCTGGGAGTGCAGCCTTGGCTTTGAACTTTGCAATCAACGCATGATCAACATCAATATTGAGATCCATCCAATCATCCGTGATCGCGGACAAACACGATGGTTCTGGGATCAACAACGCCTTGACCTGTTCATCGTTGATCAAATGCTCAAGTTGACGCATTGTTTTCTGTGCATCCTTGATCGCGTGGTCAAGATTCCCAAGCGAGATGGCCGCTCGACCAAGGTCTGAAATCGGTTCGACTCCGACCTCATATCCAAACGCTTCGAGCACACGAACCGTAGCAAACGCGACGCTCGGATTATTGTGTGTTGTGAATGTATCGCACAAAAGTACTACCTTGGGTTTGGTTGATTCTCCAAGAGCGACTCGCTTGATCGGCCTGTGCATCTTTGGCAAAGATCGGCTGGGATGAATATTGAGTGCGTGATTCATCACCGATCGGCTGGAGCCTAAAGTATTCATCACATTGGTCAGCCAAGGAATAATAGAACCAACGCGATTGATCTGGTGAATATTCGACATCACCCGTACCGCCAAAGGCACATGCCCGCTCTGCTTATATCCCTGCGCCAGATACTCCGACTTGAGCTTGGCGATATCTACTGAACTCGGACATTCGGATTTGCATCCCTTGCAACTCAGGCACAAATCAAGCGTTTGCTTTGTTGCGGGATCATCAAATACTGGCACGGGCGTATGCGATTGACCGAGATCAATCTGTCCAGTGATTGCCAAACGAAGCGCATTGCCTCGCCCACGCGTAGAGTGGCGTTCATCGCGCGTCGCTTGATACGAAGGGCACATCACGCCGCCATGCTTGCGCCGACATACCCCCGCTCCATTACACAGCTCGGTAGCATGAGCAAAGCCTTGTTCGGCTTGAAACTGGTAATATGTATTGACATCAGGCACAGAAAGAACAGTACTATTGGGCTTGATCCGTGTTTGTGCGCTGATCGATTCGATTGCTTTGGGCTCTACGATATTCCCCGGATTCAAAAGATTACCCGGATCGAAAACCGCTTTCACTTCTCGAAATGCGTTGAGTAGATCGGTGCCAAAGTATGGTTCGATGAACGGGCCACGCGCCCGGCCATCTCCGTGCTCGCCCGAAGGCACGCCTCCGAGTTCCTTGGCGAGCAGTGCAACCTTATCGGCAATCCGGTGCATTGCCTGTTCATCGCTTGGGTTTCGCAGATCAAGCAAAGGGCGAACATGAAGAACACCGACCGAGGCATGCGCGTAGTACGATGCGATTGTCCCCTCCGCTTCAACAATCGCACGGAATCGGCGAACAAACTCGCCCAGATTGGCGACAGGAACCGCGTTGTCCTCGACAAACCCTAGAGGCTTGCGATCCCCCGCAATCGCATGGAGCAATGGCTCGCCAGCCTTACGCAACTTCCACGCTTCGTCCATCTCTACCGAATCAGTACTCACCTTCATAGGCAAATGCGGAAAGAGATCTGTCAACGCAGCGAATGAACGCTTGAGAGAACCCTGATCATCTGCAAAGAACTCGACGAACAACACCGCCTTTGCGCCCGAGTCTGGAAGCAGATCCACATACTGAGCATATTGTGTATTGGCACGCGCGAGATCCATAATCAGATCATCGAGCAGTTCAACACCCGATGGCCCGAGTTCGAGAATTGGTTCGACTGCGGCTATCGCATCGCTCAGTTCATCAAACGAAATCACCGCCAGCCCTTTACACTTTGGTATAGGGTGCAGTTTGAGCGTCGCGCCCAGCGTCAGCGCGAGCGTACCTTCTGAGCCGCAAAGAAGCGGAGCGAGATTAACCTGATTCGGATCCCAGTTATTCGATTCAAGCTGCTCAAGAATAACATCGAGCTGGTATCCGCTCGATCGGCGCATGGTCTTTGGAAACCGTTCACGGATCTGATCGGCATGCCTGCGAACGATATCAATCACCGCAAGGGTGATCTTGTGCACCCTTGGATCTTGAGCCGATGCCCCTTGCTCAAACTTGAGCCGAGTGCCATCAGCAAGGCATGCGTCAATGCCAAGAACATTCTCTGAGGTTCGCCCATAGAGCACCGAATGCACACCCGCAGCATTGTTGCCGATACACCCGCCGATGTTTGCCTGGCGGGTTGTGGATGGATCGGGCGCGAAGAACAATCTTTGGTTGTTGAGCATATCGTTAAGATCATCAATGCACACCCCCGGCTCGACTGTACATACTCGCTGATCTATATCAAACGAGATGATTCCATCACAGTGCCTTGAGACATCGATCACCAATGCCTGATTCACACACTGCCCTGCCAAACTCGTCGCCCCACCCCGAGGCAGAATCGGCACCTGATACGCTGCACAAAGCTGGAGTAACTCTGGTATCTGACCCACATGCTCAGGGCTGACAACGCCAAGTGGAGCGACTTGATAGATCGATGCGTCCGTCGAGTACAGCCCGATGGTGTGTGGATCTGCCGAAACATCAAGGCCACACACCGCTTGAACTTGATCAATAAAATGTGAATCGAGTTTGGTCATAGCTGGACGGATCATCAGATACCACAACCCTATCCGCGATTGTTCAACAATGGAATGCGTTTGGAATAAAAAAAGCCCACAGCTTTGAAACTGTGGGCTTTGAATGTATTCATCCACTAGGCATTCGCCTAGTCAAACTTCGATTTGATTCAGGATCAATCGTAGTATGGGGTGATGAGTGTTTCAGCACCAAACTCAACTTGTGAGTACTGAACCAAGTAAGCGTTGCGATTGTTTGCTTCGCCCGAAAGCTGAATAGTTGCACCTGGCTCAGCAGCACTTTCAACAATACGCTTGCCATCATCTTCGTTTACGAAGATATTGTCTGGCTGTGAACGGAACTGATTCGTCATGGTTGCTGAGTCAGTGAATGTCCAAATGATCTGAGTTGGATCTGGCTGGTTGAAGAACTCAACATGAGTATCGTTGAAACCAACATTGCCTGCCCATTCGGTTCGGCTACCGTTCAAACGAAGGGTTACCGAGTTGCGACCCAAAGGTGCAGGGCCACCAGCTTGGGCGCCCTGATCTTCAATCAAAATCCACGATCCGTCTCTCCCTGCTCCATCAAGCTCATAGTTTGGTCCACGGTTTGAAAGAGTTGGTTCGAGTGAGTCAAAGGTGTTTGCCCACTGTGGACGGCGGAATGCGAATGGTGGCGTATGAGCATAGCTAAAGCCGCCTGGGAGTGTTTCCCAGCCATCGAGATCACTACAAACTGAACCCATCTGGCCGGCGTCTACACCCCGGTCATTCGTGGTCGCCTTGAAGTTTGGATCCCAAATCGCTTCGGTGTTTCCGCCGTTGTTACCTGGTGTGCCGCCGCAAGGTGTATCGAACTGGTAGAGGCCGTACTCTTCGTAATCGCCAAGTTCAACCGCACTGAAACAGATGCCAGTTTCGATCATGCCTTGAGAGATCAAGATTGAGAACATGTTACCAGTGGTGTTCTTGAGTTGTGAATTTTCACCGACTTGAAGTTCGATCGTCTTATCGTTGCGGTCAACACGGCTTGGCAGCGGATAGTTATCCTTGTTGCTGCCTGCGAAAATGACCATAGCCTGCATGATCGACCGGATTTGGGTCGAGTCCTTGAGCTGGTTTGCACGCTGCTTGGCTTTACCAAGTGCGGGCAAGAGGATGCCGATGAGCAACGCGATAATCGCGATAACCACCAGAAGTTCGATAAGCGTAAACGCATTCTTTCTTGTTCTTTTCATTCCTTGACTCCTTAGTCAATGCCGACAGCTAATACAGCTAACCGGCAGATGCCTGAAGCATTCCAGCGACTGATCTGTTCCACAGATGAAACAGTCCTGAAACACACATCGTTCACACTTAGCCCGGTGAACACGAAGGCCGAAATGTCGGCATGTGTGATTCGGCAGAATCAAGAAAACGGGTGTATCCCAAACGGGGACCCAATAAGGACGCATATTTCGTCAGGCCGATTCACAAATACCATTGGCACCTATCGATGCCGACTTGCATGGCAAGCATATCATCTTCCTATTCGGATCGCAACTCGATCTGTTCCGTTTCTGACCGGATGATCACCAAAACGCCCCATTTTACCATCCTGAAGGCTCCAAATGCCCAATTTAAACCCAAACGAATCGCTCAAAAATCTGAATATCACCCTTCCAAAGGCTCCAAAGCCCGTTGCTTCCTATGTTCCGGCTCGTCAAAGCGGAAATCTCGTGTACATTTCCGGGCAGATTCCAATGCTCAATGGCACCCTGATGGCAACCGGCGCGGTGCCATCAAGAGTTTCGATCGAACAAGCCATCGAATGCGCTCAGCAATGCACCCTCAATGCACTCGCAAACTTACAGAATTACCTAGGCGATCTGAACAGAGTCACAGGAGTTATCCGCGTTGGGGTCTTTGTCGCTTCAGATGTTGGGTTTGGTTCCCAGCCTCAGATCGCCAATGGCTGCTCGGACCTGCTCGTCGAAATCTTTGGGGAGATCGGATCACATGCGCGAGCTGCCCTTGGTGTCTCGGCGTTGCCACTCAATGTACCCGTTGAGATCGAGTTCATCTTCGAAGTTCAGTAGGCATGAAAAAAGCCGCACTGTCCAGTACGGCTTGTACATTCCACTCTGAATCACTTGTCAAACGCGGCAGCATAGTCTGCCAAGAAGCGTTCAATGCCGCTATCGGTCAGCGGGTGCTTGGCGAGTTGCTTGATCACACTCAAAGGCAAAGTCGCAACATCGGCGCCGATCAATGCGCATTCGAGCATGTGCTTTGGATGACGGATTGAAGCTGCGAGAATTTTGGTTTCGTAGCCGTAGTTGTCGTAGATGGTGCGAATCTGCGAAATCAGTTCAGTACCATCTTGCGAGATATCATCGAGCCGACCAATAAATGGTGAAACCAAATACGCACCCGCTTTGGCAACGAGCATCGCCTGCATCGCTTGGAAACAAAGCGTCATGTTTGTCCGAATGCCCTCGTCGGAAAGCACTTTACAGGCCTTGATTCCATCAATGGTGCTGGGCAACTTGACCACAATGTTTGGTGCGATTTTGGCACGATCGCGTCCTTCGGGAATCATTTTGTCTGCTTGGGTCGCAATGACTTCTGCTGACACAGAACCAGAGACAACCTTGCAGATTTCTGCAAGGCGTACGCCGTAGTCGATGCCTTCTTTGGCGATCAATGAAGGATTGGTGGTCACTCCATCGAGGATCCCCAAATCGTGGGCCTCTTTGATTTCGTCAAGATTGGCGGTATCGATGTACAGTTCCATTGCGTTCGCTCCGTATGTTTCGGTGTTTTGGGAGTGTGTCCGTGATCGAAAAATCACCGGAGCGGAGTCTAGGCATTGGTGTATAAATGGTCGTTAGAACTCGGCTTTGGCGGGCTCAAGTTTGGGAGATAATGCCCGACGCATGATTTTGCCGGTGCCGTTTCTCGGAAGAGCATCAATGATCTCAATCCGCTTGGGCACCTTATAGCCCGGGAGCCAATCTCGACACCATTGTTTGATCTCATCTGGGTCAGCTTCTTGCCCTTCTTCGAGTTCGATAAAGCCCATCGGCACCTCGCCTCGCATCGGATCTGCTTGCCCAATGACACCTGAGTCATGAACCGCCGGGTGGGCATTGAGAACCTCTTCGATCTCTCTCGGAAACACATTCTCGCCGCCAACGATCATCATCTCCTTAATTCGCCCGGTGATCTTCAGAAAGCCGTCAACATCAATCTGTGCCATATCGCCTGTTTTAAAATATCCATTCGCATCAAACGCTTCGCGGGTTTCATCTTCGAGCCCAAGGTATCCCTGCATGACATTTGGGCCTTTGATCCGCAACTCGCCATCGGTTGAATGCGGCAACACCTGTTCGTTGCCAGGATTGACAATGCGTAGATCTACACCCGGCAGCGCACGCCCCACTGTCCCTGCTCGATCATCGCTCGGCAAAAGCACATTGGTGCCCGGCGCGGTTTCGGTCAATCCATACGCCTCAACAATCGATTGATCGAATCGCTCTGCAAACCGTGTGCGGACATCTTCAGGAAGTGGCTCGCCGCCGCTGATGAGCAATCGGAACGAAGCAAAATCTTCGGCGGTCGCATCCTTCACCGTAAGCATCGCGTTGTACATCGATGGGATCGCAAGATAGATCGACGGGCGATGCTTCTGAATAAGCCCAACGATTTTCTTCGGCACAAATCTTGCGGTATACACAGCCTTGCACCCAAAGAGCATCGGCATCAAAGTCAAACCTGTCAGCCCGAAGCTATGGAACTGAGGTAAGATCCCAAGGAACACATCCGACTTGCCCACATGGATATGTTCATGAAGCTGCGATGCGTTCGACAACAAGTTTCCATGCGAGAGCATCACGCCCTTGGGCTTGCCTGAAGTGCCCGAGGTATAGAGCACGACGGCGAGATCTTTGGTTGCTGAAAACTTGGGAAGCCTTGGCGATGGCAACGATTTGAAATTGATATCTTCGAGATACACAATCGTTTTGACTTTGGGGATAAACCCTATGTGTTCGATCAGTTTTCGTGATGCAATGATTAAATCACAGCCACAATCTTCAATGACATAGTTGAGTGTTTTCTCATCGAGCAGGTAGTTCATCGGCACAGCCGTCCGCCCGCCAATCCACACGCCATACGCAGCGGCTGCAAAGATTCCTGATGTGGGAATCAACATCCCAACACGAGGTTTGGCGGTTTTTGCATCAACCGCGTCCGCGATGTGCATCCCCGCGACCATGAGATCAATCCCACGATACGAACGAGTATCATCGACCATAAAGGTCCGCAATGGATTCTTGAGAAAACTCTTTGTGAGCGCAAAGCCTAGATTCATCATGCGTTCCTTCAATAAGGCCAGATCTCTAATCCATGGGGCGCGTTGCGCAAATCATTCGAGACCTGAACGCTCGCAACCATCTTTTCAGATTGTACATCAAAAGCGCTCACCGTCCCCGGCGAAGACCCAGCAATCACCAAACGATTTTCCATATCGACACACAACCCACGCCCGAATGCCTGGCGAGCATAATCACCCGGGATATTCGCATTGGTCATTTCGGATTCTTCATACCGAGGATACTCAAACTGCTTCACCGGATTCCCCTGACGATCCGCCATCAGCACAGCATCTTGCCCGGTTGAGTTCATCACAACGCCTTGCCCAAGCGGCTGACAGTTATGGGTAGTCTCTGGAACCACCGCGAATGGCACGGCTTGACCATCTTTGATCGCCACAAGCATGCTCATCCAAAGCCCCGAAAACACAGGCGTTTTCCCGAGCACACACACATTATTGATGTGCAATGTGTCTTTAAAATGAGCCCCATCTGGATGCGCAGGATTGTATTCACTTGCAGAAAGGACTGTAACCGTTTTTCCATCACGCTGTTGCACAACCGGCCGAATCCACCAGCCAAGATCAAAGCCGCCTGCATTGATATCAAATCGTAGGATCGAATCGCATCCTGTTGAGCTGAGATAAATAAACCCTTCGCCGTCATAAGCGATCTCGTGACAATGGCGAAGATATTCACAAGTGAACGATCGTAAAACAGTAAACTGCTGATCGAATACAAACAGTTCATTGCCCGCAGCGATATAGATTTCATCACCAACATAACAGATACCGCGAAGCCCACGCCCGCCGCCACGCCCTTCCCAGACGATGTCCATCCGGTTCCAGTCGAGTACCTTTTCAAACTTCTTTGTTTCAAGGTCGATCAGATACGCCCCGCCATGCGAATCACCCTGCTCAGAAGATCGCACAACCTCGGTCATCAATACAGTCGGCAATGGCATAATGAATCATTCGCTCTCTGCGATCACCGATGCGATCGCGTGGGTGGAAATATGTGACAAAGAAAGATGCCATTTGGCTATCCCCAGTTCGTTGGCGATCTCAAGTGCTCGCCCAGTGATATTGAGGGTAGGCTTGCCCGATTCTTCTTTCACCACTTCGATGTCTGTCCAGCCGATACCCTGCGACCACCCTGTGCCGAGGGCTTTGAGAGCAGCCTCTTTGGCAGCGAACCTCGCTGCAAGATGTTCGTGGTTTCGCTTGTTGCTCTTGGAATCTTCTTGCTCGCCCTTGGTGAAACAGCGTTCAAGGAACCGCTCGGGATGATTGCCCAAGAGGTCTGCGATGCGTGCTGTTTCGACGATATCGACGCCGGTCCCGATGATCGGCATGGTCAATCCTTCTTGGCTTTGGTTGATTCTTTCTTCGCAGGCTTTGGATCGGATTTCTTCTCCGACTTGGTATCCGACTTCTTCTCGGATTTTGATTCCGTCGCCTTCTTCGCCGCCTTCGAATCAGCCTCTTTATCGCTGGTGTATGACTTCGAACGATAATCAGTCTCGTAGAAACCCGACCCCTTAAAAATCACCGCAGCCCCGGTGCCGATGAGCCGTTCGAGGGTCATCTTGCCACACTCAGGACACTTCTTCTTCACGCCCGCAGACATTGCCTGAAAAAGCTCGAACTCATGGTCGCAGTTGTTACAGCGGTAATCATAAGTCGGCATCGTTTAGTCCTCACCATCTTCGGCTTGCTCAACACTCGACTCTTCGATAGCTGGAACAACCGCGACCTTCGCCGGACGAACAACACGATCACCGAGCTTGTACCCGATCCCCATGTTCATCGAAATATGCCCAGGCTCGACGCCATCAACAGCCTGCTGCATCATCGCCGCATGCTCCATCGGGTTGAACTCATCGCCCACCTTTGGATCGATCGAACTCACCCCATAGCCGGACATCAATCGAAGGAACTCATCGCGAATCATCTTCACGCCGTCAATAACCTGCTGGGCAGACACCTTCTCGGCATCCTGCAACAACGCCATCTCGAAAGTATCGAGCAATGGGATGAGTGACTGAACGACGCCTTGGGTCGCCCCGGTGCGTGCTTCACGCTCATTGCTCGACGCTCGGCGCTGGAAGTTCTGATGATCGGCTGCCGCTCGAATTAACTTGTTCTGCATTTCATCACGCTTGGCGATCGTGTCGAGCAACGCCTCGACAATCTCGGCCTGCTCAGGAAGCACTTCGAGTTGGCCAGAAAGTGCCAACTGGCGGATAGATTCCATCCGCGCAGCATGCTCTTCACGCTCGGCTTGCTCAGCAGCCGCCGCCTCGCTGGCTGCATCTATGTTCATATCAGACGCTTCAGTGTTCATTGTTTCGTCTTTTTGGTCGTGTGTATCATTCATTGTAAAATCTCAGTTTCAACACTTATCCACCGATGATATCGGTGATCTTCTTCCAGAACCCGTGGGATTCAGGGTTCACATGCTTGTCTTCGGTTTTGGCAAACTCACGCAAGAGTTCTTCCTGCTTCTTCTTCAACTTCTTAGGCGTTTCGATCTTGGTCACCACGATCAGATCACCCATGTGACCGTTGCGTAAGTTCGGCAACCCGGCATCGTCGATGCGGAAGAGATCGCCGTACTGCGTGCCCTTCTTGATCTTGAGCGTCCGCTGCCCATCGAGCGTTGGCATCTCGACCTCTGCTCCGAGTGCTGCCTGTGTGAACGAGATTGGCATTTCCATCAACAGATGATCGCCGTCGCGTTCGAACAAGTCATGTGCCTTCACACGCACCACCACATGCAGATCACCACGCGCCCCTTGCCCGTTTGGTGATTGCTCCGCTGCTGGCGGCTCGCCCTCGCCGGGAACACGCACAGCCTGCCCGTCATGAATCCCCGCAGGAATCTTGACGCTCAGCGAACGCTTCTTACCCACGCGCCCCTTGCCGTGACACTTGTCGCATTTATCCTTAATCATCTTCCCACGCCCGCGGCAAGTCGGACACGCCACGACCATGCGGAACATCCCGCCAAGCCCGGCTTGCTGCACCTTGCCCTGCCCTGCACATGTCTCACATGTCACCGGCTCGGTGCCTGGCTTGGCCCCGTTGCCGGTACAGTTCTCACAGATATCCATCCGCGTGAACTCGACATCTTTGCTGATCCCGACGAGTACATCTTTGAGCTCAAGCACCACTTCGGTTTCAAGGTCATACCCGCGAGCCTGCGCCCGGCGTTGACCTTGCCTGCCGCCGCCGCCACTGAAAATATCGTTGAACATCGAGAAGATGTCATCGACATTCATCCGGTTAAAGTCATGCCCGGCCGCACCGCGCCCACGCAAACCCTCATGCCCGTATTGGTCATAGATCTTGCGTTTGGAATCATCCGAGAGCACTTCATACGCCTCGGCACATTCCTTAAACTTCTGCTCGGCTTCCTTGTCATCCGGGTTGCGATCCGGATGAAACTTCATCGCCAGCCGCCGGTACGAGCGTTTAATCTCGTCACCATCCGCTGTGCGTTCAACACTGAGCACTTCGTAATAGTCGCGGGTTGTGGTCATCAGTTGATCCCTTTATCAAGTCCAACGGAGTCGCGGATCGATTTCCACAACGCTTGGAACTCAGCCCATGAGAGTCCTGTGATCGCTCCACAGTCCAGTTCATCTATAACAAAACCACCATGGATCGAATGGTTAATTGCATTCGGAAGCCCAACAACTTCACGACGACTAAATGCTATTGTGACCGATTCTGGTGACTCATTCATTGCCTCTGTCATTTGTCGGTCCTCAAGGATGCGGGTTGCGATCATAATCAATCCCCCACCGTTTTCGATGAGGGATTGTCTTTGTATTGAACGAGCCGCGACCGTGAGGGAGTGGTCTTATTTCCCCGGTTGCAAGAAGACCACTCCCTCACGGTCGCGGCTCGTTAAGTCATTCAATCAAGATCAGCTCACCGCGCCAACAACTGGCTTGGTGTCTTCCTTGAGATCGGTCAGCATCACATCGGTCGTGAGCATCAAGCCCGAGACCGAAGCTGCGTTGATGATCGCGCTCTTGGCGACCAATGCAGGATCAATAATGCCAGCCTTGACGAGATCGGTGTAGTCACCGGTCGCGGCGTTGAGTCCGAAGTTGCCTTCTTCTTCAAGCACGGCATCGACCGCGAGGTCGCCATCGAAACCGGCGTTGGTTGCGATCTGGAACGCCGGTGCAGTCAATGCACGAGCGAGGATCTCGAAGCCGAAGCGTTCGTCGCCCTTGGCCTTCTTGGCTGCTGCTTCGACAGTTGCGATCGCACGGAGCATCGCAACGCCGCCGCCGGGGATGTATCCCTCTTTGGCTGCTGCGCGAGTTGCGTGGAGCGCGTCATCGACGAGGTCCTTGGTCGCTTTCATTTCGGTTTCGGACATGCCGCCGACGCTGATGATCGCTACGCCGCCGGTGAGTTTCGCGTGACGCTCCATGAGCTTCTCGCGATCGTACTCGGAGGTTGACTTCTCGTGCATCGACATGATCTGGTTGGCGCGAGCGGCGATGTCCGCCTTCTTGCCGCCACCTTGAACGATGGTGGTGTTGCTCTTGTCGATCACGATGCGCTTGGCAGAGCCGAGTTCGTTGATCTCAACTGATTCGAGCGAACGCCCAAGATCTTCTGAGAAGTAAGTCCCCTTGGTGAGCACCGCGATGTCCCCGAGCATCGCCTTGCGACGATCGCCGAACCCCGGAGCCTTGACGGCTGCGATGTTGAGCATGCCACGAAGACGGTTGACGACGAGAGCCGCGAGTGCTTCGTTTTCTACATCTTCAGCGATCAAGAGCAATGGCTTGCCCGAGGTCGCGACCTTGTTGAGCAGTGGCAACAAATCACCGAGGTTGCTGATCTTCTTCTCGTGGATGAGAATAAGAGCGTCTTCGAGCACGCACTCGCCGGTCTTGGGATCGGTCATGAAGTAAGGCGAAAGGTAGCCCTTATCGAACTGCATGCCTTCGACATAATCAAGGGTTGTTTCTGCAGCCTTGCCGTCTTCAACTTCGACGACGCCATCAGCGCCGACCTTCGAGATGGCTTCGGCGATCAACTCGCCGACTTCGACATTATGATTCGCTGAGACAGTTGCGACCTTCTTGTAATCGCTCTTGCCCTTACAAGGCGTTGCCAACTCGTCGATCGCACTGGCTGCAACTTGTGCCGCCTTGTTGATCCCGCGTTGGATATGCACCGGGTTCGCACCCGCTGCAACAACCTTGAGCCCTTCGGTAAAGATCGCCTGAGCAAGAACAGTCGCACAAGTGGTGCCGTCGCCCGCTTTGTCGGCGGTCTTCTTGGCGACCTGATACAACATCTTCGCGCCCATCGACTCGAACGGCGAAGGCAGCTCGACTTCCTTGGCAACCGAGACGCCGTCCTTGGTGACATGCGGTCCGCCATAGACCTTTTCGATCACGACATGCTTGCCCGCAGGCCCCATGGTGCACTTGACCGCATCGGCGATCTTGTCCACACCTTTTTTCATTTCGAGCAACGCTTTGTCCTCGAACATAATCTGTTTGGTACCCATATCTGTTACTCCTTTGGAGTTTGATTCTTATTCTGAACGAGTTGCCTCGCTCTTAACGAGCCGCGCCCGTAAGGAAGCGGTCTTCTCTTATCACAACACTTCCAAGCCCCCGCTCCCTCACGGTCGCGGCTCGTCAGAATCAGCCTTGCACGATGCCCAACAACTCCGATTCACGAAGGATCAAGTGCTCGACACCCTTCACTTCGACTTCGGTCCCGCCGTAGGTTGAGTAGACGACGGTGTCGCCTTTGGACACGCTCATTGCTGCGCGTGTGCCGTTGTCGAGGCGTTTGCCCGGACCGACCGCGACGACGACGCCGTGGATTGGTTTTTCCTTGCTCGACTCAGGGAGGTAAAGCCCCGAAGCGGTGACGGTTTCTGGCTCAACTGGTTTAACCAGTACGCGATCTTCAAGTGGTTTAACTGCCATTGTATAAATACCTTTGTGTTATTGTGTGAATTGAGCAAAACCAAATGGCTGCTTCTCTTCCGGTAATGCTTCGATTGCTTCTGGAGGAAACTCTTCAAGTGAAGAAATTTCAGAGCACTGAACGATTAACTTGTAGTGCACACCATTAGTCGGATAAGCAGCGATGACTGCCAACCAGCCTGACGGGCAAACGCGAGAGCCTTGAAAACCTACGAGCCAGTGTGCATCGCCATTCTTCAATCTAAGTCGCATATAGAACTGAGTGTCGTCTTTGTAAAGAGGCTGATGCTCATCGAATGAATTCGGAGTTATCCCCTCCACCAACTTGTTTAGAGTTTCCCGGGCCCCAATGACTGTTTCATAATTACCTCCCTCTGAAAAGTAATCGTTTCTCTTGGATTTGTACATATTTAGAATCCCATCCCGCCCATGCCTGGCATTCCGCCCATGCCACCCATACCCGGCATGCCGCCGCCCATGCCACCCATTCCGCCCATGCCTTCTGGGCCAGCGGTAACTGGTTCGGCCTTCTCGGGCTTGTTGGTGATGACACAGTCCGCCGCGAGCAACATCGTCGCGACCGAGCCGGCGTTGATCAATGCACTGCGATCGACCTTGGCTGGGGTAATCACGCCGGCTTTGATCAGGTCTTCGTAGGTGTCGGTCAACGCGTTGTAGCCGTTGGATCCTTCTGCTTCGGCGACCTTGGCAACAACAACCGAGCCCTTGGCACCGGCGTTCTCAGCAATGGTGCGGAGGGGAACGGCCAACGCACGGTAGACAACATTCATGCCCGTCGCGAAGTCGAACTTGTTCTGCCCGACATCTTCGCTGGTCACTTCTTTGGACTTGCCATAGACAGCCTTCCACTCGCGGGTGCCGGCGATCGCGTCCTGTGCACGGATGAACGAAACGCCTCCGCCAGGAACAATGCCCTCGGCGAGTGCCGCGCGTGTCGCGTGCAACGCATCTTCGACGCGTGCCTTTTTCTCTTTAAGTTCTGCTTCGGATGCTGCACCAACATTGACCTGTGCCACGCCACCGGATAACTTCGCGAGACGCTCTTGGAGCTTCTCACGATCGTAATCCGAACTCGAAGCGTCGATCTCACGGCGGATAGTCGCGATGCGTTCTTGGATATCCTTGGTCGAGCCAGCACCTTCGATGATGACGGTGTTGTCCGCGGTGATTTCGATCTTCTTGGCCATCCCGAGTTGGGAGAGTTCGATTTTGTCGAGATCAGTCGCGAGATCCTTCATGAACGCTTCGCCGCCGGTGAGGCATGCGATGTCCTGAAGCATCGCCTTGCGACGATCGCCATAGCCCGGAGCCTTGACGGCTGCGATTTGCAGCGTGCCTCGGAGCTTGTTGATGACGAGTGTCGAGAGTGCTTCGCCGGTGATGTCCTCAGCGATGATGACCAAAGGCTTCTTGGCACCCATGACTTTTTCGAGCAACGGAACCAGTTTCGTCAGGTTATCAATCTTGTCCTCGTGGACGAGGATGAGCGCCTTATCGAACTCGACCTTCATGCCGTCTGGGTCGGTGGCGAAGTTTGGCGAAAGGAACCCGCGATCAAACTGCATGCCTTCGACGACGGTGACTTCTGTATCGAAGCCCTTGCCCTCTTCAACCGTGATCACGCCGTCCTTACCGACCTTTTCAAAGGCATTCGCCATGATCTTGCCGGTTTCTGGATCGTTATTCGCCGAGATGGTCGCGACATTCTGGATGTCCTTCTTGCCACTGATCGGGGTCGCCATGTCGTTGATGGCTTTGGTCGAGACCTCAATGCCCTTCTTCATGCCTCGCACGAGTGCGTTGGCATCAACGCCCGCAGCGATGTAGCGGAGACCTTCTTTGAACAATGCTTCAGCCAGCACAGTCGCGGTGGTCGTGCCATCGCCTGCATCGTCTGAGGTCTTGGAGGATGCTTCTTTGACGAGCATCGCGCCCATGTTCTCGGCCTTGTCGAGCAGTTCGACTTCTTCTGCGACCGATACGCCGTCTTTGGTGACGGTTGGGCCGCCCCATGACTTGTCGATGACCGCGTTGCGTCCGCGCGGGCCGAGGGTCACTTTGACGGCTGCTGCGAGTTTTTCAACCCCTGCGAGCAATGCCTGGCGTGCTTCGATGTCGAATGTCAGTTCTTTCGTTGCCATGATCTGATTTCTCCGAAACGGGCGGTATGCCCGGATTGTGTCTCTTTAAGATGATGCGATAGCGCACCGTCTGCCCAATACCTATGGCAATCCCTGTGCCAACCCGGCTCACCATATCCCCCCTACCGATGCCGATCGGACTCTGTTTCACCACGCTCCCCCTGCCTCTGGTGTCATCCGACGGAATTCTCATGTCAAACTGGCAGGTTTAAACCGCTCAATAGAACCCACGAAGTGGGTTTGGGCATGCTATCATTGAACTCGATTCGCTAGGAAGGCGATCGGACTCGTTTATCCCTCTGGACGGACACCCAAATGTACACACTCGCCGAAGCAAACGAAATCAGTGCCTACCTCCCTGTACTCCTGATGATCATCGGAGCTGCCGGCTTTGCTGGTGCCAACCTCCTATTCTCGTTTATCCTTGGCCCACGCCGAGCGGGCGAACGCAAAGGCGAAACCTACGAATCTGGTATGGACGCTGTCGGCACCGCCCGTAAACGCTTTAATATCCGCTTCTATCTCATCGCGATGGTTTTCCTCGTCTTCGATGTCGAGATCATCTTTCTTTACCCTTGGGCCCAGACATTTACCAGCCTCGACCCGATGAGTGACTCCTCACAAATCTGGCTTCTCCGTATCCTCTTCTTCCTCTTCACCACCCTCGTCGCCTACATCTACGGCTATCGCAAGGGCGTGTTTAAGTTCGATTGATCGACCCGATTCCAACAGACGAACCGAAGATACAGGGATCTAATGGGCATTTGAGGCGTACATCCATATGCAGATGAACCAACCAGGCCCACGACAAACCGAACGCACCGAGCCTCTGCGTGCAACACTCGGCGACCGGATCGGCGCAGGTGTCATCGCAGTCCTCTGCCTCGCCGTATTATCCTTGGGCGCATGGCTTAACCCGGCAGCAGAAGGGCACGGCACACACAAACAACTCGGACTCGCTCCGTGCATGTGGGCAGTCGCGCTCGACAAACCCTGCCCAACCTGTGGCATGACGACCTCGTTCTCGCATGCGGGCGAAGGCTCATGGATACAAGCAGCCAAGACCCAACCGATGGGCGCGTTGCTCGTGCTGATGACCGCAACCGTTTTCTGGGGAGCAATGGTCCAGACAATCACAGGCGCACGGATCAACACGATTATCCAACCCGCGCTCTCGCCTCGAACCTTCCTCGTCTTTGGACTCTTGCTCCTCGGCGCATGGTTTTATAAAATCGCGACATGGCATTAACTTGCCCTTACACACTTGCCCTTACCCACTTGGTAAACACACCGCTATGAATATACGACACATCACATCTCGCTTGCTCTTCACCGTCTGCGCCATCCTGATCGGCTCTCAGCTTTCTGGCTGCATCATCGGTGCTGCAATTGGCGGCATGATGGAATCTGCACACCGCACCGGCAAGCATGAAGTCGAACTCGAATACCTCGGTATCGAAGGACACTCCTTTACAATCGTCGTCAGCGCAAACCGACTCATCGAAGCGAACAATCCAGGCATCTCCGCTCGGCTCACTGAACGAATCAACAACCGACTCATTCAAAACGCAAACCCATCGTTCGCTATCCCATCCCAAGACTTACTCTCCGTGCTGTACAACTATCCCCAATGGATCGCCATGCCCCGAGGCGAAGTCGCCGAGATGCTCGAAGTTGAACGCTTGATTGTGTTCGAACTTATCGAGTACAGCTTGCACGAACCGGGCAATCAATACATCTGGGATGGATCGGCTGCTGGAATCGTTACCGTCTACGAATCAGACTCGGGTTTTCCAGATGATCCGGTCTTCGAAAAAACAATCCGAATCAAGTTCCCCGACTCGCGAGGCTTCATGCGCAACGATATCCCAGAAGCAGCAGTCACCACAGAACTCGCCAACCGCCTGACCAACCGGATCGCATGGCTCTTCTACACACACGAAGAATCCAATATCCTCCCATACTGAGTATCACATGAACACATACACACGCATAATCAAGCCAGCATTCCTATCTGCATGCATCCTCGCAGCACTCACTCTCATCCCCGGGTGTAATGTGATCACCCCGATCGCGTTTGCGATTCATGGCCCAGAGAAAATCATGCCGGCTTATACACTCGAAGAAAACGCGAAGACCGTTATCTTCGTCGACGATCCCTCAAGCCAGATCACCCAACGCCGACTTCGATATGCCATTGCAGACCGTGCAACCAAAGAACTCCTCGCCAAACGAGTCCTCGTCGACATGCTCGACCCACGAGGAATCCTCACCGCTGCAAGCAACGAACGCTACGGCGAACAAATGAGCATCGCCGAGCTCGGAAAATCAGTCGGCGCAGACATCGTCATCTACGCCGTCGTCACCGAGTTCTCACTCTCCCCAGAGACCGGAGCATACATCCCACGCACAAGTATGCGCGTCAAGGTCATCGATGTCGCCAGCGGCCAACGCCTTTGGCCCAACAGCGAGATGGGACTCGTCGCCAATATCCAAATCCCCCAAAAGCCGGGATCATTCCCTAGCACCACCGGCGCAAGGCTTGAGATGGAACAAAGCCTCTCAGGCAGAGCAGGGCTTGGACTCTCGCAACTCTTCTACAAGCACGAAATCACAGAAACGGTTTTGTTTAACAGGTGATCGATTCCGCCTCCCATCACGATGTTATTCATCTGGTCGCTGCGCCGTGCGCGACTCCGGGCTCGGATTCGCTCGGACGAACAATCCCAACCATTCTGTGCGCCAATGCGATCGAGCAAAATCTCACTCCACCAGGCAAAGTCATTCTCATCGGCAACAGCTCATGCGAATCACAAGCACGCCTGCTCGGGCTCAACTGGCATGCCCGCCTCGCCCCACCATTAGGCAAGCCCGAACTCCTCCGCCGAACAATCAAACGGCTCACCAAGAACGCATCACGCGTCATCTGCTGGAACGATGAACTCGCGACCCTCCTCAAAGGCATCCCCGCCGAGCTTGACCTCATCTCAACCGCACCAACCAACGCCCCTGCCTATGTCTCCAAACGCGTCACCATCCGCACCTTCGAACAAGCAGATTGCGACTACTGGATTGACCGAAGCAACGCCGCATCGGTCGACACACTCTTGCCCAAGGCGATCGACAACATCGCCGACACCAGCCGAGATGTATCAAGAGCATCGATCAACATTGACAACGACACCATGTGCATCGGCGTGCTCGCCGATCGGCCATCTGATATTGATGCACGCGAGCTCGCCTTCCTCCTCGGGCTACTCAACGCATCGGGCTACACCCTCACCGGAATCGTCCCCAACACCGCCAGCCATCTCGCTGCTGCCCGCCGCCATCATCGCGGGCTTGGATCCAAGTTCCAACTCCTCGTCGCAACCGACCCGATCACCTCACTCTTGCCCGTATTCGATGCACTGATCCACCCATGCTTCGACGGCTCGAGTTCATCAATGCTCATCGAACGCATGTGCGAAAACGCAGATGTCCCCGTGCTTCGGCTCAAGCACTCAGGCAGAGAAGGGCTCTCAAGAGCACCGGGTGTTGCTGGCCCAATCATCGAACACCTCGATGAACTCATCAAAGCAAACGCACAAAGAAACACAGAGCCTGCAAATGTCTAACGACAAGCCAATCTCCGTACTCTTCGTGTGCCTAGGAAACATCTGCCGATCACCACTCGCCGACGGTATCTTCACCCACCTCGTCAACAAACAAGACCTCGCCCACAAGTTCCACATCGACTCCTGCGGCACCGGCGCCTGGCATGTCGGCAACCCGCCCGACCCACGCTCAATCCTCACCGCTGCCAAATACAACATCGACCTGACCAATCTCCGCGCCCGCCAGTTCGACGCCGATCGTGATCCTGAAGTTTTCGATTGGATCATTCCGATGGACGCATCCAACCACCGCGATCTCATCAAACAAGGCACACCCAAACCCAAAGTCAGGCTCATGCGATCCTTCGACCCAACCCTCACCGGCAACAAAGCCCCCGATGTCCCCGACCCCTACTACGGCGGCGACGACGGCTTCGATAAAGTCTACGAAATGTTGATGCGGGCGTGTGAAGGATTGCTCTATGCAAAAACTGATGCCAAACGCAATCAATGATTACCGCTAACAATACACATATTGTGCTATGATGTCAGCATGAACTCGTCCACCACAGCTTTAAAGCGATGCTCAAAAACAAAACTACTCAAATACGCTGAAACTGCAGTTGTTACCATTATCATATTGTTTATCCTTCTTCATGCACGCATGTTTATAGGACAAGTCTGGTCGGCAAGCAAATACGCGGGGGTCTATGAAATAGCCGGTGATGATGGGCGTATCATGAAATTGGTTATCGGAAGCAGTTCTGAAGTTACAATCGATTACCAAGACGAGGATGGGCTTCATCATACCGCAAGTTCGACTTGGCGTGGCGAGCACGCCACTCGCATCCTCGGCCCTTTGTATAAACCGGAAGGACACTTCTATCGGTGGGTTGCTGATGGAGTTGAGCCGATCCTGATGAGAGCAAACTACACCAAGCTATCACCGCAAGACTCCAGTATTTTCCCAAGTCCGGGTCGAAATACATCGATGCTGATTTACTTCCAAGAGGATGTCGTCAAATTCGAAGGAATGTGGCTTTACAAACAAAAATAGTTCTTACAGATCCAGCATAAGCCGTGCCGGGTCTTCGATCGCATCTTTGATGCTCACCAAGAACTGCACCGCTTCGGCTCCATCGACAATCCGATGGTCATAGCTCAATGCGAGATACATCATTGGCCGCAATGAAATCGTACCCGGGTTGCTCGGGTCTTCCGCAGGACGCTTCTTGATCGTGTGCATTCCGAGGATCGCCGCCTGAGGCGGGTTCAAGATTGGGGTAGACATCAACGAACCGAAGATGCCGCCATTGGTGATGGTAAAGGTGCCGCCCTGCATTTCTTCGAGCGTGATCTTTCCAGCACGCGCACGCAACGCCATTTCCTTGATAGACGATTCGATGCCTGCAAATGTGAGATCTTCAGCACTACGAATCACAGGAACAACCAAACCCTTCGGCCCCGACACCGCGATGGCGATATCGTTGTAGGTGTGCTTCTGAATCGCAGGCTTGCCATTGTCGCCCTTGATGATGTACGAGTTGATCAGCGGGAACTTCTGGAGTGCCTGCGTGGTCGCCTTAACAAAGAACGACATAAAGCCAAGGTTGATGCCATGCTTATCAGCGAAGGCTTCCTTGTGCAACTTACGCATGTCCATGACCGCACCCATATCAACTTCGTTGAAGGTCGTGAGCATCGCTGCGGTTTGTTGGGCTTCGACGAGTCGTGATGCAATCGCCTGACGCATCGGCGACATCCGCTCGACGCTCACCTCGCGAGCGATTCCGCCCGAGATCGCAGGTGCTGCATTCGCACCGTCTTGATGTGTCTGGATATACGCAAGTACATCTTGTTCACGGATACGACCGGATGCGCCGGTGCCGGCGATTGATCCGAGGTCGAATCCTTTGTCATCTGCAAGTTTGCGAGCCAAAGGCGTCGCCTTCACATCGGCGTTCGATGCCGGTGCTGCAACAGGTGTTGGTGTTGAAGCCGGCGCAGGAGCAGCCGGTGCCGGTGTTGACTCGGCCGGAGCCGGTGCTTCGGGTGCAGGCGTTGCATCACCAGCAGGCTTGGGTGCCGATTCATCAATCTCGCCAACCGCTGCACCAACATCAACCTCATCGCCCTCGGCAGCCATGTGCTTCACGACCCCCGATGCCGGAGCCGGAACCTCCATCGTCACCTTATCGGTTTCGAGTTCGAGAACGGTCTCATCGCGCTCAACATAGGCCCCGTCGGCAACGGTCCAAGCAGCGATCACGCCGCTGGTGACTGATTCGCCGACATTTGGGATCACGATCTGTGTGCTCATAGTGTTCATCCGTATCTCGCTTGTGCTTTGGTTCGTGTTCGTCCTTGACACTTATGCCTTGGCAGCGGCCACCTTGTTTGTTGCGTTATCGCCCTCGGGTATCGCACCAACGGCACCCGTAAGAATTTGTTCTTGCTCGATCTTGTGCTGAGCCTTCGACCCAGTTGCCGGCGAACTCGAACGAGCCCGACCAATATACGCTGGTCGATCCCACCCAAGTTCCTCCTGGAACATATCGCAAATATGCAGATACGCACCCGAATTGTAAGTCTCTTCTTGTACCCATACCCGCGGAGCGCTCTTGGGATACTGCCCATCGAGTTGAGTGATCAAATCGTTATGGAACGGATACAACTGCTCGATCCGCAACAAAGCCACATCACGCTGATCGCGCTCAACCCGGCGTTTGTCGAGTTCATGATAGATCTTGCCACAGCAGTAGATCACCTTGGTCACCTTGCTGCGATCCCATCCATCTTGTTCAAAGCGCGGATCATCAAGCATCTCTTTAAAGCAAGAGTCATAGACCTCGCTCAACGGACTCGTCGGAATCCGAAGCATGCTCTTGGGTGTCATCACAATCAAAGGCTTGCGATAGCTCGCCTTGACCTGACGCCGCAACATATGGAATGTCTGCGATGCTGTCGAAGGGTTCACCACGAACATGTTATCATTGCCACAGAGTTCCAAGAACCGTTCCAACCGGGCCGATGAATGCTCAGGACCTGCGCCCTCATGCCCATGAGGCAAGAACATCGTCAGCCCGCTCCAGCGTTCCCATTTGGTTTCCGCCGAGGCAATAAACTGGTCGACAATCGCCTGCGCACCATTATAGAAATCGCCAAACTGACCTTCCCAGATGATCAACATCCCCGGGTCGCCAAGCGAATATCCATACTCAAATGCGAGCACAGCTTCTTCAGATAAAGGCGAATCATGCACACAGAAATGCGCCTGACGCGCACGCCCATCAGCAGCAATACTCCCCGGAGGCGTCGCTGTTCCTTCTTCACCAATCTCACGGATCGAGTTCAAAGGCGTGAACGGCTCGCCGGTCTTAAAGTCTCGAACCACCGCATGGCGATGCGAGAATGTTCCGCGTCGGCAATCCTGCCCAGACAACCGAACCGGATGCCCCTCGGCCAAAAGTGTTCCATACGCAAGCTGCTCAGCATCGGCATACGAAATCATCTCGGCATTTGGTAAATCACCACGGTCCTTAAGCAGCTTCTTAAGCTTTGGATTCAGCAAGAAATCTTCAGGCACCGAACCGATCGCCGAAGCGACCTCTTCAACTTGCCCCTTCGTGACCGCTGTATCCACTGCGTCAAACGAGAACTCATGCGAAAGCCCGTCCCACCGATGACTCCCCGGATCGATCGTCGGATCGTTGGGCTCGTTCTGTGCAGACTGCTGAGCCTTTTCGAGCGCCTCATTCAAACGATACACAATCGACTGGCGATCGGCTTCGGTGATTGAATCCTCTGCCAACAACTTCTCGGTATACACCTTAAGCACCGAAGGCTTCTTCTTAATCAGATCCGCCATGAGTGGCTGAGTAAAACTTGTCTCGTCTTGCTCATTGTGCCCATATCGGCGATAACACACCAGGTCAATAAACACATCGCGCTTAAACTTCTGACGATATTCCGCAGCCAGTTGAGCAACCGTGACAACAGCTTCTGGGTCTTCCCCATTCACATGGAAAATCGGAGCGTCAATAAACTTGCCGATGTCTGTGCAATACCGTGATGATCGAGAATCTTCAGGCAGTGTCGTGAAACCAATCTGATTGTTTACGACAACATGCACTGTCCCACCAGTCGTATACCCATCGAGTTGCGAATAGTTGAGCACTTCCTGCACGATGCCCTGCCCTGCAATCGCTGCATCACCATGAAGCAAAATCGGAGTCACGCGTTCGCGTGCGGTATCGCCACGCAAGCGCTGCTTGGCTCGACATCGACCAGCAATCACGCCGTTGACTGCTTCAAGATGACTCGGATTACTCGCCAGTGCAAGATGAACCATCCTGCCATTGTTGAGTCGACGAGTGCCTGAATACCCACGATGATATTTCACATCGCCGCCACCATCCGCAAATCCTTCGGACCAGTTGCCCTCAAACTCAGTAAAGATCTGTTCGAGCGTCTTGCCAATCGTATTGTGCAATACATTGAGTCGACCACGATGGGCCATCCCAAGCACGATCTCTTCAGCACCAAGATCAGAGAAGGCCTCGATCATGTGATCGAGCAAAGGAATCAACGACTCCGCGCCTTCAAGGCTAAATCGTTTTTCACCAGGATATCGCCGACCCAAGAACCGTTCGAACGATTCTGATCGTGTGAGATGCTCAAGGATATTGGCCTTCTGAGGCTTATCCAAGCTCAGCTTTCCGCCGATTTTTTCATAGCGTTCGAGCAACCATGCCCGTTGTTCAATATCCGCAACATGCATAAACTCAACACCGATCGTCGAGCAATACACCGATTCCAAAAGCGTGATCACATCACGAAGCGGGATCTGAGAACCAAGCCCCATGCTTGTTCCATCGACCATACGATCGAGATCAGAATCCTTCAAGCCGTGATACGCAAGCGTCAGCGAATCTGGACGCTGGCGAGGGCGATCAAACGGATCAATATTGGCACACAAATGCCCCTGATCCCTATACGCACCAATGAAGTCATCAACGATCGCTTCGAAGTGCGACGCCTGACCGGCCGGACGCCCAATGGTCGGCGTGACCTTGATCGGTCCTGAAGAGATCGGCCCTGAAGAAACAGGCGCAGTTCCTGCCGATGCCGCGACACTTTGCGAGGCTGATGCCCCTTCGCCAAAGAGCCGAAGCTCCGAAGCGTGCGCAAGGTCAAACCCTTGGAAAAATGCACGAATTTCAGGATCGAGCGAGGAAGAATCAACCAGATACACCTTGTACTGCTCTTCGAGGTACTCGGCATTCCATTGATTAATCGACGGCACATTCGGTTGGGGAACAGAACTCATAGCACTCCTCAGTCAACCCTCAATTCAAGCACTCCGGCTCAGAACTAAGTGGACTATCGGACGAAAAAACCGGACAAACTACCCGGAGACAATCGTAGTCCTTCTTATCGACCTTTGAGCTTTTCAATCCACCATTTCCCACACCTTTACATGCAGGAACTTTGAATCGATAGACTAACTTGTCTATTCGCCAAGCCCCGCTCATCAACCGATTTATCCGAATCGACCCGAGACATAATGCTCAGTCTCAATCAACGCAGGCGTCTGGAACAGCGTCGCCGTCGGGCCATACTCAACAATCCGACCAAGATACATAAACGCTGTAAAATCTGACACCCGCGCAGCCTGCTGCATGTTGTGCGTCACGATCAATACTGTGTACCGCTCAGAAATCTGCGAGATCAACTCCTCAATCTTGAGCGTTGCCACCGGATCAAGCGCAGAACAAGGCTCATCAAGCAATAACACTTCAGGATCGGCCACGATCGCGCGTGCGATACACACCCGCTGTTGTTGCCCACCAGACAAACCAAGCGCCGACTTCTTCAACCGATCCTTGACCTCATCCCAGATCGCAGCCGATCGCAAACTCTTCTCACACGCCTCTTCAAGCACTTCCTTGCGTCGCTCGCCATCGATCCGAAGCGGATACACCACATTCTCAAAGATCGACATCGGGAACGGATTGGGCTTTTGGAACACCATCCCCAATCGCTTACGCAACGAAATCACATCAACCGAAGGCGCATAGATCGGCGAATCATTGAGCGATATCCCGCCTTCGACCCGCACGCCCTCCACCAAATCATTCATCCGATTGATCGAACGCAACAGCGTCGACTTGCCACACCCAGATGGCCCGATCAACGCCGTCACTGCGCCGCGCGGGATCTTCATCGAGATATCATGAATCGCCTGCGTCTCTGTATACCACAGATTGAACTTTTCAACATTAATCACCGAATCGGATTCTAAAACCTCAGGATGAACCGTCGGCGTCGGGTTCTCCCCACGCCGAATCGCGTCGATCACTTCATACGCCTGATCCCCACCGCCGTTGGGTGTATACGCAACCGAGCGAATAACAGGTTGGGTTGATTCTGCTGTGTTTGTTGAGTCTGTCTCGTTTGTCATACCGTAGGCCCCGCCATCTTGGCTCGAAGTCGTGATCGGATCATGATCGCTGTGAAGTTCAGTGCGAACACAATCGCTAAAAATAACAAGGTCGTCGTCCACACCAACGGCCGAGCCGCCTGCGAATCCGGGCTCTGGAACCCCAGATCAAAGATATGGAACCCAAGGTGCATAAAGCTCTGATCCGCATGAATAAACGGAGCCTGGGTTGAAATCGGCAAATCCTGATTCAGTTTCACCGCCCCCACCAGCATCAACGGCGCAACCTCGCCCGCGCCGCGTGCCATCGCCAGAATCGCCCCCGTCAAAATCCCGGGCATCGCGCCAGGCAGAACAATCCGCCAAATCGTTTGCCACTTCGAAGCCCCACACCCATAGCTCCCCTCACGCATCGAGTTGGGCACCGCTGCAATCGCTTCTTCCGTGGCCACAATCACTACAGGCAAAGTTAGCAACGCCAAAGTCAACGCTGCCCAGAGCATCCCACGCGTTCCAAAGGTCGGCGTGCCGTCTTGAGCGCGAGCTTCAAAGAACCCATAAAAATAAGGCGTCCGCGTCACCAACATCACCACCAACACCAGCACAGCCGTCCACACCAACCACGACCCGCGCTGCATCCATTTATTGAAACTCGTAGGCAACTTGCCAGGATTCGGCTTGCTCCACAACTTGGCTGCGAACCCCACAATCAAAAGCACACCAGCAAGCACGAACATCCCCCACCAACCCGTGGCGCCCATCCGTGCAGATTCGACTGCCCCCGTATCAACATATCCGCCGACGGTATAGCAAAAGAACCCAAGCCCAAACACGCCATACACAATGCTCGGCACGCCCGCAAGGTTATTCACCGCGATCCGAATCAAACTCGTCACAAACCCCTGCTTGGCATATTCACGCAAATACAACGCCGCGATCACACCCATAGGCGTCACAAAGATCGTCAACAAAAGCGTCAAAATCACCGTGCCCACAATCACCGGAAACACGCCGCCCTCGGTGTTCGCCTCACGCGGATTCGTCGAGAGATATTCCCACCACCGAGAAAAGAACACGCCCAACTTGCCCCTGGTCGAAAGCGTGTTGGCCTGCACAAGCCGAACAACCTGGCTCACATACATCGGCTCATCACCAAGCGTCTGCGACACCGGCGAAAAGTGCCCGCTCGTTGGTTCAACAATCACCAGCCGAAGTTCATGATCTACATCCTCGATCTCGCGGATCTGTGCGATCACCTCGTCATACTCAACCAACAACGCCGCTTCGCTCGTCGCAGCATCTGCCCGCATGGTTTCGAGTTGTGCCTCGTCTACAACCTGCCCCTTCCAAGGCCCAGCGATCCACATCGCCAATACCAACATCACTGCCGCGATCACACCAGATGTTCGTATCAACTCGCCTTGGCGAGCATTCGATGCACCCAGTTCGGTCCCCATATCTCGACATCGATACACCAACCCAACACATCCGACAGCCAACACACCAAACACGAACCAAAGCACCCAACCCAATCGAATCAACCCACGATCCCCCCGCGAGGCTTCGATCTCGGCCTGGCGAATGCTCAATCGCAATGCTTCGATCTCGGAGTTGATCGAACCAAGCTCCACCTTCTTGAGCTGTTCAATCTTCGCTTTCGTTTTGCGAGCATCTTTGTGCAAAGCTTTATAGGCATCAAGCACATCACCCGATCCGTGCGCAAGAACCGTGTCCTCTTGGCCGGCATGCACGCGAACGATCGACTCAGGAACACCAAACCACACGCCCCATGCTTCGCGTTCGAGCATCACCGCATCATCAGGCGTTTCTATGCTCGATATCTGTTCGTCATCAATCCACCGGAACGATTCCTGCCCGATATCCCGGTTCCCTACACGGTAGAGCGTATGCAATACGCCCGTCTCCACATCCCGTTCATGTTCCGTAGCAACTCCAAGAAACACCTCGCCATCATGCAGCGTCACTTGCTCGATCGCCCTTGGCCAGAAGGTCTTTGAGCCATTGACCACCACCAAAAGAACGAGCATGACAATCATCGACAAACACACCACCAACGCACCGCCCGTCAGCCAAACCATCGGCTCACCGATCGCACTGGGCAGCGTTCGCCTGCGTGCATGTACAGCATGAGTTGTATTGGTGTCACTCATAGCCCAGCATTCCTCGCACGCACAACCCGCCGAACCAGTTCAGCAAGTGTGTTTATCACAAAGGTCATCACGAACAACACCAACCCGCACAAGAACAACACGCGATAATGCGTCTCATCCTTGGGAGCTTCAGGCAACTCGACCGCAATATTCGCAGCCAGCGTTCTGAACCCAGAAAATATATTCCAATCCATCTCAGGCGTGTTCCCCGTCGCCATCAGCACAATCATCGTCTCGCCGACCGCTCGCCCGAACCCGATCATGCACGCCGAGAAAATCCCCGATGCAGCCACCGGCATCACCACACGCACCGTCGTCTGCCAAGGGGTCGCGCCCGCGCCAAGCGAAGCCGTCCGCAAAGTCATCGGCACCGCCTGTAAAGCGTCCTCCGAGATCGTATAAATAATCGGGATCACCGCAAAGCCCATGATAATCGCCACCACCAAAGTATTGCGAGGACTAAACGACCCGAACACCGAATCTCGCGGATCAAACCCCATCGACTCGGCAACCACTGCACCAACCATCGCAAGCACAAAGCTCAGCCCCAACAGCACGACGAACTTCCCAAGCACAACCAAGCTACCCACAAACCCGCCTTGCTCAGCGATCAGCAAATCAATCCGACGACGAACAAACACCGCCTGCGCGATCCAGACACCAATACACGCCAACGGAAAAAACACCACAAGCCAGCCAGGTCGCGCCCGTCCATATTCATCATTGAGCCATCGCTGGAGGTCCCCACCAACAAGCCCGACCTCGGCAAGGCCCTCAGTATGCAGTTCATCATCAATCGGGCGAACCACCACGCCAGAATCAACACCCAAACCCATCGCACGAAGTTTGCGCACAGTCTTGGTGCTGTAACTCGCATCACCAGACCAACTGGGCAACTCCCCTTGAGGCACATCTTCAACCGCACCCGCCAACATCGCACCATCGAACGCATCGGGCGCAAACCAAGACCGCACAACCGTCGGCCCAATCAAACTGCTCGCCCACACACCAACAAATACCGTCAGTCCGACAAGCATCAGATGATGCCCAGTCCGCGTACGGAGTCGATACGCCAACGGAATTAACTGCCACAGATGCGCAGCAGCCAGAACAGCAATCGGCAATACGACCATCCCAATCACAAATGAATCAATATGCTCGGCGACAAACGGCGCAACCACCATCGCTGCAATAAACCCGAGCACAACCGAAGGCAACGAAGCCATCAACTCAACAGTTGGCTTGATCTTCTTCCGAACCCGTTTCGACACAAACTCGCTCGAATACATCGCAGCCAACACCGCGATCGGGATCGCAAAGAGCATCGCAAACACCGTTGCCTTGAGCGTTCCAAACACCAAAGGCATCAAGCTCAGCTTGATCTCCGACGCATCATCGCCCGATGAAGATTGATACACATACTCGGGCTCAGCAACCCCCTCATAATGCACCCGCCCAAAGAGTGCCCCCACACTAAACTCAGGATACCCAGGCTCGATCTCATGGAACGAATACGAGCCATCCTCGCCCACCACAACAAGCCCGGTGTTCTTGGGTGCCATCGCTGCTGCGACAGGATACTCAAGCCCTGTATGAATCGAAGCAACAAGTTTCTCGCTTGTCATGTGACGAATCTCTACGACCCCATCGCGATGCAACACCGCAACCGAACGATCCCGAATACTCGCCGAGATAGAAACAACCTCACCATGCTTCGATGCAATATTGTGCGAACGCACCAACTGCAAGCTGTCCTTCGTCGATCCCGTTTTATCCTTGGCAACATGGAACGAGGACACCGTTCCATTGGACTGCCCGATCATCAGCGTCTGTCCGCCAAGAAGCATATTCGTTGTCGTAATTGTGCTTGGTTCTTCGACAATCTGGATCGACTCGATCAGCTCAAACCCACCCCGTCGGATCCGAGCATACCGCTCGCATCGGCCATCCTCCCAAACACAAAGCACATGCTTACCGTCCGCCGTCACCATGAACCAATCGGGTTGGTCTGTTGGGTGCGCGAGTTGGAACGACTTGGTTTTGAGTTTGGCCTTGGGTGTTCCGCCTCCAAGCGGACGGATCGTGCGGATCGTGTTCACCAGCACCGTGCCATCGGTTCGCAACACCGCCAGAATCTTCTTCCCCGTCGGATCTTTGCGATAATCAATCGCAACAACCGCACCCTCTCCAGCTTTGAGTTGAATCGGATCACCAAACGAATGCTCAAAGCCAACGCGCCGGCCTCGCCCTTCGCCAAGCGATTCAATATACCCAAACTCGACTGCCTTGATCACATCAATATCTGCTAAGTCATCCAGCCGAACTAGTTTCGATTTATACTTGAGCTCGCCGAGTTGAACCTGCCCATCACTGTACCCTATCGCCACAACCTCGCCATTGCGTGCATAGCTCATCGCGGTCGGTTCGAGTGCTTTATCCGCCAATGCACCCAAGCCAACAACCTGGCCACCTTCGATCAGCAGTGTTGTCGCATTGAAATCACTCCCGATCACCGTCGCACTGCGTGCGTATGGATCGAGCATGACCATTGCCGAACTTGTGACCCCGTCTGCCTTGCCAGCAACCTCTTCGCCCACAGTCCCCCGTGCAAACAAAGGCACAACCACCCAAACCAGATAAAAACAGATCCCAAGCACCGCTGCAAGCACAATAAACCCGCCGGTCGTTACCACAAACTCCGCAGCCGAATCCATCGCGTGGAGCCGACGCGAAGCGCTGTTTCGAGTTTTTGATTCCGAGGTACCCATAGCGTGCGTTACTCTATCAAGCCCGATTCCCAAAAGGGGAAGCAGGCCTTCGCCCACTCCCTCATTGTGTACATTTTGAATGTCTTCACTGACGGTTTTGTTTAAAAATCGACTTCAATCTTGAGCATTTCCAAGTCTTCACGAGCAACCGAAGTCGGCACCGGAAAATACCCGTCCTTGGCGACAACCTCTTGCCCTTGCTTTGAGAAAATCAACTTCACAAACTCAATCCGAAGCGGATCGGTCAATCCATCTTGCGGATCAGCATTGATATAGAGATACAAGAACCGTGCGATCGGATACTCACCACTAAGCGAGTTCTCGGCATTGGCATCAAACGCCTCATCGCCCTCTTCAAGCGAAACAGCCAAAGCCTTGACACCAGCGGTTTTATATCCAAGCCCAGAATACCCAATCCCAAACTTGTCGCCAGTCACACCCTGAACCACCGCCGATGATCCCGGCTGCTCCTTCACGGACGCCTTGAAATCATTGCCCTGAAGCGCGATCTTCTTAAAAAACCCATATGTGCCCGACGCCGAGTTGCGTCCATAGATATTGATCTTCCGAGTCCGGTACGCCCGATCCGTCACGCCCAGATCGCCCCAGGTCATATCCGGGCCAACAACCGAGAACACTTCTGTGATCTGCTCGATGCTGATCTCCTCAAGCGGACAGTCCTTATGCACATACACCGCAAGTGCATCGATACCAGTCCGCAATGCTGTTGGCTTGTACCCAAACTCGGCTTCAAACTTATCAACCTCGGACGACTTCATCGGCCGACTCATCGGCCCAAAGTTCGACTGCCCCTCAATCAACGCCGGCGGGGCCGTCGATGACCCCTTGCCCTCCACCGAGGTCTTCACCGATGGATAAAACCCACTAAACTCTTCGCCCCAAAGCGTCATCAAGTTGTTCATGGTGTCCGACCCAATGCTGGTGATCGTGCCAGACACCCCGCTGGTTGCTTCATACACCGGCAACTCATCATCGCCCTGCGATACCCCCATCGCCAGCATCGGCGCCATCGCCAAAGCCGCGACAACCGAACCGAGTTTCTTTCCTGACATCTTTCCAAACGGTGCATTGAACATAGTGTCTCTCCTGAAAGTGGTTTTGAATCGTATTCTCATTGAGTAGTACTGTCGCACCCAAACACGCTCAAAGCGAGCCTCAAACCGCTAAGGTTCTATAAAGAGATCACCTGCAAATTAGAAAACACCCGTACCCGTTGCACAGCAACCGTTTACGAGCGTTCATCCTTTGATCTCTAGATTATTCAGATTCCATTAATCCTCTGCGAGCAGCAATTTCAACTGCTCAAGAATCGCTGGATCACTCGGCGTCGTCCGCGACGGGAACCGCGCAACAACCTCTCCCTTACGATTCACCAAGAACTTCGCAAAGTTCCATTCCGGCTCGCCTCCGATTGGCTCTGGCTGAGCAGCGAGTTGTTTGTACAACGGATGCACATCTTTGCCCTTGACATGAATCTTGCCCATTATCGGAAAAGTCACATCATATTTGTTGCTACAGAACAGGGCGATCTCCGCGTTCGTCCCAGGCTCCTGCGCTCCAAAGTCATTGGCAGGGAATCCGATGATCACCAATCCATCCTTCTTATGCTCACGATACAACGCTTCGAGCCCCTCATACTGTGGAGTCAACCCGCACGCGCTCGCGACATTCACCATCAACACAACCGAACCTCGATAGGTATCGAGCTTCTGCATCGTGCCGTTAAGCAGCTCCATTTCATACCCAAGTACATCCTTCGAAACCATCTTCTTCTCCTTCGGCTCTGCTGATTCAGCACTAATTTGAGCATTGGATTCATTCTTGTGATTCGAACTATTCGTCAGCCCGAGCCACGCTGGCAGAAAAAGCACCAGCATCGCACTCGCACCAATGCTCGATTTCTTGTTGCATCCAAACTTCCACATCTGCAATCCTTTCACGATTCACTATCCCCCGCTCTCATCCGAGTATAATCCAATACCCGCATGACCAACACCCCTCGCCATCAAATTCTTCAACGAACCGTCCGATTCTCCATCAACCCCGACGGCTCAACCCTCGGCGAGAACTCCTACGCCAGCAAACCCAACATCTCCGGGTTCGGTCGATACTACGAAATCAAACTCGCCATCAAAGGACAACCCGATCCGAAAACCGGATACCTCATCAGCATCCAAGAGGTTGATTCAATCGTCCGCGATCTGTTCATCCCAATCATCGCCAATCAACTCGACACCAATCCCTGTGCCCACCCTGCCCTCTTGCTCCCATCGCTCTGGGCAGTTGCTGCCGATCAGATCAATCACCAACTCCACGCGATTCACTGGCACATCACACCCTACCTGAGTATTGAAATGACAAGCACCACCCAACCATCCAACGCTGTCCTTGTTCGCCAACGCTTCGACTTTGCAGCCGCCCATCGCCTGCATGCCCCGGCCATGAGCGATGCACAGAACGCCGAGTTCTTTGGCAAGTGCAACAACCTCCACGGGCACGGACACAACTACCAACTCGAGCCGAGCATCCGCATCCCGATTGAGTTGCTCGAATCCAAAGACTACCAACTCGAAATCCAACAGGCCGTCAACTCAACACTGCTCGACAACCTCGATCACAAGTTCCTCAACATCGACTGCCGGTGGTTTGATCAATCCAAAGGCGGCGCCATCCCCTCCGTCGAAAACATCGCCCGTATCTGCTACGAGCAACTCGCCCCCGCAATCGCTCAAATCGCCCAAGGCATCGAACTCGTCTCGATGAGTGCTTGGGAAACCGAAAAAACCGCAAGCATCTACCCCGCCGATGCGCTCTGAGCCAAAAGCCCGCCAACAATACCCGCTGTGACGAACCCCAAACGCATCCTGCTGATCCGACCGAGCGCACTAGGTGATGTATGCCGATCTGTCTGCGTGCTCGCAGCACTCAAAGCCCGATTCCCAGATGCCCAAATTGATTGGGTCGTTCAAGACGGATTCGAACAATCGATCATCCATCATCCCGCACTCAACAAGGTCATTCTTTTTAATCGCAAAGCCTTCGGCAAGCAATGCAAAAAAGGTCGATTCCTCCCGCTACTCCGCTGGCTTCGTGAACTCAAAGCAACACAATACGATCTTGTTATCG
The DNA here is from genome assembly GCA_024280755.1 of Planctomycetota bacterium. Taxonomy (GTDB): domain Bacteria; phylum Planctomycetota; class Phycisphaerae; order Phycisphaerales; family UBA1924; genus UBA1924. The sequence continues at coordinate 92,965 of JAJRPN010000010.1, forward strand.
ATGCCCAAGGGCTCGCTCGCTCTGGGTTCTTCACCTGGGCAACCCGCGCCCCAAAGCGCGTTGGCTATCGAGATGCCCAAGAAAACTCGTGGATCTTCCTCAACCAACGCATCGACGCACCCCGCACACTCCACACCGTCGATCGCATGCTCAAACTCGCGCAGTCCACTGGTGCGAACATCTCAAAGCCCGACATGCGCCTCTACGCTGGCGATGACGAACTCTCCCAAGTCATCATCGAATACCCAGAACGCTACGCCGTCATCGCCCCGACCTCGCGCTGGCCGGGTAAGTGCTGGTCGATCGAACGCTTCACCGAACTCACGCAGCGGCTCATCGCTCGCCCAGAAATCGACCGCATCATCATCGTTGGTGGCCCGGGCGAACGCCTGAGCTGCGCCCCGCTGCTCGAACTCGCAGAGGACCACCCACACATCACCGATCGCGTCGGGTCCACCACCATCTCCCAACTGCTGGCCATCATCTCTCGCGCCCAACTCGTCGTTGCCAACGACTCGGCAGCCATCCACATGGCCGTTGGCTTTGACCGCCAACTCATCGCACTCCTCGGACCAACCGAGCCCTCCCTCGTCGGCCCATATCAACACGATCATGATGTCATCCGTCACACCCAAGAAGCCGACGATTTTCACTTTCGTGATCACAAAAGCGTCGAGATGATGGATCGCATCACCACCGATGAAGTCTTCGATGCCTGCATCCCCCGCTTAACAGCCCCACTAACAAACCCGGTCGCCTAAGCTACCGGGCTTCAGAAACATCCTGAGATCAAATCAAGCCGTCGCGCCTGCATTGGTGTGGGCAAAGTCTTTCATAAACGCAACGAGTGCTTCGCAACCAGCCTTGGGGAATGCGTTATAAATACTTGCCCGCATCCCACCGATTGCACGATGCCCCGCGAGTGTTGTCAAACCCTTCGCGTCGGCCTGCTCGATAAACAACTTGTCAAGCTCGGCCGTTGGGCACTTGAAAGTGATGTTCATGTCTGATCGATCTTCCTTGATCGCATGAGGCGTGAAGAAGTCTTGCGAATCAATAAAATCATACAAAATCGCTGCCTTCTCACGGTTGATCTCCGCCATTGCCGTCAACCCGCCCTCTGCCAAGATCCACTTGAAGACCTGCCCCATCAAATACACCCCAAAGGTCGGAGGCGTGTTGAATCGCCCTTCCTTCTTGGCGCACAATCCATACTGCATCATCTTGGGAAGCTCACGCACTGGATTATCAATCAGGCTCTTCTTGCCAATCAACAAGGTCACACCAGCAGGCCCAAGGTTCTTCTGGGCACCTGCGTAGACCAAACCATACTGCGAAAAATCCATCGGCCGCGAGTAGATATTACTCGACATGTCCGCCACCAAGAACGAATCGCCCGGAGTCGCCGGGTTCGCTTTAAACTCGGTCCCCATGATCGTGTTGTTCGATGTGAACTGCACATACGCAGGGTTGTCAGAGTTCTTGACCTGATCGCCTTTGGGAATGTGGTTGTAGGTGGCGTCCTTGGATGAGCCACAGATGTGCACCTTGCCGTAGTGATGGACTTCGTCGATTGAGTCGTTCGCCCACTTACCAGTCTGGAAGTAGTCCGCGGTGCGCCCTTCAGGCAAGAAGTTCGCAGGCACCATATAGCACTGCGAAGTCGCGCCGCCTTGCATCCAGAAGATCGCCATATCATCAGGAATATTCCCAACAGTTCGACAATCCGCTTCGGTCTCATGCGTCACGCGATCGAAAAACTTGTTGCGATGCGAATGCTCTAAAATCCCGATCCCGGAATCAAAGATATTCCAGATATCTTTCTGAGCTTGTTTCAAGACGGATTCGGGCAAACATGCAGGCCCGGCTGAAAAGTTGTAGACTCGATCACTCATCGCAAAACTCCTTCATTCACTTATCTTCTTGTTTAACAGTGTTCATTTATGCATTGGCCATATCGGAAACAGACTCGCTCAACTGAGCTTTGTTCACGATATGCTTTGGTGTGCCTGTCTCTTTATACGCTTGGACGATCCGCACCATCTCTTGAGCAACCGCAACCTGCGCCTGATCCGTCGATGCCCCGACATGATGCGTCAGCGATACGCCGGGCAAGCTCGCAAGCTCTGGGCACCAATCAATATCCTTGCTCGAAGGCTGATTCTGATACACATCAAGCCCAACGCGGATGCCCTTGGTCTTGACCGCGTTGATCAGCTCTTGCTCATTGACAATCTCGCCACGCGAGGTATTGATAAAATACGCCCCGTCCTTCATTGCTCCGAAGAACAATGGCCCGCACAAATCCCGCGTGTCATCATTGCACGCAACATGCACCGACACAACATCGACCTTGCCCAATGCTTCAATCAATGCCTCACGCGTGTACGGGATCAGCTTGATGTCCAACGCCCGAGCGGTGTCCTTCCCCAATGAACGAGACTGGGCAGAGACCTTCATCCCGAACGCCTGCGCCATCTTGATCAGCTCTGTACCAATCGATCCCATCCCAACGACCAGGAGCGAACGCCCTTTGAGCCCCATCGCCTTTGAATATTTTTTCTTGTTCCAATGCCCACCAATCAGTTCGCGGGTTTGTTCCGCGATCTTCCGATCAAGATTGAGCATGTGTCCCATCGCGAGTTCGGCCACCGCCACCGCATTCATCCCTGGGCAGTTGCATACCGGCACACCCTTTGCCCCCGCAGCATCGCAATCAATGTTGTCGAACCCAGCGCCGCCACGAATAATCAGCTTGAGCGAATCGGATGATTCGATCACCGATGCGGGTACCTTTGTCGATCGCACCGCAAGCACATCAGCACCACTGGCTGCCAACGCTGCGGGCAAGGTATCCGGTCCAAGATCTGCATCAACCTGAACAACACACCCAAGAGCCTCAAGCCCTTCGATCCCTTCAGCATCAAACTTGTCGGCAACTAAAACGCGTACTGAGTCATTCTGTCCCATATCGACCTCCAAGAGTGCCTATTGGCATCTCGGGAAGTCTATCACCTCAGGACCTCAAAGTCGGGTTTGGAGCTTCAAACGAAACCTACGAAAGAGCATAAAAAACATATTAAGGCTGGCCGGTGTTGGCCTCGCTGCCTCCAAAGTCGATCCCCTCTAGCCCGCCTCGCGTCCAACGGTAATACCCAGGAAACGATTCCGTGCCCCGAGCCACTTTTTTGATCATTGAGGGTTCTGGATTTGACGGATCCAAAGGCTGAAAACCCGGATTCGCATCCTTCGTCGCTCGCACACTCACCGAACCATCAAAGAACAATATCGGCTGCTTTGAATCAGGCTCAAAGTAGAGCGTGTCGGGCACAGAAGCAAAGTGACGGTCGTATGTGTCAAACATATACGCCTTGCCCGATGTGTACCGAACCTGTGTGAATCGTCGATGTACCACAAAATTAAGTGAACGATGAAACACGCCCCATGAAGCATCATGCTGATCAATCGGGCTTACTGCCGATCGAGATGAGTCGGCAGAATAAGTCACAATCGAAGTCTCGTACGAACTCTCGAACTTACGATGCAACAGATGAACCGGAAAATCAGCGATCAATGTCTCTGCCCGTTCAACCTGCTGAGCATCCTCAGGACACGCAGCGACCGGCTCCTCCGGGTTCCCCGATAGATAATCTAGATAAGTAATATGCGTGAACCACAAATTCGAGAACCAGTTCCCGATTCGATTCGCGGGAATTGTTTGCACGCCGGTTGCATCGCGAAGAATACTCACCGCATGATGCCCAACAGCGACACGATCATTGGGTGCGTTCTGGAGATCTGCGTACGGCGTGGTGTATCGCCCCTTTTTCCAGTTGAGCGCAGGGATCGCATCACGAAAATCAAAGCCATAGCTCTTGGCTGCGGTGCCCATCTGCCTCATGTTAACTTGACACTTGAGCGTTCTGGCCGACCGCCTGGCTCCTGAGAGTGCTGGAAGCAAGATCCCAATCAGCAGGGCGATAATTGCGATGACTACCAATAACTCGATGAGTGTAAACCCACCAAGCCCAAGCCTGCCTTTGTTTGATCGAGTTGTAGGACTCTCTATTTGCATATCAACAATCAGTTCGGCAGAAAAACACTCATGGAGAACACCTTGAATATACCAAATTATTCATCAACCTCAGCAGGAATCTGCCCAGAATCTACAACTGAATCTGTTTCATTCGCCCCAACTCCGATCATCACCGCATACACCAACGCAACCGTCGCAACACAAAGCGAGGCGACTATGACAACCCACGCCCGTTTCCGCTCAGATTCCCACGCTTTTTTCCATCGCTTGGCCAATCGAGCGGCTTCTTCGACTTGCTGACGATCAGCGAGCAGTTGGGTTGTCTGCCCCCCGCTCTTTGAACTCATTTGGGCACCACCAATAGCCTCTGCACCAGCCCCGATTGGAGTGGAGACCACGCCAGCGTTCTGATTCACATTGCTCGCAGGCTCAGCATGCAATGCGAGCACCTCAGGCAAGCCCTGCCCAGGCAATGGACGAGAAGGCCCAAGCCCCAAATGCTGACGATCGCGCTCAACCGTAAACGACGCATGACAACTCGGACACGCAAATGCATCGGGCTTAACCACTGCTTGGCAGCTATGACATACTCCAAGCAAGTGCGCCACGCCGGGCGTATCTCGGGCGAGCGTCCAGAACTGCCTGGTTGATGGCCCGCGCAAAATTGATTCCGCACCGATCACCCCTTGACCAACCAGCCGAGCGATCATCTGATAGGTACACCCCGGACGGTGCGACTGACGATCATCTCGGATCGACCATGGCCCCATCTGATTCTGTGTCGCCTGTCTGCTCAACGGATCAAACCGTCCGGCACACCCTGAGCATCGCCCGGAATCTTCGGTGACCGTCCCACAATATGGACACACCAAGGAACGAAGCACAGGCACAGGCATCTCGCCTGCGATTTCTATCGCCTGCTCCATGACCGCCGCACGCACCGATTGCCCTCCTGCTTCCTCGCTGGTGGCCAAGTCGTACCCATTGCTGGCGTCTGTCATACTGTCTCCTTACACTACCGTACGCAAGATTGTGCCTTGCGGTTGACCTTTCCCGTCTTCTCTGCTCAGATCTCATATGCCAACACGAACCACCATCCGTATATTATCGAGTGTATTGCTCGCATTGCTCGCCGGTTGCACCTCATCGACTGGCACACATACGCGTGTATCGACACAATCGAAACCTGACCAATACATCATCGCCCTCATCAATGGCTCGCCCATCATGCAGGCCCAGATCGCTGATGATCTCAAAGAGCAAGCAGGCAAATCGGCACTAATCGATCTCGTCCTCGATTACCAACTCGAACTTGAACTCCAAAAGCTCAATCTCCAAATCACACCCGAGGATCTCGATGATGAAGAATCCAACTTCGTGCGCACAATTGCGGATCAATCTCGACAAACCCAAGGCTATCAGCTTCTTGATTCATTCAGATCTGCCAAAGGGCTCGGCCCAAGCCGATACCCCAGGTTGCTGCGCCGAAACGCAATCCTCCGCAAACTTACCAAAGACACAGCCGAGCCAACGCCAAATGAAATACTGTTGAGCAAAGCGATCGCCTTCGGACCCAAGCATCGCGTTCGCATGTTTGTAACCCAATCACACACAAACGCATCAGCCTTACGCGATCGAATCGTCAACGCACCACTCGAAACTCTACGCTGGGCATTTGCAGATGCATGTTCAACAAACTCAATCCACCCATCCGCTGCGCGAGGCGGACTCATTACCGGCTTGAGCATTCATGATCCGAGCTATCCATTGGCTTTGAGTGACGCGATTAAAAAACTGCACCCCGGCGAACTCTCAAAAACAATCGCAACCGATTCTGGGCACACATTAATCTATCTCGAATCAATCACCCCAGCAATCCACCCAACCAATGAGCAACTCCGATTTGTCCATGATCAACTCCGCTTGCGCAAACAGAGCGCTGCGATGAGAAAACTGGCAGCCGAGCTGATCGAGCAGGCCGATGTAATTGTGATGGATCGGGGATTGAACTGGTCTTGGAAGAACGCGCGTTGAATACGATACGAACCATCCCGAAGCTCTACCGATTCGGTGGCTATCTTGCGATTTGGCCGAGCTCGTATGCACTTGGTGTCTTTGTTCTTGCCAGCACACTTCTCGATACGAATCAGCCGAACATTGTTTCGATTGTGTACATCCTGCTTTGTGCGCACAGTTGTTACTTGCTTGATCGTGTCAAGATTGCGGATCATCGCCAAGACCCGGCTGACGCGTTGGCCTTGCCCGAACGGGCGATGCTCTTCGCCCGTTTCGCCAAACCAATCCGCGTATTGATCATCTGCGAACTCGTAGCTGCGAGCATCACAGGCCTGATGCTTGAACCTGTGATTGCCCTGATCCCGCTGATCGCACTCGGGGTTGTTCATCTGTATGCCGGGCGAAAAGCAACGCCACACTCACCAAGGCTCAAAGACTTGCCCGCATTGAAAGCTTTTTTTGTCGCTTCAGGGCATCTTGCGCTTTCGCTTGCGGTGATCTGGGCCAATACACACGATCTGCTCTCAAACCTAGGTTTACTTCACTGCTTGGCAATCGGTGGCGTTTGGCTGATTGTTGCTGGCGATGCGGTGCTGTGTGATATAGATGATCACGATGCGGACATGATGTATTCGACGAAAAGCTTGGCTGTTCTGCTCGGATCTCGCAGCGCGTGGTGGAGCGCGTTAGGTATGCTTGTTCTTGGCACAGCCATGATGGCTCTTGCACACACGGAGGCACTGGCTGTCGGAGCTGTGTTGGTCATCACTACACTCATGACGCACAAAAACACAAATCATCGTGACTTTGTCGATGTTCGTCTTTTGCTGATCGTACTGATATGGATGTCCGCTTTGTGACTAGCGAGCGATTTCGATCGCTCTGGTTTCACGCAACACGGTCACCTTGATCTCGCCGGGGAAGGTCATCTCGTTGGAGACCTGCTTGGCGATTTCGTGAGCGATCAAGAATGCTTCGTCATCGGTCACACGATCCGCATTGATCATCACACGAACCTCACGCCCTGCTTGCACCGCGTACGCTTCGGTGACACCTGGTTGGGAGAGCGCGATGTCTTGGAGATCGTTCAATCTTTGGATGTATCGTTCCATCGATTCGCGGCGAGCACCCGGACGGGCTGCACTCACCGCATCGGCAGCCATGATAATCGGTGTATACCAAGTGGTCGCGGGCATGTCGGCATGATGTGCGCCGATGGCGTTGAGGACTTCTTCGTCCTTTTCGCCGTACTGTCTGGCGAAGTCCATCCCGATCTTGGGATGCCCACCTTCCATCTCGTGATCCATTGCCTTACCGATATCATGAAGGAACCCGCATCGGCGAGCCAATCGCCCATCGAGCCCGAGCTGATCAGCGATAATTTGCGAGAGATATGCCACCTCGATCGAGTGGTTGAGGACATTTTGCCCGTAGCTGGTGCGGTAGGTCAATCGCCCCATTGCTTCGATGATTTTGGGATGGATGCCTTTGAGCCCGAGTTCGACCACTGCATCTTTACCAGCCTTGACGATCTTCTCTTGTACTTCAGATTTCACCTTCTCGACCACTTCTTCGATGCGTGTTGGGTGCATGCGTCCATCGGTGACAAGGACTTCGAGCGAGCGGACCGCGATAGTCTGGCGGACCTTATCGAAACATGAAACAACGATCACGCCTGGGGTATCGTCGACGATGATATCGGCGCCGGTTGCTTTTTCGATCGCCCGGATATTGCGTCCCTCGCGTCCGATGATCCGTCCCTTCATATCGTCCGATGGGATCGCGACTGTGCGTACCGTCGACTCTGATGAATGCTCATTGGCGTAGCGTTGGATCGCGTTGATCAAGATTTCTTTGGCTTCGTCCTTGGCCTCGTCCTCGGCATCTTCGACGATCTTGCGCGTGACCTTGCCCATCTCTACGCGAGATTGCTCGGCAACGCGTTCGAGGAGCAACTCTTTGGCTTGTGAACGATCTATTTGAGCAACGCGTTCGAGCTCTCGGCGTTGTTTCTCGACGAGCGTGTCGATCTCGTTCTCGCGGTCGGCGAGTTTTTCTTTGCGGGTTTCGAGTTTGTCCGAGCGCTCGGTGAGTGTGTCTTCTTTGCGCTCGAGGTTATCTTCGCGTTTGGCGAGTCGACGCTCGGCTTCTCGTTGTTCTGTGCGCGAGATTTCGAGTTCTTTGTCCACTGTTTCTTTGCGTGCCAATGCTGCCCGTTCGGCATCGAGGATAATTTTATCCGCAGCGTTGGCTGCATCTTCTTTGGCCCGGCTGGCGAGTAGGTCTGCTTCTGAACGGAGCCGATCGATTTTTTTGCCGCCAATGATGCCTGCAAGGACTACACCCAGCCCGAGCCCGATTGCAATGGCGACGAGACCAACAATGAGCAATATCAATGAGTTATCCCCATTGGCGCCTTGGGCGAGTGTGAATTGTGCAAGTTGTGTCTGACTAAGTGTTTGCGAAACAAATTGAGTATCCACAGATGGAACCCCCGAGGATCTGTTTTACCTGGGTTGGCAAAATAATCCTTTGTAAACTCATCAAAGCCCGATTCCGGGGTTCGATGGATGGCTAAGGGAATGCGCAGAACCTGCACATTGGCATGAAGATCTGGCGATCTTCGTGTGTTCAATCGGTCTATGAATCAAAAGTTCAGCACGGAGTGTGCGAACAAAGCTGGTTCTGGACCGATATACCCGACAGACACCCGTTTTTCGAACGCTCACGCTTCGGTAGACAAGTGGAAATGCGTATGTCCCATCAGATCGGCCCACCGATCTGACGACAATAACCTATCTTAGCATCTGTTTGCGACCGATATGAGAACTCATGGGCACTCAATTGATATGATTGAGTCTGCCAGAACCAAAATCACCACATGATCCACGCGATCGACCTGTTCGATCATCAAATACCTCAAGGAAACCCCACCATGCACAGTGCCAAGATCTTTCTTCCTTTGATAGTGCTTATCGCCATCGGATCGGCTGTTTTGCCCGGTTGTACACGAATGGGTGGCCTACGGGCACGCATGGCTGCTAATGAACTCGCCCATCAGGTCCCCATCGTTGGTGATCCGATCACTGTTGGTCGGCTCAATGCGATTATCATTGACAACCCCAACGGCAAGGTGAAGGTCTATGCCAAGCCAAGCCATGAAGAAGCACATATCTCGTTCCGGGTTGATAAAGAGAGCCGACTCCGCTGGCGTGCTGCTCGAATGGGCTTTGATTTTGATCCGACTGGCGAATATTTCACCGCGGTCCATACCAATACCGGCGAGTTAAGCACCCTGACTATCTCGCCGACGGATCTCGATATCGAAGGCTATCGTCCGCCGATCGATCTCACTGTGTATATTCCACAATGTGATGGGCTTGAGATCCGCAATGCGGGAGGCAAGGTCATCATCGTTGGTGTGACCGGCGTGATCAATGTTGAATCGGGCACGACCATCCGCGAAGGCGGAAACATTGAGATTCGTACGGCGAGTTCGCACACTGAAACGATTCATGCCACGACCAACAACGGGCATGTCACCCTCGTCACCGGACCAGGTTCGACGGGCACCTTTGAACTGATCGCCCCTCGCGGCAAGACCTCGTTCAACTCTCGCTATGGCATCGTCGACAACTCGATGCCTTCAAAGGGACATTGGACCGGGATCTGGAACAACGGCACCAACGAGATTCGCCTGAATGCACAAGATGGCGATGCGAGCGTGATGGTGATTGAAAACCCGGTGATGTACTCAACTGGTAAATCTCAGTAAGCGATAAAGATCGCAGGCTATTGAGAAAATACGAATAGACCAATGAAAAACGCCTCGATTCATCGAGGCGTTTTTATATTGCGAAAAGCTTTCTTAATCAAGCGGCTTTTTTATCAACCTGCATCGAAGTGATGTATCGGGCGATCTGCTTGATGATGAAATCTTTGTGTTGATTATTGATCCCGAACTCGAACGCCATACCTGCGTAGGTGTTCTGCTGCGAGTCAATATGAGAATGCACAAGCTTTGCGGTCAGCACGATTGGTGCGGGGATCGCGGGGCGGAAGTCGAGCCTCATCCAGAAGGTTTTTCCTGAGTCGATATCTGCACGCGATTCGTTGGGTACGACCAAGCCGACGCCGCCGCCACCAAGGTTGGCCAGGCGAGCTTCAAACTTTGGTCCAACAATCGGCAGTGCGATTTGGTCATCGCTCGGCGACGCTGTCTGCCCCTTTGAGGTCAGATCTTCAACCAAAATCCGATTGGCGACCTCGACGGGAACGGCGCTCATCGGATTGATCAGTTTCCAGCATTCGACCTTTGGAAGGTCGATATGTCCGATTGATGTTCGTTCTTCTTGTCGCCGCATGCACCGTACGACCTTTTCGGGCATTTTTAGCCGCAGGGCGGGGAATGTGCCGTGGCGTGTTTGGTTGAATGTCGACCCAATCACTTTGGTGTTAAACATCCATTTGTTCTGTCCGACAGCCATGATCCCGATCAGGCTCACGCCCTCGTTGATCATGAATGATTGCCCCATTGCACCGGGTTGCTCGATGACGATTTCATCGTCGCTCAGATCGAGCACACGAACGCGCCAGACAAGATCTTTGATACCATCTTGATCTTCATTGCGTTGGATGGCGAACTCGAGGCCACCGCCTCGTTCGTAGATTTTTTGGAGACTCTGACGCCAACGGTCTGTTCTTGATCGGTTTGCGGGCACGATCGATCCTTTCAAAGATATCCTCTTGTCTCGATATCATCGGATCAACACGGGCACCGCTTAAGATTCCTCTCGATCCTGCAATCGAGATCATCGAGATCGTCCTGATCAGGTGGACGCTGAAGACTTCTCGGACTTTCGGAGTAGGCTTTGGATGCGTATGACCTGGGCATGATCGATGGCTTGGGGATCTGGCGAGAATGCTTGACTGTATAACAAGCTCGACGCATCAGCAATCGCTTGGCGAGTTGGGGAAGCGAGTGTATTGAGAATAGGTGTATTCTGCTCGATGTGGGCTTTGAGTGGAACCCATGCGGGCTTGGGGATGCCGAGCCGATCGAATGTTCTTTGCAACATTTTTTCGATTTGGACGAGGCGCGGATCATGGGCACGATGCTCTTGACCGAATACTCGGATTCGGAACCGGGCAATCCAAATCTTCAAGCCATCTATGATGCCAGCGAACAGTTCTTTGTATCTGAGGATGACGACTCCAACAAACATGCTTGCAGCAAACACAATGACCGCAACAAGCCCGCTGTGCGCAACAAGCCGACCACGCCCGGCAGCAAGGCGGTTGAGCAATGATTCGCTCATGCCAGTAAGCCCAAAGTCTGTCGAAGAGGCACCCATAATATTCTCTCGCGAGTTGGAGTCGTAACCCACAACAGAACGCACCCAAAGAAACTCGATGGATTCATACATCTTTGAGAATGAACGCCAGATGCTCGGATCTCGTTCGTGGATTGCATGAAAATCTGCGGGCGGAGTGCCGTCGAATGTTTTCCAAACCCCCGGCGCAATCTGGGCTTCGACCCACGCATGGGCGTTGCTCTCGCGAACAACGAACTGTCCGGTGACATCGTTGAAATCGGAAACGATGTAGCCGGTGATAACGCGTGCGGGGATGCCGATGGATCTGGTCATTAAGGCGAGCGATGAGGCGAAGTACTCACAGTGACCTGCTTTTCGTTCAAACAAAAACCACTTGGTCGCATCCTCGCCTGCGGGGACAGGCTGGGCATCGAGTGTGTATGCGAACCGTGATCGCAGGTGATTTTCAATCAGCCGAACCGCTGCCTGATCGTCGCGTATTGCGCGCAATGCCGGGTCTGGTTCGATCCCGGATTGCGAGAGCACCTCGCTGGCGAACTCTTGAATAGCCGGCTCGATATCCAGTGTTTGTGCGTCAGAGAGCACATAGATTGGGTCGCGCCGATCAAACTGATCGAAGTCTATCCGGTCATACTCTGTGTTCACCCGGCGGATTGAATACTCGAGTCGGCCACCTATGCCGTCTTTGAGAAAAAGCCCGCGCTCGAAATCATGCCCGAGTCGCATTGGGATATCGCCCACCTTAAACTCGACTGTTTTCCAGGGCGTAAAGAGATAAGTTTGCCCGATCGCCGATGACCGCATGATGATATCAAACTGCTGTGTCCACTGCGAAGCGTTTTCGATTGGCTTGGCGGGCTTGACGGCTGTCCGAGGCTCAACCAATCTCGCTCTGCTGGTAAGGGGTAGACTCATCGTTGGGCTATTGGTCCACCGCCCGGCGTCATAGTCATTGAGCACCGCACCACGCAGATAGATCGCGGGCATATTCTCTGCGCCGATATTGAATCCGTCGCGATCCCGAATAGTGATATCGAGTACCGGCGTTGAAGATTCTGAGATCAAACCTGGGCGGCCGAGTTCTACAGTGTCTGCGAACCCACTGACTGATTTCCCTGGCCCCCACTGTCCGAACGCCTGCATGCCGACATTTCGAGGCAACACAACAAAGATCACGCTCCCCAAAAGCCCGCACAGGAACCCAGTCGCGAGGATCATCGCCCGGATATCTACACGAGCTTTGGAATCGATTGCGGTGGATGTTGGTGCCGATTTGGTGAGGACAGTGTGAATCTGGTACAACACCACCGCACGAAGGATGAGAACAATCACGATCACCATCAACACACCCGTTAGCAGCGTGTTGCTTGTGAGTACAGCGGAGATCAAGATCGCAACACAGAGCACTACAATCTGGCCGTCATCTCTTGGGTTTCGGAGATCTGTGAGTTTGACCACCAACAGCAAGGCGACAAAGACAGCGAACGCGCTCACGCCCACTCCTTGCCTGAGCATCTCGATCCCTGCGATCGCCACGACAAGCAACAGCACTGTGTTGATCATCAGCCTTGGCGCAGGGCGATTGGGGACAACCGAGAACATCCAGACCATGAGCACCCCCAGAAGGGTGAGTATAAAATACATCGGGTTCTGATCGGCAACGCTGAACACGGTCACCGAGCCGACAATCGCTTGGAGCATTGATTGTGAAAACGCCTTATGGATGGACGGCCCGGGTTGTATTGATCGATTGGGTGATCTCATGATCTCACCCCATTTGGAGTTGCCCGCAACGACATTGGTAATGACGACGGATCAATGAGCCAACTTGCAGGATCATCTGCTTGGAGCACACGCAGGTTCTTCGCATGCAAACTCGGGGGTTGATCTATTGCGATGACAAGCACATCATCCGCGCTGGCCGATGGAGGCGGGCTCGATCGGCCGGTTGATCTCGTGGGTGATTGATCGAAATCGATCATGCCTAATGCTCGTAAGCACCGCATCATGTGTGCTTTTCCATTGCCTGGCATCATTCGTATTCCATGCGTGGGCATCCACAGCCCAACGGGCACGCCACGCGCTGTTGCTTGGGTGATGATTGATGCTGCGAGTGAAATCGCACGCTCGCTCTTGATTGGGTCATTCATCAATCCGGGTTTGGGCTCGGCTATCGAAATCCAAAGACGCGTCGAGATGGGTTGGGCGTGTTCAACCACTACGAGTTTGCCTTGGCGTGCGCTTTGTTTCCATGCGATCGCACGCTTTGGATCTCCGGGTGTATATTCCCGAAGCCCCCAATATTCATTGCTTGAGCCGCTGGAATCGGTTTGTTTGCGAACCTCTTCGCCGTGCCCTTGCCTTACACGGATGATCTCGGGTTTGATTGCGAGTATGTGAGGCAAGATCATGGTCTTGCGTGGGCACTCGAAGACAAGTGTTTTTTGGAGCAGCCCGAATGGGAATCGTGTGGTGAGCTTCACCTCGCGCATCGCAACTCGTCCCCGAGAATATGGCACAAATGATCCGGTGACTTTGCATCGGCTTTGTGGGCCGATGTGCAGAAGGGCTGCGGCTTTAAACTTGGTGTTTGATGCGTTCTTCTCGGGCACTTCGGTAATCATCGCAGCCAAGAGCGGGAAAAACCGGGAGTGGTTGCTCACGGTGTAGTGAAGGCGAAGTAGATCCCCCGCATATGCGTCGGGAACGGCTTGGGCTTTGAGCCGAACCTGCATGAGCGCATTGCCCGAGAACACGCCCGACACAATCAGCGTTGCAATGGCAACGCCAAAGAGCCAGAAGAGCAGGTTGTTTTGCGAGTTGATCGCACCGATCGCAAGGAACAGCGTGACAAGAATGTATACTCCACCCCCAAAGGTGAGTTTGGATGAGCGTCGGACAGCTTTGGAGGAGTGTTGATCTTGGCGCGTGCAGATTTGATCTGTCGGGACGATATGTTGCTGATCATGGTGATCGGCAGGGTGTTGTGTGTTGATTGTTCGCGCAACTGCACTCATTGATCTCTCATGGATCGGAAACGAAATGGACTCAGGGCTCGATTGGGACGCTTACTTTTTCGACTCGGGTTCGGCTGGCTCGGGGATGACATATCCTGGGCGTGTGATTACTACACACAGGAGGCTGTCGCCTTCAGGAGGTAAAAAAGTGTTTGATCGTGATGTGTAAAACCCGTCGCCTTCGACGCGGACTTGGACCGAGTCTCGTGGATATTGCCCGTTGGCGAAGTTGAGTTCGAAGTTTCCAAACTCATCGGAGGTGACCTTTGTATAGACACCACGCCCACGAGATGCGTTTCCTGACTTGGTTAAGATCGTCACGGTTGCACCGGGGATACCGGGTTCGTCGAACCGGATATCACCTGGCGAGGCACTCACGGACTGGCCGACGGTTCCAGAGATCACTCGCCCGTTAATCACACTCTTACTTGTTGATGCACAACCGACCATTGATACTGTTGATACTGCAAGAAATGCTGTCGTCAATAGAATGGCGTGCTTTGTCTGACGAAAAGAGTGATTCCGGTTTGTTCGCTGTCCTTGCGTTGTGTTCACATCGACCTCCACTGTTGCGTTGTCATCATGTGACTGCCCGCAGCCATACACAGAGTATGATGCGGTGCAATCAGGTGCTTTGTTCCATCTGATCGGCAAGTTCCTCTGGTTTTGGTAGATCTTTTACGGATGCAAGCCCAAAAGTATCGAGGAACTGGCGAGTTGTGCCGTAGAGCATCGGGCGTCCGAGTTCTTCCGCCCTGCCTGTAATCTTGACTAATCGGCGATCCATCAGCGTCCGAACAACCTCGCCAGCAGCGACGCCGCGGATGGCTTCGAGCTCGGCACGGGTGATCGGCTGGCGATAGGCGATGATCGAGAGGGTTTCGAGGGCAGGCTTGGAAAGCCTTGTGGTTGCACGAGATCGGTGCATGGCTGCGACAATCGGTGCATGCTCTGGGCGGGTCATCAGGCGATAGCCGCCGGATATCTCCTCGATCCGAAAAGCCCGGTTGTGCTCGTCGTATTGCTCGTTGAGCATGGCCATTGCTTGGGCGATGATCTTGGAGTTGATCGGACGATCGAGATGAACCGAGATGGCATCGACCAAAGCGGAGGCTTTGAGCGGGCGATCGGAACTGACGAGCATGGCCTCGATGCCGGGGAGCAGGGAGTTGATATCTATATCTTCGATTGGCTCGTTTGCAGCATTGTTTTCTGGTTCGGTATGTACGGCTTGGGTCGCTTGTGAACTCATGCCTGTACTCTATCACGATCCCGGACATTTCGCTCCGCTGGAGTGGGTGGATATGCTCTATTCATCATGAACCACGCTGATATTCATATCGACGAGCCAATACCCACCCACCAACATCGGTATGAAGGGCTTGATGAACTGCCGGTGCTGATCCTCCACCGTCGTCGGGAATCGTTGTTTTTGCTGTTGTCCGGTCTTTTTTTGGGCACGCTGGCGATGCTCAATATCCTTGGGATCACACGGTTTGTTAAGCTGCTTGAAGTTGATTTTGATACTGCGACACCGGGCAGCACGATCTTTGCGGTGGCTGTTGGTGTGCTGCCCTACCCGTTGACCTTTTTGTGTACTGATTTTATCTCCGAGTTGTATGGTCGTCGGCGTGCGAATCTGGTGGTGTGGGTTGGACTGATTCTCAATATGTGGGTGATGTTTATTCTGTGGATCGGCGGCTCGTTGCCCGGATTTGAATCGCTCGCCCAAGATGGGCAGATGATTGTTGATCAGGCGGGACGATTGCCCGTGTTTTATGAGGTGCGGACTTTGGCCTTTGGCGCGGTGACGGCTTCGATGGTTGCGTATCTGATCGCTCAGCTCGTCGATGTGCATGTATTCCATTTCTGGAAACGACTCACGCGAGGAAAGCATCTTTGGCTTCGTAACAATGGCTCAACACTTGTTAGCCAGTTGGTTGATACCGTCGCGGTGATCCTGATCACGCATTATTATGCCCATGCGTTGCCGATTGATGCCGACGCGCCGATAGTGCGTCAGTTGCTGGTGTTTATTGCGACGGGGTATGTGTTTAAGCTGGTGATTGCATTGCTCGATACGATCCCGTTTATGATTGGGACGAAGCATTTGGTCCGATATCTCCGCCTGCCGCCACCGGGACATGAATCAAACCGTGCTGATCCCCTTGAATCTGCATAATCCCCACAAAGATGGGGCGTATATCTTCCGATACATCTACGAGAGAACGCAGCCTGTGTTCTTTGGGATTATCTGGAGATTTTGTATGTCAACCCCGCTGATTTTGCTTGCCGACGACGAGCCGCACATCACACACATCATTGCCCACAAGCTCAAGCGCGCGGGGATGGATGTTATTGTTGTGGAAGATGGCGAGATGGCGCTCAAAGAAGCGATCTCGCGCAAGCCCGACGCGATCGTGACGGATTTGCAGATGCCTTATCTCTCGGGGATCGAACTCGCCGAGCAGCTCTCGCAGAACCCTGATTGCGCAAATATCCCAATCATCCTACTCACCGCGCGTGGGTATGCAGTCGAAGGTGAAATTGAAAAACTACCCTCTATTCGTAGGCTTCTCTCCAAGCCGTTTAGTGCGAAGGATCTTCTAGGGTATATCAATGACCTGCTCGAAGAAGGCCAGGGCTCGACTGATTCAAATGGCTTAGATGATTCATTGGGGAAATGCGCATGAATATTCGCCGAACCTCAAAGAAGCACGATGCGATCCCGCAGGAACTGATGGATCGGTGCGAAAGCCTAGGGCTTGCCTCGTGGCGCCTCGATCTCAACGGCATGCCAACGGACGATCCGATCGGGCCGAGCATGCTCGGGCTCTTTTTAAGCTCTCGTCCAATCCGAATGCTCATCGTGCAAGCTGCGATGATCTGGTCATCGCAAGATACGCTTGAAGCTCAGGAGATTCATCCTGGGCTATGGGTATTCCCGTTTATTGAAGAACACCGCGATCGGCGGACTGGGTACTTTGTTGCGATCGGGTTTGGTTCTGCGATTCTCGAGAGCCAGCACATCACCGAAGGATGCACTGGGAATCAGCTTCAGATTTCTGCTCTGCGTCATCTTCTCAAAGAACGCGCACTGTTTACCGCTGAGTATGCCGCCAGCACCTATGCAACGATCTCTTGGATGCTCAATGATTTGAGTACTATTCAAAAGAATGATGCGACGATTGAACTCTTCTCCGAACAACTCGGCGATTCCTACGAAGTGGTGACGACGCTACAGGATTTGAGCAAATCAATGGGTGCGCTCAACGAACCCAGCGGCATCATTTTCGATGGAATCACCGAGATCGCATCGACACTCGATTACAACTGGGTTGCGTGTGTGATCAACAAAGATCATGCGATCTTTGAGATTATTGATACTGAAGTACATCAGGCCGGCACGACCCAGCTTGCTGATTCTGAAGTTGCGCAGGTTCTTGAACGCATCCGCACAACCCAGCCTTTGGGAATGGCGGATACGACCGAGATCTATCCGGTAGAGGATGGGATCATTGACCTTGAGCCTCAGATTTTGGTTCATCCAATCAAACGCGATGGCGAGCTACTGGGGATGCTCATCGCGGGCGGCAAAAATGGCGATGACCCGCAGGTCTCAAGCCATGAAACCAAGCTGCTCGAATCGATCTCGGGGATGCTTGGCGCGTGCATGGAAAACGCTGAACTGTATCATCGACAGCACCTGACCTTTATTGGGACGGTCAAAGCGTTGTCAGCAGCGATTGATGCCAAAGACCAGTACACGCAGGGTCATTCCGAGCGTGTGGCGATGTTGTCCGAGATGCTTGCGCTCAAGGTGGGATATTCGACTGAAGAAGCAGAGCGTGTTCGGATCTCTGGGCTTGTTCACGATGTGGGCAAGATCGGGGTCGCCGAAGCGGTGCTTTGTAAGCCGGGGCGATTGACTGATGAAGAGTTTGACATGATCAAAACCCATCCGCGGGTCGGGTATGAGATCATGAAGGAGATCCCTGCGCTCCAGGATATTTTGCCTGGGGTGCTGCACCATCACGAACGCTGGGACGGCAAGGGTTATCCCGGAAATCTCGCGGGTGAAGACATCCCCCAAATGGCAAGAATTATGTCATTGGCGGATACCTTCGATGCGATGAGTTCAAACCGTGCGTATCGCTCGGGGATGCCGCGTGAGAAGGTGTTTGCGGAATTTGTGAAGTGTGCCGGGACGCAGTTTGACCCTGAGCTCGTCGAGCCGTTCTTGGCTTTGGACTTTGGAGTCTATGACTCAATGGTCGCCAAACATAAGTCACAGGCGCCGATCAAGAGTGCTGCTTGATTCAACTCATTCGAATATTGATTACTCAAACACCCGGACCCATGAATCTTCAACGATACTCGTTCCGCTGAGATCAGGTTTCACCGCTGCGAGCTCGGCTATCTCGGCTGGTCTAAGCTGGCTTGTAAAGAATGCCACATGGGCGAGTGATCCATCGAATCCTTTGACTGAATTCATGAACGGAGTCAGGAGATATCCGCTGCCGATATAGAGCGGTTGTTCGCCGCCTTTGTTTGCTCGTTCAGTTGTGAGTTGCATCGTATTAGCCGCGTTGCGAGCAGCTTCCACGCCATCAATATAAGTGAACAACCCATCATTCCCCCAGGTCATCACAATATGGTGCCAGGTATTGGGTGCGATCGCATCACTGGCACTCGTCGCGAAGTTGCTATAGCTGAATGTGCCATCGTCACAAATGTAGGTACTCACACCGAAGTTCCAGATGGAGATATTGATCGAAGCTTTGCCTCCTGATTTATAGAGCGCTCCGAGAAGGCTTGTCGTTGCAAACTTTGATTCATTCGTGAGATTCATCCATAATGAGATCGAACCATTATTCGTCTTGAGTGTTCCGGACCATGGGACTTCAATGGAATCGTTGGCATCGGCAAAGAGAGGCACGAGTGCGCCCTCATCGTTTGTTGCCGCACCTGCCACTGTTGGCACGAGGTATGTGCCGTGGTGATTTTCATAAAGCTCATCCAAAGCCTGCGGCGACTCACGAACCTCATTGAGCGGCCAGTAGTGTACTACACCGAGCTTGTTAAGCACCGCGAGGTAGTCTACTTTCGAGCAGAAGACTTCGATTTGCGCCGCAGAATGAACGGTATTGTGATCAGATGCAACCTGCACACGATAGTTTGTAGTGCCTACGGTTGGTGTGAGCCCGGTTGCTGCATCCACGACAGAACTTGAGTATGTTGAATCCCCGAGTGTGAAGTCGGCGAAGACTACGCCGGTTTGTGCGGTGGTGTTCCAATCTACATCGTCTGTGATTTTCTGGAGCGCGTATTCGGTGGCATCGAGTACGCCGGTGTTGCCCTCGCTCATTTGTTCGACAAGCTGAGATTTCCCTGTTGTTGCCAATCGCAATCGAACTCCAATGAGCACCATCGAGACTATCGCAGCGACAGTGATGAGTGTGATGAGGTAGATTGAACCATGATGATGCTTTGAACAAATCACTGTTATCCACCTCCACCGACTACGACTACATCAGTAATCGGAAGAATGTATCCAAGCGAGTCGGCCGATTCAGAATGCAAAGAAAATACGGTCGCATGAGACACACCATTCTTGGAAACAACCACTGAAACCCGCTTGAGCCCGGTGTATGTCCCTGATGTTGTCGTTGGATCATTCACCAGTACATGAGCCACTTTCACACTGCGCGTCCAGTCTGACAAATTAATATGAAACTGATCCGTCGAAAGCTTTGGAGGCGATGAAGACCAGCCGTGGTAGTCGTCGACATCGTTGAAATCAGAACGAAAGGCTGCCCGCTCGGAATCATCTACTCCGATCGAATCACCCGAAGGCGTGCCCGGATTGGTGAAGAGCTTGGTTGCAATTTCTTCGGAGAGTTCATTGGCGAGATTGGCTGCGACCAAACGGTCGGCATGCACCGATGTCGATTGGACTATTGGCCCAACAATTTGAAGCGTTGAGACAAGCACAAACCCGATCAGCATCGTCGAGATCACCGTCTCGGACATTGATATGCCTCGGCGTGTGGCGAGATTTTGTGACATCAAATCACCTCCGGCTTATACGGCAATGCAACATGCACCTCGAATATTTTTTGAATGGTATCACTCGTCACAAGCAGCGTATAGGCGATATTTGCATCGGGCCCATCTTGGCTCAGGCTCACGGTGAATGAGATAATCCCAGACATTACGATCACTTCATCGAGAAGGTCTACTTTCCGAACAAGCGTATCGGATATGTTTGAATAGGTGTATACAACACTCAATGGTGAACCGGCAGCCCCGGCGTCTTTCATATCGAGCTGTATTTCTGCCCCCCCGCCACTGGACCGATATTTGATCGTGACGGCTTCACGCAGATCACTTCGATATTGATTGAGTGCGTCGATTACCGTTTGATCAGCAATACCGGTGTCGGTCTTTGATGGGATAGCGTACGAGCCGATCATCACGGCACTGCTTAACCCAAGCAGTAGCACTGAAACAACCGAAAGACTGGTCGCCACCTCGATGAGTGTAAATCCTGAGCGTGCGTTCAGACGGTTTCGTGGTCTCATTATTTGATTCCCATCGTACTTGCCGCAGAAGCTTCGACATCAGTAATGGTGATCGTCGGTGTCACACCAAAGTCTGCAACGCCTCCAAAGACCACTGAAATCTCTACATTATCATCTTCAAGCCCAACCGTAAACCCGGGCGAAATATCCCCGTACACGCTAACTACCGTATATCCATTGACACCGAGGTTTGTTCGTTTGATACTTAGTGCATATGGATCTTCGTCGAAGTCTCGAACAAGAACGATGGATTCTCGTATGGCCTCTTCGCCTTCAAAGACGACATAGCGATTCCCACTCGTGTAGAACTTGATCACATGGACCTTCGAGGTTGCTCGGGCACGGAGTTGTGCCCACTGCACATCAGCCGTAAGCGTTCGCTTTGCTGCGTTGAGCCTTCGCCCTGAGCCTGCATCTGCGAACTTTGGAATCGCAATGGTTGCCATGATGCCGACGATTGTCACGACGATCACCATCTCGATCAAGGAGAAACCGGGTGAGTTGGAGTCGTGACGGCGGGTCATAGCATGCTCCTGAAACGGGAATACCCCGACCTGCTTGTGTACAGATCGGGGCGAGTGTTGTTGGTCAATCAATCATGCGTACTGATTAATATGCGTTGTACTGCACACCCCGGACATCGACTTCAGAGTCAGGGAGGTTCGCACTAATCGCACCAGTTGCTTCAACATAGACCCATCCCGCTGTTGTACCAGTTTGGGTAGCAACGATAGCACTTTGGCCTTTGTTCGAGCCGACCTTGAGCTTGGGAAGCTCGCGGAGGTATGGGCCGAGGTAGTAGGTTGTCGACTTCGATGCGTTGGCAGTGCCCGCATCATTTGTGTATGTGGTGAGCTTATCTGAGAAGGTAGCGAATGCTGGTAGCGTTCCGCCGTGCTCTGCCTTGTAAAGATCAATAGCACTCCGCAATACAGCCAAATCTGCGACGAGGCTCGAATCGGCAGCACCAGCAGCACCGCGGCTCATACGAGGAATAGCGATCGCGCCGATGATCCCGATGATCACGACAACGATCACGAGTTCGATCAGGCTGAATGCCCGACGGGTACGAAATGGGTTTGGTACTGTAAGTGATGAAAGCATTTTTGTTTCTCCGAGTGGGTGAGGACCAACAACACAATCAGTCCATAATCACTAAATCGGTTACAAATCAAGCTGAGTTCAGGCAGAAGACTCCTGACTTGAACAACTTAGGTGAGGAGCCGTTACAACCGGAAGAGTCAATCTTGCCTGATGTTCATCGGGATTTCGATCGCGTACTGCACGCCATCACGCTCGACAAGAACCGCTCGCGCATCGACGAGGATAAGCCGATAACCATTCGGTCCTTTTTCGCCCACCCGAACAAGTTTCCCTTCAAGAACCGCGCCGCCACCATTCTTTGCAGGCATGACAGATGACAAGGCTGGCAGATCAGTTGCTGTTGGTGCACTGATCAGGAAAGCTTCTTGTGATTCATCACTTTGAGAATCAGAATCTTGCCCATCAATGTTTCCGGCAGACTCGGTGGATGAAAGCGTGATGAGTTTATTGAATGAGAAGACCGAACCAAACGCTCCATCGGAGTTCGACGAGACTTTGGATCCGAGCCGATCAATCAAGATCGCAGCGACCGGCTTCACTGCCTGGCTTTCGATAGGCGTTGGCATATCTTCGATAGCTTCGAGTGTGAGTGATGCCGACTCTGCTGTTGCCTCGCTCGGGCCAAGGAAACCTTGATCCATAACGAGTGCGATACCAGCGATGGCGACGAGTCCGAGAAAGATTTTGCGTTCTGTTGTAAGTCCCATGTATTGATTAACCATTTCAATTCATGGAGCTGCAAATGAACTCACAAGTTTTTTTCATTCCGCGTCGGCAGGATCGATAAACCAATACATCAAGAGCTCTATCTCTACCGATGTAGATTCCATAGAATCACTCTGTAAATCAACCGTTTGGATGTGAATATCGGGCATGTGATCACTCATAAGCCCTAAAAACAGAATCACTTTATCTGCATCCGAACTTCCGATAAACCGCATCGGCTGAACCGGCACAAGCTTGTCTGTCACGCGTTCTTCCGGCTGCAACGAATCGATTCGGATGCCGACAGACTCGGCAAGCTTCACGATTTCACTCGTTCGTGCGTTGAGTTGACGCACCGAGATTAGTTCGATCTGATCGACTGCTTGCATTTCGAGTGTTCTTACTCGTGAAGCCAGAGCTGATCTCTTCATGTTTGAATCGTTCAGTAGTGATTTTGTGCTGGCCAACTCATGCCGAGCATTGAGATAGATGCCTCGGCGTTTTGATATTTCATTCCCCGCGAAGTAAATCGCTCCCCCTGCTATCAGAGCACATGTAAGCCCGCCAGCGATGTGTACTTTGAGAAGATGCTTGTGTAAAGATTGATTAGCCATCATTGACATCCTTCCCGATATGTGTGGATGAACCAGAGATTGTGATAAGTACTTGGAACCCGATGAGTTCATGCTCGCCAACCTGCTCGCGCCTTGTTTCTGCAAGCTCGACGCGATCAAAGATTCCTGAGTTTTCAAGATCGACGATGTATGCTCGCGCAACCGTCTGAGAAATCGCAAGCCCTTCGACACTCAACTGGATCGAGGTTGATCCTTCGACCCCACCACCGATTGCGCTAAGTCTGCGGAACCGCACTTCATTGCCGGCGGATTCGACCAAAACACCAAACACTTCTCGCCACTCAATTCGATTCTTGACCAAACCGAGAACCTCTTGCTCTGCTTTGAGCAAACCGAGTTTTTCCTGGAGTAGCGGAATCGATTGCTGGTTCTGTGTGTACTTAAGATTCGCATCTTCGATCTGACCCGAGATTCCCGAGTCGGTAAGCACCGCGCTTCCGCCGATATACAGACCAGGAATCCCGATCACAAACGCTGTAGTCATCGCTGCAAGAGCCCACCGCCTTACCCACATCGTAAGCTGACGCTTTCGGCTGTACTCGGCAGGTACAAGGTTGACAAACTGATCTAAGGTATTGTTCATTGATCAAACCTCGCTGCAAGTCCGTAGGCGGTTGACAATCGACACCCAATCGAAGCTGCCCTCTGCTCATCATTCCCTGCTTGACCTTGTAAACATACGAGTGAATCGCAAGCCAACGGGATGCCTAAGACTTGTGCTATGCGCTCTTCGATTGTCGAGTTCAATGCTCCGTAGCCGCTCATTCGTATTTTCCCAAACGGAGCCATTCGATATGCATGTGAAACATAGGTTAACGCGACATCGAGTTCGCTGGTGAGCTCACTGGCTAACCCGGACCACACCGCTCGGCGAATCTTGGCATAGGTCTCCGCGTATGCGTCTCCGCTCAGGTCATCGACAATGACATCGGCGGCTTCTGGCGAGAAACGATATCGTTTGGATACCAGATCCCAAACGCTCGATGCTCCGCATTCAATTCGGCGCACATAAACAACCGTTGCGCCGAGCGTCAATACCGCGAGCGAGCTATTCCATCCAATATGGAGCGATGCGTTAATCTCGTTGTCAACCTCAACTGATCTCGCCTGTGTTCCTCGGTGGATTGCTAGTTCCATCAGATCTATCCCAACCGGAATCAGCCCAGCATTTTCATACCGTTCGATCGTGTCATCGATAACCGTTCGAGAACAGGCCACTGCGAGCGACTCTTGAGTACGCCCTTTCGCAGGGAGATACCAATGCCCGAGTTCAAAATCCTCTGGGCCACACTTGCGAGCTCGCGCCACTTCCATCCGGGCGAGTTGATCGATCGGGGCGCCGCTCTCTTTGGGAGGCAACTCGATCGCATGCGAACTACACGCGCTCGTCGATGGTGCAATCGAGACATGATTCCCGACGAATCCTCTGCGACCAAGAATAGCCGCGGCCCATCGCAGCTCTTCTTCTTCTGGAAGTGAGTTGGGCGTTTGATTGGTATTGGCCACTTGACGCGGAAAAATCGCCCAGGCGAGCGTATTGATGCCTCTCGCCGATCTCGTAAGTTGAACCGCACGAAACTCGTGTGTATCAATTTCAAGCCCGATGGCCGATAACTGCATCTTTGATTTCAGCATGCTCATCATTATGCTCCCGCGGTCGCAGTAAGGTCGAAGAGTGGCAAGAACATACTGATGGCGACAAAGCCAACAAGAATCCCGAGGACAATCATGATCACCGGCTCGATCAATGACGAGAGTGATTTGATCACGGTGTCATTATCTTCATCAAGATAATCCGAAACATGTACCATCACTTCTGCAAGCCGACCGGTTTGTTCGCCGTTGCGGATCGCTTCACATGCAGACGACACCATTAAACTTCCATCTGAAAACGCTGCGCTAATCGGCTCACCGCGTGTAACGGCTTCCTCGGCGAGCGTCATCATATTCTGGTACTTCTCATGCCCAAGCGACTCGCGTGTGAGTGCGATCGCATCAAGCATCGGCACTTTGGCTTCGAGCAATACACCAAGCAATCTGGTGATCCGTGCGGTCATAAATGAGCGGAGAATATCGCCCACCTTTGGGAGCCGAAGCACAATGTTCCCAATCACACGCTGCCCACCTGGGCTCATGATCCACCATGAGAATCCCCAAACAGCCGCGACAATCCCAGGGATCACGCCAAACCAATAGGATCGAACAAAGTCTGAGATCGCCATGAGCACTGCGGTTGATGCCGGCAACTCTGTATCGAGTGTCTCAAACATCCCAGCAAATCGTGGCAAGACCACACCAATCAACAACGAAACAACAAATACACCAACGCCCATGAGCAAGATAGGGTACATCATCGCGCCGAGAACATTCGCCTTGATTTGTGCTTGTTTCCGAGTCAAAACCGCGACGCGTTGGAGCATGGTATCGAGATGGCCGGAAGATTCACCGGCTGCAACAAGCGATCTAAAAACCGCATCGAACACCTGTCGATCCCCTTCGAGAGATCCAGAAAGCGAATCGCCCTCTTCGAGCCGGGTCCGTACTCGGCCAAGAACTTGCGCCCACAACTCGTTACTCGTTTGACGCTCGATTGACGATATCGCATCAATCAAAGGCGTCCCCGTTGAAACCAACACCGCAAGCTCGCGAGCGAACCCGGCGATAATCTTTGATGATACCTTTGTCTTACCACTTACCGATTTCTTCTTCTTTGCCTTTGCCCCGCCGCTTCCCGAATCGATCGATGCGACAAACAAGCCCTTCTTACGAAGGATCTCGGTCGCTTCGTCTGCGCTTGATGCTTCAACCGCCCCTTCACGAAGTGAGCCAGCTTTGTCGTACGCCTGGTAGGAATAATTCATGCGGCTACCCCTACTGCTTGGTCTTCATCAGCGCCCTCGTTGTCATCAACTTGCGTGACACGAATAACTTCTTCGAGACTCGTACTCTGATCAATCGCAAGTCGAACGCCTTCTTCACGCAAGGATTGCTGACCTTGCTTGTGTAACAACGCTCGCAGCGTGTGTGTCGGCGCATTGCGATAGATCAATCGACGAAGCTCAGGCGTGACTTCCATAAACTCATATATACCCATTCGCCCTTGAAAACCCGAGTCATGACAGCTTGTACAGCCAGCACCTTTTCGAAAAGCCTTGCCGCTCATATCTGGAATTCCAGCATCTTCGAGAACCATCTCGCTGGGATAATACTTCATTGTACATGATGAACAAATGGTTCGCGCAAGCCGCTGAGCAACCACGCCGTTGATGGCCGAGCTAAGCAAGTACGGCTCGATTCCCATATCTACAAGTCGCGCGATCGCACCGGGCGCATCATTGGTATGCAAGGTCGCCAGCACACCATGCCCAGTGAGCGCGGCCTGCACCGCAACGCCCGCGGTTTCTTGATCTCGGATCTCGCCGATCATGATGATGTCTGGATCTTGACGCAAAATCGAACGAAGCGTTCGCGCAAAGGTCAAACCGATCGCATCGTGCACTTGAATCTGATTAATCAAATCAAGCTGATACTCAACAGGGTCTTCAACCGTCACAATGTTGTGCTCTGGGCTGCGTAGCAGATCAAGTGCAGAATAGAGCGTCGTCGTTTTTCCCGAACCTGTCGGCCCAGTAACAAGCACCATGCCGTGCGAGAGCCGGAGTGTTCGCTGAAATCCTTCGAGTGCTTCAGCACGAAACCCAAGGTCTTCCATCCGCACATGAAGGTTCTGTTTGTCGAGAATACGAATTACAAGCTTCTCGCCCAAGAGCGTCGGAATACTCGATACACGAAGGTCGATCTCTCGCCCTTCTGCCACGATCCGAACACGCCCCTCCTGAGGCAATCGTTTCTCGGCGATATCCATCTTCCCGATAATTTTGATACGCGACACGATCGCCGCGTGCATCCCCGGCGGCGGGTTCATCAAGTCTCGAAGCGAACCATCGATGCGATATCGAACGCGCGTGCCGTTCTTGTTTGGCTCGATGTGAATATCCGATGCTTTATCTTTTACCGCAGTCAGCAACGCCACATTCACAAGGTTCACGATCGGCGAACCCTCGACCATATGATCAAGGTCAGTCGTCGGGCCTTCGTCAATCTGTTCGCGTTCGACAACTTCAACATCAGATTCGGCAAGGCTCGTCAAGAACGCATCGACATCGACATCGCCGTCGGCATACTTGCGAACAAACTCGTTGATATTGTCCTCAAGGGCTAGCACCGGATGAATCTCAAACCCGGTAAGCTCTTGCAACCGATCAATCGTCGGCAAGCTCTGAGGCTCACACATCGCAACCGTCAGCGTGTTATGTACACGAAACAGCGGGATCGCCTTGAGTCGTTCGGCTTCTTCTTCGCCGATCAACGGGAGCAAACTCGGATCCATCAACCCGTGTCGGAGCTGCACGCCTCGCACGCCCAAACACTTGGCGAGCGATTGAACGAGCGTCCCGCCAGAAATCATCCCCTGATCAACAAGCACCTCGCCGAGCATTCGCCCCGCGGTTTTCTGCTCAACAAGTGCTTTGGAAAGCTGCTCTTCGGTAATGTGACCATCTGAGATCAGCACCTCGCCGACAAGACGCGGGCGTTGTGCCATACGGATATGTGATTGATCGTTCTTCTTGGGAGCCATTATAAAAAGCTCCTGACCGCTGTTTGTACATCTTCAAACTGTTGAAACTTCGAAGTGATGTCAGTAATCGCCATGATCTCGCGTAGTGTATCACTGATGCCGCAGAGCTTGAGCGATTGCCCGCCCGCGCTCAGCTCGTCCGTTATGTCTACAAGTGCTTCAAGTCCGAAGGAATCGACAAAGGTCATCTCGGTAACATCCATGATAAAACGCCCGAGCGTATTGCCGAGCACTTCGAAGGATTCAGTCCGCAACTGTGTCGCATCCTCCTCAGTGATCACCGGCCCGCTAGGCTGAATCACCGTGACCGCACCATGTCGATTCGTCTCGATACGCATCTCGTTCCTTCTCCCTATGCGGCTTTGGTCATCTCTTGGATGCCTGGAATCGTGAGTGTAAAGACGCTGCCTTTATCGATGTCAGATTCGACCATAACATCACCGCCGTGCAATCTGGCAATCTGGCGAGCGAGCGCGAGACCGAGACCAGAGCCGGTCACCTTGGCAATCCGTCGATCGTCCGCCCGGCAGAATCGATCAAAGATCCGTTCGTGCTGCGATTCATCGATGCCGATTCCATTGTCGATGACTTCAAACTTGAGCGCATGATTCTCGGAGAAGTTTATCCGAACCTCAACGCGTCCACCCGATGGCGTGTATTTGAGCGCATTGCCAACCAGGTTGTGCAAGGCTTGTGCAAGCCGATCTCGGTCGGCTTGGATCGTTGGAAACTTGGGTGGCAAATCAAAGACCAACTCGATCGATTTGTCTTTGGCCTGCGCTCGATAGTCTTCTTCGAGTTCACTAAAGAGTTGCTCGGTGCGGAGTGTATCGCGATGGATCGAGAGCGATCCCGCCTCGATCTCTGCAACACAAAGCATGTCTCCAACAATGCGTTCGAGCCGACGGGTCTCGGAGTTGATCACATTGAGCGCCTTCTCGCGGAGTTCCTCGTCCTCGCTCCCCGAGTCGATCGCTTCTTCAGCATAAAGCCGAATAGTCGTCAAAGGCGTCCGCAACTCATGGGTCGCTTGAGCAATAAATGCGTTCTGCGAATCATCCGCTAGTCGCTGTTGGGTAACATCTTCGATAAAAATCAATGCCCGAGGCACATCCTCGTCATCAACACGCGTGATCGCCACGCGAAGAACCGCGCCCTGGTTTTCAATATTCTTCACTTCGCCAAGTTCGATGATCTGACGAGATGAGCCATCATTTTCAAGCACACTCTTGATCGTTTCGATCATCAGGTCAGACTCTGGAACCTGCTCAAAGGATGAATCAATCAACTCATCGCTCGAAACTCGTAAGAAGACACACGCGGCCCCGTTGGCATAGATCACCTGAAGATCAGATTCGACAAGCACCACGCCCTGCGTGAGGGTATTACACGCGGCTGGCAACCCAATCGACTGGCTCCCACCCGAAGCTGCTGCCTCGACTATCTCTTGCTCCACACTCATCTGCTCAAGTTCTTCTCGCTCAGCGAGGAGTTGATTCCAAATGGATGCTTCTGGACCTAGATTCTCGCCGACCACCAAACAAGGTGTTCGACGCTCTCCAGCGGATGCCGCTTTGAGCGATTCGCCAATTGCTGCAAGCGCACCGAGCCGATTGCGGAATCGACGATACACCCAAAGCATCAAGATCAACCCGACACTCACAATCCCGACCGATGACGCACGGATCGAATCCGACCCGATCACCTGCACAGATTTATTAACAACGAGTTTGAGCGTCATACCAGATTGCCCACCAACAAGCAAAGGCTCAAGAACAACCGTCCGTTGAGTCTGATCGTTGTGCGTGATGCTCGCGACAACATTGGGTGCAGGCTGCCAAGAATCTGGCAGCTTGTTGACAAAGCTTTGTGTGGTGTTTGAAGAAGCGATCACACCAAGATCTGGCACGCTCACTTCACACTCTTCAACCATCCCAGATGCCGCGGCGTCATGAAAAAGCCTACGCAATCCTGGTAAGTCCCCATCGCTCAACCGGAGTTCTGCTTGCGAAGCGATCAACTCACTAATTTGACGGATTTGATCTTCACTCTGCGAAACGATTGAATCATCAATTGTCCGCGCAGAGATCCACACAACGCCGCCGACAGCGAACGCGAGAATCGCGATGAAGGCCATCCCTGTCGTGGCGACAAGCGACTCGCCACGCACAAAGTATTGACGGATATCAAATCGGTTTTGAGCTTTGGGTACATTCATAGACAGGTTCCATCTGGCGAATCACCACCAGTACCTGTCCGATATCGACCAATTCTTGGGTCACTTCAACCCAAACCCTCCACCTTACCCCCCCAGAAGCGTTCTCGGACCAAACACCCCCGAATTGGGTGATTTGTACCCATACTCCACAAAGAACGGAAAAGAAACAATGAGCATCACGCTTCAAAACGAAAAAACCCTCTCTACGCTGTAGAAAGGGTTATTTCATGCGAATGGGCGCGGGTGGATTCGAACCACCGAATGCTAACGCAAGAGGATTTACAATCCCCGCCCTTTGGCCACTTGGATACACGCCCGAGTGTTTGTCGACGACTCGCTGTTTTAAGGGCTAAAACAGCGAGCAAAGCCACCTCTCGGACTCAAACCGAGGACCTGCAGATTACAAATCAGCTGCTCTATCAACTGAGCTAAGGTGGCGTGATCAGATGTCGTTCTTGACTCAGATCGAACCTGAGTCGAAGAACAACGGCCCCGCCAAAGCGAGACCGTGATTATCAAATGGGCTATACAGGGCTCGAACCTGTGACCCCCAGTGTGTCATACTGGTGCGCTAGCCAACTGCGCCAATAGCCCAAAGCGGGCTGATTGTATCCGCCTCGCTTGAAAATGCAAACTCTACACGCTGAGGGAATGACAAATCTCACAATGATTGTCCTCAGCGAGTCCAGATCTCAGTTATCTGCCTGTTAATTGCTCAGGATGATGATCTCGACCCGGCGTGATTCCTTCTTTGTCCCCTTGGCGTTTGAAGGCCCAAAGGCTGCGGAATAGATCCGGTCGTTATCAATACCCTTGCTCACAAGATAAGTTTCGACAGATAACGCACGGGCGGCACTGAGAAACTCATTGGTCCCCCATTTTTTCTTGGTTTTAACCAGTTTGTCCGAATCGGTGTATCCTTCGATGCGAACGGTGTTGCCGCTATAGGTTGTATTGATCACCTGAGCAATCCCATCGAGGGTTGCCTTGGCTTGTTTGCGGAGTTTCTCGGAACCCGAGTTGAACAGCACATCGCCAGGGACACGAACGACGATCGCGCCGCCATTGCGCATCCCGACTTGCACATCGGTAATTCCTTCAAATCCTGTCACTGGGCGGGCATTTGCCGCAGCCTCCGCAGCGGCGGCTGCGGCTTTGGCATCACTCAGATCAGATTGAAGCCTTTGGACATCTGAGCGGAGTTGATCGTTCTGTGATTGGAACGCATTGTTGCCCTCGCTCGATTGGCGCGAGGTTTCTTGCAAGCCTGCGATGCGCTCGCGGAGTTGGGTGTTCTCGTCAATTGCTGCATCGTAGTCGCGTTGCGAGACGGTATTGCACCCGCCAAGTACGGCTAAGCCCAAGCTGCCCAATGCGATCAGAAATAGTTTCGGCGTGTTCATCCATGCACCTCCCGGTATTGTGTTGTTCTCGTTCATCTACAGTCTATCCGGTTCCACCACCGGCGTGGGCAACGCGCCCAACAGAATCAGTCATCCTCGATCTTCAACGCTAAGGCAAGTTCAATGGCCCGACCATTCCGAAGATCCGTCCGAGTCCCATTTCGACTACGGGCTTGCCCAAAATCATCATCATTGTCGCTACAGCTAAGAACGGGCCATAGGGCATTGCCCGACTGAGCTTTCCGCTAAACACTTGTGCGACAATCGCATACGCAACACCAACAAAGGCTGCCAAGAAGAATGCAATCGTCGGATCGATCCACCCAAGGCACGCCCCCACCGCTGCCATCATGTGGACATCGCCCAATCCCATCGCTTCTTTGCCAAAGGCAAGCGATCCACCGATCCGTACCGCCCAGACGACGCCGCCCGCGATGAGATACCCCATCAGCACCCCACCGAGCACAACGAGCCACAGCGGAGCGTTGTCAGGAGCGAAGGTATGCCCTGAGTTGAGGTCAGTGGTCCATTGCCCGAACATCTGGACCATCAACCAACCGCCACCGAGTCCAAAGACCACAGGCATGCACAAGAATGCAAGTTCGCGGATCATCTCTCGGCGGGCATGAGGATACATCAACCAATCTTCGATTGATGACTCAGGTTGTTCGGCTGGTTCAGTTTCTGCTTGTTCGAGTTCTTCAGTGCCCAGTTCTGATTCTTCAGAAGTATTCGCATCCGATTCTGATGTGTGATTTGATTCGTACCATTCATCAAAGTCGGCAAAGCTTCGTGTGAGCCATCCGAACTTGAGGAACAAGTTGGAGAGGATCAATCCGACACACCCACCGATTCCGATTCCAATAAAACGCCAGCCGGCAAGCCCGCCGGTCGCGAGTGTCCAGACCTGGCCAGGAGCGGTAATCCATTTCATATGGGCATTGGGCACCGCCCAGACCCCATCCATACCCGCCGGCATCATGACTGGGTTCCCATACTTTGATTGGAACCAAATCGCGTGCCCGGTATGAAAGATCAATGCGACCCCAGCGGGCACCCAGGTGAGCACCAGCGGTATGGTCGAAGTCCGCGCATCGATAATGGTCATCGAGACCATGCTCCCAACAAGCACCAGCAGCACGACCATCGCGGGCCAGGTCAACGCCGGGCCGTTGGCTGCCCATTCTGGTGCAATCCGCCCGAGTCCAAAGATTGCATCATCGGGCACGATGTACCAGAGGGCATAGATCCCTCCAAACAACACCGCAACGATGGTCTCGACGATTGGATACTCGGGTGATATTTTACATTTACAGAATCGGCACTTCCCACGAAGAAAAAGCCACCCGAAGATCGGGATATTCTCTCGCCAGGTCAGTTTGTGATCACATTTTGGGCATCGTGAGGTCGGGGTCACCACATCGAGCCCGAGAGGCATTCGATAGACGAGCACATTGGTGAGCGACCCAATGCACGCGCCGACCGCTGTCACAAAGAGCAGAATCGTCAGCGAGGGCATCATGTAAACAAACCAGTCGGGCATCGCCTATTCATCGGCCGATTGGATCAGATCGCTGGATATCTCTTTGCGCAGAATCATTCTGATTCGCCATCGAGCGAGTCAGCATTGAGTTCAATAATCCGCTGCTCTGCCCGATCGAGGATTCCCCGCGCCCGTTTCACGAGCCCGATGCCCTCTTCATATCCTTTGATCGATTCTTCAAGCCCGATTTCACCGGACTCGATGCGATCGACAATGGTTTCGAGCTGATCGATCAACTCCTCATACCGGAGTTCTTCTGGAGCCATTTTTTTAGATTTGGTTGTTTTTTTAGCCACGGTTGAGGATACGCCTTTCGTTAGAAGAGTTCTTGCTGGTTGGGGTTTGGTTTCTTGTTGGCTTTCGATCGCCGCTTTGGCGCTTGGCGTTGATTTGGCAAGAGCCGAGGATCGGATTTGGCTACTGCCCCGCCTTCAACCTGCGATTGCACCTTGCCATCTGCAAAGGTCGTGACGATGGTCTCGCCGGGCTTTGCATCCCCCACCGATCGTACCAGCGATCCATCGGGCTTGGCGGTCACACTAAACCCGCGAGCGAGGACCTGTGCCGGCCCGATCGCATGAAGCTCGCGCGAGACCGAACCGAGTTCGTCGCGTTTATGCTCGATTGCTCGTGTGATCACCCGCCCAAGGCGTTGATGAAGCATCTCAAGGTGCTCTTCTCGTCGGGCGTGGACCGCAGCAGGTTGATGGCGGGCGAGCTTGATCGCTATCCGATCGAGCTGCGATCGAGAATCTGCAATCGTTGCTTTGAGCGTACCCATCAACCGATCAGAACTCGCTAACAACCGATCGCGGTGGATCTTGATAATCACCCGTGGGTCGGACATTGAGCGTGATGCAACAATCGCATCGAGCCTTTGCTGTTCGTAGCGAAGCTCGGAACGCACTGTCCGATCGAGCCGACTCAGGACTGATGCGAGTTGTTGACGCAATGCCTCTCGATCGGGCGCCAATCGCATGGCAGCCTGCGTTGGTGTCGCGCAGCGTTCATCGGCAACAAGTTCGGCGATCGTTGTATCGGTCTCATGCCCGATGGCTGCAACGATGGGCAGTGCTGAATTATGGATCGCCTGCGCGACTTCGAGTTCGTTGAATGCCCAGAGGTCTTCGAGCGATCCGCCGCCACGGGTGAGCAGTATCGCGTCAATGCCCAGTTTTTCTGCATGCACATTGAGCTTATTAATCGCGATGGCGATCTGCCCTTTGGCCAACTCGCCCTGCACACGCACATCAACAATCACAAGTTCAATACTCGGACACCGCTTG
This sequence comes from Planctomycetota bacterium, assembly GCA_024280755.1. Classification (GTDB taxonomy): domain Bacteria; phylum Planctomycetota; class Phycisphaerae; order Phycisphaerales; family UBA1924; genus UBA1924. The sequence continues at coordinate 127,487 of JAJRPN010000010.1, forward strand.
CCCATCGTGTCGATCACATCAGCAACAGCAGCCCCGTCCTTGCTCGTCACCACCGCGATTTTACGCGGGAAGCTTGGCAACGCTTGCTTGGTTGCCGGATCGAACCAACCGAGTTCCCGAAGCTCTTCGCAGCGTTGTTTATACTGGCGTTCGAGATCGCCCTCGCCAACTGGGGTCATCGAGGTGATGATCAGGCTGATGCGGCCGCTCGGTGCGTAAAACTCGATTCGGCCTTTGGCGATGACCGAGTCGCCGTGCGTCGGGGTGTAGCTCATCCGCCGAGCGGTTGAGGCAAATACCACCGCGCCGATGACGGCGTGTTCATCTTTAAGCGAAAAATAGTAATGCGTTCGATGCGAGAGCGAACTGATCTCGCCGACGACCGCGAAACGATCTGAAAGCCCAGTCTTGATCGCGTGATCGATCCGAGTAGCAAGCTGTGACACGGACATCGCTTTGTCCTTGCCCAAAACCGACACAAGGGACTTGTCGTCCCGAGCGCCGGCTCTCTCTACTGAGTGCTTGCTCTTCATTCGATCAGGATTGAAAGGGAGTCGGCCGGTCATAACAGTACGATACGACCCCTTCACCCATTCGTCACCTACCGCAAGCGATTGACTTTAGTTATCGATGGCTACTATCGATGGCTACCTTGGTACTTTGGGCTTGCTCATCGTTCTTTTTCTCGACACGAGCAACCACATCAGAAGCCACATTGTGAGGCATTGAGATGCGGACAGGCTCATCGCCCGAGAGCATCGCAGCGACGCCAGACATATTTCCCTGATCGTTCGCCTTCACCTGCTCGCGTGATTTCACGCGAGGAATGTCGGCAGGACGCTCGAACACGGCTGCGGGTTTAGGAATCGTGTTGGCTTTGGCCTGGGCTTCACCCTGTGCGTTTGGATTCGTGAAGACGCGTACGCCAAAGAATCCGTTGTTGCGGAGCCAGTTGTGACGGGCCTGCTCGAGCTTGCTGAAAAGTTCCTTGGTGCGATCAATGTACTGACGCCCATGCTGGGTGCGGTCTGTATCAAGAGTCGTCCCACGGAAGAGCATCTGTGCGGTTGCATCAGTCGCAGCAGGCAATGGCTGGAATGGATCGATTGCGAACACGCCATCGAAAAGCTGGACATAGATCAATGCCGGGGCATCTTGCCCACCAAGTTTTTCTCGATCTGAGCTTGCCCATGCGATTGAGCCGTCGGCGTTTGATACCGCGACGACATTGCCTCGGGTTTCGTTCGAGAAACGAACTTGCCCGCGACGGGTGTCACTGGTATTGATCATGCCTGCATGAATTTCGATGATCTCAGGCGAGCGTACCTGATCTTTGGCGTTGTAGTTTGTCGCGTGTACTGGTCCCAGCGCAGCGAGTGTCATTGCACCGATGAATGTCGTAAGTATCATATCGGTTCTCCATTCTTTGGTTGTTGTCACGCTGACAGAGAAAAACCATCAGCGTGTGCCTGGCGTTGATGCCAGACTTGAATTAAGTATGTACGAAAACCGCAGATTCACCAGTTCGATGACCGATCGATCATGAGAATCGTTCCGGTTATACGGATTAAGATACTCAATGGGCAACCCGCAGAAGATACGAGCGATACTCTCGGACCTTATGCCGAGCCTGTTGCATGCTCATCGCTGCACAAACTGCGATATCCATCCAATATGGCAGTGATATACATCCCAGTCCGGCGGTGCTTGGACACATACTCGCGTGAATCGAGCCCTGATTGACGAGCTGCATTCCGATCGCCCAAGCATGCACTCAATCTTTCCGCCCATGCGCTGCGCGATGGACGATCGACGATCGAAATGCCGGGGGAATCTTGGATTGGCGTGATGTATTCATCGTTGCCTGCGATGATGGCCATCCCTGTACCCATCACATCGAGAAGCAAGGTTCGCTCTTCATGAAGCGTATCTGGATAAACCATGATGTCACAACGCAAAAGAAGATCTCGGCGATCTTCGCTCCGATCAATAATCGTAAACCGATCTTCGAGCTTGCGTTCTTGGACCTTCGCCCAGAGCGATGCCCGCTCGACTACTTCGAGGTTTGCAAAGACCATGACATCATCGTGTGATTCGATTGCGTCGGCGATGCCTTCGAAGGCGGCGATGCACTGGTCCTTTTGCCTACCCGAACTCATCAGCACGATGGATATGTTTTTCTCTACGCGGAAGATGTTCACTATCTCACTCGACACCTGCGAACCCCACTGCGCCAGATGCACACGCTGTCCAAGCCCGGCTTTGATCAACCCTGCTTCAAACGGACGCTCGGGCACGCTAAACAATGCCCGGTCTGATTCTTCAAGATGAAGCCCCTTGGCTGAATCGATCAGCCCGGCACGCCAGACCTCAAAGACCATCCCCGCTTCAAGAATCCGTGCCATCTCTCGCCCCATCGCCCACGCACCGCCACCAAACACATGGACGACATCGATCACACCACCAAGCGAGTCGCTGTCCTTGGATCCCTGATCTTTGACCACGCGCTTGGCTACTTGGGTTGCTCGGATAGAGCGTGTGAGAGCAAGCCCACGATCGGCATACCAAATAGGTTCGCTGAGCAAATCAAAGCCGTATTCATCAAGATCACGATCCTTAGGCAGCACAACCTGCGCAACAACACCCTCGTTGGCGAGTCCAACAACCACACGCTCGATCAACGCGCGTTCATGAATCGCAAACTGGGCATCAACAAGAATCAGTACACGCATGAGGCTTGGCTCCAACGCTCATCAATCGAATATAGTTAATCCGTAGCCGACTCTTGATCGGCAACCCGGAAGGCGAGCTCGGGTGGTGATGATTCATCATTCTTCACCGCCTGGGTTCGCCATACACCAACCCAATGATCCTTGGCAACCTTGCGAAGCACATAATCACCCGCTGGCTCATCACGCTTGCACAAATCCGACGGTGCATCTTTCCAAGGCCACCAAGGCGTGATCCCCTGATCAGCACCGGGCAACTTCTTGAACTCTTCTGGATTATCAACGATCTCGGTAATCGTGGTCAGGCGATCGAGCTTGGTATACACGGTTGGGATACTCGCGAGCAAGCCACGCGTATACGGGTGCATCGGGTTCGCGTACAGATCGTACACATTGGCAAACTCAACCACACGCCCAGCGTACATCACACACACTACATCGGCATTCTCTGCGACCACACCAAGGTCATGGGTAATCAACATCACAGCCATGTCACGCGTTGATTTGAGATCCTTGATCAGCTCAAGAATCTGCGCCTGAATTGTCACATCAAGCGCGGTCGTTGGTTCATCAGCGAGCAACAACCGAGGCTGACACGCGAGTGCCATCGCGATCATCACGCGTTGACGCATACCACCCGAGAACTGATGCGGATACGCCTTGATTCGACCTTCGGGATCAGGGATACCAACAGCGTCCATTGCATCAATCGCGATCTGCATCGCCTCTTTGGTCGTCACATCTTGATGAAGCGTGATGGCTTCGATGATCTGATCGCCAACCGTATATACAGGGTTGAGCGAGGTCATCGGCTCTTGGAAGATCATCGCGATCTCGTTGCCTCGAATCTTTCGCATCTCCGCTTCGCTCAGCTCGATCAGGTTCACAACCGTGCCATCTTCCAAGCGATACAAAATTTCGCCCCGATCGAACCGCCCGGGAGGACGGGGAATGAGCTGCATCGAACTCATCGAGGTCACCGATTTTCCACAGCCTGATTCACCAACCACCGCCAAAGTCTGGCGAGGATAAACCGTCATGCGAACGCCATCGACCGCCTGGATGCGTGGGCCGGAGCCATTGTCGAACGATACCGCCAGGTTGTTCACCTGCATGATCGGCTGTTCGGCCAGCACAGACTTTGTAGTGCTTTGGGTTTGTTCGATCGTTGATTCAGTCATATCTACTCCTCACGCTCTAAACGAAACAGTTATTAGACGCGTGCTTTCTTGAGTTTCGGATCGATCGCGTCGCGGAGCGCCTCGCCGATCAGGTTGTATGCCATTGTGGTCAGGAAAATCGCAGCACCGGGGAAGATTGCCAACCACCAGATAAAATCAGATGTCTCGCCAGACGCGTTCGAGAGCAGCTTGCCCCAGCTCGCCTGCCCAGAAGGACCGAGCCCCAGATAGGAAAGTGTTGCTTCGATCAGAATCGCAGCTGCGATCGCAAAGGAAGATTCCACAAGCACAGGCGTCACGCCGTTGGGCAACATGTGCTTAAACAAGATCGACCATAACGGTAAGCCCACCGCTTTGGCTGCTTGCACATAATCCGTCTCACGAAGTTTCATAAACTCCGCACGAACAAACCGTGCTGCGCCAGTCCAAGTAAAGCACCCAATAATCGCCATCATAAAGTAGATGTTTCTTGGCAGCACACTCGCTGCCACGATCAACAGGAACAACACCGGGATCGCCATGAAGATTTCGACAACGCGATAGAGCAACAGATCAACCCATCCGCCGAAGTAGCCCATCAGCGACCCAACGATTACACCAATCACCACCGCGATACCCGTCGAGATAAACCCGATCGAGATCGAAAGCCGACACGCGTGCATCATCTGCGAGAGCACATCTTGCCCGAGCGTATCGGTCCCCATCACATGGGTTGGCGCACTCGTACCAACAATCGCTTGCTTGAGTGTGAATAGATCGGTGATCTGACCGCTATCCACCTTTGTTTCGAGTTCATCGATTAAATCATAGAGCGGATACGAGAGCAGCTCATCGATGGACTTTGAGACTCTTCGAAGATCAGAGAATGTTTTATCGGTGACCATAATCTCTGCGAGTTGATCATCAGAAATACTGGCTCTTTGCCCAAGCCGAACGCGCTCTTCTTCGGCCAAACGATCCCACATCGAATCCAAAGGGGTCGACATCGGCGGACGGTTGTACATCGCCGTCTCGGATTGATCTGGCGAAAACGGCACAAGCGTATACATCGCATCGAGCTCTGCGTTTGTCTGATCTGCACGATAAAAGAAGTTACTGGTGTTGGGTGCCCATTTCCAACCACCCAAAATAACCGTCAGCAACAGAACCGCAATCACATAGATCACACGCCATCGGCTCTTATACACACCGATCGAAATGGCCACGAACGGCAAAGCCGCAATCACCGCAATCACTGCTGATGCGATATAGGGGAAGAACTCTTTCTGTTCCCACGAACGCATCCAATCAGACGCATCGCGAGCACCAAACACGCTCGAAACCGCACCGATGAGAACGACCGCGATCGCGATTTGAATGCCGCTGGCGATAATCAATCTGAGCTTCTCGCCAATCGTCAGTTTCTTGATGGGTAAGAAGAGCAAAACGGGTGCCCAGATGCCCCAAAATATCAAGATGACATCAGAGAGCTTGAGCATATGGAGCATCGGCGAACTCATCGCCCCCTTTGATCCATCTTCATTGATCGCCCACGCGATTAGCGGATGACCAGAAGCGAGCACAGGCGAGAAGATTGCAAAGAACGCGATGATCGCGATCCAAACAATACCACTGACCGCAGCTGGGCGCCGGATAACCTGCCCCCACACTTCGGTCCAAAAACCTTGCGCGGGCTGATGCCCAATGCCTTGAGCAAGCTGCACGCCGGTCACTGATTCGGGTTCGGTCGTTGCAATACTCATTTGTACGAAATCCTTGGATCAGCCATAGAATACAGAATGTCGGCGAGCAACAAAGCCAGCAAGTTCACCGCGGCGATCATCATCGTGTTGGCCAACAACAACTCACGATCTTTGAGATTGATCGATTCGATCACCAAGTTGCCCATGCCGGGAATCGTAAAGATTTTTTCGATCACTACAGACCCGGCGAGCATCGCAGGGAAGATCGAAACAAACATCGTGATCAAAGGCAGCAAACTGTTACGGAACACATGCCTGAACACGATGTCCTTATACGCCACGCCCTTGGCTTTGGCGGTGCGGACATAATCCATGTTGAAGTTATCGAGCATCGCTGCACGCGTTTGCTTGGAGAGCACCGCGAAACCGCCATAGACCAAGCACGCGACAGGCATACAGACATGCCAGAACATATCCAAAAGATATCCAAACTGCCAATGCCCATCGATTCTCGATGGGAGGTAGGTAAAACCATCCGACGCAGACGAATGCAAACCACTCGCCGGGAAAACCCCAAACCAATAGTTATGGTTCGCCATATACCCAACCATCAACACACCAGCCAACGGAATCGGGAACGACCAGAGCGCGATATACAACGACCCACTCGCACGGTCAAACGCGCCACCCGATCGAACCGCTGCAAGCATCCCAGATGGAATCGCAATGAAGTAGATAATCGGAATCGCGATCAGGTTTAACAAAATCGTAATGGGGATCGCTTCGGAGATCAGCTCCATCACCGGGCGAGACTTCGAGAACGATTGCCCCATATCGGGCTTGGAAATACTCAGCCCTGGAATAATCCCAAAGCCGGCTTCTGGATATGGCTTGGCATCGAATATCGTCATCAGCTTTTCACGCTCATTAAGGGCGTTCTGGTAATAGCCGACCAAGTCGTTGCCGAGCCGATTGATCTCTTCGTTAAACTCGGTGCTTTCAATCTGCGCACGCATCGGCTCGATCACATCGTGCTTGACCTTGCCCTTCTTATCATGCGCCTTCTTGATTTCCAACTCGCTAATCGCTTTGCCGAGTTCTGTATCAAGCAATGCCCGCCCGCTGATCAACTTCGCACGCGCTTTGGAATACTGGTTCGCCTGCCTGCGATACACCATTGACTTATTCAACTCACTAGCATCATCCGCCCATGCAAACACCTGAGCATTGGGATCAACCTGCGCGACTGGCAACTCATCAATATACCACTCCCACAACGGCGGCACCTTAACGACCTTAGGTGGCTGAATGAAAGTGCCCGTTGGATCGACCTGGTCACGCTTGCCGAACTTGATCGGTGAAATCCGACCAAGCCAGCGTACATACTGTACCGGGGCGGACGCGTCAAGGCCGTAACGATCTTCGAGATAGGCCTCCTTGATCGCACGGTTGGTTTGGTCCATCTGCCCGTTGCCCGCAGACAACCCCGCACCGATCCCACCAGGGCTCAGCGCGATGAGCATAAACACCAAGAAGGTAATCCCGAGCAGCGTCGGAATCATCAACAATAATCGTCTGAGAATATATACACCCATTGGTACAACGCTCCTTGTGCTTACTCAGCGTAGAAATACTCGCGTTGTTCCAATCCCTTGGGATACGGATGTACATTCTCGAAATCTTTGTTGATAAACCGCAGCCAAGGTCCAACCCGCAGGAAGGTGTATGGCTGCTCTTCATCGATCAACGAATGGAACTGATGGAATACCTTCATCCGCTCAGATGCATCGAGGGTCAGCTTGATCTTATCGATATACTGATCCTGACCTGCATCCCACTGAATAAAGTTATGCCCCTGGTTCTGGATCGAATCGGTATGCCAGATCTGCTTAGGATCAGACTCTGGAGACGATGCAGCCCAGCCCATCATAATGGAATCGAAATCTCGGTTCTTCAAGATTTGATCATACAAAGACCAATCCACAATCCGAGGATTACAGCGAATACCAACCGAGGCACACTGGCTGACGAGATAAATCTGAATCCGCTTAGTCGTCTGTGATCCCGCAACACGAGTAAACTCGAAAGTAAACTCGTCACCGCGTTCATTTTCGAGAATGCCGTCATCATCTGTGTCCACCCAACCAGCTTCAGCGAGCAATGCCTTCGCACGCTCAATATTGTATGGCCAAGGTTCAATCTCAGGATTCGCAGCAGGTGAAGGAGGGTTGTTTGGACCAACCGCTCTTTCGCCAATTCCATTAAACATGTCGTCGATGATGAGCTGGCGATCAAGAATCAAGGTCATTGCTTGACGAACCCGCTTGTCATGGAATGGCGTCAACTTGCCATCGCGAGGCCCACACTGCCAGCCAATAAATCCATATCCAGAACGCATGTTCGCCCAGTTGAGTGAATACGCAAAGTCATCCCAACCCTCTTCACGAGACACCTTGCCAAACTGAGGCGAACTCGGAGGGATCATGCTCACATTGCCGTTGCGAAACTCGGTCAAACGAGCGATCGGTTCGATGATGACCTTATACCGCATTGATTGGAGCGATGGCTTGGGTCCCCAATACTGTTCGTTACGAACCAAAATAACATCCTTGCCCGGCGCCCATTGGTTGTCGACATCAAGGATGTCAAGTTTGAACGGCCCAGACCCCATCGAAAGCGCGGTGCTCTGGTTGATTTGGCTCGGAGTAAGTTGGGTATAAAAATGCTTTGGCAAGATATAGAAACCCAACGCAGCTTGCAGGTTGTATGCGTCAGGCTGATTGAAGGTGAACTCGACGACCTTCTCAGAAATCACTTCCACTTTCTCGATCGAGGTCATGGTCGAACGCAAAGCTTCTGTTTCGAGCTCAGGATTATTGATGTAGTCGTGGAATGTCCAACGGACATCTTCTGCGGTGATCTCTACACCATCGGAGAAGTTGATATTCTCGCGAAGTTTTACACGCAACCAATACCCATTGGGATCATACTGCCAAGCCTCAGCGAGCAAACCTTCGAGTTCAAGCGTTTGAGCATTCAGACCGGCAAGCGTTTCGCATATCTGATCATTAATCCGACGGGCATAGGTATCTTCTGCCAGCACTGGGGTGAGCTTGCTGAGCTGGGCAGGGAATGCCTCAGTAAACTCGCCGCCGCGTGAATAGCCATCAAGATCGTAAGGCTCGACTGCGAACCCAAACTTTGGCTGCCGCTTGATGGGCACACTGCCAGGACGAGCCCAGCTGTCGCGTGCATTGCCACCAACTGAACCTCCGCCAGTATTCGATCCGCCGCCGGAGCTGCTCACACTGAACTCACCGCTCGAAAGCCGAGCGTCGAGGTTTGAAAGCTGACCAGTGATTGCATCGAGTCCTTCTTGGGTCGAAGCTTCGCCTTCTTGGAGATTGCGATCAAGCTTGGCGACTTGTTGTTCAACAGTCCCGACCTTGTTGAGCAACTCTTGGGTCTTTGTCCAACGCCGATCGCCCTCTTTGATATTCATGAGCGTGAACACGCCAACAAGAACAACGAGCATCATGAGTACGAAATCTTTGAGACCAAACTTATTCTGCATTTGCACCTGCCTCTATCTAGTTCGACGAGCAACCCACCCGCCGAGAACCCACCACACGACCGTGCGAGCGGGTCTATACAATATCATCCTTGATCAGCGTTGTCGCTTGGGATCGAACGCTTCTCGTAGACCTTCTCCAACAAAGTTCATCGCCAAGAGCGTCACACCGAGCAACAAGCACGGAAAGAACAACAGCCACCAGTGACTCCGGTAAGTATTAAGCTCCCCAAGTCCTTCCGCAGCAAGGTTTCCCCAGCTTGGCAAAGGCGGTTTGACACCAATCCCAAGAAAACTGAGGAAACTTTCCTGTAAAATCGCCTGAGGCACCGCCAGCGTGGCATACACCACGATCGGGCCAATTAAATTGGGAAGCAAATGCCGAACAAAGATCCGCGTGGGCGACCCACCGATCGCCTGGGCGGCCTCAACAAACTGCTGATTCTTCAAACTCAGCACCTGACCACGGATCACCCGCGCCATGGTCAACCAACTGACCCCGCCGATCGCCACGAGCAGCGTCAGCACATCGAGCATCGTCCGCGTCCCCGCAGAGATCTCTCGCCGAGGATACAACGCGAGAGCCTGTGTGACCAACTCATCATGCAGTTGCTGATCTTCACCAAGAAGAATCCGAGCATCGGCCCTTGAAAGCTTCTCGCCAGTTTCTTGAAACTGCGTCTCAACGACCTGATTCTGCATCCATTTGGCTTTGGCTTTGTTATGCGTCACCCACTCATCGACCATCGCATCGCTTGCTACCGCCAGCAACACCACCAACAAGATGTAGGGCAAGCCATAGAGCACATCAACCGCACGCATCATGACCGAATCGACCTTGCCTCCGACATATGCTGCGAATGCACCGTAGATCGTCCCGATGCTCACGCTAATCAACGCGGCAGCGATCCCGATCGTGAGCGAGATACCACCACCAGCGAGCAGCCGAACCCCCAAAGACCGCCCGAGCGTATCAGACCCGAGCCAATACCTCGGCCAATACGGCTTGACAAGATCAAGCGTCGCCTCATCTTGGGCTTCGATCAACTGATCGACCGTACTGCCATGTTCGAGAGCAATCTGTTCTAAAACTGCCGGCTCGATCGCTTTGGTCGATCGCTCAATATCCTGCTCGTCATACACCCACCAACTCGGTGGAAGCCGACCCGCTTTGGGCGATCCGGCGTCATATCTCGGCACACCGATCGACTGCCCGTCGGCATCAACACCCGCTGAGAGCGTCCAAGGCAAAGATCCCAAGCAGACCAAAAACATCACCCCCAAAACACCCATCCCAAGCATCCCCGCGAGCGATCGAGTCAGCGGGTTATCCTTTCGGCGTTGGGGCGCACGAAGAGCGCTGATCGATTCGACCTGCTCAACACACTCCTCAATTTTGGCTCCGTCGTTTGCCATGCTCACACCATACCCAATCAGATGAGTACATGCACACCGCAAGCAATGAAAAACACTGACAACCGGCCCGAAACTTTGCTTTAAGAACCCTGATCGCGCATAAAAAAGGCCCGTGCATTACACAAGCCTTTTCGTATTTCAGATCCAAACGGATCAATCAGGGAGACAGGACTTGAACCTGCGACCTTCTGGTCCCAAACCAGAGACACCAAAAAATCAAGTGCTGATACCAACAGCACTTGCGACAATGGGCGAAATAGTGGCCGCTCATTGGCCGCTTTTGTTGGACACGATCAGGCAGAATCTGGCACAGATAACGCCTATCAAGATTCGTCTATAAAGAGGATAGCCGACGCTTGGCCCAACTTGCCCTCCGCAATCCAAGATGCGATTCTGGCCATTGTCGATTCTCATTACAAATCAGGCCTATGACCCGCCCAGATTACAACCCCTTGCTCGTGCTTTCCCACAAAAAAGAACAATCCTAGAACGGGCCATTCTCTATGGGAGAGTGGCGATTCAGCGTATGGAAACACAAACAACCCACAAGTTATGGGTAAGAATGGATTTATCTGAAGTCAGTCTCTTTAGAATCGGTTCGGGTGCTGTTATAATCACACACACATCAATCATGGATAGAGATACGAATGGCAACACCAGAACCCACAATCACTTGCCCCAACTGTAAGACCGAGATTCGGCTTACGGAATCCCTCGCTGCCCCCTTGGTTGAAGCGACCAAGTTGAAGTATGAGCAGCAGATTGCAAAAACCGAAGAGTCGATGCGGGAGAAGGTTCAACATATCGAGGCTGAGAAACAGAAACTAGCAGCCGAACGCGAATCAATCGGCGATCAAGTCCGCGAACGCCTCAAGGCCGAACGAGCAACCATTGTGGAAGCAGAAGCCAAGAAGGCCCGCGAAGCCGTCGGCGATGAAATCGAAGCCAAGGCGGGTGAAGTCCAAGAACTCCGAGATGTTCTCAAGCAGCGAGATAGCAAACTTGCCGAAGCTCAAAAGGCTCAAGCAGAACTGATCCGTAAAGAGCGAGAACTTGACGATCAAAAACGAGAAATGGAACTGACCATTGAAAAACGGATTCAGGAGTCCTTATCCGACACACGCGATAAAGCACGCAAAGAAGCCGAGGAAGCATTGAACCTTCGCATGATGGAGAAAGACCAAACCATAATCTCTATGACCAAGAAGATTGAGGAACTCAAACGCCAATCTGAACAAGGCTCACAGCAACTTCAAGGCGAGGTCCAAGAACTTGAGCTTGAATCGCTTCTCGGTACCAAGTTTCCACTTGATCATATTGAGCCTGTACCCAAAGGCGAGTTTGGCGGCGATGTGCTGCAAAGGGTTGTTAGTCAAAACGGGAATGTGTGCGGCACTATCCTTTGGGAATCAAAACGCACAAAGAACTGGAGCGATGGTTGGCTTGTAAAACTTCGTGAAGATCAGCGGAGAGCGAAGGCAGATATTGCCATTATTATCTCCCAAGCCCTCCCAGCGGGCGTGACTACATTCGATCAGATTGACGGCGTGTGGGTGGTCTCACCGCACCTAGCCATTCCCGTTGCCATCACATTGCGACACGCAACGATTCAGTACGCTTTCGCAAGGCAAACCAGCGAAGGGCAGCAAACCAAAACTGAATTAGTCTATGAATATCTCACCGGCCCGCGATTCCGTCACCGTGTAGAGGCCATTGTTGAAAAGTTCAGCGAGATGCGTGAGGACTTGGAAAAAGAACGAAAATCAATGATGCGTATGTGGGCAAAGCGTGATGCCCAAATCACCGGCGTAATCGATTCCACCGCAGGCATGTATGGCGACCTCCAAGGAATCGCTGGCCGCAGCCTTCAAGAGATCGAAGGCCTGAGTATGCCGATGCTGGATGGGCCAGAAGAAAATGCAGCAGTAAATGACAAGTAGATCAACAATGACCAATACACCACTCCAAGACAACAATCCGTCAGCACTGGCAGCCATACATGCGTGGGCTGTCAAATCTAATCTACCAGAATGGCAAATGGATGCCCTACGCAGACTCATCACTCAGGACAAGATAACAACGGTAGATTTACACGAACTTGAACAGATTGCACGCAACACACACGGCTTGCTCCCCAATGGAGCAACTATTCCCCAAACCGAGCCTTTGGAATCCAAACACATCCCCCCCGCGACTGGTACAGGATCAGGAGTCAATCTTGTCTCTATCTCTGAATTAAAACAAGTCAACAGACTTCCTTCTGACCAGACTCTCTCCTTTGATGCACAAAACGGTTTGAATATAATCTATGGAAACAACGGATCAGGGAAGACTGGTTATACCCGCGTGATCAAGAATGCCTGCCGTACCAGAGGACAAACTCCCAAAATAGTTGCAGATGTATTCGCTACTCCACATACTACTGCTGCATCAGCGAAAATTGAGTTTCTTGTCGAAGGAACTTCTTCAGTGGTCGAATGGAAAGATGACCACACTCCCGAACCAGTTCTTTCTCAAATATTTGTTTTTGACACCTCTTCAGCTTCGCATTATCTCTCTCATGATGATTCAACATCGTTCACCCCCTTCGGGTTAGATGTGCTTCCCAAACTTGCTGGACTTTGCGACAACATCGCAAGCAGCATACAGGCCAGCAATAAAGACATTGACGAATCCATTACTAAGCACAAAACTACTTGGCCACAGCCAAATACAGAAATCCATCGCAAGCTGGCACTAATAAATGGAGCTACCTGACCTGCCCCCCAATAACTAGTCCATTCCTTATGCGAGTATCCTCGTAGAATGGGCGTATTTGGAAGGCAGACAATCATGGCCAGGAAACGGCATTCAGCAGAGCAGATCATCAACAAGCTTCGTGAGGCCGAGGTCC
>JAJRPN010000011.1 GCA_024280755.1 Planctomycetota bacterium
ATGCTCCGTAAACAGTTCGGCGAGAGCTAAACCGCCCGGCGCCCTCCTTCGACCGTCTTCGGCGAAGGAGGTCTTTGGCATCGAGCCAATCTCTCCAACCCCCTCATACCAACAAATCTATAAGACAACCAACAAGGAGCCCCCATGCACTCACCAGACACCCTCAGTCTCACCATATTCCTCCTCGTCGTCGCAATCACCGCCCTCTCCCTCATCGCCGGCTACACCTGGGCAACCCCAAAGCCAGCACGCAAAAAAGCCGCCCTCTTCTCCTGCATCGCCCTCATCATCTGGATGTCCGCAACCGCACTATTCGCACGCTCAGGCCTAGGCCTCAAAGAACCCATCTTCCTCGCCATCGCCCCGCTCATGGCCATCAACTTCCTCCTCGCCATCTCCATAGGCCTCTCCCCCATAGGAAAACGCCTCGCAACACTCCCCATCACCGCCCTCATCGCATTCCACCTCTTCCGCCTCCCACTCGAATGGGTACTCCACGCATGGGCCGACCAAGGAACAGTCCCCAAAGCAATGAGCTGGAACGGCCAAAACCTCGATGTCATCACCCCCATCGCCGCACTGCTGATCCTCCCCTTCGTCAAACGAATGCCCAAACTCGTCCTCCTCTTCGAAATCCTCGGCGTCCTCCTCCTCATCAACCTCTTCCGAATCGTCATCCAACGCACCCCCGGCTCCCCACTCTGGATCGAATCAAACCAACCCGACCTCCTCCTAGCAGCATACTTCCCCACCGTCTGGATCGTCACCATCTGCGTATTCGCCGCCATACTCGGCCACACAGTCATCGCCCGCTGGCTTTGGATTAACCTTAAAAAAGCTCCGCCGACGCAGTAGGCCGTGTGCCATGCTGGTGGCGTCTTGGGAACCCGAATGAATAGGTTTCCCCAACTCAGCACATGCTGCCCGTGTGCAGGGCGCCGATTTGACTACGCATTGCCATCGGGTTTGATTGCGCTATTCTTATGACCAATGAGCAAGCCCAAGCCACCAATCCGATTCTGCATCAACAATCCGCGCAATCTCGAAGAGCGCAACGACCTCATCGCCCGTGGCATCCCAAGCAAAGACTGCCTAGGTAACTGCACAGCTTGCTTTGAAGGGCGATTCTTAGAGATCAATGGTGAGATCGTCGAAGGCCAGTCGTATCAAGAGATTCTGAAATCAGTATCAGAACAATCAGGCAACTAAAAAACACCCGGTAGAAACCGGGTGTTCAAAGATGATTTGTTGGATCAGGCTTATCGGCGTGATTGGAACTTGCGAACGCCTGCGATTCCGCAGAGCAAGCCAAGACCAGCGAAAGCTGCAGGTGGCAAAGGCACAATGAGAAGGATGTCAGGCTTGGTGACAGCCTGTGCATTGTCGATCCCAACTGGGCCGAATTGGCTGTGTGAGATAGTGTTGGCTGTTGGGTTAAAGCCGCCTTCTTGTGGTCCGCTTGCTGGGATCAAGAACTGGATGCCAGATGGGAACATGGAGTTCTGAGCCGCGGTGTTCTCTGACAAGTCCAAGATTTGGTTGCTTGTGCGGTCAGCGTGTGGCGCAATCGCTTGATCAACGACAACAGTGTTGTTGTGCAGATCGAGTGCGAAGGTGGTGAGATTGTTGGTGTCGCGTTGAGCGGATGCGAGTGATGCACCAGCAGCGATGGCCAACAATGAAACAGCGATAGTCTTCTTTGAAATGCCCATGATGGCAGCCCTCTTTTATGTACAAAATCCGAGTGTCAAACTCACCAAATCCCTCCAACTCGCCTTATGAACTGGTTTGGCTTACAAAAACAGTTGACATCGTCATATGTCTTGCACTTCTAATTTAACCGATTATGTGGGTAAGTCAACCATTTCCGGCTGTGCGGAGTAAAAAAAAACAAAGTATTTTAGTGCTTGTGATTCATTGGTTTAGGTAGACAACAAGCCCACATTCAAATTGCATGGAAATATGGGGGGGTTGCATATTTTTGAGTGGTAAACAGCAAAGCACCCCAGGTATTCCTGGGGTGCTTTGGAAAGGATGAGATTGTGTTATTTGGACTTACTTCCGACGGCGAGCGGTGCGAACACCTGCGATCCCGCCGAGCAATCCGAGACCAGCGAATGCGGCTGGTGGAAGTGGAACAACATAGAGCATGTCCTGTTGGCCGCCTGCGACGATTGCCTTGAGGCCTTGAAGACGCAGTGAGTTGTCGAAGGTTTGGACATCAGTCAAGATGTTGTAGTAGTTGGCCAATGAGTTGTATGTGCGGGAATCGTTGATTTCAATATCGCTTCCGAACGCTTCCCAAACAGCAGCTTGGATCGCACCCATCTTGGCGGTGTAATCTGTCTGGTCAGTATCAGCTTGGAGTCGGCTATCGATCCAGCCAAGTGCTGCTGCGTTGGCAACAACAGCGTTGATGCGATCTGCGATTGCTTGGCCGTATGGTGTACCGGGCATTGGTGCATCCGCGATATCGACGATTTGGTAGGTTGCACCGCTTGTATTGGCAGCTTCTGAGAAGTCGATACAGAAGGTCCCAAAGGATTGACCTGCTCGGCTACCACTTGTGAACTCGTGCATCATTTGGCCGGCGTAGTAGGTGCCCCCTTCGACACGAAGGTGTGAAGCGCTTGAGCCGCCAGCAACGCCGGTGTATCGGACATCGACAGTGTCTGCCATGGCGATGCCTGAGGTTGCTGCACATACGATTGCGATTGCGATTGTGTTCTTCATATCTTCTCTCCCTTTCGCTCCGTCTTCGAAGCGGTGTTTCAGTTTGATGTTCACACTTGATTTATGCCAGTGGGCATCAAGCGAGGACAAGTGAAATATACACGCAACTCGTTAATACACAAGGGAATAGCGTGTCTTGGATGTTTTTTGAAACCATTTGAATGGAATAGTCTGGCTGGGTCGAGTGATAACCTTTCTCCATGCCAAAGGGCTGTGGTTATTCGGACATTGCCAATACATACCCGCCATTGAAAGGCCTGAAATGAACACGCCAATCCGATCGATTCTCGCCATCACAACGCTTGTAGGCTCGGTGGTTCTTGGTGTATCCTCTCTATACGCAGCCAATGGTTTTGATGAGCCTCAAGACGCTGGCGAGGAGCCAGCGTTTGAGCAGGTCAATCGCCCAGGATCGGTTGATCTTGCGTCCGAATATGATCTCGATGGATTGACCATTCCGCGTAGAGAGATTCACACACTCTTGCCTCGCGACGCGATCCCCTCATTGACCGATCCTGCTCTTTTGCCCATAGCGGATGCCTTTGGTTATCAGCCCAATGACCGGATCATTGATGTGACGATCGGGGATGAATCTGTCGCGGTGCCGATCAAGATCCTCAACTTCCACGAGGTCGCCAACCTAGTTGTTGGAGGCGATCCAGTCGCTGCGACCTATTGCCCATTGTGCGATTCTGTTACACTGGTTCGTCGAACCGTGCTGATCACACCGACCGACCCGCTCGAAGATGCCCATGAAGAGGTGCTTGAGTTTGGCGTCTCGGGCGCGCTTTATAACTCAAATGTGCTGATGTACGATCGCCAGTACAAAGGGCTTTGGTCGCAGCTTGGACTCAAAGCAGTTTCTGGGCCTTTGGTGGGCACCGCGCTCGAGTTGCTTCCGGTCAAGATCATCCCCTGGTCGCAGTTTCAATCTGAGCATCCGTCAGGAAAAGTCCTCAACGCCAACACCGGGCACGAACGCCCATACGACGGCAACCCATACCAGAACTACTTCAATGATAAGGACCGAATCCTGGTTCCGATCGCAGACTTTGGCGACGCGATTCCTAAAAAGACGCTCGGGCTTGGGATCAAAGCGGGCGAACAGAGCCTCTTTGTGCCTGCATCAAAGATTGGTAAGCGGTTTGTTATCGAGACCGAGCTTGGCAATGTGATTGCGGCCTCAACCGATGCGGGCGTGCAAGTTCTCATCGCACCAAAGGGTGTGCAAACCGTTCAGTCATTCTACTACTCGTTTAGCGCTTTCCATCCGCAGACGGTAGTGGTTACCGAGTCTGCCGAGTGAGCGCAGAGAAAACGCCGACCTGTTGATAGTCGGCGTTCTCGTGGTTTTACAGTTTTAGAAAGAGAATCTTCTCGTCAGTTATGCAGCACGGCGACGCGAGGTCGTCTTGCGTGCAACTGGCTTACGCGTGATGCGTCCTGCGACTGACTTGCGAGCAGTTGTCTTTCTTGCAGTCGTTTTGCGTGCAGTGGTCTTGCGAGCGGTTGTCTTACGAGCAACTGGATTGCGTGCAGTCTTCTTTGTAGCCGACTTGCGTGCTGCTGGCTTGCGAGCAGTGGTCTTCTTGGCAACAGTCTTGCGTGTTGTCTTGCGAGCCGGGCTTTTCTTGGCGACTGTTTTACGAGCGGTTGTTTTTCTCGCAGTGGTCTTGCGAGCAACTGGCTTCTTGGTTGCCGTCTTTTTTGCCGCTGGCTTACGCGCTACGGTTTTCTTGGCTGTTGTCTTGCGGACAGTCTTTTTGGCGACAGCTTTGCGTGCGGTTGCTTTGCGAGCTGGGCTCTTCTTGGCAACAGTCTTACGAGCGGTCGTCTTGCGAGCTGCTGGCTTCTTTGTTGCTGTTTTCTTTGCGGCTGGTTTGCGAGTTGCTGTTTTCTTCGCAGTGGTCTTACGAGCAGTCGTTTTCTTTGCAGCGGTTTTGCGTGCTGCTGGTTTACGAGCTACGGTTTTCTTTGCAGTTGCTTTGCGAGCGGTGGTTTTCCTCTTGGCAGGTGCCTTTTTCGCGGTGGTCTTCCTTGCTGCCGTCTTTTTGGCTGGCTTACGGGTCGTGGTGCGTTTTGCGGTTTTCTTCGCTGGGTGTTTCTTTGTTCGAGTGGCCATGATTGGTCTCCGTGTGCCCAATAGGAATCGGGCGGTGTATTGAGTTGGGTCCGTTGTAGATCTGGAACGGATCTGGACCGAGTTGATGAGTGCCGCCGACATTGGCAACACACGGCACACCCTACCAATAGGGTGCGTTTAATCGTGATCGACTCAGTGTGGGTTGAATATCAAGAATGGACCTTCAATTTCAGTCCAAATTTTACAAGATAGGGTCAGGTTGTATGATGTGCGCAAACTTCGCGCAATTACACGCGCGTTTTAACACGCGCGTTTGTTTCAAAACACAAATCAGCTTTGCGACAATGTGATCAGCATTCAATCTTGAATCATCAACTTGCGCTTCTCATACTCTTGTCGCCATTGGGCTGCCTTGTCCTCGTTGCCCATCGCACGATGAATATCGGCAACACGCATCGCTAAAACCGGATTCGTTGCATCAAGCTGGGCGACACGGAGCATTTCTGTGAGCGCAGCTTCGGGTTTGCCGATCGAAAAGAGCATTGATGAATAGTCATGCCCGATGACATACAAATCTGGGTGGTCCTTTGTCACCTGTTCGAAGAAGGCCATACCCTCATCGAGCATTTGCTGATCACCAAGCGAGAGCCCTGCCCGCGACATGCCTTGGGCGATATATACGATTTCGAACGGATCACGCGCCCGCGTGGCTGCGTCTGCGAGCAGTTTTCGTGCCTTATTGGTGTTTCCCCGCTTGGCCAATACACCCGCAGCACGGGCTTGGACCATCGGGCGATCGACGCCTGGCATGGTGAGTGCCTTTTCTGCCCGTTCGGTGCCGAGTTCTCCAAGCCCAGATGCGTTGGCCAGTTCGCCAGCTGCGAGCCAGGTTAATGCGGTCGCGCTCTCGTGATCAACCGCTTGCTGGGCCATATCAAGGGCGATATCTTTGAGTCGAAACGCGATGGCTGCACGCCCGATATCAATGATCATCCCTGCGGGATGATCAACTGTCAACGCAAGCTGTGCTGCCTTGGCGTAGAGTTCCTTTGTTTCGATCATGTTATTGGCGAATCCGGTATATCCAGCGCGGGCCAAGTAAAAGGATGGGTCTTCATCAAAATCGTGAATCGCCCAGAGTGCTTCTGCTTTTTCAAGATCGCCTACAGAGTAGGCACTGCGCGCAAGTTCAGTCCGAATCGCATGGAGCTGGGGATGGATCGACAAGGCATGCCGATACATTTCGAGCAGTTGTGTACGCTTGAGGGTTTCAAGATCGTTTCGGTCCAGCCCTTCTGGCGGGTTTGCATCGATCGAAATAATCAACAACTGACCAGCCTGGATGATCAACTGATCAGTAGGCTGACCTTCTTCGATCACGCGTTGGAGCTGGGTGTATGCTTCGCCATTTCGACCCAGAATGCTCAAAAAATATGACAATCGCAAGCGGTGTTCTGCGCTGAGTTCCCAGCCCATCCCACCACTTTCGATTGAATCACCCCGTTGATACGCCCACACTGCCGATTGGGCGCGTTTGCGTTGGGCTTGTGAAGGCTGAAACTCTGGGCGCATCAACACACTCGTTGGGATATCGGAACTTGCGTACAACACATCTGCCCGCCAGCGCATTGCTTTGGCTTGGCCAGACCACACGCTGCCGAGAATGAACCCCAAGGCGACGACTACAAAGAGGTAGCCTTTGATGGTGAGTTTGCCCTTTGATTTGAGTTGATTCGTGTACAGCCGGGCGTTTTGCTCTCGGAAAAGTTTGATGCTGGTCATCACGATCATCACGCCGATCGCCGCGAGCCCGCCAGCCATGAGCATCGGGACCGCGTCGAGTAAGCCTCGGGTTGCGAAGAAGAACCACAAGAACAACACGCTGGCAAAGATCTCTTCGCCCATCGTCATGTCATATCGGCGGGCCTTCTTTGCTTGTGCTTGTATGTAAGTCTCTGGCGATCTCGGTTTGGCGCCAAACGCGATTTTGCCGAACCCGAGCGATAAGGCATCGTTGGGGCATGCGCTGATACAATCGAGCGTTTTCATACACCCGGCATCGACCACCATTCCAAAGTCGCGGACCTCTTCAGAAACGCGGACATTGGATGTGCATACGCTGGTGCAATAGCCGCACTGTTCGCAACTGTCATCGACACGAACCCGCATCGGCGCGACTTTATCCATAGGTTTAAAGAACGCGGCGTATGGGCAGCCATAGGTGCAGAAGCCTTTGGCTCCAAGAAAGTACACCGCTGCGAACCCACAGATAAACAAAAATACCACCGCGATATGCCAAGGGGGCATCGTCGCCCAAAAATCGTCGACGATCAGTTCTGTCGAATATTGACTGATCGATTCCACAGGCTTAAGCCAAATCGGCCAATCAACAGATGCGCTCTTGAGTAACGGCGCAAGGGCGACCCTTTTAAAGGTTGGCCAGACGAACATATACATCCCGAGAGCGAAGGGGAAGTAGATGAGCAATCGTGAACGGAAGGGCTTTGGGCGAATCCCGATCCGGTTCATCATATAGGCACATAAATCTTGGAGCGCGACCATATGGCAGAGCCAGCCACAGAAGAAGCGTCCGAAAATAAGCGTCGATAAGAAGGCGAGCAAGAACAGGATCGCGCCCGCGTTGATCACCCCAACCTCGAGGGTTTCCATCGCTTCGCTGGGCTCAATTGGCGCAATGGTGGTGCCTACGATGGCCCATTGGATGAGATGGGCGATCATCAGCAGGTTGACCAGAGTGAGCACGATCGCCCGCGAGCGACCCCTCCGTGTGCGTCCCATCATCGGCGCACCCGACTTTGATTTCATCCCTGTTTGGGAATGTTTGGAATCAAGCACAGGAAGCGACACTGTTTGGCCGATTTCTTTTTTGTTCGTATCGTTGCTGCATTGTTTTGCCATACCCTCACTCTATCACGATTCGTGGGAATGACTCACCTATTCTCTCTCTGATCGTTGATTTCAATACGCTCTGGGCGCAATTTTTATCCAGAGCGTCCAGATAATCCCCGCCTCTTCCTGCCTCACAAGATGACAGATCAACAACCACATCATTTCGACACAACTCCCGTTGGCTGGACCCCATCATCATGGTCCGCATGCTCGATGGAGAAACCGTTCTCTTATCCGGACGCTGCATTGCTCAGCTCGGCTCGCGATCGTCTTGCCCAACTGCCCCCATTGGTCACCTCAGGCGAGATCGAGAAGCTTCGCAATGAGATCGCGCTCGCGCAAGCGGGTAAGCGATTCATCCTCCAAGGCGGCGACTGTGCCGAAATGCTCGCAGAGTGCTCCTCCGCACCGATTGCTAACAAGCTCAAAATTCTCTTGCAGATGTCGCTCGTGCTTATTCACGGCCTGCGCATGCCAGTCACCCGTGTGGGTAGATTCGCCGGTCAATACGCCAAGCCAAGATCGTCGCCGACAGAGACCAAAGAGATCGAAGGCCAATCTTGCACCCTCCCGAGCTACTTTGGCGATCTTGTCAATCAAATCGATTTCAACAAAGATGCACGCACCCCCGATCCGTTTCTCATGGTCGAAGGCTACAAGCACGCAGCACTCACGCTCAACTTTATCCGCTCATTACTCGATGGCGGGTTCGCCGACTTACACCATCCCGAATATTGGGATCTCTCATTCTTCAACAATGCAACGGTTTCGACCCAGCGCCGGGCGCAGTATGAACAGATGTCGCGCACCCTTGCCGATGGCTTAGCCTTTATGCAAAACCTTGGCGAGCAGACAGTTGAAGATTCGTCCAGAGTGAGTTTTTATACTTCGCACGAGGGGTTAAATCTCTTTTATGAGCAGGCGCAGACCCGCCAGGTGCCTCGACGAACCGGGTTCTATGACCTGACCACGCACCTGCCTTGGATCGGCGAACGCAACCGTCAACTCGACGGCCCGCACATCGAGTTCTTCAAAGGCATCGTGAATCCTGTTGGTGTAAAGGTCGGACCGACGATGCAGCCCGATGAACTCATCCAACTCATCGATGCGCTTAATCCAACCAACACCGCTGGAAAACTCGTACTCATCGCGCGCATGGGCGCAGGCAAGGTCGCTCAGAGCCTGCCGCCGTTGTTGGAGAAGGTGAAAAGCGAAGGACGAACAGTGTTGTGGATGGTCGACCCAATGCACGGCAACGGCACAACAACCTCATCGGGCATCAAAACTCGCAACTTCGATGACATTCTCAGCGAACTCGAATCGACCGTCGATGCGCACAGCACTGCCGGCACGATCTTGGGTGGCGTCCACTTCGAACTTACCGGCGAAGATGTCACCGAATGCCTCGGTGGCGGCTCGGGGATCACCGAAGACGATCTCAATAAGAACTATGTTTCGTTGTGTGATCCACGATTAAACTATCAACAATCTCTCGAAATCGCGTTCTTGCTCGCGGGCGCGATCAGTAAATCGAAGGAAGAATAATGCGTACACGAATCAAGTTTCTTCTCAAAGTAATCAAACGAATCCCGATGCGGGCCTCGTTGCGCAATCTTGTTTCGTGGGAAGGTGCCCAAAGAAATGGGAGCGAGCCGGGCTACACGATCACCATCGCGTGTATGCGGAGCATCACCAATGTGGTGATCGCCAATGTGCAACTCATGAGCCGAATGGATGCGGCCAACTGCAAAGAACTCATTCTCGTTTTTGATTGTGAAGAGCAAGGCCTTGATCCTGCGGTGCTTGATGTGCTCAATGGGATTGATTTACCAATGGATCTTACGGTTCGGTTTTATTCGTCGAAGCAAAAACGAGTGGCGCAGGCCATTAACTGGGGCTGGGTCTTTGCGTGGACGAGTTGGAGCTTAGCGATTCGTAGCTGCAAGACTTCTCATTTGATTCTTCACGATCTTGATGCGCTCGCGCTCGATCCTGATTTCTTCGAGATGATCTATAGCCGAGCATTAGAAAACGGCACTGCGTTTCATGCGATCCGCACCTACTCGGGCTCAGGGGTGGGCAGAGAGCACGGGCTTGGCACGACCTTTGAGTTGGTACTCAAGCCCGATGCGATCCGCACGAGGTTTAAGCCGATCGAAGCGTTTAACACTTTAAAAATAGTCGATGGGAAGATCATCGACTTCGACACCCTGCTCTGGATTCAGTTCCAACTCAAAGATACGAGTGTCGAAACGGTTGACGAATCGCAGCTCGTGCATCCATCGCAGCTCATCTGCCACTACACAGATTTTCTCGCTGGGCGAGGCAGCATGACCGACAAACAGCACAGCCTGATGCTCATGCCCTACTTCTCCTCTCTCGGCGGCAACTCCGACGATCTCGAACGCCTTACAGCCGAGATGAAAAATAATGAGAGTGATACGGTTCGCTTGTGGGAAAAAGACCTGCCAGTCCATCATCTCAAACAAGAGCATTGGGCCTGGATGGAAAAACAGATCCGCCGAGTCGAACAAACCCTCTTCGAAGGCACACGCCCCATCATCGAGGCCTATCTCGAACACTTCATCACCCGCGCCGGCGACAAACGAACCGTCGGCGTCGAAGAAGACGGCGTAAAACTCGGGTGAGCTTTTTAAAACAGCTATTTTGTTTGCGAGCAAAGAGTTAGGTGGATTTGATAGCGGTTTAAAACTGTAATATATCACATTTCGCAATAGTGTTATTTTCTGAACAATAAATAAATAGTGTAATGTTTTGAATATGTTGTTGACAAGCATATACGGGGGGGGGGGTAGTCTTGCTTTGGGTAGACAATTGTGTATGCCCAAAGCCTAAAGGAGGCTATTGATATGAAAAATGTATTAAGTATTGGAACGGGCGCCTGTTTGTTGACTGCCGGCCTAGCCGTTTCAGGTTTTTTATCTGGTTGTAATGTGCAGCCCACAAATGTTAGAGGGACTTATACAGAGCATGCGGATGGCAGTCGGTCCTATGGGGTTGAGGTTAGGCTTGAGCCTGTTGAAGGTAGGACTCCTTTGCCGGGGGATGAAAACAATCATCTGTTAAGTCCTCCTGCCGATCCGCCAATAGGGCTAGTGCATGTAGGGACAGTGATTGAGGGCAAACTGCTTGTCGATGTGTTTAGTGATCCAGCGACGGGATCGCAATGGGTGCAAGATAGTGATGGCGATTACCACTTAGTTGTATCTGGGGAGTATTTATTTGGCGGTGAAAACAATGCAACCGCAGATGGTGGTGTGTTGGTAGCCAATAGCGTGTTGCAGTATCAGGCAGACATTGATTTTTCCTTTAACCAAGAGGCAGACATCGCCTCGGTTGATTTCTTGCTTTCGCATGAGATGGCAAATCTTTATGTGGGTGAAAGCGATTTGCCCTTCCTTGTACACGAGGATGTGCAAATTCTCCAAAATGGAGATTTTCAAATATCTTACACAGATACAATTAATGATGTAGTCGGGTCGATGGGCTGGCTGGGGATCGCTAGTATTGAGTTTAAAGACAGTATTGCTGGAATGGTTGAGGTTAATTGGTCGCGAAATTCAAATATGGTTACTATTGACACGACAATTGGTACTGAAACAATGGTTATTGAGTTTACCAACCCTAATAATTTGCCATGATCAAGTTGTCTTTCGCCTTCATTGTTCTTGTATTGCCATTAGGGGTTCTGGCAGGGTGTATTGCACCACGCACGCCTAGGAGCATCGACGGCGCAGTAGCCGTGTTTACGCAGGTTGAATATCTGAATGGTGATGCTAAAGGCAAGACTAAAAATATTCTAGGCGGGGCGACAATTTTATCGCCCCGCCATATTTTGATAACAATACATCAGATGAATTCGGGTAATCAAGAGTTGTTCATTCGTGGACATGGTTGGAATAACTCTGTTTGTGTCAAAAGGTATATTGATCCAATGAATTCTGTTGTAGGGTGGGAGGTTCGTGAGCTGGAATACCATTTGAATCAAGTTATACCGGTTAAATTTTCTGTTGAACCTGAAAAATATGCAAATCGGTTTTGCTATATCCTCAAAGATTCAGATTTAGACAGCTTTCGTCAAGTTGGTAGGGATTTGTTTTTTCAAAAAATGTCCACTCCTCTTTCACTGGTCGCTTTCCAAGGCGTGTTGCTACACAGTGATAATGTAGCCCATCCTTTGGGGGAGAGCTATATGAGTGACAAGTTGTTTGTGCGTATTGACAAGGGGCAAGGGTTGAGAGACTACAACGATCTGGCCGGATCGTCCGGGTTTCCAGTTGTGGTTTACGACAAAGATATAGATCAATGGATAACAGTTGGCATCACGGACTCTGGGAATGTAGATCCGGAAACAGGCTACATCATTGTAACAGTGGTCTATCCGCCGTACGAACTCATTGAGCAGATTCAATCCCAATGGCCGATGGTTGAGCCAACTCAACCCAAAGCAGAACAGCCATAGCTATTCAACCGCCTTCATAAACCGCTCGTACATCATCTCCAATGCTGATGGAATCACGCGGATCCCACCCACCGTCGTGATGAAGTTGGTATCTCCGTTCCACCTCGGCATTACATGCACATGCAGATGGCTCGGCACGCCGGCGCCGCCGGCGCGTCCCTGGTTCACGCCAATGTTCATGCCCTGAGGCTCCAGCGCCCGTTCGACAAGCGCAGCAGCTTGATCGACAAGCTTCCAAAGCTCGGCGCGTTGTTCGGGGGCATAATCGGTCAGGCTCGGGCGGGCATCGCCCAAAGCCACGAGCAGGTGGCCATTGGAATAGGGATACTTATTGAGCATGATTAGCCCATGATCGTTGCGGATGAGCACATGATGAGCGCGATCTTGCTCGGGCTGGTTCCAATAGTCGAGCAAGAAGCTGCCGCTGGGTTTGGGTGTTGAACTCGGCTGGTTATCGGGTTCAGAATCTGGGTGGTCTTCATCAAAGGCCTCCTCCAAATACGCCATACGCCACGGTGCCCATATTGCATCCGGCCCAAACGGCACAGCCTGCCCTTGATTCTTGCGTGTTCCCATAATGCAGTGTAGCCGATTTGCCGCGTTGCCGATTCATAAATCAGCAGAGGCCACATCTATTTGATGAGTCTCAAGGAAGGATTTGCATTGGAACCACTCGTCGTCAATGACATCATGACCCAGCCAGTCGAGACCATCGATATGGATGACACTGTCGAGTACATCCGCGATCTCTTTGAATCGAATAGTTATCACCATCTGATCGTCAAAGGCGATGCAGGCGAATGTGTAGGCGTGATCTCCGATCGTGATCTGCTCAAAAATATATCACCATTTATCGGCAAGCCCGGCGAACGCGCTGCTGATGTTTCGTGCCTCAAGCGACGAGCACATCAGATTATGACCCGCCAACTGATCGCGGTGCGAAAAAATACTTCATTGCGAGCCGCAGCCCGCGTGATGCTCGATCATCGGATCTCATGCTTGCCGGTTGTAGATGTTCACAAGAAGTGCATCGGGATTGTCACGATCCGCGATGTTGTTCGATGGGCCGTATCGCAGATCGATCACGATGACGAACTCCGTATCGCAGCCTAATCGCTGTCTTCTCGAATCTCAACTTCATCAATCGTGGTCCTGCGAAGGATCACTTTTTTATTGTTGAGTTCGCCTTGGGTCTCGTGCACTTCATGCGAAACAACTTGTGTGTGCGATTCTGGCTCGTCATTGGTGACAGGTTTGGTTGTTGCGCCCCAAATATGCCCGAAGAATCGCCCCACCGCACGCGTCACCGAGATATCCTTATCATCTTTCACATCGAATGATATCACGGAGTTTGTAAGATGTCTGAAACCAAATGCCGATGCGAATGGGCACGATCCCCAATCGAGCAGCAGTACCACGACGCAGAATGGGGCGTGCCGAACCGCGATGAGCACCATGTGTTCGAGATGCTCACCCTCGAAGGGGCACAAGCCGGGCTGAGCTGGGAAACCATCCTCAACAAACGGGCAGGGTATCGCAAGCTTTTTAAGAAGTTTGATCCAAAGAAGGTCGCTCGGTTCACTCAGGCCGATTTTGATCGATTGATGCTTGACGCTTCTATTGTTCGGAATCGGCTCAAAATTGAATCAACAATCTCGAATGCCAAAGCGGTGCTCGATCTCTACAAACAAGGTACAACGCTCTCTGAGTTCGTTTGGTCGTTTGTAGACAACACGCCGATCGTGAATCACTACAAATCACTTGCCGATTTACCCGCCCAGACCGATCTGTCAAAGACCTTGAGCAAGCAGCTTAAAAAACAGGGTTTCCGATTCGTTGGCCCAACGACCATGTATGCCATGATGCAAGCCATCGGCATGGTCAACGACCATACGACAGATTGCTTCCGACATGCAAGTTGTTGCTAGCTCTACAGGTCTTCTTTGACCGCGCCTGTGCCGCCTTGGGTGTAGGTGCCGTTCTGCACCTGGTCGATCATCGAAACGATTCGATCGGGCGAGAGATTCTCATGCAGATCATCATCGATGAGCGCGACTGGTGCGGTGCCGCACGAGCCGAGGCATTCGAGCTCGACGAGTGTGAACTTGCCGTCGTCTGTCGTTTGCCCGACATCAATGCCCAGCTTGGCTTTGATCGCTTCGGTGCATGCCGTCGCCGAGCAGAACTCGCAGGCGATTGATCGACACACCGAGATCAGATGCTCGCCCTTAGGCAGCTCCCAATACTCTTCATAGAAGCTGACTGTATCGAGCACTTCTGAGGGCGCGATCTCAAGCACATCAGCAATTTCTTGCATCGCTTGTTGAGGAATCCATCCATAATGATGCTGAACCATATGCAATGCTGGGAACAGCGCGCCCTTTGGGCGTTCATAGCGAGGCATATACACCTCGCGGAGCTTCTTCTCCATGTCAGGAGTCAAATACGGCTCGTCGCGGGTTTCAATCTGAGCGTCTGCAGAGTTTTTCATGATCCAAGCCATCGCGTATCAGTCTCCAATAAGGTCAATATATCAACCGACGAACCAACAGCAGATCATAGGTAATCTGCCCGCAGGATTCACTCCTTGCGTACCGAGATCTCATAGGCACCCCACGAAGTGCTCGATCCATCCGAGATCGTCACGACCCAGTTCCCACGCTTGATCTTGTGTGAATCGGGCAATGCGTGCAGGTCGCTCGGACTCTGAATCACAATGTACACCCGCTCAAGCGGCGGGGCTTCGATTGGCCCAAGCACCTTGGATGATTCCTTAGAGACATGAGCCGATGCCATCTCGATCATGTTGTTCATCGTCGGGCGTCGTTCGAGCCGAGCCAGAACAGCTTTGGAACTCTGATTATCTACCCGCACCGTATACACCGGCAGCACCGAGCACCCAGAAAGCGTGATCAGTAAAAACAGTGATCCAAGAATGATCAACCTAGGCCAAGCGTGTTTCATCGGTCCAACTCGCCAGCCACGATATTCAGTGAACCGATCACCGCGACGATATCAGCGAGCATATGCCCCTCGATGAGCTTGGCTGCCATCGAGAAGTTATAGAAGCTCGGCGGGCGGGTTTTGACGCGCCAACTGCACTTGGTGCCGTCAGCAACGGTGTAGTATCCCAGCTCGCCGTTGGCGGTCTCGTGGGCAAGGTAGGTCTCGCCGATCGGCGCATCCCACCCACGATTGGTCATGATGAGTTCGAAGTGCTGGATCAACCCTTCGATCGAGCCGTAGACTTCGTTCTTGTTTGGTTTGGTGATCTTCTCGTCAACAAACACATCAGCCGACCCTTGTGGGATGTTGTCGATCAGTTGATCAATGATGCTGATGGATTGCTTGAGTTCTTCGAGGCGAACCAAGAACCGTGCATACACATCGCCGTCATGGCAGATCGGTACACTGAACTTCACAGCCTCTGCACCTTCGCCGTCCCAGTTGTCTGCGTAGCACAAGTATGGCTCGTCCTTACGAAGATCGCGTTTGACGCCTGAGCCACGAGCGATCGGACCCGTTGCGCCAAAGTCAATTGCTTCGTCATGCGTCAAGATGCCCACGCCTTGGGTACGATCCATAAAGATTCGGTTGCGGTTGACCAGGTTCTCAAGGTCTTGAATCGCCTGTTCGAGGTCGGCGTGGAGGAAGTTCTTGACCATCCGTTTGAATACTTCTTCGTCGGGGATCTCTTTCATAATCCCGCCGACGCGTGTCCAGTCTGGGTGGAAGCGTTGCCCGGAAATATAGTCCAAAATATCATGGATCTTCTCGCGTGGATTAAACGCATAGAGGAACCCAGTGAACGCACCAAGGTCGAGTGCCGCAGCACCAACACAGAGCAGGTGATCCTGAATCCGACCAAGCTCGGCCATAATCGTGCGCAATACCTTGCACCGATTCGTGATCTCGATCCCAAAGAGTTTCTCGACCCCGCCGTGCCAACAGATATTGTTCGAGATCGGCGAGAGGTAGTTCATCCGCGATACGATCGTCACATACTGGTTGTAGTCCAAATGCTCAGCGAGCTTCTCGAATCCTGAGTGCAGATAGCCAATGTGAGGCGTGCATCGCGCGATGCGTTCGCCGTCGAGTTCGAGCACAAGCCGAAGCGTGGTGTGCGTTGCCGGATGCTGAGGCCCAAAGTTCAAAACCCAACGATCACCCGTATCAATGTGATCCTTGATGTAGTCAATGTTATCAGCGTTTGGGGTGATCCCAGTATCTGGGGTCAGTGTGTATGGCATCGCGGGGCTCCTGATGAATCTCGATCGGCGCAATCATAGGAGTAAAACCCGCTCTGGTGGGCTGGAAACCAACTCAGATTCATGGCAATTTCATCGGATTCCTTGCCGAGGATCATCCAAGACGCTTCTTGATCGTGTCGGCGACCTCAAAGGCATCGATCACCGCGTTCTCGATCGCGGGCATGCCCCAGTTATCCTGGTTGGCGAAGTGGACCGAATCCTTATACGCTGGGCGGATCAACTCATGAACACCATCCGCCAAAAACCCAACCCGCGAGAGAGGCACCGCATGTCCCCATCGCGCAAAGCGGATCTCCATCACGCTCGATTCTGGCAAACCCACCAGTTCGAGGGTGCTTCGGAGTTTGCCCGCCAACGCGGTGCCATATTCCAAAATCGGATCACCAAGCACCAGCGAGAACCGGGCATTCTCGAAAGGTAAAGGCCAAAAAAGTGTTAGCACGCTCGGACGCGCCGGGATCGAGTTGGCATAGGGGCCCGGCGAATACGATCCATTCGTCACATCGGTATACCGCCAGAAGCTTTGAGCATCGCCATCGGACATCGGATAGTCCGCTGGGTTTTCAAGCAAGAAGATATCATAAAAATCGAACGGGATCGGACGATCGACAATCACATTGGCAACGAGATAGGCCCGTCGAGTCAGCCGCATCGCGTTGTAGCGAGGTTGATCGTCTTGTTCGAGATTATAAATGAACTGGCGAGCGATGTTCTTCGGGCATGCGACGACCACTTCCTTGGCAAGCATCGAAGCATACGAACCATCGGGCTCGATCCATGTCACGAGCGATCGTCCGTCCGCCTGCACACGCAAATCAACCGTCCGTCGGTTTGGGCGAAGGTGCGGCGCATGCAATGGGTCTTTGCGATCGAGCCTGTGCAAGCGACGCCAGAGTTGGTCAGCCATCCAGGCATTTCCACCGGGGAATACCCACCGTCCAAACTCCTCAGCAGCCAAGAAGTTCCATCCAAGAGTCGCCGAGATCTCTTCCCAACCCGCTGCAAAAGAGGCATAGCAATACGCTTGAATCGCAGCAGCCAGTGCAGCGGGAACGGGCATACCCATCTCTTGTTCAATATGTTCACGCAGGCTCAGGCGATCAAGATCAATCATCCATTGTTCAGGGAAGGGCACATCTGGATAATCATTGGCCATCTGCATCACCAGCTTGCGGTATGCTTCATATGCCGGAACATCTTCTTTCGCGACCCCCATGCCCGCCCAAATATCATCGTTGATCTTGCCGTCGATCTCGACGGGTGCGGGGATCTCGTCTGTCCGCACCACCTTGTCGAGCCCAAGGTCTCGATAGAAGTTATCAAGCAGCGATCCCTTGTCTGGGGTGATGACATACGCGCTGCCGAGTGTGAACTCGGCGCCGTTGATCGTGCCCCCTTGGGCATTTCCACCAAATCGATCATGGAGTTCGAGCACAACCGGGTTGTATTCGCGGAGTGCATACGCTGCGGTGAGTCCAGAGATCCCGCCTCCGATCACCACAACATCAACCTCTTCCTTTGGCATCGGAGGCTCGCCACCAGGAAAATCATTCTGCTGCGAATGAAATGGGATATCGTCTTCAAAGTCATCACCCTCAAACCACGATTTAAACCGGAACCCATCAATCATGCGAGGCTCAGGATCAAACGATCTGGGCGCAAGCGGACGAGACGCTTTGAGTTCATTGAGTGAAACACCCGCCGGGCTGATCGAGCGAGAAGCGAGTTTTTGGGATGTATCCGCACCTGCCCCAAGCATCGGCCCCATCGCTCCAGCTGCAAATATTCCTAGGCCGCCGCGTAGAACATCTCGTCTTGATTGCATGGTGTGAATCCTTCAGATGGGAGTTGTGGGGGGAATCCGGTAAGGGATATATCTATCCTGTTCAATCCAGATGCTCTGTCAAGGAATAAATGGTCACTTATTTGGGTATAGTTGCGTATGACCAATTTTTTCAATGAACTCTGGATGATCCTCACCGAATCATCGGTATGGCTTCTCTTTGGTTTTCTCCTCGCGGGTGTCGTTCATGTTTTGGTGCCTCGCGAGTGGATGCTCAAGCATCTTGGAGGCAAAGGGATCATCCCAATTCTCAAAGCATCTCTTTTGGGCATCCCGTTACCATTGTGTTCGTGTGCCGTGATTCCGGTCGCTGCGGGCTTGCGTGAGCAAGGCGCCAGCAAGGGCGCGAGCGCAGCGTTTGCGATTTCAACGCCGCAGACCGGCGAAGAATCTATCCCGCTTACTTGGGGACTCTTTGGGCCGTTCTTTGCCTTTGCTCGCCCAGTCATCGCAGTCTTCACCGGGCTGGTCGCTGGAATTCTCATCGATTTGACCCACCGTAAGGAATCCGAGGAATCACCAAAGCAAGCGAATGATGATTCTAATGATGATTCTATCGAAGATCCAAACGCGATTGGGTTATCCATCACCAACGCAGACGATGCCGGCGCTGCTGTCGCCAAGGTAGAGAAGAAGGGTTCGGGTTCGTGTTGTTCATCCAAGCCTGAGCCAACAAGTTCTTGCTGCTCTTCCAAGCCAGAACCCGCAAGCTCGTGTTGTTCATCCAAGCCCGAGCCTGCGAGTTCGTGCTGCTCGTCGAGTCAGCCCAAAGAAGAATCGGCGGGTGGTTCATGCTGCTCATCCACGCCTCAGAAGACCGGGCTTGGGTTCGTAGGCTCGGTTCGAGAAGTCATGCGTCATGGGTTTGGGGTGATGCTTGTTGATCTTGCAATCTGGCTCACCATCGGGTTGCTCATGGCGGCGCTCATTGGGTCGATTGTCCCCCAGGGGTGGTTTGAAGAACATGTCGGCTCTGGGATTTTGCCCAAGCTCGTGATGCTCGTTGTTGGCATCCCGCTCTATATCTGTGCGACAAGCTCTACGCCCTTGGCATTCTCGCTGGTGGTCGCCGGGCTCTCGCCTGGCGCCGCGTTGGTGCTGTTGCTCTCTGGGCCTGCGACCAATGTCGCCACGATGAGTTGGCTGATCAAGGACCTTGGTGTCAAGGCGTTAATCATCTATCTTGGGGTGATCGCTGTTGTGGCTCTTGGCGCAGGAATCATCTTCGATGCGTTCTTTATCAACATGGTCACGCTCGCCGACTTTGCAGCCAAGCACGAGCACGGCTCGGCCGGTCTGGGAGTCAAAGAGATCGCAGCGATTGTCTTCATCCTTCTGATGTCATGGGCATTGGGCATGAAGATGCGAGCTTGGATGAACGCCAAAGGCTGGGGCAGCACCAAAGCCTCATCTTCAGGGAGTTGTTGCTCCTCGGGCGGCTGTGGCTGCTCATAACAAATCAGTTCCAATGCGACTCATCCCACCAATCTGGATGCTCTTGGCGATCATCGATGTCTATCTCATTGATCGATTTATTCCGCCACTCACCGTGTTCGAATCGCCTTGGAACAATGTCGGCTACGCGTTGATCGCGATCGGCATTGCCATCGCCCTTTGGTGTGCGTTACAGTTTTTCAAACACAAAACAACCATCCACCCCGGGCATACACCGACGAGTTTAATCACCACAGGTATCTACGGTTTCTCACGCAACCCCATCTATTTCGCGATGGCCATCATCATCGTTGGTTGCTGCATCCAAACCGGCAACATCGTAACTTTTCCGATCGTTCTGATCTTCGTGGGCATCATCACCGTGCTCTTTATCGAGCCAGAGGAAGCCATCCTTCGATCCCAGTTTGCCAGCGATTACGATGCGTATACCCAGTCTACCCGCCGATGGATATAGCACTAGCATACAAAAACGCCTCGGAAGAATCCGAAGCATTGTCTCTGGTTGAACTCGATTTGAACTAGGGCGTGTCTGACGACTCATTCTCCACATAAGGACGCTCTCTTTTCGCCTCCCCCGGGCTTCCGGGGGAGGTGCCGAACGAAGTGAGGCGGAGGGGGTCTTCTTTATCTTCCCCATTACCTACTGCCTATTGCCCATTGCCTTCTTTAAGAAAGCCCCCTCCGTCTGCTGCGCAGCCACCTCCCCCGGAAGCCCGGGGGAGGAAAAAAGTCGAAAAAACACGAGCCGCCAGACACCGCCTAGCTTCGTTCAACAAGATCCGCAAGCAAACGCGCACCAAAACCGCTTGGCCCAGCACACATAAACTCATTATCCTTCTTCAACGCATGCGTCCCTGCGATATCGAGATGTGCCCATTTGACACCCTCTTCTACAAAGTAGGTCAAGAACGCAGCACCCTGGATCGGATGGGCTTCGCGAATCGGTGCCGAGTTGAGAATGTCTGCAATCGGCGATTTCATCATCGCGTTGTACTTCTCATGGTGAGGCATGCGCCAAACGAGTTCGCCGGTCGATTCGCCCGCTGCTTCAATTTTGGCACGAAGATCATCATCATCGCACCACATTCCGCCGAAGACAGAACCGAGCGCGACGACTACGCCGCCGGTAAGGGTTGCCATATCGACAATATATTCAGGGTTTTCTTTTTCGCATGCCCAGCACAAACCATCTGCCAATACCAATCGCCCTTCAGCGTCGGTATTGGTAATCTCAACAGTCACGCCGTTGCGGAAGGTGAGCACATCGTCAGGGCGGTAAGCCTCGTCACTAATCGAGTTCTCGGCGCTGACAAGGA
Source organism: Planctomycetota bacterium (assembly GCA_024280755.1). Taxonomy (GTDB): domain Bacteria; phylum Planctomycetota; class Phycisphaerae; order Phycisphaerales; family UBA1924; genus UBA1924. The sequence goes on from JAJRPN010000011.1 coordinate 21,095, forward strand.
GCGCAACCACCGGGCGGTTTGGTTTGATGACATTGGCGATAATGTGCATCGCACCAAAGACACCACACCCGCCGTCTTTATCGCGCTTCATCCCGACCATCCCGCCGCCGACCTTAATCGACAAGCCGCCTGAGTCATAGCTTATGGTCTTGCCAACAAGTACAATCGGCTTCTTCGATTTTCCGCGTGCGGGCGTGTATTCAAGGCGGATCATACAAGGCTTGTTCTCAGATGCCTTGCCGACATTAATATGCCCGGCGAGGCGTTCTTCTTCGAGCTTCTTGCCGCTAAAAACAGTGCATTTGAGATTGCTGCTCTTGCGTGCCATCTTCTTGGCTTCGCCCGCGATCCACATAGGGGTCGCAATATTGGGAGGGGTCTGCGAAAGTGTTCTCGCAATATTCGTGCCCTCAGCAAAGCCAAGCCCACGCTCGACACCATCATTAAACGCGCTGCAACAGCTATGTACAGCGAGCTTGGTTTGTGTTGGCAGATTCGTCGCTGATCCACGCAGCGAATCAAACGACCATGACAACATGCCAAGCCCTTCGCCGATCATAGCGCCCGCGGTGAACGCATCGACGGCGTCTGATTTTTTGAGCTTCTTGAGAGCCATGCAAATCTGGAAGTTTGCACTCTTTGCTTTGACCTTTGCGATCGCTCGTCCTGTCTTACCTGCAACCTTGCGGAGTGAGCCGGCATCGAATCCATCGCGTGATCCAAGCCCGACGATCAATGCGCGTTCATAGCCGTTCGATCCATGCACTTCGACGATCGACCCGAGCGCGCCGTTTGCATCCGCTCTTTTGGATGCTTTGACGAGTGAGCCGTCGGCATCGAGGGCTTTGGTTTCTGTGTTAAGGCTTTCGCCTTTAAACTGGCCGACAATAAGCATGCTCGCTTTGCCCTTTGATGCGACGCGGATAGATTCAAACATGAGTATAACTCCATGAGTAGGTTAAGTGGTGTCGATGCACAGGGCATCTGTTCGGATGAGTGCGAGTATATGAACAGAATGCAACAAAGTCGCCAATGTGATCAAATGGCGAGTCGAGTAATTCGTTGTTGATATTGTGCTATCGCTTCGCCTTACTGGCTTGAATCAATGATTTCGCTTCGCCAGCAATATAAAAGCTACCGAGTACTAAGATCAGATCGTTCCCGGTGACAAAGCGAGCCGCGACATTAATCGCTTCTTTTACGCTCGCTTTCGCTTCGCCCATCACGCTATGCCCATCAGCAAATCGGCTTGCGAGTTCATCAGGGTCCATCGCTCGCGGGTTATTTGATGCCTTTGTAAAAAGCACTTTATCCGCTCCGCGATCAAGCTCGCGAAGCATCCCCTCAACATCTTTGTCCGATGCACATCCAAAGATCACTACCAAAGAATCGTATTCAAGATGGGCCCCGACCGCTTTGAGCGTTTCACGAACACTCTCAGGAGTATGGGCGCCATCAATATAAATCCGAGGCGATTCCATAATCCGCTCGAGCCTGCCCTGGTGATTGATCTGCTCAAGACCTGCAATAATCATCCGCTCAGGAAGATCAAAGCCGTGCTCGCGAAGCTCCAAAATAATCGCAAGCACCAACGCACAATTATCTGCATGGTGCATGCCCATCAAAGGTACCGATATATGCTCGAACCCGCTTTGCTCCTCGCCAACACACACACGAGCGTGAGGCCCGCGACCAACACCAGATTGGAATCGCCGAGAGTACAAAATATCATCCTGCAAAACCTTGATCGGTGACTGCGCTTCGATCGCATGCTCGCGGAAAGCTTTGGTCACCTCTTTATCCTGAGGCGCCGAGATCGTCGTCACACCCGGCTTCATGATCCCGGCCTTCTCTTTGGCGATCGCAACGAGTGTGTCGCCGAGTATCTGTGTGTGTTCAAGGTGAATGCTCGTGAGTCCGCAGACTACAGGCGTGATTACATTGGTGCAATCAAGTCGGCCGCCAATTCCAGTTTCCAGCACAACAAGGTCAACTGCTTCTTGTGCGAAAACCACCAGCGAGAGCGCGGTGATCAACTCGAAATAGGTAGCCTTGCCATGCTCGGCTTCAATCGTGTTCGCAGCATCTCGACATTGTTCAAGCACCTGATCAAAGAGTGCCTCTTCAATCATCCGAGAGCCTACCCGCACGCGCTCACGGACATCAATAAGATGCGGGCTTGTAAAGATGCCGGTTGTGTAGCCGCAAGATTCGAGCGTGCATTCGAGCATATTGCACACCGATCCTTTGCCCTTGGAACCAGCAATATGCACAATCGCAAGCCCGTCTTGCGGGTTGCCAAGCTCCTTAAGCAAGGCGCGGGTGCGATCAAGCTTCCAAACATCGCCGCTCACCTTGTCTGGTGCGGCGTGTTCGACATTCACTCGGCTATCAAGAAAATCAATCGCAGCCTGATGATCAACAAATGCGCCACGCTCATTACGCTTTGATTTCTTGCGTTTTACTTGTAGTGCGCCTGTCCTTGGTGCAGATTGATTTTCCATGTGTACATCCTAGCGAAAAACACCACACACGCAATAGCAAACTTGCGATTAGGGTGTTTCACTCGTCATGATCAGTTCTGACAGTTCTGACAGTTCTGACAGTTCTGACAGTTCTGAGTGTTGATCATCAATGTTTTCATCTCCGCGACCGCTTGGCGAAGACCGACATAGATCGACCGACACACAATTGAGTGCCCAATGTGCAGCTCATTCATCCCAACCATCTTTGCGATAAGATGAACATTGTGATAGTTGAGCGCATGACCGGCATTAAACCGCATCCCCAAATCCACAATCGCACACCCCGCTTCTTCGACGAGCTTGATTTCTTGCATAAGTTGTGGGCGAAGAAGATCGCCGCCGCAAGATGCAAAGGCGTGTGCAAATGGTCCAGTATGCACCTCACACACATCGAACCCAACAGCCTCCGCAGCTTCAATCTGTTTTACATCAGGATCAATAAACGCACTCACAACCATATCGCCGTCTTTAAGCTTGGCGACAACATCTTTGAGCCGATCCATTTGTGAGAGTACATCGAGCCCGCCTTCGGTCGTCACCTCTTGACGCCCTTCGGGAACAAGCATCGCTGTGTGAGGCTTGATCATTCGAGCGATCTCCACCATCTCATCAGTCGCACCCATCTCAAAATTCAGCTTGGCCTTAACAAGCTGACGCAGCAACTCGACATCACGATCCTGGATATGCCTGCGGTCTTCACGCAGATGCACCGTAATCCCATCCGCCCCGCCAAGCTCCGCCTCGTGGGCAGCGCGAATAGGGTCTGGCTCGACCAAGCATTGGGTTTGGTCAACCACTCCAGGGTATCGCGCCTGACGAAGTGTCGCGACATGATCGATATTAACGCCGAGTTGAATCATGAACTATCCTAGGTTGAGTGCTGCTCGTTGAACGCACGGGTCATTATCGACCTACTTGATTAGCCTACTTACGAACCCGTGCAATGGCCCGGTCGAGTTGTTTGAGTAGATACGGCTTGAGAGTTGGACGAAGAGCTTCCAACACTCCAATGGCTCGATCAAGCGATCGGTTTCGTATGAACATCGCCAAAACTTCAGCGTCCTGCACGCTCTGTCCAGAACGAATATTGGCCCGTAAAACGGCTTCAATACGAGCCCGTTCATTTGGTTCGCCAGAAACTCGTGCAAGCAAATACGGCGAGCTGAGCCACAGCAGATCTTGCATCAAATGGTCAACTTGCCCAACCGCATCAAGCCGTTCGTAGGCATCAAGCAGCTTGTCATATTCCCCGTTTCGGAAGAGCGACGGGAGTGATGCCAGAGCAACTTTGGAGTTGAACTCTTCAGGGCGATCCTTCATCAACGCCAGAGCGATTCGTGCGACCGCATCATCGCGACCAAGCAACGAAAGATCTTCGATTGCTCCGAGATAATCGCCAGCCTTCAATCTTTGCTTTGATCGGTCATCAAGATCAATCGAACCAGGCACAGTAAACTCGGCATCTATTCGTCGCCCGCTTGGTCCAACAGTTACCAGCGGATCACCAAGCACCGCGATTTTCCATGCCTTTTTGTTGTCATAATGAACAGCAGCTGCAAACGCCAACGATCCCCCAAGCCTTCGTGCGATGGTTGGTGTAGGAACAAAGGCATGAAGGTATGGCTCGTCAACAGAGCCCGCATACACAAACACACCCCGCTCGATCAATCGTCCGCCAACAGTATTTCTCCCGATTGGTCTTTGGAGCGAAAAAGAGTGCACAATGTGCATCGCCATAGGCACATTCAAAATCGGCATGTGCCCAGGCTTGGCGTTGCCATCAATCGTTCCAGGAAGATCAAACTGATCCGAAGTTCCCTTTGAGTTCATCAAAAACAAACCCGCAGAACCCGGATTGCGATCGGCATCCCCAATCGGACGAACCATTCGGCTTTTCCAATCTGTAATTCGGTTCTTAGGCTGATCATGCAGCTCAACCTCAAAGCCAACCGATCGCAACGCATCACCTGCTTGCGTCCCATCAAACGAACTCCAAGGCGGCTGATCGCTATATCCATCAAAGATAAACGCTTGATCAATCGTCAAAAACAACGCACACATCGCCTGATACGCCGCACGAGATTCATTCCCAATAATTTGCCCACACCACGCCCACTGCGTCCCTGCACCATTAGCTTCTCGACGGCCAATCCGATCGCTCAACGCCAACCGATCGCGTGGGGCGTTGCCGGTTTTGATCAGCGTCCCAGTGTTCATCACCAGCGTGATCGCATCAATGTCATCGCCAATGGTGTCCCATCTTTTTCCGGTTCGGCTCGCTACCCGTTCAATCGCTCGTTCGAGCGCATCCGCATCCGCAGTTGTCACAGACTGATATGGCTTGGCTGATGGCTTGCTCACAAACCCGATTGGCTGCATCCGCCCAGCACTGAGCGCCAACGCGGCTGGCCAAGCTTGGTCCAATACATCCGTCACCACAATCCCAGGGCTCACAATCCCCTGATTATCAAGTGTTGATATCGCATCATGCCAATCAGCAATAGAATCATTCATTGCTTTCGCCAAGACAGATTCAAAGATAGCTTCCTTCTGCTCTCGGCTCCCAACCCATGATGACTCGCCAACGCCGCTGTACATCAACACATGCTCAGGATCGAATGAGCGCACAAACCGTGCGATGTCTTCATGAGCCTGGCTTGTTCCATCGTCCCACAAAATCGGGAACCGGACCATGCCTTCCCATTTCGAAATCGCAGCGAGATAGCTCGGTGCGTCAGAAACAACAATCACGACTGGCACGATCATCTGGACCTGGCGAAGCAGGTTCGCCCGCATGCCCGCTCGGCGGATCGGATCTTGTTCTTTGATCTGCGCAAAGACCTCAACAAATGATCCAGAGAGCCCAGGGCTTGGTGCTGGCGGATTGAGCGTTGTGTCAATCGGCTGATCGTCCGTATCCGCCGACTCGACCACAACGATTTCATTGTTTGGCTGGGCTTTGGTTTCACAAGCGCAGAGCGAGCAAGTTAAAAGTGAGCCGACAATCATCAATATACGAGTTTGTAAAAACATGTCCACATACTACGGCTGCCATGCCCCCAAGGTTCGCCGCATACACTTCTATCTATGCCCAGTATCACCCAATCAGGCTTTATCGACACACTTGCCAAAGCACGAGCAGCTTGTGATTTAACCTCCGATGCTCATGCCCATGCCCACACCTATACCATCGTGATCCCTATCGCGATCCGAGTCCTCGCCGATCAACTCACCCCGGTGCTGGCTTACCGCCGACTCGTATCAAGTGATCAACGCACCGCACCCTCCTTCCTCCTCGAATCGGTCGAAGGCGGCGATCAGCAAGGGCGATACTCCATCCTCGCTGCCCATCCAAAGCTCGAACTCGTTGCCAAGGCCGACCAAACAACCATCACCGATCATCACACAGGCACTACAAGCACAACCACCCAACCCGACCCGCTCAAGACACTCCGAGAACTCGGAAAAAACTGGTCACTCGCGATCCCGCAATCATCAATGGACCAAGGTCTCCTCCCCCAGTGTGTACTCGGCGGCTGGTTCGGCTATGCCGGCTACGACTCCGTTCGATACGCAGAACCCACAAAGCTTTCGCTCGATCACGCGCCCATCGATGATCGAAACCTCCCCGATCTTTCTTTCGGGTTCTACGACGAACTCGTTATCTTCGATCATGTCGATAAACTTGTCCATCTCGTGAAACTTGCGTTTGTAACACACAATGACGATCCGTCAGCCGTCTACACAAAGGCTCTTAAATCACTCGATGCGCTCGCCTATCAAGTACAAGAACATTCCAAACCTCTCCCGTTGGGACGAGTGCGAAGCGACAATACATCATCGCGCAATACACCAATGCCCTGTAACACGACGCCCGATGAACACGCTTCAATGATCAATAAAGCTAAAGAGTACATCAAGCAAGGCGATATCTTCCAGGTTGTCCTCGGGCATCGCTTTGAACGCCGAGCCAACGCAGATCCGTTCGATGTCTATCGCGCATTGCGTGCGGTCAACCCCTCGCCCTATATGGTCTACATGCAAACCACAGGCTCCATCCTTGTCGCATCGAGCCCAGAAATTCTCTGCCGGGTTCGGCGAGATGAAAACAACAAAGATCTGTTCATCGTCACCAACCGCCCGCTCGCAGGCACCCGAAGAAGAGGGCGAACCCCTGCCGACGACATCGCGATGGAGCAAGACCTGCTCGCAGATCCCAAAGAGATCTCCGAGCATTCCATGCTTGTCGATCTAGGCAGGAACGATGTCGGCGTTGTCGCAGTGCCCGGCACCATCGAACTCTCCAAACTCATGCACATTGAGCGATATTCGCATGTTATGCACATCTCATCAACCGTCACAGGCACCATCCGCGAAGGGCTCGATTGCTGGGATGCCCTCCGCGCAGCGTTACCCGTTGGCACGATCTCAGGAGCACCAAAGATCCGCGCGATGCAGATCATCGACGAACTCGAAAAGGTCCGCCGAGGCCCCTATGGCGGCGGGCTCGGGTGGGTCTCGCTCGATCAAGAAATGGATATCGCCCTCACCCTCCGCACAATGGTTGTTCCTATTGATCGCTTTGATGAATCAAACCCTGATGGGCGATGGGAATACCATATCCAAGCCGCTGGTGGGATCGTGGCCGACTCAGTCCACGAACTCGAGTTCAAAGAAACCGTCAACAAAGCCGCAGCCCTCGGCGCCGCGATTGATCTCGCGACCAACGCATTCAACCAATAAAAATAGGCATAAAAAAACCTCATGCGAATTCGATAGATTCGCATGAGGCTCGTTGTATCAACTCTTGAATCAGCCGCCCGGTGTTGCAGGACAGCTCGTCTCGTCATACCAGTGGATAATCAGTTCCCGTTCGACCACATTGATCAAAGGCTCATCCTCTGACCCAGCGGTGCAATCATCGCAACTATCAGGATCAATACCTGTCTTCCAATAGGTGTGTGTTTCGGTTCGTGTATAGGTACAGCGGAGTCGGGTATGGAAATCGACCCATACGCCATCATCAACTTCCCAAGGCGTGACTTGGATCGTTCCGCCCGCGCGTGAGCAGACACACTCGCCACATGTATCCCCTCCAGAGCGTAAACAATCCAACGATTGTTTCGTAGTTGGGTTCATCCCAACATTTACACCCGCGGTGCCACTGACCATCAGGTCGGTCATGCCTGGAGCGATCGGATATCCAATATCAGCCAACAGATCAATCATCACCGAAGGATCAGAAAGCGAACCCGCAGCTTCGGTCAATGGATCGCCTTCAATAAACCCTTTGACCACCAATCCGTCAATCCCGCCATCAACATCAAGGTTCGTAGCGGTGTCAGCAGCGATTGATTCACGATAGTTCAAAATATCAATCGAATCATCACTTGCGCCATCGAAGAGCAAGTCGTCAATTTTGCTATAGATGGAAACAGGTTCAAACGCCCAGACATTCCATTCTTCACCGGGCAATGCTTCAAACCAGAGCCTACGGATGTTGCCAACCTCGACTTCGATACGAGGAATTGCCCAAAATCCCATCACGCTGTCAGTTGTATCTTTAATTTCGACCAAATCCCACAGCCCATACGAATGAATCTTTGAGACCGGATCGGTCGCTTGGGCATGGGCAATATTCCCGCTCCCAAAGGCCAGCCCTAAAAAGCATAATCCAGCTATGGTTAGGGTGCGCATTTTATCAATCATGATTATCGTCTCCTTTTTTAGCATCATCGCCAATGATACACTCTCATAATTTTTCTATTTGTCAAGCCCGATCCCTTCCTAATATGCGAAGAATTCAAAAAGAAACAAAGACCAGCATGTTGCTGGTCTTTGAAGAGTGAGAAGAGGCACAATAATGGGTCATATTGCGCGTTTGATACACAGATTTCAGATGAGGTGTTTCCCTCAGTTAGGAAACTAGTTGCGCCGCTTGCTCATGGAGTTCATCCTTGAGATGCTGCGAAGGTTTGAACGAACAAGTCGTGCTTTCCTTAATCTGGATCGGCTGTTTGGTCGCGGGGTTCATCCCAACACGAGCAGCGCGGTGCTTCTTGGTAAAAGTACCAAACCCGCTGATTGCGACTTTGTCTTCGGATTTGAGCCCATCAGAAATGGCGCTGATCACTGCTTCGATCATTTTTCCTGCTTCAGACTTTGAACTCTCAAGCTCTGAAGCAACGGCTTCGATCAGGTCGGATTTGTTCATTGGTAAGCCTCCGTGCTTAATAAGAAATGCTGCGATGCACAGTCATTGTGCAAATTACGCCGATTCGAAACAACGAACTCATCCCCGGCGACTCAACATCCATCGGCCTACCCTGGCCAATTTCTCCAGTTTCCACAAAGAATACAGATCTTATCCAGATTTCATCCACCTTCAGACCCCCGATTTATGGATCGTTAGCTGCCCTAGCACATCATGATCTATCATCTCCCGTGACCAATCCAACCAATTTTCATCCCAAACCCATTGTTGTCCTCGGTGAACCCATCGCCCAGGTTCCCCAGCAATGGCTCACCCAGCGAGTGAATCTCGTAGTGCCAAAATCAAGTACCCGTGCCGATCTCTTGGCACAACTCACTGATGCACAAGCGTTGATCGTCCGAACCTACACCATCGTCGATCAAGAACTTCTCGATGCAGCACCCAATCTCAAGGTAATCGCTCGCGCCGGCGTCGGGCTCGACAATATCGATCTGCCTGCCTGCAAAGCAAGGCAGATCGCAGTGGTGCATACGCCGATCGCCAACACCCAAGCTGTTGTTGAATATGTCACACAAATGATGCTTGGTGCGATCCGATCAATCCACACGCTTGACAAACCAGTCTCATCATCAGCCTGGCGCACAGCACGCCAAGATGCGATCTCCCCCACGACCTGCGTCGATCAACAACTCGGAATCGTAGGCTTTGGAAAAATCGGTTCATCGCTCGCACGCGTCGCATCAGCGCTGGGCATGCGCGTGGTGTATACCGATCTTCGTGAGATTTTTGAACACAATCGGCTTGGTTGCACACCAATGTCAATCGAAGAACTCGCACGCACCAGCGATGTCATCTCGATCCATGTTGATGGCCGACCAGCAAACCATCAGTTGCTCGCCTCATCATTCTTCAATCAACTCAAGGATGCCGCGATCTTCCTCAACACATCCAGAGGCTTCGTGATCGATCATGCTGCTACAATCGCATTCGCACGCACCAATCCAAATGCTCAACTCATTATCGATGTCCACGATCCAGAACCGATCGCAATAGATTCCGAGATATGCACACTCGACAACATCACCATCACCCCTCACATCGCCTCAGCAACCAGCGATGCCAAAGAACAAATGAGCTGGGTCGTGCGAGATCTTGTGCGAGTGCTTGAAGGCAAAGATCCAATGTTCGCTGCCCAATAATGAACAGAATCTATTCCCAGGCCCAGCCATGCGTGATTTTTCCAGCATGATCAATCTCAACCCACGCCCCGCCACGATCCGCACTGGCATACCAGGAGGTTGATCTGCGAATCTCAGCCCACCGCGCATGACCAAGTCGGCTCGGCCCGGTCGATTGAAGCACAACCACGGGTTCGAGCGATCGTACAAACTCAAACGCACCCGCCTTCACGCTTCCATGGTGAGGCAGTTCAAGAACATCCGCTGTCAAATTCGGGTATGTGCGCACAATCGCATCCATCGCGTCGCGCTCAATATCACCCGTGAACAAAGCAACTCGCTTCTCATCCCCCTCGACGAGAACCGTTGCTCGGATCACTATCGAGGTGTCGTTTTCACTCATGCCTGCAATCAAGCTCGGCTCTGGCCAAAGGCACTCAAGAGTTGTATCACCGAGCATGATTGTTTGGCCGCGAGCGAGTTCTCCAACCGTGATACCCATCGATTCAAGAACGGTTCTTGTTTCGTTCCAGCTCTGCGATGGATGCTCGATCAGCCTACGAGTTATCCAGACATGTTCGAGCCCAACAAGCGGGGCGAGTTTGATCAACCCATTAAAATGATCAATGTTATCGTGGGTCACAATCGCGGTGCGGATCGTTGAGATCCCGACATGGCGAGCAACCCGTGCGCTCGTCTTGCCGACGCGCCGATTGAGCGAGCCGCAATCCCAGATCAAACCTTCCCCGTCTGACTGAAGCATCAAGCATGATCCATCTCCCACATCAACCATATCGATCCGAAACGCAGCCTGATCATGTCTTGCTATGGGCTTGATAAATACAAACGCCGTCCACACCAGCATCCCCACGCATATCGCTTGGGTGAATCGTCGATCGATGCGAATCCGTTTAGTAATCAACATCGCAAGCACAACGCTCGCAGCGATCGTCCACATTGGGCCAACCCTTACCAGCCTTACCGATGAACCGGGCAAACCATCCACCCATCCTACAAACGATCCAACAAGGCTGGCGAGCGAATCAATCATCCAAATCGTGTGCATCGCCAACTCGGGAGCAACAACACCCAGCGCGATCTGCATATACCCAAACACCATCGTGATGACCACCATCGGGATGAGCACCAACGACACAATGGGCGCGTACGGGCTGATGATTCCCGCATGAAAAACAATCACAGGCATCGCGACAAGCCAGCATGCGATGTTGATCTTGGCAGCATTCACGATCGATTGCGTGATTCGTCCAGCCAAGCCGCTGGGGGTGCGCGTTTTCTTTTCGTGGGCAAGTGTAAATGTCGCCCGGCTGAGTGTGGCGTGCTGATCGTTGTCTGACAATACAACCAACAACGCAGTGACCCCCATGCTGAGCTGGAACCCGAGCGAGAATACATCCATCGGGCGCCAAATCAAAATCCCACATCCGACCCAGGCCAAGGTCGTCAGCCGATCATACCGGCGCCCAGCATGGCTCGAAATCAGCAGGGCCAACACGATCACACCCGCCCGAACAATCGGAGGCCGCATCGGCACCACAAGCATCCCGGCAACCAAGATACAAACCATCGCGATCGTTTCAACGCGTGGATACTCGCCCACAAACCGGATCAGAAACACGCCCAGAAAAACAACCATCGCAAGATGAAACCCAGAAATCGCAAGCACATGCGCCACCCCGACCCGTTGGAACGATTCATACACTTCTTCAAATGAGCGGTCACGCTGTCCGAGCAAAAACGCGCCGAGCATCGGACGATATGATTCGTGATCGCCCAATGATTCAATCGGCTCGACATGCCCGCCAAGTCCGATCGCACGCATTGCGCGTGTTTCAAGCCCGTTTCGCCACCTGCTCAGCGTGCCCGTCATCGCCGAGAATGAAGCCTTGTGCTCAATCGAAATCATCAACGATTCACTGGTAAGCATAATCGACCCAACCCGCCCAGATTGCGCCCCGAGCATCGGCCAATCTAAATCTCCAAAGTTCCGACGATCGCGCGTAGGCAAAAACAGCCCTACAAGCTCAACACGATCCCCGCCAGCAAACATCGACCCATCAATAAACGACTCGGGCAACATCAACTTCACGATCCCAGACGCATCTATCCATGCTCCATCGCCAGAGGACTGAGCGAAGAACACGCCATCAATACTCAATCGTGTGCTTGTCCGTGTGGTCTTCCACATCGTTGGCTCGCCGGGTTTGAGCGCAGAGTATTGTGTATTGATCGAGTCGATTAACACGCCTCGAACCCGGATCGGTATGCGTGATTGTGTTGGGCGATCAGCCATACGATCACCCAAATGGTCGAGCAAGTTGTCGAGCCGATCTATTGGTGTTTGAATGAGCCGAAGCTGTGAGTATCCGCATGCGAGCGCGACTACAGCGAAGAATATCAAGAGCGATTTCGCGTTCGATCGAAGTGGAATCGATATGGCCAGTAGTCCACTTGCAATCCCAAACCACAGCACAGCGTTTGGCGAAGGGAGCCATACTGTAACCCTGAACCCAAGCATGATGCCAAGAGCCATCGCAAGGAACACGCCCAAGGCTCGCCGACGAACAAGCTGAATCAGATCAACAGACACCATACTGTTGTACTCGGATTCGATCCCCATTGCGAACACAGACCTGTCGTTTACGAATGAATACACAAAAAACAACCCCGTACATACGGGGTTGTGTCAGGGCTGTGAGTAGCGTGAGCGATCAGTGATTAGTTAATAGTGCCTAAGACATCATCAAAATCGCTGGCGATATCGCCAACAATCGCTTTGCCATCTTCATCAAGCATGCGTGTGCCGTTGTGAAGCTTGTAGTTATTCCCAAAGACAAGCTTGAACGAGCCACCATCTGCCCGCGAGTTGGTTCTCCACCCGCTGTCGCTGGTGCCAAAGTAGTACCCATCAACACCCGCCGACTGCACAATCAACCTTCCGCGAGGCTTGGCCGGGTAGATATTATCAGAAGCTACACCGCCGGTGCCAGTGAGATCACCAAGTGTTTCGCCGGATTCGAGCACATAATACGATGGGCTTGCCAAAAGCGTCGCAAGCGTATGGATCCGATCTTCAACATCAATCACGGTTGCAGTTGGTCGGACGATTCCGTTACGCAACCCAATCCCGCTAAACTCAGCTTGATATCGTCCCGAATCGCCAACACTTACCGCATTATCACCAAAGAAGGTTTGGTTTGACGCAAGGTAGAACCAAGCTGGATCGCCATCACCATCAGAGGTGACTTGAGCAAACTGGCGATAGATCGCATCTTCGCCTCCAGCATCATCAGGGTTAATCGAACCACGCGCGGTTTCGTCTTTGACCCAAACCAAAAGTGGATTGCCAAAGGCATCAACAACATCAGGCATGAAGTTCTGTCCATTATTGCCAGAGTTACCTTGCTGTTGTGTATCAGGGTCCATCGTGCGGTAGAACTTTTCATCAGGTGCGAAGTAGGCACCGGTCGCGCCCATCAGATTAAAGTTCACAATCAAAGGCTCTTTGTCTTGATCACCAACAAAGGGTGCGATTTCAATAATCCCGCTCGCAACATCGACAGTTGGAACACCGGTGTCGCCGCGGAATCCGAGGATAAGATCAGTCCCGCCCAAATCGAGCATCGCGTTTTCCATCGCGGACATTTTTGCATTCTCTAGATTATCTGTACTCCCCATCTCGGTGGGTGAGTAATAACCAGGCATCTCTGAACCATGATCATTTGAGAACGAACTCGAAGCATTCGTAAACTCATTGATCATGCTCTGTGTGCTCGAGTTCATCCCTGCTTGGCGCGCACTACTGAGCGTTGGGAGCAAGATGCCCATCAACAGCCCGATGATGGCGATCACCACCAACAACTCAAGAAGTGTGAAGGCTCGCTCAAAGGTGCGAACTCGGGGCAGACGCGGCTGGGTGTGCGTGGTCAAAATAGACATAAATACTCCGAAACGGTTTTTCGACATGCCTGTGATGGCATGTATATCGACATAGAAAAGCTCTGTGCTACTGAGCGTACCCCCCTCAGCGCTGTCCCTACCATTATACGGCCGATTCCACCCAATGGATGCTCCCGATTGCGCTCAGAACAAAGATCTGTCGAAAAGAAGATACCAAACAAAAACAGACTAAAAAATCAAAATGTAAACCAAAGCATGATCAGAATCAAACCAAAGACCCCGCCCACAACCCAAAGAGAGACAGATTTGGGCTCTTTGAGTAAATACCACCCACATTGGGGGCATAACTCGGCCTGGTCATAGATAATCGCCCCGCAATGCGGGCATGGGTCCACTTCAGACCCAAATCGGTCCAGATCCATCGCGGAAGGCCCATCGGGGTCAAGCCCTTCAGAAAGGTCCCAATCTTGGTCAAACTCGTGCTGATCCTCGTGCTGATCCTCGTGTTGATCCTCGTGTTGATCATTGCTCATAGGTAAGTTATCCGCCCGGTTTGAGTGTGTTCCAAATCGTCTACAAACAATACTTTACGCTTCATCAGCCTTGGGTTTCGTCCGATTATACCACTATGTATGCAGGCAGCTTAGGCAACTTTCATTTCGGGCTTCGTGCCCTCAGCCAAAACCAGGCCCAGATCGAGCAATCGCTCGAACGCCTATCGACAGGCAAACGGATCAACCGCGCTTCGGATGATCCATCAGGGATGATCGCTGCTGAACAACACAAAACAAGAATCTATTCGATCGAATCCCAACTCAAATCCTTCGCCCAGACCGAGTCATACTTTGGCGCCAAAGAAGGCGGGCTTTCGGTCATCAGCGATCAGCTCGCCCATCTCAACGGGCTTGTTGTTCAGGCTGCCAACCTCGCGGGCAACTCGCAAGAAGAGCAAGACGCGATCAAGCTCGAAATAGAATCTGTTCTCAGTTCAATCGATCACATCGCAAAGAACACCACATTCAAAGGCCAGAATATCCTCAGCGAATATTCCACAGGCTCGATCGCTTCCCAACTCAACAGCCTCGCCGACCTTGCATTCGATGATCCAGAACGCGCTCAAGAGATCGCCAAAGAAGGCGTCGATCGGATCGCCACCACCCGAGGTGCGATCGGCAATCAGCTCAATGAGATCGACTCGCAGCGCAATGTCCTCTCCGAAGAACTCATCAACCTCACCGATTCGCTCTCATCAATCGAAGATACAGACTTCGCAGCCGAATCGGCCAAGCTTATCCGAGCACAGATCCTCGAACAAGCCTCGATCATGGCCATCAGTATCAACCGCCAGAGCGCACAAAATGTCCTGAGCTTGATCGACAACGCTGCCGATATCGCCAAAGCCATCAACTAAACCGTCCTCGCTTCAATCAATGGTAGATTGATCCCGTGTTTATCGGGCGTGTGATCTCTTCACCATCTTCACTCACCAGCACAGCGAACGCCAAGTTGGTTGCATTCGCTTGCATGCAACACGCCTGTATCAGACGCTTGGTACATGTCCAGCATCAACTCTGCAACATCGTTACTGCTTATCAATAACCTGAATGCCAATCAGCGTTCAGCAATGAACACGCTCGAGCGCTTGGCGACAGGGAATGCGATCAACCGAGCCAGCGATGATCCATCCGGGTTGATCGCGTCCGAGAACTTCGCGACCCGCCTCAACGAGATTCAAACCAGGATCACATCGTTCGAACGCAATGAAGCCGTTTTGAACATTCAAGATGGTCGGCTGGGCGCGACGCTTGACAATGTTTCGGATCTCGACAGCCTGGTCATCCAAGGCGCAAGTACCGGCGGCTTGACCGGATCAGAAATGGGCGCGATCCAAACCCAAATTGGTGGAATCCTCACAGGGATCACCCGCACTGCATCAGCAACAGGCGTTGATATCATGAATGATGTCACCACCGAGATGGTGGTCGGCACCGATGAAACCACCGGCGATCCCATCACCGAAACCGTCTCGCTCTCAGATTTGGCGCGTGTGCTCGAAGCAGATCCAGAAGCTGCCCAGCGATTGGTCGATGGCGCACGCCAGGCGGTGGTGACCGCGCAGGCAGAGGTCGGGATCGAAGCCCGAGCTGCCGAATCCGAACGGCGAATCCTCGAAGAGGAACAAATCAATGTCGCCCGCGCCTATTCACAAACCCGCGATGCCGACTATGCCAAAGAGAGCTCGAACCTGATCCGCTCGCAGATTTTGGGGCAGGCTTCGGTCTATACCATTTTGGCCGAGCGGCAAAGTGCTGCCAATGTATTGACACTCTTAGGCGATCTTTCCGGGTAGGTGTCTCGTCGCCCTGAACACGCGCCCGCATAACCCATACACACGCATCGGAAATATCCCCCAATGCGTGTGTTTTTTCGTGAGTCCAAACGGATACTCTGGGTAGTCCCAGCGGGTGTGGATGGTCACAATGGTGTTGGCGGCCTTGGCTCTCCGAGCTTTGCCAAAGTCGCTACGGATCATCCCCTGCACAAGCCTCGCGCCAATACCCCCGGCGCGAGGCTTTTCTCTAAGAACCAATCCCTCTCCCCATCTACACTCCTTGCTCATGCAAGAGCAATCTTCCCATCCCCTTCGTGTGCTCAAGTTCACAGACACCTTCGCCGACATCAACGGCGTCTGTCGATTCATCCAAAACATCGCCCAGACCGCCTTCGAAACCAACCATGATCTCACCGTCTTCACATCCACACGCATGCCTTTGCCTTCAATGGTTGAGCAAGTTGATAATGTTCGCAACTTCGAGCCTGTCTTTGCGACCAAAATGCCCGGCTATGACACGCTTGATTTTGCTGTCCCCCCCATGCTGGCGATGCTCCGAGCAGCCGACGAATATCGCCCAGATGTCATCCATATCTCTACACCAGGGCCGGTCGGTATGGTCGGCATGCTCGCAGCCAAGCTCATGCGCATCCCCGTTGTTGGTGTGTATCACACTGATTTTCCAGCGTATATTGATGAACTCTTTGACAGCAAGCTCGCATCGGCTGCCATCCGTCTGCTGATGGGCACCTTCTATAAACAGTTTCGTGCCGTGTTTTCGCGCAG
Source organism: Planctomycetota bacterium (assembly GCA_024280755.1). Lineage (GTDB taxonomy): Bacteria > Planctomycetota > Phycisphaerae > Phycisphaerales > UBA1924 > UBA1924. The sequence goes on from JAJRPN010000011.1 coordinate 38,051, forward strand.
CGCAGAGTATGCAAGCCGTCTCGAATCCATAGGCATCCCCAAGCACAAGCTCGTCCGCCTCACGCCCGGATTTGATAACACCAAGTTCGATGCCACACTCCGCGATCCATCCGTCTGGGATCAGCACAAGATCAATCGCGATTCAATCAAAGCAGTCTTCTGCGGGCGCGTCAGCACCGAAAAAAACCTGCCGATGCTCGAAGCGATCTGGCCAACCATTGTTGAGCGTGTCGAACAAGCGGGAAAGAAAATCGAACTCATCATCATCGGCGACGGCCCATATCGCACAAAGATGGAAAAAACACTCGAAGGGCACCACGCCCATTTTCTCGGGTTCCGCAACGGCGTAGATCTCGCAACCCTCTACGCATCGTGCGATCTCTTCATCTTTCCATCCACCACCGATACCCTCGGCCAAGTCGTTATGGAATCGCAAGCTTCGGGGTTGCCAGTGATCGTAACCGATCAGGGAGGCCCCAAGGAAATTACCAATGATGGGCGCACCGGGTTTGTTCTTCCTGCAAACGCTCATGACCAATGGGTCGATACGATTGTCGATCTCACGATTGATGATCCCAAGCGGAAAACAATGGGGGCTGCTGGGATTGAGGCTATGAAGAGCTATACCTTCGCCGAATCGTTTAAACACTATTGGAAGATTCATCAACAAGTTGTTTGAGCAAGAGCAGGGGGTTGCTTGGCATCTTCCTTGTTCGCAAACCTGTAGGCCAACAACTCTGCTTCAAATCCGTTGTCTCCAATCCCTGATCCATCTTTTCCTCCTATCCTTGCCTACCCATGACCATCCTCGATCGCTACATCGCACGCCAGTATATTTTTAATGTGATCGCATTGCTTGTGATCCTGTTTAGCTTTGTATTGGTCATCGATGTCTCGCTCAATATGGATCGGTTCCTTCGCTTGGCGGACAATATCGCGATCCAAAGCACCGATGAAGCGCCCTCGACCATCCGCCGATGGATCGTGACCGCCCTGCTTGTCTTTGATCTCTGGTGGCCAAAGCTTCTCCAACTCTATAACTTCCTCATCGGCATGATCCTTGTGGGGGCGATGGGGTTCACCTTCTCGCAGATGACCCGAAACCGCGAGTTCGTCGCCATGATGGCTGCGGGTGTGGGGCTTCATCGTGTGGTCCGCCCGGTCATCGTCATCGCCATCGGATTCACCGTCCTCCAGGTCATCAACACCGAACTCGTCATCCCCCGAATCGCCCCGTTGCTTGTTCGTGGTCATGGCCAAGCCGGCACACATCAACTCAAGGCGGCTGCTGTCCCGCTCACACTCGACGGCTCGGGTAGACTCTTCCGAGCAGCATCATTCGATTCAGACACCGAAACACTTGAGGGTGTCTATATCCTCGAACGAGACGATCAAGGCAAAGCATCGAGGGTCATCACCGCCAATGCAGCAACCTACAACGACGGCGGCTGGGATCTTATCAACGGCAAAGCCCAAATCCGAGGCTCCGCTCTGATCGAACCAACCACCCCACTCGCCCGTATCGAGACATCGCTCGATCCCAACGAACTCCGCATGAATCGCTTCGAGTCCTACTCGCAAGCCTTGAGCTTTCGGCAGATTTCTCAAATGCTCAATCGCGAGACCCTGACTGATCCTGTTAAGCGTGCCCGTTATACCCGCATCAAGTGGGGGCGATTTGCGATGATGATCTCATCGCTGCTCGCCTTGATCATTTCGATGCCTTTCTATATCACTCGCGAGCCTCGCAATATGGTGATCCAGTCGCTCAAGTGCGCCCCCATCGCCATCATCTCCCTCATCGGCGGCATCCTGGGCGCTTCGGCCTCCATCCCCGGCATCCCCCCCGCCATCGGCGTCTTCCTCCCCGTCATGCTCTTAAGCATCATCGCCACCGCCCAAGTCAGCTCCATGAAAACCTAGCCAAGTCTTTCGCCACCACAATCTTGCCCCTCCCTGCGCCCCGCGGGGAGGTGTCGGCAAAGCCGACGGGGGGGTGTCTTCCTTCTTCAAACTGCTCAAGGCACCAAACAAGTCAGCACATCACTTGAGTCCGTAATCTTTCTCAAGGTAGCCATCAAGGTCTTTCCATCCGCCAAAGCAACCGCCCTCACAGTCTCGATAGAACTCCCACGCCAACCCTTGAGCGACCCGAACCAGTTTTCCGCCAGGTTGATCGCGTACACCATTCCGACACAATAAAAAGATACTCCAGCCCATGAAAAATGTCTGTTGTTTCTTGCGCTCGCGTCGTTTTAAAAGCCAGTTTTCCTCTTCAATCTCTTGTAAATATCGCTCGGTTGTGGACGAGAGACGAATACCCACCTCCCGCATCTCTTCCGCTGTTGGCATCGCTTCCTGATAGATATCCATCACTTCATACAAAGCTTCTTGATGCTTCGGCTCACGGATAACACTCCGCACTTTCAACCCCGTCCACATCCCCGATCGCAACTGATACGCAAGCCCATCCCCCGGCTCCCATTCAATCGTGTCTACGAACGCCTTTTTGATTTTCGTAGGCTTCTTCTGAGCCCCAAGAATCTTCTTCTCCAGCCTCGCAATCGCCCGCTTTCGAGCAGGGAGTTCGTCAGGGCAATCCCGAGCAAACGCTTCGAGCCCTGCCCCGCTGCCAATTACCTCAAGCGCCCGCTCCTTGACCATCTCGGTCAGCCGCCCGGTCTGCACCTGCGTGGCCGCCAGCGCCAGCCAAAACTCAGCCCCATCATCCTCATCCTCGTCGGGAAAATTATCAGCAATGAGTTTCTCAACCACATCCTCAACACAAACCCCGTCCCCAATCAGGTCACGAAACTCGCCCTGTATATCCAGTGCGTAATCACTATCAAAGATTCCTGCTTCCCATGATCCCATATGAGGATATTAGCCGGGTGCCATGTAGGAGACCCCGTCACCTACATGGCTTCTCTTTCCATCTCTCCCAATCTTCTCCGCACCTTTGCGCGATCTTTACGCCCTCTGCGTTCAACTCTTTCCCTCCCCATCTTCCCCCAATTTTCACACAAAACTTCTTGCATTCCCCCCAAAGCACACGATGATTACCCCGTGCCTACCGCACTATCCGGAGTTATCCCATGGCCAAGCCAGCTCCATGAAATACCTCGCACGGCTCCCATATCCTAAACTTACGGGCAACCAGTACTCATCGAGGTCAGAAACGCAGAGACATCAAAGAAGTTGAATGTACCATCGTTGTTGAAGTCTGGCTGGGTATTTAAGAAGATCGAAATATCGAAGAAGTTCAACGCTCCATCCCCAGACAAATCCGCCGGGCATGCCAGCCCAGAGTTGTACACAATCCGCGGATTGTCAAAGCCGATATCCCATGGGTCATCAAACGGATGTGTTGGTTGGGACAAATCCCCATAGTAGAACATCACCTCGGTAACATTGGTGATGACGGTGTTCCAGTCAGCATCGCGATCGTTGTTGCCAACCCAAATACCCCAGTTGCTCGGCATACTCGTCACCTGTGGATTGATCACAAAATCAAATGATCGCCAATCAAGAAATGGCAAGTTCAAAGAGCTGACGGTATAGATATACACATCATCCGTCGGATTGTTCGGCGTCCCACCATCGCTCCGTAACACCAAAGAAAGCGGGCGCGAAGGCCCAAAGGTCATCATCGAGGTAAGATCAATCCCGATCTCACTCACTTGCCGATCGCGATAGTCCCCATGAAAAACATTCGCTGTGCCACCAACAGTCGTCCGAAGCCGAGGCGCAGGCGTTCGCAAGCAAAAGTTAAACTCCGGCGTCTGCTCACACCGTAAATGGATATATGCACCACCATGGCCGCCGTCGGGTTCGAGGAGTTCGATCGAGTTATCGTCGGTGTTGAAATAGCTCCACCCCCCAACATTCTTGCCGTCGTCCAGGGTATTAACGAAGAACTCTTGCCCGAAAGCAACGCTTGAGAGCGACATTGATCCTCCGACAGCCAGAAGGAGTAATACGCGAGATGGATTTGATTGCATGTTGTTTTCCTCTTCAAAGTGTTTGTAGACCCGCATTCAATCCTACCCAAATCTACTCTTTACCACAAGACCAATACTCAAGAATTCGCATCCGACCACCTGCTCATCATTATCCCCCCCTCTTCCCCAAACTTTCACACGAAACTTCTTGCTTCTCCCCTCAATTGCACGATGATAGAGATGACACAAGTGATGCCCGACGCATTGCCGGAGATATACCATGGCCTCAATCGTCTTCTACTTCCAAGTTCACCAGCCACACCGCCTCAAGCCCTACTCCGTCTTCCACACAGACCCGTTCTATTTCCACGAAGAGGTCAACGCACAAATCGCCGAGAAGGTCGCTGACAAGTGCTATCGCCCGACGACCAAGCTCATGCTCGATCTCATCAAACGCCACGAAGGCAACTTCCGAATCTCCTACGCCATCACAGGCACCGTTATCGAGCAATGGAAAAAATTTACGCCCGATGTCCTCGACCTCTTCGAGCAACTCGCCGACACCGGCTGCGTTGAGTTTGTCGCCGAGACCTACTACCACTCGCTGAGCTTCCTCTACTCCCAAGACGAGTTCCACCACCAGCTCGACATGCACACCAACCTCATAGAACAACACTTCGGCCAAACCCCAAAGGTCTTCCGAAACACCGAACTCATCTACGCCAATGAACTCGCAAACGCACTCTCCAAAATAAAAGACAAAGACGGCAACCCCCGATTCCTAGGCACCATCTGCGAAGGCACCGACTCACACCTGGGCTACCGCTCCCCAGCCCACATCTATCGCCCACCCGCATCCGCCTTCAACTCTTCGTCCCTCCCCCGTCCTGACGGGGGAGGTGGCGGCGAAGCCGACGGAGGGGGTCTTCTTTCCCCCTCTTCATCATCCCCTCCCCCCTTCGGCCTCCTCCTCAAAAACTACAAGCTCTCCGACGACATCGCCTTCCGATTCTCAAACAAAGCATGGGAAGAA
>JAJRPN010000012.1 GCA_024280755.1 Planctomycetota bacterium
GGACCTCGGCCTCACGAAGCTTGTTGATGATCTGCTCTGCTGAATGCCGTTTCCTGGCCATGATTGTCTGCCTTCCAAATACGCCCATTCTACGAGGATACTCGCATAAGGAATGGACTAGTTATTGGGGGGCAGGTCAGGCGGATGAATTTGCGTTAAACGAGTCAAATCCATTGGGGGTTTTTAGAAAATTGCATCCATACTCTTTACTGCTGTTTTTGTTTGCTTTTATTATTTCTTTGCATTATCTATCGTATTATTTTACCGGAATTTCGCCTACCAAGCATTTTGTCAATCCGTTCTTGGATGGTTTGGCTCTTTTTTTGATTTATAATTTCACACTTTTTGCAGGGTTTCGTGTGCCATTTTTAACAAGTGTGTACATCGACAAGGAAAAAATTTCGTATTCGTGTTTTAGTGGCGCCGTATTCTTTGAAAGAGCAGCAACAAAGATGTATTTGCGGAATGTGTCAGGGGAAATATATCATTGTGTTCTGGAATCTCAAGGCCAAACCAAATCACTCTTTGTTGACGGGCAATCAGTTGTTTTACTCAGTTTGTGGGGAGGCAATGAAGGAGAGTAAATTATTGGTCTATCGAGCTACTGTTTGCGCAAACGATTTTCGATCCATCCTTCATCACAAATTCCACATCCTGATATGCCGTTACATCCTCTAACGGATCGCGTGGAACCGCGATGAAATCGGCGGCGTTGATGGTGGCGGAGATGAGGCAATCGGTGGGGGGCATGTCGGCTTGGTGCATGTAGATGAACTCTTGGGCGTTTGTGTTGTGGCAGGTTGTATTGGGTGGATGCGATCGGGGTGAAGATCAGGGCTGTGGTAAGCGTCTGGATGAAATGTATTATCGGCCCTCTCGATAAGCGGTGAGGACACCACAGATTTGTGGTGGGTGTGGGGGGGTAGAATTTGCGCGTATATGCGTTTGGTGAAAATTGTTGGGATCAACGAAAGACGAGATAGAGAGCATTGAAGCTGGATTTGGAAGTGTCTACGAGGTTTTTAGGGCGTGTCTGAGTCTATTTGTGTAATAAATGCTCAGTACATTGGGTATTTCTCTCTATCGGTGTCTCAATGCCACCGAATTAGACCCCATGAAGAAGGGGTGGTTTTCATCGCCCCATTGTGGGTTACTTGTCTCGTGAGCAATATGACTACAGGTATTGAATCATCGCATGATCACACTCATCCTGCCTCTGGCAGCAGGGTGTCTCGTTGTTTAGACGGGTACTTTGCTGTTGTATTGGTGTGTGTGATTTCTTTGGCGACATGGGGCGTTGCGTATACGCAGGTCTTTCAGACAGCTAAGAAACAGCAAGCGATCGAGCTGCATGCTCGAGCCGTAGATATTCGAGATGAGATTCGTGATCGATTTATTGATTATGAAATCGGACTCGACTTTGGTCGCAGCTTCGTGATGTCGAGCGAGTTCGTGTCGCGCAGCGAATGGCAGATGTTTTATAACACCCAGCATCTTGATGCTCACTTTCCTGGGGTGATGGGCTATGGGTTTGTCGAGGTGGTGGAGCCTGATGAACTCGATGGATTTGTCGCGCGTATGCGAGCAGATGGAGCACCTGCGTATAGCGTGAAGGTGCATTCTGGGGTGGGGCAAACAGATCCGAATGATTCGAAGTATTTGATCAAGTATCTCGAGCCGGCATCTCGAAATCGACAAGTCTGGGGGCTCGATGTGGCTGCCCGGGCTGAAAACAAAAGAGTGTACGATCAATCGATGGACACCGGCGAGATTTGTGTCTCGGCACCGATCCGGTTGATGCAAAGCGGGCAAGATTCATGGGGATTGATCTTTGCGATTCCAGTGTATCGTCAGGGTGCAGCGATCGAAACCATTGATCAACGGCGTAAAGCGATTGTCGGCTGGGTTTCGTCTTCCATAGATCTTGATCAGTTCTTTGATGCGGAATGGGCAGACGGGTGGGGTGATTTTAATATTGAGCTTTCGAGCTTTGGCATCGCTACCCAAATGAATAATCGGATAGAAGGCAAAGTTGTGTATCAATCATCAGCGTCGGCACGAGAAGTATCTGTTGGTCGTGCGACAACGCAAGTTGTGTTTGATGTTGAGAATGTAACCTTTGTTCTTACGCTGATTCCAAAGCGGGCACCGAGCGCTTGGATGGCTGCTGGGCATCGAGCAGTTGTGCTGTTTGGCGGGTTCTTGATTGTTGTCTTGTTGACACTGATCACATGGTCGGTCACGCGGACAAAGGTACAAGCGATTCGGTTGGCAAGGTCGATGACCAAAACGATTCGCGAGAGCGAGAATCGTCAGCGTGCTTTGGCCTTGCAGGCGGATTCAGCGAATAAATCGAAGTCCGAGTTCTTGGCGAATATGAGCCATGAGATTCGCACGCCGATGACTTCGATCCTTGGGTACAGCGAGATTCTCGAAGACAACATCGTTGCTGAGACGAGCAATGCTTGCCGAGAGGCGATCGCAGCGATTCATCGATCTGGCAAGCACCTGATGATGGTGATCAACGATGTGCTTGATCTTTCAAAGATTGAATCTGGCAAGCTCACAGTTGATCACGCGGAGTGCTCTTTGCTTGAAACAGTGGTTGATGTCGAACAGGCGTTGAGCATTGGAGCTTCGAGAAAAGGGTTGGATCTTCGTGTTGAGTTTGCATCCCCTTTTCCAACAAGAGTACATACAGATGCGTATCGGGTTCGTCAGATTTTGATTAATCTCGTGGGGAACGCGATCAAGTTTACAACCCAGGGTTCGATTCGGATTGTTCTCGATGCCGATGACAAGCTCATTCGTTTCTCGATAATCGATACCGGCGAGGGGATCGCAGATTCTGAGCTGTCGAATATCTTTAAGCCGTTTGGTCAGATAGAGAAACCGCTCAAACAAAGGCACGAGGGGACCGGGCTTGGGCTTGCGATCTCTGAGCATCTTGCTTGTTTGCTCGGAGGCAATCTAACGGTCAAATCTGTACTCGGTGAGGGTTCAACCTTTGTCTTGAGTATTCCAGCGGATTGCCCAGATGAAGTAGAGACTGTGAAGGTATTACCCGCGAAGGCGCTGTCGGTTGGGCTTCCGATTGGCAGCGACGGGACGCTTCGGGTTGTCGATCAGTTTGTTGGTACAGTGTTGCTTGTTGAGGACGGCGTTGACAATCAACTCCTGATCTCTCGTGTGCTCAAGAAGGCCGGCTTGACTGTTGAGATCGTTGAGAACGGGCAGCTTGCTGTTGATGCGTTGAGCGGGGATCACAACTTCGACATTGTGTTGATGGACATGCAGATGCCTGTGATGGACGGCTATCAAGCAACACGCGAGTTGCGTCGGCTTGGGAATATGATCCCGATCGTCGCCTTGACAGCGCACGCAATGGCTGGGGATCGTCAAGAGTGTCTCGATGCGGGTTGTAATGAGTATGCCACCAAGCCAATCAATCGTGAAAGGCTCTTCCGCATTATCAAAGAGTTGATGGACAAGGGTGGTTCAGGACAAGCTGCGGCCTAGGTCGTTTCTGACGACTCGGCTTTCTCTTTTCTGGGTGCCCCGTCGGAGCCGTCTTCGGCTCCTTCGGGTCAAAGGCAAGAGTTTTCGATCCCGAAGGAGGATAAGAATCCTCCGTGGGACCACCCGGAAAGAGCGGTCAAATGCGACCTAGGGACGCAAGAGTGAGCAGAATGATTTTTGTGATGAGATTGATTGCGCTTGCAGTCAATCTGTTTTTTTGTGTAGAATGCCATTGATGGCAGATATTTCTTCAACATTCGAAAGGGTTCAAATGGCGTGTGTAGTAGTTGTGTATCACTCGGTGGCCGGGCACACGAAGTCGATTGCATTGTCGGTCGCCAAGGGTGTTTCTTTGGTCGATGGCGTAGGTGTTGAGGTGTTGTGTGTTGATGATGTACCGGCGTTTGATGCGAAGGTTCATCAGCCCGCGTGGGAGATGCTTAACAATGCGGACGCGATTGTGTTTGGTTCGCCGACCTATATGGGGAGTGTGTCTGCAGCGTTTAAAGCGTTTATGGATACGACAGGTTCGCTTTGGTATGTGCGTCGGTGGATGGACAAACTGGCGGCTGGATTTACAGTTGGTGGTGGTTTGGCCGGTGACAAACAGAGCACGCTTCAGGCGATGCAGGTCTTTGCATCGCAGCATGGGATGGTGTGGGTGTCGATGGGTGTTGGTGTTGGCGAGAAGGGGATCGATCGGTTATCAAGTTCGATCGGGATGATGGCACAGGCGGACGACGGTCCGACGGAAGAGACGCCGCCGAAAGAGGATCATACGACCGCGGAGCATTTTGGGAAACGGATCGCCAACGCGACGGTTCGATGGGGGACTGCGTAGAGAAAACTAAGAGGGTCGGTCTTCAGGATTCGATCCCGGGCCATGCAACCCGTGGGCGGGCTTGGCTTTTAAAGTTGAAGCGCGGGTGAGTGCGTTTTTACCAAACCGATTCGTGATGGTGTCGGTTGCTCGATCGACCGCTTTGTTTGCATTGCTCGATTGGTTATCAAAGAGACCAGCTTCGGCGGGAGATTCGGTGAGTTGGGTTAAGCCAACGCCGATCAGGCGGACTGGGCGGAAGGTCTTTGCCCAGGTATCGAAGAGTGCTTTGGCAGCACTGTGGATGATGTTGGTTTCGTTGGTTTGGTTTTCGAGTGTGGTTGAGCGGGTGATCGTTTCGAAATCGCCGAAGCGCACTTTGATCGAGATGGTTTTGGTGTAGCGTTCGTGCTTGCGTAGGCGCGACGCGACATCCACGGCTTGTCGCGCGATGATCGCGCGGACTTCATCTGCGTTATCGAGATCAGTTGCGAAGGTGTGTTCGTGGGAGATGGACTTCGCGCCCTGGTCGATGCGGACAGGGCGGTCGTCGATGCCTCGTGATAGCCGATAGAGTTTTTCGCCAAAGTCGCCCAGGCGAGCGGTGAGTGTCTCGATAGGGAGATTGCGGAGTTGTTTCACGGTACGAACGCCGAGCCGTTCGAGGTTGCGTTGGGTGGAGGCTCCAACACCCATGAGTTTGCCGACCGGGAGTGGGTCAAGAATAGTTTGGATGGTTTCGTTGGTGATGACGGTGTAGCCGTCAGGTTTGTTCATGTCGGAAGCGAGCTTGGCGAGGAACTTGTTTGGCGCGATGCCGACGGAGCAGGTGAGGTTGAGTTCTTCTTTGACGAGTCGGCGGATTTCGATGGCGATGTTGGTGGGTGAGCCAAACAAATGCGTCGAGCCGGTGACATCGAGGAATGCCTCGTCGATAGAGATCGGTTGGATGGCGGGTGAGAAGCGTTCGAGGATTTCAAAGACTTGTTTGGAGACTTTGGAGTATGTGCCGTGGGAGCCTTTGACGAAGATGGCGTTGGGGCAAAGTCGTCTGGCGATGGACGATGGCATCGCGGAGTGGCACCCAAAGACCCGGGCTTCATAGCTCGCCGCCGCAACGACCCCGCGTGGGCCGTCGCCGCCGACGAGGACGGGCTTGCCTCGGAGTTCGGGGTGATCGCGTTGTTCGACAGCAGCGAAGAAGGCGTCCATGTCGATGTGGAGGATGGCGCGGAGGGGCATGGGGGATTGTATCTGATTTTTTGCGAACCGGGGCGCCCGGTATTCGAGGTAAAAAAATGCCCCATGTCGCTCTTTGAGTGACACGGGGCATTTGGAATATGAGTGTGCCGCAAGCTGTTGGCCTGCTTATGGGCAGCCGACAGCAAAGGCGCTGAGGAACTCTGAGATATCGAAGAAGTTGAGTAGGCCGTCGCCGGTGAAGTCTGCAGCGAGGTTGTTGGAGTTATAGAATGCGAGGAAGAGTGGGATATCAAAGAAGTTCAATACACCATCGTTGCTCAGGTCTGCGGGGCATGGATTGCAATCTGGTGCAAGGTTATACACATATGCTGACCCAGACTGGAAGCCATCGTCTTCGTTGAGGTGGGCCCCAAAGATGCCGGCATCGCCCCGCATGGAGACGGCGTAGCCGAACTGGTCAAACACGAAGGCGTCGGATGGTGAAAGCTTGGCCATGTGAGGCCAAACATTTCCGGTACGATCAAAGACATAGACAGTCCCTGCGTTTTCACCAAAGCCTGCATGACGAGGTGCGCCGACAATCGCTCTGTCGCCATCTATGGCGACAGAGAAACCAAACTCGTCGCCATTTGAGCCTGATCCGTCGAGTGGGAAGAGCTTTGTTTGCTGCATCCATGGGCCGGTGTTGTCGGTGAAGATATAGGCGGATCCGGATCTATCGTTGTCATACCTTGATCCAACGATTACTGAGGATTGGTCGCTGCTGATTGAGACAGAGTATCCGAACTGATCGAACTCTTCTGGGTCAAGGGGCAAGAGCTTTGCTTGTTGTGTCCATGTGCCGCCGCTTCGTGCGAAGATGTATGCGGTGCCCGAGAGCATGCCGTTGTCGTTTTCTGCATAAGCTCCGACGATGGCGGTGTCGCCAGATACTGAAACGGCGTTGCCAAACTCTTTGCCGGCATCGGCATCATCGGGTGTGATTTTCGCCTGCTGAGTCCATGCGCCGTCGGTTCGGGTAAAGACATAGGCAGCACCCTGCCAACTATTTCCATCTCCATCTCTCCATGCGCCGATGAGTGCGGTGTCGCCGCTGATTGAAACGGTGTATCCGAAGTCATCACCGATTGCTCCGTCATCTGCGAGGAGTTTGGCTTGTTGAGTCCATACCCCGCCGTCGTTGGTGTAGATGTATGCCGAGCCGGATAGAACGCCGTTGTCGTCGTCTCTTCTTGCGCCGATGAGAACGGTGTCGCCGCTGATTGAAACAGAATGACCGAACCATTGGTCGAGCCCTCCGTCAGCGGGCACGATTTTTGCTTGCTGTGTCCATGTCCCCCCATTGTTGGTCATGATGTATGCCGAGCCTGAAGAGAAGCCGTTGGGTGTGTCGCCGTAGGCGCCGACGATCGCGGTGTCGCCATCAATAGCGACGGCGAATCCAAACAGGTCGCTGAAGGTTGCGTCGTCAGCAAGGAGTTTGACGATCTCGACGGGGTCGCAATCAGATGCGTATACGGGTGTTGCCAGTCCCAAAGCGAGCACACCTGCCATTGCGGCAAGTTTTCCCGCTTCAATCCATTGGTGTGTATGTGTGTGTTTCGCAGATACTTTCATCTTTGTGTTCTCCAAGGCTGTTTGATTAACCCTTAAAAAGGACGGGCAAGTCCACAATTGGTTCGGACTCTCGTTGTGTGAGAGCCTAACTCAATGTGTGTCAAGATACAATAGCTTGTTCGGAAAACACTGGTTTTTCATTGGTTTTCGTCTGGAAACACATAGAGCGAGCTTTTGATTTGGGCGGCCGTAGGGGGTTTGTTTCGGTGCGCCTTCGTGGGCGAGTTGAAAGGGTATTTCAAGATCCGACTGCACCCAAGAGGGCGAGTCGTGGCACCCGGCAACAGTTGATTCCGAACAGCCCAATGTTTTGTGCTGGCTGTTCGAGTTGCTTTCGATTTCAGCAGATCCAGCAGTTGTTCCACTCATCGCATTGTTTCTTCATGATCATCGGATACGAGTTCGTTCTTCTGCGCGAGAGTGGCTTGGCCGTATGGCTATTCGTGAAGCTCGAATAGCCATTCGCCAATTTGACTCAGCTTGATCATTTTGTGTTCAGGCCAATCAAAGCAACCCGAGGGAATCGGTCATTTGTGGGCCGTGGCGGTTGGAGGTTGCGGATGGGTCAAGCATGGTGTCTAAATCGGCGGGGAGGATGATTCGGAAGGATGCACCTTTGCCGGGGGTTGATTCGAGACGGATTCGGCCTTTGTGTTCGTAAACGATTCGTTTGGTTACGGCTAACCCAAGGCCTGTGCCTTTTAAGCCTTTGGTGGTATTGAAGGGCTCGAAGATCCAGGCGAGTGTTTCTTCTTCGACGCCTGGGCCGTTGTCGATGACGGTGATGGTGGCAGCCGGGCGGAGCATCGCGCCGGGGACATTTGGATCTGGGCGCGTTTCGTTGAAGGCGACGCGGACGGTAATCACGCCGGTCTCTGGTGCGACGGCTTCGAGTGCATTGGCGAGCAGGTTCATCAGGGCCTGATGGATCAGGTTGGGATCGACCATGATCGGAGGCATTTCTGCATCAGCGTCGACAATCAGGGCGATGCCTTTTTCTTGGCATTGTTTTTCGAGGAGCAGGGCGCAGTCGTCTGCGATCTTATTCAGGCGTGAGAGTTCAAGTTCGAGTTGGAGTTTGCGACCAAAGGCGAGCATGTTGATGGTGAGTGATGCGATCCGATCGAGATTTCGGCGGAGGATTCCCCAGCCGTTCTGTGCGATGGCGAGATCGTTTTTATGGAGTCCGATCTCGACGACATCAGCCCCGCCTCGCAAGCCTTGGAGGATGTTCTTAATCGAGTGTGAGAGCGATGCGACGGTTTCGCCGATGGCAGCCATGCGTTCGGAGTTGACGCGTTTGAGGTGTTCGTCCGCGTTGGCCAATGCGAGTCCTGTATGTTGTCCGACAGCGTTGAGTAAGGCGAGTTGTTCGCGGATGAAGGCATGGTTCTGGGTGGAGGAGTCGATATAGATCGCGCCGAAGAAGTGATCGCCGAAAACAATTGGTGAACAAAGGGCGCTTCTGATTTGGTATTTTTGGACCGAGTCACCCGCAGCGAATCTTGGGTCGGTCATGGCGTTTGTCGAAAGCACCCCTTCGCCGATCATCGCAGCATTGAGGATCGTGCGCGAGACATGGATAGTTTGCACCTCTTCTGGCTTGGGTTCATTGGCGTAGCGGATGACGCCGGGGACCATCTGGTCCTCGTCGGTTGCGCCCGGGATCATAATGACGCCTCGCTCGGGCTTGAACTCATTAAACACAAGATCCATCACCGCTTCGAGCAGTTCGCGGTTGTTCATGATGCGTGCGGTGATCGCGGTGAGTGTGTAGATGACCCGGAGGTGATCGACCGCAGCTTCGGCGGATTGTGTATCTCCTGGCTGGGCATCGTCGGAGATTTCTGGGCCGATGTATGAATCGCTTGGGGTGATAATTCTTGCTTCGACTTCTGTTTCGAGATCGAAATCATCGGTGATCAGTACGGTTGGTTTTTTGATGGTTTGATCAGCATCACCAAAGAGCAGGACGGTTGCGCCTACGCGGATTTGGTCACCTTGTTCGAGCCTGATGCGGTTGATGATCGCGACGCCGTTGACGATGGTTCCGTTTTGAGATTTGAGATCGGAGAGATACCAGATGTCACCATTTGGTGTGAGTTCGGAGTGTCTGCGTGAGACGGTGTTGTCGGTGATCGGGAGCGCTTCGGAAGATCTGCCGATGAGTTGAGGCTCGTCTGTGGGAAGAACGAAAGATTTGCCTTCGTCTGGTCCTTCGATGACAGTGAGTCTTGGCATGGGGGCTCCGGTGCGTCGCGTGGCAAGGGTGGGTCGCTTGTAAGTACACAGTATCATAGTTGCTTTGGATGCCCGCTGTTTAGTGGGGGCGGGATTGTTTGTTGGTGAGGTATCTTTTATGCGTAGCCAAGAGCGAAGAGAGTTGTTGGCGATCTTGGGATGTTTGCCGAGTTGTTTGGTAGGCCAAGATGAACACATACACGCTTATCTACAAAAGGGAGAGCAAAAATGAATCGGATACAGAAAACATCAGCAGCGATCGCACTGCTTGGAGCATGTGCGGGCTTGGTCAATGCGGAGACCTTTGTGGTCGAGCTTGATGGGCCTTCGTTTGTGTACAACGGGTTTACGGATATGGATATCGAACTGATTGTCGCTGTGGGCGATACGGTTCGGTGGGAATGGACCTCTGGGTTCCATAATGTGGTCAACGGGTTCCCAGGAGATCCTGACGAGAACACGCTTTTTAACTCTGGATCGCCAACGAGCGATCCTTTGACCTTCTTTGAGTACACATTTGATGACGCAGGCGTGTTCGGGTATCACTGCGAGGTGCATGAAGATATTGGGATGATCTCGTTTGTGACGGTGGTTCCTGCGCCTTCGACGATGATGGCATTGGCTCCTGGGTTGATGCTGATGCGTCGGCGACGATAACGAATATCAGGAGGGGTATTCCGCACGCTCTGGTTGTGTTTTTTCCAACCAGGGCGTGTTTTTTCGTGCTATTGTTGAGTCATGGCGAAGAAGGCTGGTTCATCTCGGGCACCCAATGCGGACGATCGCATCGTTGTATTGATCGGCAAAGAGCTATTCTTGCGGAGCCAGTACACGAGCATGCTTCGGGCATCGTTAGAAAAGGTGCATGGGGAGATCGAGACCTTTCAGTTTGCGGGTGATTCTGCTGAGCCTGCGACGGTGCTTGATGAATGCCGATCGTTTGGATTGATGGCCAGTCATAAGCTGGTGATCGTGGACGATGCAGATCAGTTTGTGCGGGCGGATACACGCCCGATGATCGAGCGATATGCCCAAAGTCCAAGCGAACAAGCAACACTTGTCTTGCGAGGCGGGAAATGGAACAAGGGCAAGCTCGACGATGAAATATCAAAGGTCGGGTTGATCCTCAAGTGTGATTCGGTCGACGAGGGCACCGCGATGCGTTGGATGCAGGCGCGGGCGAGCAAGGCGTATGAATCATCAATCGACGCCGGTTCGGCGAGCATGCTTGTTGAACGATTAGGGACAGATCTTGGTCGGATTGACACGGAGTTGAGCAAGCTCGCGACCGCTGCGGGCAAGGGCAACGCCATTACCCCAGAGCTGATCAAAGAACTCGTTGGGATGACCCGCGAGGATGATGTATGGGCGATCCAGTCCTACCTACTCTGCGGCGACGCTTCAAAGACCTTGCACGAACTCAGGGTGATCATGAACAACTCCGGGCGTGGGACGCATGTGCCTGTCTCGTTTGCATGCACTGATTTGGCACGGAAGCTCTTGGGCATCGCGGAGGGGATGAATCAGGGGATCAATCCGCACACGCTCGCCAAAGAGATGAAGCTTTGGGGGCCGAGCCGAGATCCGATTATGCACACAGCGAGGAAGATCGGGCCGATGCGGGCGCGGAAGCTCTTTGATGAGTGTATCGCAGCGGATATGGCGCTCAAGAGTTCGACGGGGACGCCGATGCGGACATTAGAGATGCTGGCGATGTCGTTTGCAAGGCTCTCGCGGTAGTAGTGTACAAATATGGTTTGATCGGCCGATAGACAGTCGATACGAAGAACAGTCGATACAAAGACTAGTGCGATCTGAGGCTCGATGCCCAGTGGGAAAGATGAGCAGGAGGCTCGACGCGTGCAAAGAACACACAGAACACAATCGACTGTATGGCCCGCTCGACTCTCGGCAGGAGCGTTGGTTTTAGTCGCAGGGTTGTGTATGCCGATTGCAGGCTGTGAGTCTGGGCCCAAGCGGAACCCGGTATCGACCAATGAGCCTGTGAATACTGGGCTTGGTGCGATTGGCGGCGCGGGTAGGGGTGATGGCGGGATGGCGTTGCCAGCTCAAGGCGAGTTGATCAATGATGGTGGACAGTTTGGGACAGTGAGTGATCAGATCGCAGAGTCGGCTCGTCAGCTCAATGTGTACTTCGCCAACATGGAGATCGATGGGGTTGATCCTGTCAATCCAGAAACACATGTGCGGGTACCAATGGAGGGCGAACCAGCAGTGCAGGGTGTTGTGACACAGATTCCTGTTACTGAAGCCACGCAGGTTCCAGTTGAAGAACCAATACAGCAGGCTGTTGAGCCTGCTTTAGATGATGGGAGCGTGCGGGTGTCGCTTTTGAGTGGGTCGAGCGGCGATTCACAAAAGACAGAGCCAGCAGAGGATGTTCAGGCGCAAGAAGCTATGCCGATCGCGGTCGATCCGTATGTCCGCAAGGAAGAGCTTGCCCGTGAGTTGGCCGAGATTTTAACATCGTTGGCTTCGACGAGTGATGATCCGGGTTCGGCAGCCTTGGCGTTGGCCGGCCTTGAGATGCTGCTGCCTACGGATACAGATTCGTTGGTGGATGAAGGCGTGCTTTCTGATGGAGAGCAGGCATCGCTCGATGCTGCACGGGCGTTTTTACGCACGATGAGTTCGGAGGGTTCGATCGCAAGCCCGGGCGAGGTCGCGACCGGGCTTGAAGTGATCCAGGCTCAGCTAGGCAAGTGGGCGGGGTTGACGATTAAGAAGGCTGCGTTGTGTACGCAGGTTGATGGGTATGGACGGTATGAGACTTTCCCGTCGTATCGGTTTATTGCAGGGCGAGCGCAGCAGGCGATTGTGTATGTTGAGCTCGAGCGGTTTGCTCAGCGAGAGTCTGTTGGTCCTGACGGGCAGGCGCGGTTTGAGACGAAGTTTTCGCAGCGTTTAGAGCTGTATCATGTCGCGGACGATCTCAATACCTGGAACCGGGCAGCCGATACGGTGGGGGATGTGACGCGGAATCGGCTACGGGATTATTACTTGATCAATCAGATAACGCTGCCTGCGAATCTTGGGGTTGGGCGATATCACCTCAAGGTGGTGACACGCGATTTGATCGGCGAGAAGGTTGCCGAGTCGATCATCCCGATCGAGATCGTGTTGCGGTAGATTTGAGTTCGTCATGGGCTGAGACAACGGTTTATCTCAAAACGGTTTATCTCAAAACGGACAGCAGCCCTGAGACCTACCTCTCTCCACAAAAGAGTCTCAAAGCTGCCGTCACTGAGCGTCGAGCGTACTGAAAACAAGAAGTAAACGCAACTGTTCTGAGGCGGATTCGTCGGAAAACAATGGTTAATTGTGGATGAAGAGGTTCTGGCCAATATTCACCATGTGAAATCGTTGAAACCGGGCTTCTTGGTAGTTTAGGTAGTTTGTCCTAAGTGGAATTAATTTCTATTCTGGTATGCGGACTGATTTTCGGCAAGTCAGATTGTGAACAACTTTATTCAGGAACCCGAACGAGACTAGAATACCCAGCCATGTGTGCGATGAATACCCCACAAAGTCGAAAAGATCCGAGCAGTGCGTATCCGGCAGCGGTGCGCGAGCTTATTGAACAACTCGCCAAGCTTCCCGGGATCGGAACACGCTCGGCAGAGCGGCTGGCGTTTCATGTGCTCAAATCAGATATGGAATCAGCCATGGCGCTTTCGAGCGCGATCGCAGCGGTGAAGGAGACGGTTCGCCATTGTCGGGTGTGCTTTAATCTGTGCGATGGGGATATATGTTCGATCTGTAGCGATCCTCAACGCGATCACAGCGTGGTGTTGGTGGTCGAGCAGCCCAAAGATTTGATCGCTTTGGAACAGACGGGAATGTATCGCGGATTGTACCATGTGCTGATGGGGCGATTATCGCCTTTGGACGGGATTGGCCCTGAAGACTTAACCGTTTCGCACTTGTTCGATCGGATCCGAAAGAGTGCCAATGCAGACGATTGCAAACCAATTGGCGAAGTGGTATTGGGATTGAATCCAACAGTCGAAGGCGACGGCACCGCGTTGTATCTGGCATCGGAACTCAAAGGGTTGTCGGTGTCGGTGAGTCGATTGGCGCGTGGGTTGCCCAGTGGTGGCTCGCTCGAATACGCCAACAAGGCGGTGTTAGCGGATGCGATTCTCGGTCGTCAGACGATGGGGTAAGTGAGCGATTGAAGAAATCGATGGAACTTGCAACCGGAATGGGTGCAAGTTGGCCGATTAATAGTGATAGTACAGCTTTGAAGGAGCAAGAGCCGACGGTCGGCGAGTTGAGTGATTGAGTATGCGTTTTCAAACCTCACAACAGATGAAGCTCGGCCAGCAGATGAAGCTGGCACCCCGGATGATCCAGTCGATGGAGATTCTACAGATGCCTCTCGCCGAGTTGTGCGAGCGCATCGAGCAAGAGCTCGAATCGAACCCGACGATCGAGCTGACCGAGATTGATCCATCGCTTCAAGACCGTTCGGAAGAGTCTACTTCGACCGCTGACCAAGAGCTGAACATTGATCCAGAGAGCGCATCAGACTTTGCTCGGCTCGACGACTACACCAACGCGAACCCGGACGCTGCGGAGAATACATACTCTGATTCGAAGATGACGCGAGATTTCGACGATCTGCCAAGGTCACGGGTGCAGGCGGGCGAACGGGACGGGAAGATGGACGCGATGGCGTCGGCTCCAGCAAGGGCAGCCTCGTTGACGGATCAGCTTTTGGATCAATGGTCGTTGACCGATGTTGATGATCGGATCAAGAAGATTGGCGAGGTGCTGATTAACAGCCTTGATGAGGATGGATACCTGCGAGCATCGTTTGAGGAAATTGCGGATCGCTCGCCGATGCTGGTGAGTGAGCTTTCGCCAAGCGATGCAGATTGGGAGTTGGCGCTCCAAGCGGTCCAGCTCTTGCTCGAGCCCGCGGGGGTTGGCGCGCGCGATGCGAAGGAATGCTTGTTGATCCAGATTGATGTGCTTGCCGATCGGCTTGGCGAAGAGCGCGACGATGAGATCACGGTCACAAGCGAAGCGATCGAGATCGCGACGCGGCTGGTTGCCGAGTTCTTTGAAGAACTGATGAAGAACAAGCTGCCTAAGGTAGCAGCCAAGTCTGGGTACGATCTCGATGAGATCAACATAGGGATTGGTTTGCTGCGTCGACTGAGCCTCTCACCGGCGCGCCGATTAGTGACAGAAGCCCCTTCTGTTGTGATTCCCGACGGGATTGTTGAGTATGACGAGGAGAACGATCGGTATTTCGGGTATTTGAGCGATGGACGGATTCCTGATGTGCAGATCAACAAAGAATATGCGCGGATGTCCTCAGACAAAGCGGTGCCCGACGCAGATCGAACATTCCTCAAGAAAAATCTGTCGAATGCGCAGTGGCTGATCGATGCGGTTGGTCAACGCAGGCATACTTTGCTTCGTGTGATTAACGCGGTGGTTGATGAGCAGCGGGATTACTTTGATTATGGTCCAGAGTCGCTCAAGCCATTGCCGATGAAAACAATCGCGGATCGGCTCGGGATTCATGTGGCGACGGTGTCGCGAGCGGTGAGCGAGAAATACATCATGACACCCAGGGGTGTAGTGGCATTGCGTGGGTTTTTCTCTGGCGGGCTCGCGACTGATTCGGGCGAAGATGTTTCGTCCAACTCGGTGAAGGCTTCGATTCAAGATTTGATTGAAGGCGAGGATAAAGCCAAGCCGTACTCTGATGAAGCAGTGGTGAAGCTGCTCAAAGAACGCGGGATCGAGATCGCTCGGCGGACAGTTGCCAAATACCGCGATCAGTTGGGGTTGCCGACAGCTCGGATGCGCAAGCAGTTTTAGTTTGTAGATCGAACAGCAATCCTTAGCACAGGCGTCCCGCCTGTGCTACAGCGAATAGTTTTATGATCCTGCCAGTTTGCGGACAGTGAAATCAAAGTTGCGGACAAGGGCTGTCAGGACGGCGTAGACAATGGCGATATAAATGGCGCCGCTGATGATGGTCCCGATGGTCATGGCATAGCGGGCGGTGGTTAGGCCATCAGGACTATTGTTGACGGTCTCATCAAGGCGGTTTACTGGGGAAATAAGTGCATCGAGCAGGCTCGCCGGCGAGAGGGAAACGAGCGCGGGACCAATCATCGGCATGTCTGCGCCCGATGCCCAGCCACAAAGTCCAAGGATTCCCGAGACAATAAAGACGACCGCCACGGTGCCGACGACGGAGGAGAGTGTGCCTTTGGATTTGAGCGACCAATGCAGCCCGATCATGACACAGAAGGCGATAAAGGGAATGAGCAAGATCGCTGCCAGAAGCCCGGCTTCGGGAAGGACGACTGGAACTCGGACCGAGCCGCCCGAAGGGATCGAGTGTGTGATGTATGCGAGTGATTCGTTGCCCATGCCGCCGGTGAGGCAGTACACCCCAGCGATACCAATGGTGAACACAGGCACAGCGATGAGCGGGAGAAGATAAGAAACAAGCCCGCGGAGTTTTCCTGCGAGGTACATCTTTGGGGTGATTGGGGTAGTGAGGATGAGATCGAGGGTGCCGTCTTCTCGCTCGCCCGCGACCGCGGTGGCTGCCATGTTCACCGCAACAAGGGCGATCAGGAAAACCTCGGTAAAGACGAGTGATTTGATAATGAACTGGAAGTCGGCGGTGTTGATTTTTCCAAAATGATAGAAGATGACAACTGCTAGGGCGGTCAGTGCGCCCAAGCCAACGAATGACCATCGCATAATGATGCGTGTAAAGGTCGCGTTTCGAGATGCGGCTTCGCGCCAGGCGATTGGGTTGGACCAGACATTGCGAGGCGGGCGGTGTTCCATATCAACCGCGCCGAGTTTGAAGAGTCGGCGATACCAAGGAATGCCAGAGGTGCCGTTGGCGACTTGCTTGATGCCTCCGGTTCGGACGGTGAGCGTTGATGCGCCGACGAGAACAGCGGAGAGTGCGATCGAGAAGGTACTCCATGCAACCGCCGGTGTCGCGAGCATGAAGCCTTTGAGCCCAGAATATGCAGAGGGATCTGCTGCTGGATAGGCGGTTGGGGAGAGGAGCGAACGGATCGCGAGGAATGGATTGAGTGAGGTGAGCCAGGTGACACCATTTCCGCCGGTGCCCATACCAAACCCGCGTGAAGAAAGCCATGCGTCGATGGCGATGGTGGTGGCGATATAGGTGACAACGGAGACATAGAAGGTAAAGACGGCGCGTTGTCCGACAAGGCGCGATACTGAGAGGGAGATCGCGATCGCACCAACGAGGATCGCTGCGCCAGCCGAGACAATGTAGGAAGCGATGATCGATTTGCCTGGCACGCCACCAAAGAACTGGGTGAGGGCGAAGAGCGGGAGTGATGCGAAAAGCAACGCGAGGACAAAGAAGAGTCGGCCCAGGAGATTGCCGAGCACAATTTCAAGTTTGGACATTGGAGTGGTAAGGAGGATATCCCATGTTTTGGGGTTTGCCTCTTGGGCGATTGCCCCAGCCATAAAGACGGGCGAGA
Source organism: Planctomycetota bacterium (assembly GCA_024280755.1). Taxonomy (GTDB): domain Bacteria; phylum Planctomycetota; class Phycisphaerae; order Phycisphaerales; family UBA1924; genus UBA1924. The sequence continues at coordinate 16,930 of JAJRPN010000012.1, forward strand.
GGATGCAGATGAGTCCGACCTGGAGGTAGGCGATCCACGCGAAGCTCGTCGCGCCCGCCGAGGCGAGTTCTCGATAGGAGACCATGCCCCCGGGAGTATTGCCAAGCATCGCCCAAAGAAGGACGAGAATCAAGACCGCAAGGTAGGCGCTTCGGACATAAAGATGTTTGTTTCGGCGCGAGGCGTTTTGGACCAGCCGCACTGCGATTGGGTTCATTGGGCCGAGTCGTAATATCCAGCGGAGGAATATGGGCATGGGGGGAGTTTAGCAGGGAAATGATGGTTCATGTGTAGGTATGGCTTTGGGAGGGATTGGTTGCATGGATGTTGGAAGATGAATCATGTTTTGAACGAGCCGCGACCGTCAGGGAGTGGTCTTGATCCAAGAAAAAACCGCTCCCTGACGGTCGCGGCTCGTTTGGTTTGGATGGAATCGAACAGGATCAGTTCGATTTGGACTCGGCTTCCTCTGCTTGCGACTTGCTGTCTTCTGCATTCTCCTCAGCGGGTGCTTCTGGCGGTGCGACGAAGGTGGCATCGAAGGAGAGGAAATCATCTTCGCCCTTGCGGGTTGCTTTGAGAATGTTCTTCTCATGGAGTTCGCCGCTGAGGAGCATTTCTGACAACGGGTCTTCGATGTAGGACCCGATGGCGCGACGCAGTGGGCGGGCACCATAATCGGGGTTGTATCCCTTGTCGATCAGGAAATCCTTGGCAGGCTGATCAAGTTCGAAGGAGAACCCTTGCATGGTCAGGCGCTCGGCAACCTTGGCGACTTCGAACTCGACGATCGAGACGAGGTCTTCCTTGGTCAAAGGCTTGAACACGATGACATCATCCAGACGGTTGATAAACTCTGGGCGGAAGAACCGCTCGATTTCTTTCATCAGTACGGACTTGATTGATTCAAACTTGTCGTCCGAGGTGTGCTTGCCAAACCCGAACCCGCCGCCACCCTTGATGAGGTCAGCACCGATGTTACTGGTCATGATGAGCACGGTGTTGCGGAAGTCCACATGACGCCCGAAGGAGTCGGTCAAGCGACCTTCTTCCATGATCTGGAGGAGCATGTTGAAGACATCCGGGTGAGCCTTTTCGACTTCGTCGAGCAGGACGACCGAGTACGGGCGTCGGCGGATCGCTTCGGTGAGCTGACCGCCTTCTTCATAGCCAACATACCCGGGAGGCGCGCCGACGAGGCGTGAAACGGTGTGTTTCTCCATATACTCGGACATATCCAAATGGATGAGTGAGTCGGCGTTGCCAAACATGAACTCGGCGAGTGCCTTGGAGAGCAGTGTCTTACCAACACCTGATGGGCCGACAAAGATGAAGGAACCCATTGGGCGCTTGGGATCTTTGAGCCCGGCGCGTGCCCGGCGGATGGCTTTGGAGATGACCTTGATCGCGTCGTCTTGGCTGATGACGGACTTGTGGAGTTCGTCTTCGAGCTTGAGGAGGCGTTGGGCTTCTTCTTTTTCGAGTTTCTGCAAAGGAACGCCGGTCATGTTGGACACGACTTCACGGATGACTTCCTCGTCGACGACGCCTGCAGATTCTTGCTGCTTGGCGCGCCATTCGGCTTGGATCTCTTCCTTCTTCTTGCGCATCTGCTCGGCCTGGTCACGAAGCTCGGCAGCCTTCTCGTAATCTGCACCCTTGACAGCTTCGTCTTTGGCGACAGAGAGCTGCTCGATCTCGCCTTCGATGTCGGCGAGGTTTGGTGGCTTGCGCATGGACTTGATCCGAACGCGAGCGCCGGCTTCGTCGAGGACATCGATGGACTTGTCTGGTTGGACGCGTCCGGTGATGTAACGATCGGAGAGTTCGACCGCAGCACGGAGCGCATCGTCGGTGATGCTCACGCGGTGATGCTCTTCGTATTTATCACGGATGCCTTTGAGGATCTCGACAGATTCTTCAGCATTTGGTGGATCGACCGGGATCGATTGGAAACGACGCGCGAGGGCGGCATCTTTTTCGATGTACTTGCGGTACTCGTCAAAGGTGGTCGCGCCGATGCATTGGATCTCGCCTCGGGCCATCGCAGGCTTGAGGACATTGGATGCGTCGATCGCGCCTTCAGCGCCGCCCGCACCAACGAGGGTGTGGAGTTCGTCGATGAAGAGGATGACATTGCCAGCCCGGCGGACTTCGTTCATGACCGCTTTGATGCGCTCTTCAAACTGCCCGCGATATTTGGTTCCTGCGACCATCATGGCGAGATCGAGAACAACCACGCGTTTTTCATGGAGGATATCAGGAACCTCGTGCGAGATGATTCGTTGGGCAAGCCCTTCGATGATGGCGGTCTTGCCCACACCAGCTTCGCCCAGAAGCACTGGGTTGTTCTTGGTGCGTCGGCACAAGATCTGGGTCAGGCGTTCGATTTCCTTTGCCCGCCCGATGACTGGGTCGAGGTGCCCGTCGATAGCAAGCTGGGTGAGATCGCGCCCGAAGGAATCGAGTGCGGGGGTCTTTGATTTGCCCTTTGGCTTGGAGGACGATCCTGATTCGGAGTGTCCGCCTGCTGCCATTTCAGAGTCAGCTTCTGCACCGGCTCCGAGGAGGTTGAGTACTTCTTCGCGGACATCTTCGAGCTTGAGCCCGAGATTCATCAGAACCTGGGCAGCCACGCCGTCGTGCTCGCGCAGGAGCCCGAGGAGAATGTGCTCGGTGCCCACATAGTTGTGGTTGAGGTTGCGAGCTTCTTCGATCGCGTACTCGATGACTTTTTTGGCACGAGGGGTCTGCGGGAGCTTGCCCATGGTGACCATTTCTGGGCCAGCACGGACGAGTTTCTCGACTTCGAGGCGGACCTTGCGAAGGTCCACATCCAAGTTCTTGAGGACATTGGCGCCGACGCCAGAGCCTTCTTTGACGAGTCCGAGCAGGATATGCTCGGTCCCGATGTATTCGTGGTTGAAGCGTTGGGCTTCTTGGTTGGCCAAGGCCATCACTTTGCGGGCTCGATCGGTGAATCGTTCAAACATGCTTCTTCTCCCGCTGCCCGATTCCTGCGAACCGGACGGCTCTTTCACGCTTTCGCGCCTTCTATTTTGCCAAGTGGTCAGCCTGCACACCCATTGAGTACAACCCTGCTCGACACATTCTTGTTCGCACCAAACGGGTATTGGGATCTGAAAGATCCGGTTGCGTTTCAAAAAGGCACGATTCTGTACCCTCTATCGGCTGCATTGGGCATGCCAGATTGATGAGAGGGTAAAAGTCAGTGAATATCGAGTTAATCATTGGTGAGACGGGAGTTATGAAGAGCGAGGCGTGGTGCGAGGGCACCTGTTTGGGCAGTTGGAGCGCAAAGTCTGTCATTCCGGCAGGGAAGTTGGGATGATGAAGATTGTGGATGCCTGATGGTGGTCACTTGGTAGCGTGAATAGCCGATAGGCGCGCTATAGTCTCTTTCTTTCAGTTTTAAGTTCAACGCAATCGCCCCATCTGGGCCAGTTTGTGAGGATTTCGTCATGGCGAATAAGCACTTTGATGTTGTTGTAATTGGTGGTGGGCCAGGTGGTTATGTCGGCGCGATCCGTGCTGCTCAGCTTGGATACAAGGTGGCGATTATTGAGCGGGCGAAGATGGGAGGCGTGTGCCTCAACTGGGGCTGTATCCCATCAAAGGCACTCATCGCCAACGCCGAACTGATGGAAAAGCTTGCTGAACAAGAAGAATGGGGCGTCACGACCGGCGAAGTGAAGTTCGATTGGAAAAAGGTTATTGGTCGATCGCGTGATGTATCTGCCAAACTCAACAAAGGTGTTGAGTATTTGATGAAAAAGAACAAAATCGAGTTCATTAATTTACATGCAAAAATTGTAAAAGCTGGTCCAAAGGTTGAGATTGAGCTGCGCGAGTGTGATCTCCAAGAAGAACTCACGCCTTCGCCTGTAAAGGTCAACGCGGTCAAAGAGACGATTACTTGTGATAAGGTGATCGTGGCAACCGGCGCTGTTGCACGAGACCTGCCATTCGCCAGGTTTGATGGCGACAAAATCTGGGGTGCTCGTGAAGCGATGAACAACACCGAGCGCCCAGAAAAACTGATTATCGTTGGTGCGGGAGCCATCGGGATGGAGTTCGGATATGTCTACAAGAACTTCGGAACCCAGGTCACGATCATCGAGATGTTAGATCGTCTGGTGCCTGTCGAAGACGAGCAGGTCGGCAAAGAAATGACCAAGATCTACAAGAAGCACGGGTTCAATATCAAGGTCAAGACCGGCGTGCTCGATGTTGATTCATCAGGCAAAGGGGTCAAGGTCACGGTTGCTCCAATGGGCAAAGACGGCAAGCCAGACACTTCCAAGAAGGAAGTGCTCGAAGCAGACAAGGTGCTTTTGGCAATCGGTGTCGGCGGACGGTTCGATGGCTTGTTCGATGATTCGCTCGGGCTTGAAACCGTTCGTGGACATATAAAAACGGACTATGTGCCTTTGAGTGATGATACACCAAGCGAGCCGAAGCCCCTTGATTACAAGACGAATTTGCCCGGGATCTATGCCATCGGCGATGTGATCGGCCCGCCTTGGCTTGCCCATGTTGCAGGCGAAGAAGCAGTGCTGTGTGTTGAACGATTCGCGTTCAAAGAAGGCAAAGCCAAGCACGATCCGATCCCGATGGACTACACAGTAATCCCCGGATGTACTTACTGCCATCCACAGGTCGGCAGCGTTGGCTACACCGAGCAAGCACTCAAAGCCCAAGGCTTGAAGAAGGGTGAAGACTACGATGTTGGCGTGTTTAACAATGGTGCGCTCGGTAAGGCGATCGCGACCCGGCACACCGATGGATTCGTCAAGATTATCCGTGGTCTCCCTCGCGGCGAGATCCTGGGCACTCACATATTGGGCGATCAAGCGACGGAACTGATCGCCGAGATGACCCTTGCACGCAGACTCGAAGCGACGACCGAAGAGATTATTGCGACGGTCCACGCGCATCCAACGATGCACGAAGCGGTGCATGAAGCGGCACTTGCGAGCGAGGGACGAGTCATCAACTCGTAACTCGGTCTGAGGCTGATGAAGAGAAGTTCAACCAACCCGTCAACAGGCGGGTTTTTTGTTGTACTCGACGAGAAATGTGGTAGAGTATTCACTGGGCCGCTCTGTGGGATGCGGATTGGTTTGTAATTTTTTGAGGGGTATATAATGTTTCGAAGTTCGATCTCGATGGGCTGTTTTTCTATGTTGGCTTGTGTGGTTGGCGCAGCGAGTGCTTTGGGTTCTGGGCCTGAGCATCAGTGCGGGACAGTGGATGATTCTCATTCGAGGGTGCTGCAAGCCGAGGTTTCCGATCTTGTTGATAATCTTGGCGGCGGGCTTTGTGATGAGTGTGTCATTGAAGTGCATATCTTAGTTGATGTGTTTCTCTCTGATGAACTCGGAGACGGTGTATCACAGTTTGTTGATGATGTGATTTTCAAGATGAACGAGACATGGTCGCGCCCATTTGTTGATGGCGGGATTGGCGTCGGCGTTGTGCTGAGCGAACTCACTATCTTCGAGGGGGGGAACCCTTGGGTTGCGTCGTTCGATTCGTTTGTGATGATTCAGAATATCAAAGACTATGTAAACACCACTATTCCGATCCGTCCTGATGGGCGTGATGCGGTGATTGTGTTGTCTGGGCTGGACTTTGATGTTGGTGTAGGTGTTGGCTTTGTTGAGACTTTGTGTCGACCAAGTGCGGTAGGGCTTGTGCAAACAGCTTCGTTTTCGAACGACTTTGTTGCATCCATTGCGAGTCATCAACTCGGGCATATCGCTGGAGCCAGGCATGACGGCACAACTGGAACGGAATCATGTGAGACCAGCGGGTTTATCATGGGATTACCAAACCCGTCATCGCCTGCTGATCGATTGAGTAGCTGTTCGATCGGTGGGATTGTCGGGCATATGTTGGACCCGAGCTTTGATACGCTTTCGTGTTTGTCGCCTCCAGTGTTGCCTTGCCCGGCAGATCTCACAGGAGATCAGTTGCTCAACTTCTTCGATATCAGCGAGTTTCTCCAGGCGTTTAGTGGGGGAGATTTATTGGCCGATTTTACGAGTGATGGGCTGTTGAACTTCTTTGATATCTCAGAGTTCCTCATTGAGTTTGCAGCCGGGTGTCCGTGAGTTGAAAAAGCATCGATAATGAGTTTTCTTCCTGCTATGAGCGGGTTTTTTATTGGTGATTCTGTGGGGTTGTGGTAGGATGCTCGCTGGTATTTCAGGCTGAAAATCAAGGGAGATGTCATGGTCCGATATTGTGTATTGTGGTGTGCTGTTGCAGGGGTTTGTGGAATTGCGAGCGCACAAGATGTGTTGTTGATTCCTGATTCGTCCGCGGACCGGGTCTGGATGTTCTCAGCCTTGGATGGCACGATGATCGACAACGCGTTTATTGTTGATCCCGGATCGGCCAACGGGGTCGATGTGTTTGATCGCCCGATGGAGGTGCTTCTTGCGAGTGACGGGTCGTTATTGATCACTGATCAGTTTGCCAATGTGGTGTCGCATTTTCATGCCGACGGCTCGTTCATCGGCATCCTCTCGCTCGGTGGGATCGAAGACAATAACATCATGAACAATATCCGAGGCGGGCATGTGCTGACGCAGGGGGCGGGGGCTGGCGATGTGTTGGTGACGAACTCGGGGGCGTTTAATGATTTGGTGGTATCGCAAAAAAATGTGAAGCGGCTTGATCCAGTTGATGGTTCGGAGAAGCAGGACTTCGCGTTTAATCGGTATGGCGGGATTCGTGGCCCGTTCGATGTAATCGAATACAACGGCGAGGTGTTAGTCGCCGACGAAGGACAAGACAAGATTGTTCGATACACGCTTGATGGCAAGTTTAATGAGCGGTTCACGAGTTCGTTTGTTGTGCCTCAGCTTGATTTCCCCCAGCAGATGGCGATCGCGAGTAATGGGAACCTGCTGGTATGTTCGTTTTCTAATGGTGTGATTCTTGAGTTTGATTCCGATGCGAATCTTGTTGGTCAGTATGACCCGGGGAATCTGGATCTTTATCGCGGGATCGCTGAGCTTGATAATGGGAACTTGTTGGTGACCACGACTACCGGGGTCTTTGAAGTCACGCGTGCCGGTGTGGTCGTTGAAACGGAAGCTGCGGGCAATGGGTTTCGGTATATGACACGATTCACGCCTCCGGCTGGGTTGTTGATGAGCAATGAACAGGATTCGCAATTGCGTGAACCGATTGCGATGCCGATGCCTGATCCACGATCCAAGGCAGAAGCAATCGCAGATGAACTTGGGTTGTCGACAAGTGTGGAGGGCTCGAAATGAATACGAATCGATTTATAAAGAAGCAGTGTATGAATAGTTTGAACCTCGTTGGCGCGGCCGCCGTGATGGCTTTGTCGATGAACGCGTCGGCTGGCGGTGATGCGTCGGTGCAGGCGTACATCATCGAAGGGTCTGGGTTCTTTGGAGCGCCGGGGATCGAGCTTGGGCGCGTGGGGCTGGTTGATCTGTCTGATCCGAGCCTGGTGACATCGGTTGCTTTGGCAGCGACTGATTTGCGGTTTGGCGGCGCAGATATTCGCCCAGGGACGGCTGATTTGGTTGCATTTGAAAACACAACCAATGCGTTGCGCACGCTCGACTTGATCAGTGGGGGCAACACGCTGATCGACTCGGTTGGCTATATGGAATCTGGCGTAGCCGGGATGGCGTATTCGAATGATGGATCTGTTGTGTATGTGACGACAACTGTCGGCGCGTTTTTGCGGATCGTTGAAGCCGACGCGGATACGGGGGCAGTGCTTGATGTACACAATATATTGAACTTCGTCGTTTCGTCGTTGGCTGTGGTGCCCGAGGGGCATTCGTCGTTGGTTGCGGGCGATTTGTATGGTTTGGCTGCGAGCTTTGGCGGTTCGCTTCGATTGATAAATATTGATTTGGATACCAACACGGTTGTTTCGCAGCAGTCATTGTTTGGAATTGGGTTCACGCCTCAGTTTGAGACAGGGTTGGACTTCGCACCCGACGGAACGCTGTATGCGGTTATTCAAGGGTTCGATGAGGTTTCGCCTGATAATTTTGTCGAGATATCAAGCCATTTGTACACCATTGATCCTCTGGTCGGATCGGTTGTTGATCTTGGTGTGATCGAGGGCGATCAGACTTGGGATGCGGTGACGATGGTGATTGATGATGGCGTTGCGGCGTGTTTGGCGGATATCAATGGAGACGGGACGCTCAACTTCTTTGATGTCAGTGCATTCCTCAACGCGTTCGCTGCTGGTGATCTTGTCGCCGACTTTACGGGCGATGGGATGTTGAACTTCTTTGATGTCTCGGCGTTTCTTAATGCGTTCGCTGCTGGGTGTCCGTAAAGGATAGATTGGCAACGATTGGCTATTACTGGCCATGTAGAATCCGATAAACCCGCCTGATTTGGTGGGTTTATCTTGCATGGTGGGTGGGTTGGTCGGTATATTGGGCACTGGGCGATGGTGCCCATACTCGGAAAAGGGATTCAATATGCTCAATATTTTTGATACTCGCGTGATCATGTCGGCGGCTTTGGTTTGTGGGGTTGCTGGTATGGCGACTTCTTCATCAGCGATGCAGGTTCAGGGGAACCCTGATGGGGATGTTGATGTTGAATCTTCGGGATGGATGTCGAGCGCACGGGTTGATCTCAATCAGATTTTGGGCGCGACAGCCGGCCCGGTCGATGGCGGATGGTTGCCGGGGGCTGGTGTAGATGCGAGCTTTATCTTTACTGGGAGCGAGCCTGAGGGCGACGCACCTTCGGATGTGGCCTATACGCCTGACGGATCGAAAATTGTGATTGCGCATCGGGAGAGCCGAAACTTGATTATCTGGGATGCGGACACGCTGGCGTTTCTTGGTGAGATTCCAGTTTCGGGCGCAGCCCAGGCAATGGCGATCACACCCGATGGCACCAAGGCGGTGGTTGCCAATGTTGACAACAATACCGTTTCGATTGTGGATCTTGTTGCGATGACCGAGATTGCGGTGATCCCGGTGGGGATAAATCCGGGGGTTGTGCGGATCTCACCTGCGGGCGATGTTGCTGCGGTGGGGATTGCCTTTGAGAGCGAGATCGCGATTATTGATATCGCGTCTGCGAGCGTGGTCGGATCGATTCCAAACATTGGGTATGGAATGACGATTAGTTTCGCTCCAGAAGCATTGGCCACTTCGCTTCGGTTTACTCAGTTTGCTTTTCTTGATGATGATCGATTGGTCAATGTGGATGCCGGCGCAAACGAGATGCAAATAGTTAATGTGCGCACAGGAGTGGTTGATCGGACGCCGATCGCGGGTTCTGCTCGAGGCTTGGCGGTCTCGGGCGATGGTTCGCGCATCGCGATCGCGCATACTGGCTCGACGAAGTTGGTGACAGTGGTTGACGCTGCCAGCGGGTTGGTGTTGGGGACGATCAGTTCGCCTGATAATCTCAATGGGCCGATCACGCTCAATGGCGATGGAACCAAAGGGGTAGTGGGCGTATCAAATGCGGCTCGGGTCTTCGATCTTTCGACAAGTTTGTTCGGGAGTTCGCTCAACACCGCGAGTATCAATGAGATGCTTACGAGCTTTGATGGGCGATACGCCTTGTGTGTTGGGTTCCGCGGCGCGGTGATTGATATGGATACCGGCACGATGGTGGATCAGGTGAACAATGTGGTTTCGGCCGAACACGGTGCGGTGTCGCCGATCGCGTATCGGGCAGCGATGTGTTCGACGACCTTTGGCGATGATCTTTTGGTCGCTGATATAGAAGGGGCTTCTGGTTCCTTGTTGGCGTTCCAAAGGACAGGCCCAGAGATCGAAGGGGATCGATGCCGAACTGTTGCGATCTCGGTGGATGGTTCGCGCGTTGTTGGCGTGTCGATTTTATCTGATAACGCTTCGGTGATCGACGCGGACAGCGGATTGGTAATCGGAACAGCACCTTTGGGCGAACGCCCGTCCGCGGTTGCGATCTCGCCCGATGGAACCAAGGCGGTCGTCGGGAACTTGGATTCGACCTTTGCCACAGTGATCGATCTTTCGGACGCAACGAGTACACAAGTGAATATCTCTCGACGCGCCGGCTCGGCAGCGATCAGCCCTGATGGGCAGTATGCCTATCTGGGTGTTGTCGCAAGTGGCGATGGTGTTTGGAGGATTGATCTGGATACGAATACGGTTGCAGGTGCGAAGATACCAACTGGCAACATGGGCGGCGTTGGGTATAGCTTTAGTCAATCGTCTGGGATCGCGTTGAGCAACGACGGGGAGATTTTGGCGGTGGCTGGGAGCTTTGATGATGTGGTTTCGATTATTGATACAACGAGTTGGTCGTTGATGGCCAACTTGCCAGCGGGAGATTTTCCGACGATGGTTTCGTTCGCAGCCGATGATTCACGGTTCTACGCAACGAATCGAAACAGTGATTCGATCACGGTGTATGACAACTCGGGGGCTGTTCCTGTGTTTTCTCATACGATCTCGGTGGGTGATTCGCCTTGGCAGGTTGTTGATGATGGGCAGGGTCGGATCTGGGTGAACAACTGGGCTGACAAGCGCATCAGTGGCTATGACATTGTCACAGGGGCATTGGTCGGATCGGTGTTGTTTGATAACCCACCAGTTGGTTTGACATACGATGCTGCGAGCAACTCGCTTCGCGTGGCGCATGGAACGACTGGTGTTACGCTTGGCGGGAATGTAGGCTTCGAGATATCACAATCGGGCACGCTGACTTTGATTGATTTAGCGACATTGGCAACGGCCGACTTTGATCTTGGTGTTGGTCCTTCGGCTCTCGCATCGAGTAGTGATGGGATGGTGCATGCTGTTGCAGCTCCGATCGGTGATGGGGTCGCGATTCTTGATTTGGCGATAGGATGCTCGGGTGCGGATCTCAACGGTGATGGAGTGTTAAACTTCTTTGATATTTCTGTGTTCTTGCAGGCCTTTGGCGCGATGGATTTGGTAGCCGATTTTAACAATGATGGCCTGTTGAACTTCTTCGATATCTCCGCATTCCTGATCGTGTTTGGTGAAGGTTGCCCGTGATCGATCGCGTGGGTTTCTCCTCGGCTATCGGACTCGGGTATGGTTTACAAAGGTTCATAGGAAGAAAATGAACACTCGAATGGTTGCCTTTGTCGGCAATCCGCGTGGTTTGGTGTAGATTGAGAGCGTGGAGATCTGTTTGAAGAGCGTACAAAAAACATCAGGCTGGTGTACAGGTTTGGCGATGCTGATGAGTGTTGCCGGATCAACTTTGTGCGCTCATGGCGGCGTGTGTTCGGTGACGCCTACAGCCTTGGGCGGGTTTGATACCAGCGGGTTTTCGTATGGGATCGATGTTGTCGGGACGATCGCGTATGTTGCCGATGCAGATTCGCTCAAGATAATAGATGTAAGTGACTCGACCAATCCTGTATTGCTCGGCGCGATTGGTACAGATGCAACAGCGTATAGTGTGTCGGTTGTCGGTTCGATTGCGTATGTCGCTGATGGGCTCGCGGGGGTTCGAGCGATTGATGTGAGCGATCCGACTGATCCGGTTTTACTTTCGGTGTTCGATACGCCGGGCGAAGCGGTGGCGATTGTGGTTGTTGGCTCGGTGGCGTATGTTGCAGATCTTGAGTTCGGGCTGGCGATGATTGATATGAGCGACCCGATGTTTCCTGTGTTGCTCGGCGTGTATGACTCGCCCGGGTTGGCTGCGGGGCTTTCGGTGATTGGGACAACCGTTTATATTGGCGATGGGGCTGAAGGGATTGCGATTGTCGATGCGATTGACCCTGCGAATCCGGTATTGCTTGGGGCGATGGACACGCCCGGGTTTTCATCGGAGTTGATCGCGGTGGGGACAGACTTGTTTGTCGCTGATTTTTTATCGTTGCTGATTGTCGATGTGAGCGATCCTGCATTGCCAATGGTTACTGGAACGATTGCGACGCCCGGGCAGCTTCAGGCGATTGATGTTGTCGATGGGATCGCGTATGTAGCCGACGGCGGCTCGGGTATGCGGGTGTTTGATGTGAGCGAACCAACAACGCCAATGCTGCTGGGTGTGTTCAATGAACCCCAAGGCGGGGTGTTTGATATTCAGGTGGTTGGTGATGTGGCGTATCTCGCGGATAATAATCAAGGGCTTACCGTGATTGATGTGCAGGCGGATGTGTGCATTGCAGATATGAATGGAGATTGTTTTCTCAACTTCTTCGATGTTTCTGCGTTTCTCGCGGCATTCGCTGCGATGGATTTGGCAGCGGATATGAACGATGATGGGGTATTCAACTTCTTCGATGTCTCGGCGTTCTTAAGTGCGTTTGGAGCCGGCTGTCCGTAGTGGATTCATAGTGTGTGTAAGAAAAAGCCGACCTTTATAGGTCGGCTTTTGTGTTTTTGAGAGATAGATTTTGGCTATCGATTACGGACAACCAACAGCGTACTCATTGAGGTATGCGGAGATGTCGAAGAAGTTGAATACCCCGTCGTTGTTGACATCTGCGACCGGCTCGCTGTTGTTAAATGCTGCCAGGAATGCAGAGATATCGAAGAAGTTGAGCGTGCCGAATGGTTCGGCGAGGTCTGCGATATTACACCCGGCGTTTCCGACATATGGATCGACGCCAACATACACATTATCGATATTGATCGCGCCCGTTGTTGTCGCTGAAATCCGCACACGCATGTCGTCGATACCGATCGCGGTGATCGGCACATCAAACTCGATGACCTGTGCATTGCTTGTCAGGTCTGCCCCTGATACAACGCCAGCGACCGTCCATACATTCACAATGTTGAATACTTCAACAGTGAGTTCGTCGGCTGGCGAAACCTGGTTGTCTGCCCATGCGTCAAAGTAGATATACGCCGGAACGATTCCGAACAGTGCGAGCGGAACATCTTGCGATTCGATCGAATCAGTATCGGTGAGTTCAAGCGAGAAGTTGCCCGCATCAAGCGTGATCTGTGCGCCGATCGCTTCATCCCATCGGATCGGTGAGATTGCGCCAGATTCGAAGTGTTCAACGAGCGGCGCAACTGGTTGGGCGAGGGTGTCGATCGAGAACGAATCAATCATCCAAACATCAGTCGAATCGGAACCATTGGCAACAAAGCGGATCTTGGTGCCGTGCCATTCGTAGTTGGCTGGGATCTCGAAATCGTAAGCAACGAACTGGGAAGATGAGAGCCCTTCGCCGGTGATGGTCGCGAAGGTTGTCCAGGTGTTGGCCGGGAATGTTTCTGGGTTTTCGAGGAGTTGGATTTCGAGTGTTTCGCCCGGCTCAATGCTCGATGCCTTGAGATCGAAACTCAGGTAATCTTGTCCTTGGATTCTTCGCCCGGCGAGCGATGCTGTTTCGACGATGTCGTTGGCGTCGAGTTCAAGAACGCTTGCGCCGCTAGGTGCATCGGCTGGCATCGATGTTTGCACCGTTCCTGATGTCGCAGCAAACAAATCCTGCCACTCGATCGATTCGAAAGACTCGGCGAGTGGAATCAAAGTTGGTGGGATGTAGTTTTGGGCGAGTTCGATGGCTTTGCGTGTGTTGACTCGCCCGCGCCCGAAGGAATCGTCGCGTCCGGGTGCGCCAAGGTCGTCAACGCTGTTATAGAGGATGTATTGAACATCGTCGCCGTTGAAATCTGGATTCACGGAGTAGATCATGGCACCAACGCCCGCTGCGATCGGGGAGGCGTAACTGGTGCCTGAGCTGTTGCCATAGGAGCCGCCTCGGCGTGTTGATCGAACACTTGAGCCCGGTGCAGTAACATCGACCGCAGGCCCAAAGTTGCTGAACCCTGAGCGGTTGTCGGATGATGTTGTTGAGCCGACAATGACATAGTCTGGTCGGTTTGGTGAGACAAACGATCCGGCATTTCCTGAAGCCCAGAACAAGAGCGAGCCGAGCGATTTGAGATACGCACCGAGTGTTTGGTTTGATGCCGAGGTGCCGCCGGTGAAGCTGACATTGACGACATGGGCGCCGTTTTCCGCAGCCCATCGTGATCCCTCTTGGAGCGCGAAGAAGCTTGCGGTGCCGTTGGTATTGTTGGTCACACGGATAGGCATGATTGAGAAGTTCCATCCGACGCCCACGACTCCGGTATTGTTATTCCCGCGTGCAGCAGCACATCCTGCGACAAATGTGCCGTGCCCGTTGATGTCATCAACGAGCCCGCCGTTGGCTTCAGGCCGTCCGCTGGCCGCGTTGAAACCAGAGATAAGCGATGCCTGGAGATCTGGGTGGTTATCATCAACGCCCGAATCGCAGATCGCAACAATAATATTTGAGTTTCCAGTGTGGAGATCCCATGCTGCGGTCGATTGGATTCTGGTGTGCTGCCAGCTTGAACCAAACTGCGAATCGTTCGGGATAACCGTTGGATACAGTGTCCAGTTGGGTTCGACGAACTCATAGTCACCTGTAGCGAGGAGGATCGCAGCAAGCTCGCCCTCGCTCATTCCCGCAGGGACATCAATCACATGCTCATCAACAAACATGCTCGATCGCACGGTGATCGGCATGACGCGCGCATTGGCGCGTTGAACCTTGCCAGCTTTGGCATGGACAATGAGCTGCCCGGTGAAGGTGCGTTCGTTCTGGGCCTCAACAAACGCGACCGGTGAGCGTAGTGCGCCTGCAATGATCTCTTGATCGCCCGGCTGAAGATCGAGCGACTGTGCAGCAATGGTCGAAGCCCGTTGAATCTGCTGTGCGTTGATCGGCTGCGATGCAACAGCAGATGTAGATCCCGCAGCGAGGCACAAGAGTGCCGCGCCGAGTGTATTTGAGATGGATTTGTGATTGAACATTGTTCGTCAGCTCCGTGGGGTTCTTGTCTGGAAAATGTGTTTGAGAGATTGGGGTGCTTTGAGTTACGGACACCCCGCCGCAAACGCTCCGAGGAATGCAGATACATCAAAGAAGTTGAATAGTCCATCATCATTAAAATCGGCAGCCAAATCGAGGGCTGAGAACAATGAGAGGAAGGTTGAAATATCAAAGAAGTTGTACAATCCGTCATCGTTGAGATCTGCCGGGCATGATGGATCGATGACGATGAACTCGGTGGTGATCGCAACGCTATCGACAAACCATTGGTCGTCTGCCTCATCGCCGTTGGCGGTGAAGCGGATCGCGGTCATGCCGCCATACGCATCGAACGGGAACGGGAGTTGTATAAGCTCGAAATCAGCCTGGTCGATACCATCGGAGACGAGCGTGGTGAGTGTGTTCCAGCTTCCGAGCATATTTTTGTATTCGATATCAAGTGTTTCGCCAGATTCAACGCCATTGTGTTGGACGAAGAACCGGTAGTAGACCACTTCGAGTGCTTGCGAGGAATCGACCTCTACGCTGGTCATGGTGTCCTGGTCGTTGAGCAGTGCGCTCATGGTGCCGTCGGGTTCGTTCGATGCGTCGGCTGATGCGCTCGCGGTGCTTGCGTCCCAGTCGAACACAAGGGTGATGCCGCTTTCAAAGCTATCGCTCCAAGGCAGTGTGTTATTGGAGAACTCGGCGACGGAGACATTGTCGATATACCAGTTGTCGGTTGCGTCTGAGCCATTGGCAACAAAGCGGAGCTTGAACGCATCGTGCATGCCCAGCCCGGGGAACACGATTTGGTGCTCAGTGAGTTGGGCTTGATCGATGCCGTCGCTGGTGAGTGTGAGAAGGTTAGTCCATTGATTGAGGATACTGAAGTATTCGACATCGAGTGTTTCACCAGCTTCCACGCCGAGGTGTCTGGTGTGGAACTCAATCTTTGCGGTGTCGCCGCCAAGGAATCCGGCGCGGATGGTGACGGTTTCGATAGATTCTGTATCGTTGAGGTTAAGTGCGCCCAAATCGACCCCAACATCGCCGACAGGGTTACGCCATAAGCTCGAAAGGGTATTGTCGGGGAAGAAGTCTTCGAATGGGAAGTTGATTGTTGATGGGCCGAAGATCGCGTCTTCTACAGCCCGTCCAATATTAATGCGTCCCCACCCGGTTTGATTATCTTGACCAGGAGCTTGTTTGTCATCGCATGCGTTGAGAAGGATAAACTCGACCTCGTCAGCGGTCAGCGCGGGGTTCGCGTCATGAACAAGCATCATCGCGCCCGCGGTGATCGGCGCCGAGAAGCTTGTGCCGGTGGTGAAGGTGTACCCGCCGGTGCGGTTGGTTGATCGGATATTCACGCCAGGCGCGATGCAGTCGATCCCAATGCCGGTATGCGACCACGACAACCATGTGTCCGATTGCCCCGACGCGCCCACGATGGTGACTTTTTCCCAGTCGTTCACCTGATTGGCGAGTCCATCATTCCCCGCAGCGAACACGAGCAAGTGTCCTTCGAGGCGGATATGCCCGCCGGTCGAAAGTGTTGCAGAGTCTTCCGCCCCTCCAAAGGAACAGTTTGAGGTGTAGGCGCCGTTGTCTGAAGCCCAGCGAGCGCCTTCGAGGATATCGGAAAGGTTCGCGGTGCCCGATGCGTTGTTCGTGACCTTGATTGGCATAATTCCAAAGTTCCACCCGACACCCGAGACGCCGGTGGAGTTGTTTCCGATCGCAGCAGCTGCGCCAGCAACGAGTGTGCCGTGCCCGACAAGATCGTCATTGACATTCCCGCCATCAACCTGAGCGATGTTGTCTTCTGCGTTATATCCAGGGACAAGTGCCGCCATGAGATCTGGATGATCGAGATCGACTCCTGAATCACACACCCCGATGATGGTGTCGGATGATCCTTGGGTGAAGTCCCAGGCGCGTCCAGTATCGAGTCGGCTGGCTTGATGGTGCCACTGTGTGCCAAAGAGTGGATCGTTGGGCGTGGTTTCTACCGGGTAACAGATCCAGTCGATCGAGACAAACTCATAATCCCCGGTCTGCATCAATGCTTCTGCGGCGACCTCTGCGCTCACGCCCGCAGGGATTTTGACCGAGTGCATATCAACATCAGCGAAGGCTTCACGCAGTGATGGTGCAAGACGGGCGCGGGCTTGAACGATCCGATCGTCTGCAGCCGCGATCATCGCTTCAAACTCGATCGCTGCACTGTCGATAATGGCTGCGCCTCGGGTTTGGGAGGCTGTGAATGGTACCGCCGCTTTGGTCAACGCCGCGTCGCGGGTCACTTGGGTGATCATCTGCGAGCGAGCTTTGACCTGGACATTGAGATAGTCCGAGCGTTCTTTGAGCCCGGGGGATTCAACAAAGATAGTTCTTGGTGTGATGGTGCCCGTCAAGATCCCAGCGTCTCGATCGAGCCAGTTGTAGGCACTTCGGATCGATTGAATCTGTGCACTCGAAAGAGCAACCGGGGTCGTTGGAGAATCTTGAGTATTGACGCTCGCGTTGGAAAGCCCGCCAGCGAGGCCAATGATCATTGCAACTGCAGCGACATGGAGAGTTCGTGTGTTGGTGTTCATGATTGTTCGTTTCATTTCTGTCTCACGATTCATATCGACTGGTGTATTGGGATCAACAACTTGACACAACAATTTCGTTACAACAACAGGGTTCATTCCCCGTGTTCACATTCACAAATCGGCTTTTGACCAATCCAAGTTGGATTCGCCCGCCCGTTTGGGAAGATTCATCGCTCTCAGATGTATCACAACCGAGCATTCGATTAAATGGGTAGGCATATTGAGTCCGAAAACTCGGCGAATAACAGCCTGTATACAACCAAACGCAAACCCAAGTTGTTTTCCTGCTCCCAACCCAGCGAAGAAGACGCTGGCAGATCAGTTCTTGAGAACCCTGATCCATTCAATAATACGCATGTGTTTGCGATGTGTTGCATGTGATTTGGTGCCAAATGGCTGAAAACCAATAGAAAACCCCGGTCTTTTGAAAGGTCAGGGTTCATTAAGGATATCAATATCTATTATTGTTTGGTGGTTTTAGCCGTCGTCTTTTTTCTTCTTCCCAAAGATGTTGTTGAGTTTGTCAGAAACATCCTTCACCGCATCATCGACCGCATCGGTGGCCTCTTTCACGGTGTCGTCGACCTTGTCTTGGACATCTTCTGTTACATTCTCAAGTTCCTTGGTGACATTCTCGATTTGATCAGTCACGCCGCTCATCGTGCCATTCATAACCTCGTCGAGATTCAGATCACTGATCGCATTGATACCCAAATCGCTCAGGGAGGAAAGATCTGAGAGCCCGTTGACAAGTTCGCCCAAGACATCATTCGGGATGATCCCGCCGCCGGATTCAACCGCAGCAGCGAGCACGGTTTTGATGACAAGATTGAAGATGTCGCCAGCCTTCATGCTTTCTTGTTCGCCGATGTTGTTGAGTTCGATCTTTGGAATATTGATCGCGACATCGCCAACGAGCAATGAGACACCAGGCATGTTGGCAACATGAATGTTGATGTCTTCGAGAATCAATGACTTGATAATGACATTCTTACCCTCTTTTGATTTGTCGGCTGGTGCTGATTCATCAGATTCAAAGCGTGCGAGGTTTTCGAGGATCTGGTTATAGTTTGATGGGTCTTGCCCTTTATCAAGAATGACATTGATGCCTGTGAGATGAATCGTGGGAACGATGTAGGCGTCGGCACTGATTGATTCGAGATCAAACGATGCGCTCGTGTTGGCGAGCGTGAAGAAATGCCCAGTATCGAACCCGCTTGGATTGTCGATGCTCAGCCCGCCCATCTCGACGGTGCCTTTGGCGAGCCCGACATCCATCGTGTCGACGGTGGTCTCCACACCCATCGCATAGGTGCCTCCATATTCCACAGCACTCTTGGCGAGCTTGTCGATTTGGCCAAGCCCGAAGACGACCAGTCCGATGACTCCAAGGACACTAAGAACAAATAGAATAGCGACGATTTTGATGGCGGTTTTCATGGGTGTACTCCTGTGTTTCCCTATGGGCGTCCCTTTGATGTAAGTTTAGCATCGTAAAACTCTTGATACAGTCATTGGCGGCTTTGTCCGCTTAGTTGCTATAGGTATTGAGGAAAACGACGACATCTTTAAAATCGATCGAGCCGCTACCATCAAAGTCTGCATCGAGCTCATTGGCATGAAAAGCCTGAAGAAAGAGGGAGATATCGAAGAAGTTGAGTACGCCGTCCGCGTTAAAATCGGCAAGGTTCTCAAGAACAGCAACCTCAAAATCAGGCATCAACCGAATCTGCTCGTCACCTTCGCCTACTCGGATAATCAGGCTTTGTGTGCCGGCTTGATCGCCAGCAATTAGCGAGAACTCGAACACGCCAGGGCTACTCATTGTTGGCGTTGTTGTCGTAATGCCAGTTGCGGCGGATATTGACCACGCACCCGGATCTGAAATTGGCAGCAGGTTGCCTTGCCAATCACGGAGTTTGACAACCATGCGATTCGATGAACCCGTACCAACACGATGGCGAGCGATGATCTCGGTGTGAACCGCATCGATCTTGTTTTCTAGATCTAGTCGCCAAGCATCAAAGAGATCTGCGAGTTGATCAACCGGATCTGGGTCGGCTTGGCGTTGGTTGCGGATGTTGAGTTCAAGGAAGTAATCGCCATTGGCGAAGAACCCGGGCGCCGAAAGCGGCGTGCCACGGGGGTTGTCGATGAGCATCAGCCCGTCATTACCAGCATTGGTGATGACCAGATCGAGATCGCCGTTGTTGTTCATGTCGACCAGTTCGACAAAGCGCGAGCTTGATCCAACTTTGACGACACCATCGAACTGAAAACCACCGATGCCATCATTCGTGAAGACCTGCAAGTTGCGTTGAGGCGACGACGAGGTCGTAATGATATCAGGGAGCGAATCGCCATTCAAATCACCAATCGCAATACCCCGCCCTTGGCGGTTGATGGTGATGCTGGTGCTGCTCATCCAACCGGCACCCTGATCTTGAAAAACCTCCGCTCGGCGTCCAGATTGTGAAAGCACAACAAGCTCGTCGCGTCCATCGCCGAGCACATCGCCAGCGAGCACCTTGATCGGATCGGTTGCTGTGGGGAGATTGGCTGCTTGGATAAACCCATCGCCGTTCTGGTTCTCTCCGATCCACAGCATATTGCTCTCTCTTCTGGAAATCGCCAAATCAAAGTACTGATCATCATCGACAAGCTTGGCAATCGTCACGGCTCCAGGGTTGCCGTCGAGCGCAAAGAAACCAGATTGGTAAATTGTATTGTCAAAGGAAAAGACGCGAACCTGTCCAGTCGAACCAAATGTAATCGCAAGCTCATCGCCAGCAGATCCTTCGAGTTCGCCGCTGTCCATTCCTGTCGGTGCAGCAGCAAGGGCATGGAGCATCGGGTCACCCAAGGTGCCAGATTCTTGCCCGAGCATGATCGCCAAAGTCGGCGGCGATGCCAGCGCGATCGCCACATCATCAAGCCCGTCATTGTTAAAATCGCCCGTACTCATCGCAACGGTCTGGGCCGCCCCAATAGATCGTACATCTATAGGCAACACATGCGAGAGCGGATCGCCCGGATTGGCCGTGTTCATGAAGATCGAGATCTCATCAAGGGTTGCGTCGCCAACAATCACATCGGGGAACCCGTTGTGATCGAGATCAACAGTCGTCATCCCGCCAGCAGCATTGGTAATCGGATAAAACGCACGCACCGCATCGATATCGTCCGCGCGTGTGCCGAGCATGTAGCCCACATGGGCGCTCTTGAACGGGCCGGGTGGTGGCGAGCCACATCCGGTCGGATCAGCGTTGGAGCATGAACATCGTCCGTCGCCTCCGCCCGCTTGTGCAGCGCGCATCGCAGCCATTAATCGGCCCGGCAAATCAGAATCGGTATTGATAATCGCATCGACCGCATCTTGCACGACATTAGGGCCAGAGAGAATATTGCCCTGCACCGTATACACGATGTCGTCCGCCGGGCCGGGGCGTCCGCGTTCGATTCGGCCGGTGATCCCGCCCGCCCAGTCTGCGTTCTGGATCCCCGAATAGGTCAGCGTCTCGCCATCAGCCGTGATGATCCCGTATTGGCGATTGTCATGCCCAGCATCACGCTCGGCGAGTTCTTCAAGCACTGATTCGAGTGGCACGCCTTGCAGAAGCCGATCCCGAATCAGCATCCGCGTAAACCCGGTGCCGTCTACCGCAGATTGTGCGGTGACTGCGCCGATGCCCGTAATCAGCACTGGTGTTTCTCGGCGAAGATCAATCGTCTCGACACAGGTCGCCGACGCAATGACGATCTCGCCGGTGCGTGTGTCTGCGATCAGGATCGACCAGGTCGCATTGGCAGGCGAAGCAGCGAGCGCAAGGGCAGCAGCCGAAGTGAATAGACAGCGATGAAAAAGGGGCATATAAGCGTTTCCTTGGTGATAAAGCAGCCGACGCCCTCTTTGCATCGGCCTTGTTTCTCATTGAGCGTACAGGAAAACAAAGAAAGAAGCAACGAAAAACGCCCCAGATTCGGAGCGGATGAATAAAGGATAGGTATGGTGTTTAGTTGCCCATCAACTCCAGAAACACCCACACATCGTTGATATCGAGCTGATTGTCTTCGTTGAAATCCACACTCAGGTCTCCCTCGAAATAGCGACGCAAGAAGAACGACACATCAAAGAAGTTCACGCTCCAGTTTCGGTCAAGATCCGCAGGATGACGAACCGCAGAAGCGATACGCAGTCCATAACTTCTGCTCACTGGGGATGCAGACCAGAGCTGGAAGATTCGGTCGAAATCAAACCCAAGATCTGTGTTATTTGATCTTCGCACCATCCGTTGTCGTGGAATCCCATCTTCCCAATCTTCCGCCCATTCGCTGCTCCCACCGAGCGTATCGAGCAAACCCCACGGGCTTTGTATTTTTGTATACACACCCAATGGAACCGTGCCATCTCGAACGCCCGGGCCATAGAGCGGAGAAAGAACCTCCCACGATAAACTACGCGAGGCATGGCCTTCGCCGGGCAATCCAAAGACAGGAAGTTCATCAGAGCTGTGCGGGTATTCCCACCACCCCGGGCCAAGCCCGTTCTTGTCGGGATCGTAATAGGTCGCTTTGAAGATCTCGTTGTATGTTGGGATCCAGTATCTCGCATCTGGATGGTGGGCTGCTTGGTCTTGAAAAAGACCTGTGTCTGGATCTCTTTCCACAAATGTAGAAATGTCGTACGCCCCATCCATTAAGGATTCTCGATCGTCAGATTGGCCGTTGTGCATCCAGTTGCAGAACATGGCTGCTTGGACAAACTTCATTCCCACACCCGCTTGGACCGGATAGGTGAGTGATTGTGCAAATTCGAGGGGCTTACCTGGAACCCCCCCCCCCCAAAAGCCGGTATCTCCATCTGGGTAGAGCGCAAAATAATCTACCGGATCCGATGTCAAGAACAGATTGAAGTAATCGCGGTATTGCCCTGAGTTGAGTTCTATGCGTGAAATGCGATATTCGTAATCCACTTGACCATATGGCTCGATACCTGCTCTTAAATATGGGATGTTCCCTACATCCCCAATCGTGATGAACTCAAACCCGTAGTCGGGGTCATCTTGAGAAATCGCACCGCCAGCACACAGGCTCAGGGCGAGCGTACTGAGTTGAATTGCTCTTGGAAATGGTATGAAACAGGTCTCCAGCGTAGATATTAAGGGTATACCCTATCATCGGCCTTTCATTGGGGATTTGGTGAGTTAGAAACGGTCTATCTGCTCTGGATTCTCTTTGACCTAAAACAGGCTTCTGGGAGGCGCATTTTCGAGAATGTGCAATGTTCTCAAACCCAGCGGGGGCAATTGGTTGACCGGCTGGGACGGGGTGGTATTATTCTCTCCCGCTCGGTCATCAAGCCGGGCGGTTTTTACGCCGGAGTGTGTGGTTGTAGGCCTGATTTCAGGCTTGGAAACAGGGCTTTGGTTTGGATTGTCGCCACTGTAGCTCAGTGGTAGAGCGCACCCTTGGTAAGGGTGAGGTCGAGAGTTCAAGTCTCTCCAGCGGCTTTCCTGTACATGATGGTTCATCTTCGGATGGATTATTGTCGACGGAGTGAAAAGAAATTGGATGCCGGCTGTGGACAGTTCGGTGTATTTAAAGCATTGCGGCTTCTATCGTTACTGAAGCAGCAGCAATAGAAGTCACAGAGCCGATCGCATTGGCTGCGAAAGGTGATGAACAACGGGAACAGATGGTTCGGACTGAGAGGTTCGATACAAACCCCATCGAAATCCAAGAGGTAAGAACAATGGCCAAGAAAAACTTTGAACGGACCAAGCCACATGTAAATGTCGGCACCATCGGTCACATTGACCACGGTAAATCAACCCTGACCGCAGCTATGGTTGCCCGTGCAGACCACAAGGGTCTCGTTCAGGGTGCCAAGACATACGCAGAAATCACCAAGGGTGGTACTGTGCGTGACGCGAACAAGACAGTGACGATTCACTCGGCACATGTTGAGTACGAAACAGAAAAGCGTCACTATGCTCATGTCGACTGCCCGGGTCACGCGGATTTCGTAAAGAACATGATTACTGGTGCTGCCCAGATGGACGGCGCTATTCTCGTAGTAGCTGCGGACTCAGGTCCAATGCCTCAGACGCGTGAGCATGTATTGCTCGCTCGTCAGGTAGGCGTTCCTTACATCCTCGTATTCATGAACAAAATTGACCTTGTTGACGATGACGAACTCCTCGATCTCGTCGAGATGGAAATCAGGGAGTTGCTCGATAAGTACGACTTCCCCGGCGACGACACCCCGATCATCCGGGGTCAGTCCAAGGCTGCACTCGAAAATCCATCAGATGACACCATCTGTGCACCGATCGATGAGCTTTTCGATACCATCGATAGCTACATTCCTGAGCCAGAACGCGAAGACGACAAGCCATTCTTGATCTCCGTAGAAGATGTCTTCTCGATCAAGGGCCGTGGTACGGTCGCGACCGGGCGTGTAGAGCGTGGTGTTGTTCGCGTTGGCGATGCAGCAGAAATCGTTGGTCTCCAGAAGGAAAACCAGGCAACAACCGTAACCGGTGTTGAAATGTTCCAGAAGACCCTCGACGAAGGCCGTGCAGGCGATAACTGTGGTGTACTCCTCCGCGGCATCGACAAGAACATGATCACTCGTGGTCAGGTTATCTGTAAGCCAGGCTCAATCAAGCCACACACCAAGTTCAAGGGTCAGGTCTATGTCCTCAACAAGGACGAAGGCGGGCGTCATACTCCATTCTTCGCAGGCTACAAGCCTCAGTTTTACTTCCGTACAACTGATGTGACCGGGCAGGTTCTCAACCTCTTCGGCGACGGCGGCGCAAAGGCAGAAATGTGCATGCCTGGTGACAATGTGACCATGGAAATCGATCTGGGTGAAAAGCCAGTTGCGATGGAAACAGGTCTCCGCTTCGCAGTTCGCGAAGGTGGCCGAACTATCGGTTCGGGTACTGTGACTGAAATCATTGAGTAATCAATCTTGAGATCGCTATGATCTCAGGTACAAGCTTTTCGGGCTGATGATGGAAATCGTCAGCCCGATTTTCGGAAAGAGTTTTTGTTGATGAGCTGGTGGGCGAATCGACTGAATCAGTTTTTAAAAGCCCAAGGAGGCTTCTCATGGCGAAGAAATCAAACGCACGCGAATATGTCTGGCTTCAGTGTACCGAAACAGGTGACCTGAACTACCGAACCTCGATCAACATCAAGGGCGGCATCGAAGACCGGATCAAGGAAGGGTTCAATAAGTATTGCCCACGCCTCCGCAAGCACACGCTTCACAAGATCAAGCGCAAGTAAACACATACTCCAGGGTGTTGGTAAACCAGCATTCTGATACGGCAGTAGCTCAGCCTGGTAGAGCATTGGATTCCAAATCCAACGGTCGTAGGTTCGAATCCTTCCTGCCGTGTTTATTCCCCGTTTCGTGATTCTTGTTTGAATCGCTCAACGGATCCGAGCGTGTTTCGGGTGCAATCAGTCGCCCGGTGCATGCGTCCCGAAGCCGAGAGGTTGTTGATCACCATGTCGTTCGGAATTTACAAACAAGGACAAGGATACTGGGTGCGCGTGATGACCGCCGCGTTCATTGGTGTCCTTATCATCTCCGCTGCTGCATGGGGCTGGGGACAGGCTGGCGTGATCCGTCTTCCTGCTCGCAGTTGGTCGTTCTCGATCAATAATGTTCAAGGCGAAGTCGCTACCGGCGATACCATCGAGTTGTTTCGGTATAACGAAGAATCTGAAACCCCAGAAATTCCTGAGTTATTTGGGGCTGCCAGTGTCGAGAGTTACGAAATCGGGAAGGGATCGACCGCGACGGTGGTTGTCAGTGCCTTCTCGAACGAAGAAGTCCGCAACAAAGCAAACGACGCATTGTTGATCCGTTCAGGGCCAACCGATTCGCCAACTCTCGAAGCATCAATCCGAGGCTCATCACCAACCCCGATTTTCCCGATCGAGTATCTTCAGTCAGGTGTTGCGGGCGGAATCATGCTTCTTGGCGCGTTGTGCCTCTACATCTTTATTGGTTCAAAGAAGGGAACTGTTGAGTTCCTCATCGCAACCGACGGCGAGATGAAAAAAGTGAACTGGACAACCTACCGCGAAGTCAAAGGCTCAACGATCGTAGTGATCGTCGCAACCTTCCTCATCGCAGGTTTCCTCTTCGGGGTCGACACGATCTTTGCCAAGATATTCACCGCTGTTGGTGTTCTTGAGCAATAACAGTCTTGAGCCTGAGCAACACAAATCGTAAGCAATGAGCACTACACACGATCAAACACATCACACCGACCGAGAAGGCACTCTTGATAGGAGCGCAACCCAAATGGACGAGCATACACAACACGCACCAGAACACGAAACACCCAACGCCCAGGCTGCCGAGCAGGAAGCTCAAGCAGAAGCACAGGCCAAGCCCGATTCAACCATCGAAGGCATGATCGGTCACGACGAGCCTTTGGTTCAAGAAGGCATGCAGTGGTTCGTCCTCCGCGTTGCATCCAACAAAGAGAACTCGGTCCAGAACACCTTGCTCCGCAAGATTCAGATCGAGAACATGACCCACCTTGTTGGGCGTATCTTGGTGCCCACCGAAAAAATCAAAACGATCAAAGGCGGCAAGGCCAAGATCAAAGAAGAAAAACTCTACGCCGGGTATGTCTTCGTCGAGATGCGTCTCGAAGAGGACGGCAGAATCCCACAAGATATCTTCTTCCTGATTAAAGAAACCACAGGCGTGGGCGATTTCATCGGCACAGCTGGTCGTCCAACCCCAATGGCGATGCACGAAGCAGAGAAGATGCTCCTTGATTCACGCAAGCCAGAAGACGAACCAACGATCAAGTTGTCATTCGAGCCAGGCGAAGCAGTGATCATCCGCGAGGGTGCATTCGAAAACTACGAAGGCACCGTCGACGAACTGTTCCCAGAGAAGGGCGTCGTGCGTGTTCTTGTTTCGATCTTTGGTCGCCAAGCGCCGGTCGATCTCGAAGAATGGCAAATCTCCAAGGCTGAAGACAGCTAAGCGAGTTTGAAATAGTCAATCTATAAGCCCTGCTCGTTTGAGCAGGGTTTTTTATCGGCGGTGGTCTCGGGGGACTATTTAAACATAGATGTGCTTTCAATGGCTAATTTTTTTTCTCCATTGCTTGAATGGGGATGATCCTGTACTATGCCTCCACTCGGAATTGTTTGTATTGTGGGAGCAGAAGAAAATGAGAGAGTCATCCATGAAAGCATCAGTCATAAAAGCATCAGTACTCGGTATAGCGGTTATCAGCATCATTGGCTCGTCGGCTCATGCTGGCCCGACGCTGTATGGCGATGCGGTTGTGCTTCCTGCGAACGGGCAGCGCGGAGGGCCTCCCGGGCAGTCGCCGTTGGGTTTCCCATCGGCGGGATTAACAGGTGTGAATATCGATATAGATCTTTCTTGGTTCCAAGCGGTCAATACATTTTCGTATGATGTGTACTTTGGGACGGATTCAACGCCAGACGCGACGGAGTTCTTGGGCAACACCGCGGGGCTCACATTTGCTTTGGACACCTTGGACTGGGGCACAACCTATTATTGGCGAATCGATTCGGTTGGTAGTTTTACTGTTCCCGGATTTGTGTGGTTCTTTACGACCGAGCCTCAGCCCCTGCCGGATTTGAATGTCACTGATGTAATTTTCACGATGCCAGGTTCGTTTCATCCTGGGGATGAGTTCTTCATCACGACCGTTTATCAAAATGATGGCGATGCGCCTGCAAGCGGGCTCTATTTTCGATATTATGCGTCGTTAGACAATATCATCACCACCGATGATATTTTGCTCAGCACTTCGACGAGTAATAGCGAGTTGGCGAGCGGAGACAATGGTTTCCTTGCGTTAGGCACAACACTTTTCGATTCATTTCCAGAAGGGACTTACTACTTTGGGGTACTCGTTACCGATTTTGACAATCTTGATCCGGACTTGAGCAACAACGCGATTGCATCACCAACAACAAATACGGTGCTGCCGCCACGATATGATTTGAGGGCGTGGGTGTGTTCATATGACGCGAGCGTTTCCTACAACCTTGGCGACACCATTGATGTCACCTCGCGCGTGTTGAATCAAGGCGACCTTCCAGCAACCAACATCGACTTGGAGTTCTACGCATCAACAGATTCCACAATCACCACAGACGATCTCCTGCTTGGAAACTTGAACTATTTTGGAACACCAATCAATGAAGGTACGACCTGGATCGCAGAAAACACCCCGGTGCTGCTCATCGGGGATGATTCCAAAGATCTGCTCACCCCGGGGACATACTACATCGGAATCTATGTCCGCGAAGGCGTCGATGGCGACGACAATCTCGCCAACAACGGGCTCGCTGGCCAGTTTCCGATTACGATCATTGGCCCTTGTCTCGCAGATCTCAATGGCGATGGCGTGCTCAACTTCTTTGATGTCAGTGCGTTTTTGCAAGCCTTTGGAAACAATGATCTGGTTGCCGATTTCACAGATGACGGCGTGCTCAACTTCTTCGATGTGAGCGCGTTTCTGGGTGCCTTCGGAGCGGGTTGCCCATAGGAGTAAAACAAACCTCGTGTTTGCCCACAGTTCCGAGCCTGTCGAGCAAAGCCCCGTTCCGTTGAGCGGGTTTTTTATTGCTTGAGTGTGTGCTTGAAGAAAACTTTGGGATCAATGATCTCGATGTCATCGCACAGCCCGAGCTGTTCAAGGGACCAGTATTGATGCCATGAGCTCAAGATGATGAGAGTTGTTTCGCCTTTGCAAGCATGTTTATCAATGTTTAAACGGCTATCGAAATCAAGGGAGCGATCATTTGCATAGAAATAATTTGTCAGATCGACAAAGACGACTGGTCTATCTATTCAAATGTTTTGGTATGATATTGCTGACAAGGTTCATCCAAATCACACAGAGGGAAACACAATGAAGATTTCAAAGACGCTGATGATACAGATCGCAGCAGCGAGCACAGCGATCATCATGCTCGGCGGCTGCCAGGCAACATCGCCATCCAACGGTGCGCACATGTATGATGGGTTCGGGAACTTCGAGCGGGATATCACGACCGACTCACGAAGTTCTCAGCAATGGTTCAATCAAGGCATGCAGCAGATGTACGGGTTCAACCATGACGAGGCGATCCGTTCGTTCGAGATGGCTGCACAGATGGATGATACGGCCGCGATGCCCTGGTGGGGGATCGCGTATTGCTATGGAATCAATATCAATGATCCAGAGATGACGGGTAACCGATCGGAGCTTGCGCGAGAAGCCGCAGACAAGGCAATCGCGCGTCTGGACACCGAATCAGCGATCGAACGGGCGATGGTGATGGCCGTTTCTCAACGATACGAATATCCGGCACCAGAAGATCGGTTCCCGCTCGATGAGGCGTATGCAAAGGCGATGGGCGAGGTGCATCATCAGTTTCCCAATGATCCTGATGTTGCTTCGTTGTACGCGGAATCATTGATGAACCTTCAGCCTTGGGATTACTGGACGGTTATTGGATCGCCCAAAGGCAGGATCGAAGAAGTGGTCACCGTGCTCGAAGGCGCAATGGCATTACACGCCGATCACCCGGGCGCCAAGCATTTTTATATCCACGCGGTCGAAGCCTCGCAGAACCCAGGCCGTGCGGTGTCGGCTGCTGAAGATCTCATCACGCTCGTTCCCGGTTCTGGTCACCTGGTGCATATGCCATCGCATATCTTTATCCGAGTCGGGCGATACGCCGACGCTGCGGTCTCGAATCAAGCCGCGATCGAGGCCGACCGTGCCTACTTTGTCGATGCCCCCGAGCCCGGGCTTTACGCGGCGTACTACGCCCACAATCAGCATTTTCTTGCGTTTGCTTCGATGATGTCGGGCGATTTTCAGACCGCGATGGGCGCAGCCCGTGATCTCGAAGCGGAGATGCCCGAGCAAGCACTGCGCGACTTCGCCGGGCTGATCGAAGGCATCATGCCCTCATCGCTCCATGTCCTGATCCGGTTTGGCAAGTGGGAACAAATCCTCGAAGAATCTGACTATCCAGAATGGCGATTCATGTCGCGCGCAACATGGTCATACGCGCGATCAATCGCGTGCTCAGCACTCGGGCGCACCGAGCAAGCCAGAGAAGAGATGGCCGAGTTCGAGCGGCGTGTAGCACTCGTCCCTAGCGAGTGGTATGTCTTCAACAACCGTGTCCACGATGTCCTGCCCATCGCCCGCGCGATGATGCAAGGCGAGTTGCTCTACCGCGAGGGAAAAACAGAAGAAGCCTTCGCCATCATGCGTGAGGGCATTGCCTACGAAGATTCGCTTGTCTACGACGAGCCACCAGCCTGGATGCTCCCGGTCCGCCATGCACTCGGCGCGTTGTTGATGGAAGATGGTCAGTACGCCGAGGCAGAACAACACTACCGCGATGATCTTGCCAGAAACCAAGGCAACGGCTGGGCACTCACCGGGCTGCGAGAATCACTCATCGCTCAAGGTCGAATGGGCGAAGCCAAGGCTCTCGACAAAGCCTTAGCCCAGGCGTTTGCGAGTGCAGATACCAAGATCAAATCTTCGTGCTTCTGTGCACCTTGATTGAGATATAGATTTTTCTTCAACGCCCCGTTCATTTGAGCGGGGTTTTCTATGATTGTTGTGAGGAAAGGAGAGGTGGCATGAAAGAAACAGTGAAGCATGGCGTACCAATTGTGATTTATAGCTCGATTGTTCACATGTCTTTTCTGCTCGCGTTCTTTTTTCTGGCTGATATGGCCTTGCTGGTTGTTGCGCTCTTTGTACCTTCTGTTCTTTATATTTTGTTGACCTATCCAGTTTTTAGTTTTTTAGTTTTCTTTGTCTTGCCTATAGCAATCCATCTGGTAGGTGTTGTCAAAAGGCGCCGCCGGTACAATGCGTTTATTAAGCGATTCAAAGACCAGCATGGCATGATCTGCTTTTTCTGCAGCTATGACTTGTACGAAGGGCAAAGAGTTTGCCCCGAATGTGGCTCGGTATGGGAACCCGAAAAACTCAATGACAAGTGGAAGAGTATGTTGAAAACTACGGTGCATTAACTCTCAAGCACAAACCGCGTATCCACCCACAACTTCTCCACCCGCTCCACAAAGCCCGGCGAGCTTGGCAGGTCCATCCCGCACCCGACCAATAAATCAACCATCCCTGCATAGTCATCAAGCCCGATGAACTCGCATCCAACCCTCGGCGTCCCTTCATGCGTGCCCGCCTGGGCCTCGCTCAGCCCGGCCATGTTGTGGTAGTTGCCCAAAGGCAAGCACACGCAGGTCGAGCAGTAGCCATAGGCGCAGTACACACTCGCTTCGCACGCGCCGCCAGCCATCAGCTTGCGCTGCCATTTCCACTTGGGCATATCGCTGATTTTTTGTGATGCGACCGGGGTTGAAGGCCCGCCCGCGATCCGCTCGGCGACCTTGGCCACCGCGCCGGTGAGTTCGGGCGAGAAGATACTAATCCGATCACCGACCCGCACGATCGGCCCACCATGAATCGGTGATTCAGGGAATGCCCGCGAGTTTTCGAGCGCGATGATCCGCGAACCCTTCGGCATAAACCCATCGCGGCTCGCGCCGATCGCGCCGATGAACCCGACTTCTTCAGCGAGTGTAAAGAGAACACGGATATCGCCAATGTCCGAACCCGATGCACGCAATCGGGCAAGCTCGTCGATCGCTGCGAGTGCCGCCGCGACGGCTGCCAAGTCATCGCAGGCATTGGTATACAACATTCCGCCAAACTCATCATCAACAATCTTGGCATCGGGCAAGTCCCAAGTCGCCATCGTGTCAACTTTGATTGAGCTCGGCTCATCGAGCAAACAGGTGTACCGCTTGAACGGCTTGCAAGAAACTTCTTCGCCTGCATCGTTCTTAGTCTTGATCTCTTCACCAATCGTCCCCATCACATAGCCGTCGGCCTGCGCATGAATCCTGATCTTCGCCCCCGGAAAGTAATCCGCCATCACGCCGCCTCGAAAGCCGAGCTTGATTTGTGTATCAGATTCGATCTCATCGACGACGAATGCCGGGTGATCGAGGTGAGCCGTGAAGTAGATCGGATGCTCAGATTCGGGTGCATCCTTGATCCGAATTTCAAAGTTCCCATGCGGGTCGTTGTGGCGCGTAAGATTCGGGCGATCTGCCAGCCAAGCATCGATCCAGGCGATGACCTGATCCTCATGCCCGGTGGCCGTTGGAATCGCGGTGAGTTCAAGGAGCCAGCGATTGTGGAGCTCGCGGGTTGAATCAGAAAGTGTGTGGGCTGTCAGTGCTGATGTATCGGTACTCATATATCAATCGTATCAACGACAGGGAATCAAAGCCTCAAGAATTGAGGTTCGTTCTGAGATGATTCAGATGTTTGGATTCTATGTGTGCCTTGGTAAGGCGATGGAGGCTCGCAATAGCCGCCACAAAGAGCATTCCATGAGCAAGGAGTACAAAGATTTCGAGTAAAAGATACCACGGGCGAATGTTTCGGTCTGGATAGCCTCCAGCGAGTTCTGTATCGATTCCTGTGGCGATTCTTTGATGCCACTCCGTATCATGAGCCGCGTACGAGTCGCGAGCTTGCTTGAGGAGTGGTATCCATCGCGGATCATCCATGCCAGAATGCCAAGGCTGTCCATGGCCGGGTACAGTGAT
This sequence comes from Planctomycetota bacterium, assembly GCA_024280755.1. GTDB lineage: Bacteria > Planctomycetota > Phycisphaerae > Phycisphaerales > UBA1924 > UBA1924. Next base: position 49,040 of record JAJRPN010000012.1, read on the forward strand.
CACACGGAGATCCCAAGTTTCAAGCCATGGGATAAATATTCCGCGACGGTCTCTTCGTACAAGAACCATTACTCCGTTTATTCCTAGAGTAGGGTTGTTGAGTTTTATCTCTGCAAAAGAGCTATTGCCAGCCGCTAACCAAGCCTGATCGCCGCTACTAGAGGCTGGGGCAAGATGTAGGCTCACCTTGATCATTGACCAGCCGTCACGGGGGTTGTTCTTGGCACCGTTCCAGCCCCAAATAACAAAGACGGCTGATACAACCAGCAATACGACTTTGAATGATCGTGGTTTCTGCACATGATCCATAGCTCGAGTATAACAAGGATTGTCGATGGTTGAGCAGACCAAAATGTATGATCTGTCAAATTGTTGTCGTTCTCTCACAGGCGTGAGAAAGAGTCTCAACTGCAAATTCACTTGCCATCGTCGTCTGTTCAAGGAATACTCTTATACTGGATCAATATCTTTCCATGATTAAGCCGATAGAGTTGCTTGCAGAGAAGCCCTCTCGGGGCGTATTTTCAAAGGACACCACCCATGACACACATCATCGCCGAGCCCTGCATCAAGACCAAAGACACCGCCTGTGTCGATTCATGCCCGGTAGACTGCATCCATCCAACCAAGGATGACCCAGACTTCGAATCCTCCGAGATGCTCTACATCGACCCAGACACCTGCATCGACTGCGGCTTATGCGTCGACGAATGCCCCGTCCAAGCCATCTTCCAAGACGAAGACCTGCCCGATGAATGGTCGAAGTATGTGCAGATCAATATCGATTACTACAACAAGTAAATCATGAGTACATGTCCAGATGTAGTGAAACGGCTCGTTGAACGGTTTGATCAACAGTCAGACCAGATCCGTTCTCCCGAATACAACGAAACCCTCGTTCGCATTGATTTCATCAATCCGCTGATGCGCGAGCTCGGCTGGGATATCGACAACAGTGCCGGGCACGCCGAGCAATACCGCGAAGTGGTCCATGAGGATCATGTGAAAGTGGCTGGGCAAACCAAAGCCCCGGACTACTCCTTCCGTGTAGGCGGGCAGCGTAAGTTCTTCCTCGAAGCCAAAAAACCGGCGGTCAACATCAAGAAGAACTGGGAACCGGCCTACCAACTCCGCCGCTATGGATGGAGTGCCAAACTCGCTTGTTCGTTGCTGACCGACTTCGAAGAGTTTGCGATCTACGACTGCCGGAAGAAACCAAAGCAGTTTGATAAGCCCTCTGTTGCAAGGCGCGATTACTTCCGATATACCGAGTACGAAGACCGGTGGGACTTCCTCTCGGGTACATTCTCCAAAGAAGCCGTCCTCAAAGGCGAGTTCGATAGATACATCGAATCCAAAAAAGGTCGTGGCGGCGAAGAGTTCGACGACGAGTTCCTCGCAGAAATAGAAGAATGGCGAAAGAGCATCGCCAGCAACCTCGCACTCCGAAACGATTCGCTCGACGAAAAATCGCTCAACTTCGCAGTCCAACGCATTATTGACCGCATCATTTTTCTGCGTATCGCTGAAGACCGAGGCACAGAACCGATTGGACAACTCCAATCCCTGCTCAATGGCGACAAGACTTACGATCGGCTCAAGGTGTTTTTTCGAGCCGCAGACGCACGATACAACTCAGGGCTATTTCACTTCGACCAAGAAAAAGGGCGTGACGAAGCACCAGACACACTCACCCCGTCGCTCGTCGTCACAGACAAAACCATCAAGGGGATCGTCAAAGCGCTCTACTATCCCGAGAGCCCCTACGAGTTCACGATGGTCTCCGCCGACATTCTCGGCAGCGTCTACGAACGATTCCTCGGCAAGGTCATCACCCTCACCAAGGGCCACCGTGCCAAGATCGAAGAAAAACCAGAAGTACGCAAGGCCGGCGGCGTCTACTACACACCCACCTACATCGTTGACTACATCGTCAAAAACACCATTGGTAAACTCCTCGAAAACAAAACGCCAAAGCAAGCAGCAAAGATCAAAGTCCTCGATCCTGCCTGCGGGTCGGGTTCGTTCCTCATCGGGGCCTACCAGTTCCTGCTCGATTGGTACTTCGATCAATACTTCGCCGATGACCCTCAAGCACACTGTAAAGGGAAAAAACCAACCCTCCGACCAACACCCACCGGCGGATGGGCGCTCACCATCGCCGAACGAAAACGAATCCTCCTCGCCCATATCCACGGCGTAGACCTCGACGGACAAGCCGTCGAAGTGACCAAGCTCAACCTCCTGCTTAAATGCCTCGAAGGCGAAACCGCTCACACTCTCGGGTTCGAGCAAAAACTCTTCCGCGACCGCGCCCTGCCCGACCTGGGCGCAAACATCAAATGCGGCAACTCCCTCATCGGAACCGACATCATCGGGACAGACGCATGGAACGAGATGAGCGAAGAAGAGCAACGCCGAATCAATCCGTTCGATTATGAACGGGCGTTTGAGAAAGTGTTCAAGGGGAAGAATCCCGGCTTTGATGCGGTGATTGGGAATCCGCCTTGGGGAGCCGCTCTCAATGATACTTCGACATCATATCTACGCGAGCACTACGAACGAGTGATCGATCGCATGGTTGATACATACATTTATTTAATTGATCGAGGTCTCCGAATAAAGTGTGAGGATGGTCTGCTCGGCTATATTGTGCCCGCAACGGTACTCAATCAGGTTGATGCCACAAAGGTTCGCCGTTTGATGCTTGGACAGCGGCCGCGCTCAATAGTTTATCTTGGCAAAGATATTTTCACTCGGAAAGTTCTTAATACATCTGCCATCATTGTGCTCGGCAAGAGACCCAATAGTAGATTGGCCGTTGGTGATTTATCCAAACTCCCACTTGATGAACGGGCCGCGGCATTAGATAGTCTCGAATTCGTGTCTTTTAGTGAGTGGGCGATGGTCGTAGAGGCAGACCCATCGTTTACCTTTCAACTCGCTGGTCAAGAGAAAACAGTTATTCTAGCCCGGATGCGAGAGGTTCATTTATCATTCTCATCGTATTTGATCGGGTCGATTCAACGAGGCGTGAGTCCTGATATTGTTGCTGCGCATGTGATACCGGATACAGAGGTTGGCCCTTTATTGCCCGAGCCAGAGTTGCTTCGACGGGGCATATCGGGCTCTCGTATCGGAAAGTACCAAAGCCCAGTATCTGATCAATCGATTTTGTACACTACACGAAAAACTCTGATTGATGATTTTCCTCAGGCGCGGGCTTATTTAAAACAATATGAAAATAAAAACACATGCCGTGAAGTCCAAGATGGGAAGCATCCTGCTTGGGCTCTTCACCGGCCTCGTAAATCTGAAATTTTTGATTCACCAAAGTTCATTGGGCTTACGACTTCTAAGACGATCGAGGTTGTGTACGATGCCGATAAATCACTTTGCGTGACTGATGCGATGTATGTTTTTAAAACATCGTCGGATATTGATCATCGGATGGTTCTTGCGATTGTGTCTTCTAAAATTTTCTTGTTCCTATATCGAATATCGAATATCGAATATCGAATATGGGAGAGGCAAGAGTTATCCCACAAGTAAAAGCTGCAAAATTAAAAACTCTACCGTTCCCAGATATTGAGAGTGCGGCGAAGGAGAAAACCATATCTCTCACCTCCCTCGTTGACTCCATGCTCTCCCTCCACAAGCGCCTCGCCGACGAGCAACTTCCCCAGCACCGCGAGCAGATCCAGCGCGAGATCGACGCGACCGATCGTCAGATCGACCAGCTTGTGTACGAGCTCTACGGGTTGACCGAAGAAGAAATCGCGATTGTCGAAGAAGCCACAGCATAAAAACCCAACGCATAAAAAGACACGGGCGAGTACGCCCGTGTCTTTGATCGCCATCCCTCTCGATCACTGAGTTATCGCAATAGGGTTATGCTGCTTCGGAGAAGCCGTCGTCGAGGTCGGTGTTGAACTCTTCGCCCAAGAACTCCTCAGCTTCGCCAAGGTCCTCGCCGAAATCCTCGTCCGCACCAAACGCTGCTTCAAAGGCTTCGAGCGCCTCGTCGGTAAGCTCGGCCTCGCTCTTTGGGCCGGCTTTCTTGTTGGTAGAGATCGCCGATTCGTTGGCCATCTCGTTCATTTCTGGGCTCGTGAATCGCTCGGCCCATCGGTCTGGGCGGACATTGGCGGGCGAGTCAGATCGCTCAAGCCAGTCCTCAGCCGACGGCAGATTCAGTTCTGTCGGCATCGTCTTGCGATAGCCAAGCAGGCGAACCACTTCGAGCACATCAGTCCAGGTCGGGAACATCCGATCGTTGCCCTTTTTGAAGGCGTCGATTGCCATCAAGAACAAGAACTGCTCGGTGGTCATCTCGCCTTCTTCTGCGGATTTGGTGAACTCGGAAAGCCGACGCCCGCGTCCGCGTTTGCGTTCGAGTCCGGTAAAGCCGTCATCGGTCGGCGATGGGGCTTCTGGATTCGAGTCGCCGGAGGGTACAAGGCTTTTTTTGCGAGATTTGCTTCCCGAAGCTTTGCCATCAGCAGATGCCTGTGATTTTTTAGAACGCGGGTCGTTTTCGACACGCTGATCAAGCCCAAGCCGACGATCGATTACAGTACCCGGAGGCGGTTTTCCCTCGCCGTTTTTTCTGCGTTCTGAACTCTTGCCTCTGCGATCTTGTCCGTCATAAGCCATCGGCTGCTCCTCCATAGAAACGCCAAGGCTGAAAACTCAGCGTTCAGAGTTCTTCATCGTCATCTTCTTCATCGGAATCCTCATCGGGTCCGTCCTCATCGTAATCGTCGTCGTCTTCTTCGTCGTAATCGTCCTCGGTGTCATCGTCGTCATCATCGTCATCTTCAAGGAAATACGCCTCGTCGTCGTCGAGATCGTCACCCTTAGCGCACCAAGGGGCATCGGCGAGGAAACTCGTCGAATAATCGGACGCAGAGAGCCCGTTCGAGTTCGTCCAAGGGCTTTGGGTGCTTGGATCACTATCGGGCGTGAGGACGGCGGTATTGGAGCCTCCATCGAAAAGATTGGAAGCTTGGATCAGTTCGTCAGCATGTGTGAAAGTGTTACTCATTGGTGTTCCGCATAAAATGGTCGACTCATTCTTTCAATGGTCATGGTGAGAGATGAGGGAAATGTGCGATCGCGACAGTCTCAGTCTGGCCCGGTGAGTAGCCGAATGATTTGCCAACGGTACCCGCGCCAATCGCTGGGTCAATGGTTGATTGGTGGGTATTGCGTCTGATGTCTATGGTGTTTTACGCGGACGGGTCTTGAGGGTTCCATCGCCATACACTCTGTGTCTATGTCTACCCCAACTCCAACCGAGTTCAACCCCCTCGCCGGGCTCGCTGCTGCCATATTTCCTGGTGCGGGGCACCTTGTGCTTGGTCGACCCAGACGGGCATTGTTTGCATGTATCGGCGTGATGGGGCTTTTTCTGTTCGGCTTGCTTATCGGCGGGATCGATGCGATCGATTCAAAGAACGATAAAATCTGGTACTACGGCCAACTGCTCGTAGGCACCCCAACGATCGTCGTTGACACCATCCACCAATCCCAGTTCAAAGCCTATGACCTCGATACCAATATGCTCCGCACCGGGTTTCCTGGCGAGCGTCGGATTCATGATGGCACGCGCCCGATCTGGGAGCCATTAACCTATGACGAGATCGATGCAGGAATGGGCCCGCCCAATGTCCCCGGGCTTGGTCGAATCAACGAGATCGCCATGCTCTCGATCGTGCTCGCCGGCATGTTGAATCTGATTATCTTCCTCGACGCGTTGATGCCCAATCCAAATCATGCGCCCCAAACCAAAGCTGAACCCGAGGCTGCGAAATGATCACGCTCGCATACACTCCATTTATTGACGCACTCGCCATCCACGCCTATTGGTATCTGCTGATTATCCCGATGTCGATCTTCTTGGCGATCGGGTACAAATCTGTTCGCTGTGTGGACATGAGTCATTTTCTTCGTGAGGTGATTATCTTCACGGTTCAGATCCTTGGTGGTTTGCTGCTCATGGCGATCGCGTTCACGATTATCATCGTGCTGGTGCTGCCGATGCTTGCGCCGATGCCGACATAGCACGCATCACGCACAGCTTGAATAGCGTAGTTATGATCCCTTGATGTATGAGCTGCTTGTTGTGGTGAAGCCTTTGTCGTGGTTTTGAATCATGTACCGCAGCGCATCGACACAATGATCCGAGCCATCCTTTTCAGGCAATGAACACATCGGCTGATCCGCTGGGTAGTGATATTTTTCGAGCGACTCAATCAGCTTTTCGCATGAGCGATGGATGTAGAGACGAATAGGCCCTGATGCGGGCTTGAGCCTTGTGCGGACGAGTCCAAGCCCTTCATGCAGCCCGAGCCTGCGATCGTGAATGGTCAAGCCGGCGCGGCGCATCGCTTGAACATCAGAAATCCCGGTCTGGAACCCACGCTGGCGCCCAGCGGGATCAACCCCGAGCCATTTGGGTGGGTATCGATAGTCTTGGATGGCTTTGATGTGTTCATCAAGGGCTGCGTCGGTCTTGAGGTATTCGCTCGCGACCCAGATGCAATCGTTTGCATCGATGCACGCAAACAATACAACAGTGGGGGATCGGATTCCAAAGTCCATTCCACCGATCCATGTCCAGGTGTGAGCAGACTCTGGCAGCCCATCGACGACATGAATCCCGGGGTTAAACTCGGGGAGCACGCAGTCCGTTCGCTTTGGGCGCAGGCACAACATCTCGGCGTTCCATGTTTCATCTCCAACGCGTTTTTTAAGCGCGATCGCATCATCAATCGTGATGTGCCCGGGTACCTGGTTGTTGCGATCGCGTCCCTTTGCTTTGCCGGCGCACTCGCCAGCAAGCGGGCAAGGTTGGCCATCCGTTGATTCATCGCCCAAGCATTGATGCTCGTCATCATCGCAAACATCGAGCACATCGACCACGCCCCATCGGAAAATTCGGCGCGATGTTTCGTTATCCTCAAGACTCTGCGAGACCAGATCGTGCATGAGCCCGTAGGGGACATGCAGGGTCGACAAGCATTCAATCGATCCTTTCACCCTTGTTCCACAGCGTTTTTCCCGTGTGACCAACTGGGCAGCCTCCCACACATCACGATCGAAAAGCTCGACCTCGTCGCACCGGAGTTTCTGCACGCGGGTGCCTCGGACAGAGGTCTGGGATTGGGCAAGCAGTTCCACGGTTGAGCTGTTGGTGAGCCGAATCCGGCGGTCGGTGATCTTGCCTTCGATTAACTCATCGAACCGATCAATGGAGAACAGGTCGCGCAGATGCGCGTGCATGCGTTTGGATTGTTCGAGCGAACCACCCAGGATGCGAATCTCAATTCCGGGTTTAAAGAGCAGGTCGAGCATGGTGGCGACCGCAGCGTAGAAGGTTTTTCCGCCGCCACGGTTTGCCCAGACCACGCAATCGCGAGGCATCCGATCCTCAAAGAACGCATGGCATAAATACTCGAACGGTGCACTGTGCCCATCGATCAATGCCTGGCGAACCACACGAATCGAGAGTTTGTAGAGTATCCACGCGTGGAGTTCGTCGTCGGTGGTGGGGCACTTGCCTGTGATTGTTTGCAGTTCAAGCTCGTGATCGCTTTGCTCGTTGAGCGTGTCGGAAAAATCGTCCATGTTCCATAATCCTCTTATAAATAAGTTTGTTTACTCTGTATCAATCAATCCCAGCGCGATCAAAATGGCTTGGGTTCGATCGTTTGAAAACCCGGCCAGCGCATCGAGCACCGCTCTTCGTTTCCTTGTTGGCAAGAAGAAGGTCAATGCGCTGGGCAGCTTCTCTGTCGTGTGTTCTGGTATGGGTTGATTAATCGCTATCGCGTGCTGATCTGTTTGCATCTCTTTCATCTCCGTCATCTCCATTTGAATAGACATGGGCGTATGCGCGGGGATTGGCGAGCAGCCGACAGGCTACGATGGGGGCAAGGCTTTGAACTGTTTGTGAGTCGGGTGTTCCAGACCCGATGACTTTGCGCGTCTTGCTCCAGGTGATCAGCTCTCGTTCGAGCAGTGATCCGGGTTTGATAGGCGTGTTGATCAGGTCGGCGAGTGTGCGTTGTTGATGGTTGATCGCGTCGATCAGCCGAAGGTCGACAGGGGCGGGGAGCAACTCGTAAGGCGTCATCCCGGCGCGTTCAAAGAACGGGCAGACGGAACCCATCGCTGCGATGGATTCCGTCGCGGGTGTTTGTGGATTGTTTAGATAATGACGAACCAACGCGCTCGCCATCCCAAGTCCGCGCGAGCGAGGATCGACGATTACCCTAGAAATACAGCGTAGATTTGTGTTAATCTGTTTCGCATTGGATGCCTTGTTGCCCGCCGAGAAGAACCTTGGCCAAGCACGCTCGCGCCATGAGCCGTTGAGTGTGGGCATGGAGATGACCAATACCCCCGCGAGAATCTCGCCAAGGATCGGTACTGTCCGTGTGGCTTTGAGGACAAGCGTGTGCGTCGCGGGTTTGGACCCACGATAGTGCAAGTGGGCGAGCAATTGGTAATCGGCGATGGTGCCTTGCTCAATGGTGATCGATTGATTGGCTGAGTCACAAGTTGTATTCATGGTTCGTGTGTTCATGTTGATCACAAGATCGGGCGCAAGCATGCCCGCCATATCTTCGTGCGCAGTCGCAGCGATGAGTATGATTCCTGTTCGACTTGTCCATCGGCTCATTGTATGGGCAAGGGCATACGCACTCGCACGATCCAAAGGCGTCGCGAACTCATCAGCGATCACCACATCGCCCCGCTGGGCATTGTGCATCGCGAGTGCAAGGTGTAATCGGGCGCGTTCACCGACTGATAAGCACGGTGTTGGCATCGCCCAGAGTTTCGGTTCTGCAAGTCCAGCATGTGAAAGCGTCTCGACTCGGCGTTCGAGTGGGCCAGAGAATAGATCGAGCATGGCAGCGGTTTGGCTGATTTGTGTCGTGGAGTCATGGGCTATATGAACTCTCGACGAGCGGGAAATGGCTTGTTGAATCCCGCGAAGCAGGCACGATTTTCCTGCGCCCGATGCGCCGGTGATCAACACGGTTGATGATGCACCGATCTGGCCGAGCATGGTTGGTGTTGGGTGTTCGATTTTTCGATCAGTGTGCTTTGTGTGATGCGCGATCAATCCAAAGCTCGCGCAGGCTTGCAGGGCGCACGCAGAGATATCGCTTGGCGTGTCGATCGCGATTGGTTCAACGAGTTTGGTGGGTTGTTTCCAGACCATGTGCAAAGACCAATCGTGCTTAGCGCCACGCGCGGAGTTTGGAGGAGCGAGTGTTCGCTTGAGCGTTTGCTTGGGACATCGCGTTGATGGCTTCGCGGTGTTTGCGGACGGAGTAAAAGCTCACGCCAAGATTTTCGGTCACCTCGCGGATGGAGTGCCCTTGGATAAAGAGTGATTGAGCGATCGCCCGTTTGGATCGGCTCCAAGCTTCGCAGTGTTCAACAACATACGCGACGCGCGGATCGTTGAGCCGATGCACGAGGCGCTTGATGCGTCGGCGGACATGCCTTGGGTCTTGTCCGATGAGCTTGGCGATCTGGCTGGCAGATTGCCCGTCGCGGAACATAGCGATGATGAGGCTTTGATCATCTTTTTCGAGCCAGTGGGCACGGTGGACGAGCTGATCGGTGAGCGTGTTGGTGTGTCTTTTTCGCAGGTCGATGTCGTCTGTAACCTTGTCGAGCCAGTCCGCGGTGATTGGTGAATGTCCCATTTTTCTCTCCTTGCCTCAGATTTGTTGGTATTTCACTTGACATACCACATATGTGCGTTCACAATAGAGTGAACTATTATTTTCAGAGTATACACCAAACCAAGAACGCTTTGCAAGGGTACTGTATGGTATATCAACAAATCAGCGCACAGACCCGGTCACTGCATACCGACCAAAATCCGATATCCACAATTTCTGCTCCACGACTCAAAAACAACACGACCATTATGGCTGCTCAACCCCTTCATCTTGATGCTTCTACCCAACGCACCTTTGCCTCAACACTGCGGCAGCGCCGAACACAAAAGGGTTTATCGCTCGCAAAGCTTGCAGAACGGGTCGGATGTGCCAAGTCATATCTATCCTCGATCGAGAACGAGCACAAAGGTCCGCCGGCCGAATCAATCATCGAAAGGCTTGAACTTGTCCTCTGTTTCCAGCCAGGAGAACTCTTTGAGCGGGCTCAGTGGGATCAGACCCCGATGCCGATCCGGGAGAATCTTGAACAGCTTCGTGAGCGTGATGAATCGGTTTCCTCGTTGGCTCGGCTGTTGGCACAGAGCGCACGCGAAGGTGCGTCGCTCGACAAGCTGTATGAATCTGGCGAGCTTCGTCAACTGATCGATCGGATTGATCCCGACCAAGCGGATCATGTATCCGAGCCTGCAAACGATGCGGAAGAAACCCTTGAGAGTCCTGCGAATCCGATGGCTGCGATCGGGATGCTTCCGATGGAGGTGCCTTTGATCAATAAGGTGACCGCTGGATACCCGGCCGACTTTACAGACATGGGATATCCTGCGAGGATCGCAGACGAGTATGTCCGAGCGCCGGACCTGAGTGATCCAGATGCGTTCGCTGCGCGGGTGGTGGGGGATTCGATGGAGCCCAACTATCGCGAGGGCGATATCGTGGTGTTCTCGCCCGCGCGCGAGATCGTCGATGGGATGGATTGCTTTGTGCGTCTTGAGCGCGACGACGAGAGCACTTTTAAGCGGATCTATTTCCAGAAGGATGATTCGGGCAACGAGTTGATTCGGATTCAGCCGATCAACAATAGTTATCCGCCGATGACTGTTCCAAGAGAAGCGGTCGCGGGGTTATATGCGGGGGTCTCGGTGACGCGGACAATTTAATCAAGTCGATTCGTTTGGAGATTCGGGGTTTGGGTGAGAGGCTGGGGCATCATCGTATTTGAGGAGTCGGCGTTCGCCTGTGAGTGCTCGTTCGCGGGTCAGGTCTTGGGTGACTTCGAGTGTGCCCATATAGCTGTGATCTTCATTGCGCAACGCGAAGTAGCGGACGAATACAAACCGATTTTGGAAGCTGAGCCAGAAGTCGGCGATATCTTGTTTGCCAGACCGGAAATCGGAAAGGATCTGCTCGACAGCATCGAGGCTCTCTGCCGGGTGGCAGGATTGCACCTTGCGCCCGATGATGGTCTTGGGACGGATGAAGACACGATCTGGCCCTTCAGAAAAGAACCGAACCCGATCGTCTGCGTCAATAAAAGTAAGATCGACAGGCATGGTCGAAAAGATCGCGGTGAGTTGGTCGATGGTGAGTGCGCCAGTTGCAAATGTGATCGCTTGATCGATCGGCTTTGATCGGCCGATGTCGCTTGGCACGATGTCGAGGGCAACTCCATCGGGCTTGATCCGCTCGACGGGGAGAGCGCTTGAGTGGTCGCCTGAAGCGTTGGTTTGGCCTTGCAAAAACTCTGACATGGTTGGCAGCCTTGGTTGGTGGAGATGAAAAAGGATAATAGTATCCTGAATAGTTCGCCGTTTCTCAAGTTGGGGAATCTGAGTTGTGAGATGCAGGCGAGTTGGGTGTGTGTGAGTAGCACAATTCTCGAAACCGTTTGTGTTTGGGGTGCGTACAGGTGTGGGCACGGCAGTACCCCAAGGGGTGTTGGTGTGCTATCCTTAACACGCACGAGCGAGTTCTTCGCTCAGCACAAGGCCTCCGGTGGGCGGGGGCGAGACAAACGATCGCATTTGCGGAGACCAAACGATGGCCAAGATGTTCTACACACTCGACGAAGCAGCGACCAAGCTGGGCATGGACGAGGCTGATGTTCAGTCGTTGGCCGAGTCGGGTCAGCTCCAAGAGTTCCGCGATCGTGAAAAGCTGATGTTCAAGGTTGAGCAGGTCGATCTGCTCGCAGGCGATGATGACATCGATGATGACATCACCCTCGCTGACACAGGTGCCGGGATCGATGGAATCTCGCTGAGTTCCACCGGCAGCGCGACATCGTTCTCGCTCGAAGCATCTGGCGATGCGACCGGCGTTTCAATCTTCGAACCAGAAGACGGCGACGAGTTCGACGCCAATGCAGACACGCTCGTATCAAGCGGCGGCATCGGGGGCTCAGGATTCAACATGGACGCGGGTGCATCAGGCTCGGGCTTGGCACAACTCGCGTTTGAACCAGACGATACATCCCTCGGCGGCAACCTGCTCGATGACTTGGCAGCCGATTCGGTTGCTGGCGCATCACAGGGCGGCAGCGCGATTGGCGATACAGCCTTTGGTGGATCGGTCGCGGGCGCACTCTTCGAAGGTACATCAACACCAGATTCAGAGTTTGCAGCACCTTCAGCAGCGATGATGCCAATGGCTGGCATGCAGGCCTACGACGGAGCAGCTTCAGGATTGTTCGGCGGCGCTGCACTGGGCATGGTCGTCTTGCTCATGCTCTCGTTGGCTGTGATGGTTCTGGGTATGACCGGAGGCTCGCAGCAGGTTCTTGGCAAGATCGATACCAACATGCTCTACATGATAGCTGGAGGCGGCGCCGGGCTTGTGCTCATCTTCGCAATCGTCGGCTGGGTCGCACTCCGCAAGGGGTAATTTTCCGATCAAGACTCCATGATTCAAAGCCCGCTTCGTTTGAAGTGGGCTTTTTTTGAACGGTGGATGTTGAGTTGATTACAAAGCAGAAATCATCACGCCAGCAGGCTCATAGCGTCCGCCTGGAATCTTTAGGTCTTGGAAGAGCGTGGTCCGCACATAGATCAGTTTGGATGATTCATGCTCGATGTGGGCGCGAAGCTCTGGCGATTCGACATGGATCACTCCTTTGGATTGGGTGATGGTTGCGGGCGATGCGGGGCGATCGATGATGTGTTCAGTATCGTTCTTTGGATCAATCAAGACCCAACTCGCAGCCTGATTTGAGTTGATGCGATACGCAAGACGAAGCATCGGGCTGTTGCCTTGAGGCGCAATGGCTGGTGAGATGCTCGCGAGCGATCGGCGAGAAACGATCCAATGGATCGTGATGCTCAAAGCCCGTTGGCAATCAAGCTGAATGACAACAGGAGCTTTGTTGATCTTTGTCGCTGATGAAGGGTGGATACTCATCGGCCGGTCCCCTTACGGGTAGAACGCTTGGATGTGTGCTTTGTGCTTCGCCCGACGGGGGCTTTGGCGAGAAGCTTGGCAGCGGTGTGCAGCCCGGCGCCGCGAGGCCCGGCAAACTTATGAGCGAGGGTGGTGATCAGCCCAAACCCTTCGCGGACATCATCAAGGCGGTGCTGAAGCTCGATCACATCTTCGGGCGAGTGGGAACCGATCTGTGGTGCGAGCTCGCCGATCTCATCAAGAGCATCGAGCAGCGGATCGACCTCGCGTTTGATTCGCTCGCGTGCGATCGCGCGGAGCATCGACCAGACATCTTGCTCTGCTTGGAAATATTCTTTTCGATCGCCCGGCAGGCGGACCTTCTCGATGACCGCCCATTCGAGCAATGATCGTACCGACATCGACACATTGCCCCGAGAAACGCTCAGACGGTCCATGATCTCGTCGGTGCACATCGGCTTGCCTGTGATGTACAACAGGGCGTGAACCTCTGCCATCGTGCGTGAGATCCCCCAGACAGACCCCATTCGTCCCCACGAGGCGATGAAGCGATCTTGAGCCTCGATGAGTTGGGCTTTGACAGCAGGGCTTGATTGGGCTTTTGTTTTGCGGGCCATACCAAAAGTATCGCGGATCAAAGCAGGTTTGTCTATTAGATTTCAGAAAAATCTGAAAATAGAAAAACAAACCAACCCAAATGTGGGTGATTGTACCAGCAACGGCTAGGGCGTGCCTGACGACTCATTCCCACACCAAGGATGCTCTTTTTTCGCCTCCCCCGGGCTTCCGGGGGAGGTGCCGATCGAAGTGAGGCGGAGGGGATCTTCTCTTTCTTCTCTTCCCCATTGCCTATTGCCCATTGCCTTCTTCAAGACCCCCTCCGTCTGCTGCGCAGCCACAACCGCCCTATGGGTGCTCCCCCGGAAGCCCGGGGGAGGCGAATAGTTGAAAAAACATGAGCCGTTAGATAGGGCCTAGTTGATCAGCAGATCGATGCACCCGGCGGTGCCCAAAATCACCGAGACGATCCCGTTGAGCGTAAAGAAGGCCATCGAGATACCGGCTTTGCCTTGCCTGGCGAGGATGAAGTGTTCGTAGATCAAGATGGCCCCGATGAGCGCGATAGCCACGCCAAAGAGAACGCCAAAGCGCGGCTCGATGTTCCATGCGATGGTGACACAGACAAACGCAAGCACATGGAGCAATCGGCTGAGCCAAATCGCACGCTTCCAACCAAAGCGCGATGGGATTGATAAAAGCCCGACATCTTGGTCATACTCAAGATCTTGAAGGGCATAAATAATATCGAACCCCCCGACCCAGCACAAGACCATGCCAGCGATCGCAAAGATGGCGGGGGTGCTTGAGAGCGCATCAGGACCAACCGCGATGCCCGCAGCGATTGGCGATGCTGCCAGTGCGCCGCCGAGGAAAACATGACAGAGCCAGGTAAAGCGTTTGGTGAACGAATAGAACCCAATCCAGATCAATACCGGCAGCCCGAGCATGGATGGGAGCCAGTTGCCAAAGAAAACTCCAAAGAGCGAGCAGGTGATCAGAAACGCGATCGCGTTAAACGCAAGGAACAGGTAGCCATCGCGCATGCTCAACGCGCCCGAAGCGAACGCTCGGCGGGTCGTGCGCGGGTTCGCCGCATCAATCTTGGCATCTGCGACACGATTGACAAGCATCGCCCAGTTGCGTGCAAAGACCATGCACACGATGATGAGCCCAAGCATGGGTGCGAACTTGGACCAATCGATCTGCTGATCACCAAGCTGATCATCAAGGTGTGGTGCCACCAGAAAGGCACCAAGCACCGCAAAGGGCATCGCGAAGACAGAGTGGGCGAGTTTGATATCGCCCATCGCGAGCAGTACCCGTTTGGCGATAGGCATGGGCGAGGGGGTTGTTTCGAGTGCATGTTCCACAGCGACAAGGGTAGGCGTGCTGCTGGACAATAAAAAAGCCCCGGAACTGCCGGGGCTTGTTGGGATCAGGTGATGAGCAGGCTGGACCAAAGAATGAGTTGAGAACTCGAGGTTTATGGGCAGCCGGTGTTGTAGACGATGAGGTAGGCGGAGACATCGAAGAAGTTGAGCACGCCATCGCCATTGAAGTCGGCCGCAAGATCGCCAGCACTAAACGCGTTGAGGAAGGCAGAGACATCAAAGAAGTTCAAGCTCCCAAACGGCTCGGCAAGGTCTGCCGTGTTGCACCCGCCGCCAGATTCGCTGATATCACCAGTAATGACCACCGCATAGCCTTGCGGGCCTTGGTTGACAGCCGTGGCTTTGACGCGCAGGGTATATTCACCTGTTCCAGCAACTGGGAGCATCACCATCTCGACATTATTGATCGCATCGGGTGAGCCTCCGATTGCTGATACGCCGTTGGTGATGTTGTTGCCGATCAGGATATCACCTGAGGGTAGAACAAGTTCGAGATCGAGATTGTTCACAGGGGTGAACGATGCATTGAGTGCTGCGGGAGCATCATGCCAAACGAGTGTTGCTTTGATCGGCTCGGTGATCGAGTTGACCGTGAACTGCATCTCAAAGACATCCGCAGTACTCATCGCATCGTTGCCCGCGTTGCGGACATCGCGCACGATCAATGTGCTTGAATCACCCGCAAAGTAGAGCGCGTTGTCGAGCAGGACGCGTCCCCAGCCTTCCTGGTTCGAGGGGAACCCGGAAATGCCGGCCATGTCGACCGCCGAGTTGAGCAGCGACGCTTTGATCAATGCTCCTGAGGGGGTGAATCCATCTTGCGACTCGGCAAGCCCTGAGGGATAGAACCCGTCTTCGAAATATTGGCGTGTGAGTGCTGCGGTGCCCGCGACCGCCGGGGCAGCCATTGAGGTGCCGGTGAGTCCCATGGTGTCGCAGGTTGTTTGCCAGTCTGCCGATTGTGTGCTGCAGCCCGGAGCAAAGATCTCAGGCTTGCGTCGCCCGTCGCTTGTTGGCCCGGTGCCCCCCGAGCAGAATGAACCCTGGTTTGTTGCATCTTGAGAAGCACCCACGGCCAAACAGTTCTTGGCGTTCTCTGGTGTTTTGAGTGAACTCAAGTTCGTGACCGCGAAGAGGATGAGGTTGTCATCGTTGTTGAACGAGAAGGTATCGATCGCTTGGGCGAGCCCGGTGTAGGCTGTGGTGCCGTCATCACCCCATGAGTTGGTATGGATCGCGGCGCCCTGGCTGTAGTGTGTCGTGAGCCGAGCGTTCATTGCCGAGAACGAAAAGCTCGGGGTGGTGTTAAAGACAAGCCTCGCTTTGTAGGCAACGCCTCGGGTATTGTCATCGACATTGTTATCGCCCAAGACGGTGCCCGCGACATGGGTGCCGTGGAAGTTTGGATTTGCGCTTGAAGTGTTGTACGCCTGAATTTTTCGGTGATTATCGCCAAATGGATCACCCTCGGGATCGGAGAACGAGCAATGGTCGACGCGCACTCGCCCGTCCATCACCGCGACGAGTTGGTTCTCGCCATGAATCCCCGCGTCATACACCGGGAAGAACCCGTTGGTGTTGGATTGGACAATCCACCGATCGGTGGAGTTGCGCATCGTGATCTCGGGAGCCGATTCAACCCATTGGATCGCATTAATTTTCGAGAGCGATCGCACCGTTTGTGCGCTGCCAAGAACCTCGATCATGAATCGGTCGCCGACGAGTTCTGTGCGGACAACCTTGATGCCGGCTTGCTTAGCGATCTGGGCGAGGGCATCTTTGATCTGTTCGCCTGCGAAAAGATGAACCTGTGCTGCGACTTCGCCTTGGTTCGCAATTTTGATTCTTGATGCGGTGGTCAGCGTACGGTTACCAATAAGCGGATCAATCTTCCAGCTCTCTTGAAACTCGACCATGTTGGTAATGAACGCAAGGTTTCGGAGCGCGTTTAGGCGAGTGTTTTTGATATTCACGATGTAGGCGTTGGTCGGGAGGTAGTCGCCTATTTGTGTGCCTGTTGCCTGGATCTGCTGGCGCAAAGCCGGGGTGATTGGTTGATCAAGCACGATGACCATGCGATCGGGCAGGCGTTGTGGGTGGGCCTGGTTGTTGATTTTGGCATTGGGTAATGCTGTGATGTCAACCGTGCCCGCCTTGAGCATGAGTGTGTTTGTAGGCTGGCTTTGCGCGTGGGCGCCGGTGAGTGTCCCAGCGAGAGCGACAAGGATGCAGAGTGTAGTGTTGTGTATCGTGACCATTAAATTCGCGCTCCTTGAGACCGGATATTGGGCCTACAAACAGGTGTACAGGTGATAGGCTCATATCGGTATCGCACAAGATATACACAAGCGAAACCGCGCCAAGCGTGTGCGAACGGAGAAATGCACACGCTATAGACATACCCGAGTGGGTATCTGTCAGTCTGTACGCACGAAATGAATGGTTGGATCCACCGATCAGATCAGCTTTGGGCCGATAACCCATAGGGCTTTGAGCAGATCGATATTGGTGTGATGATCAAGCTGCGCGAACTTGGGTAAGTTCGGCATACTTCTTCTTGGCAGCCAGCACCCGTTTTTTTGCTTGCGGGCGTGCTTTGGCGGTTTGGATTACGCGATCGAGCTTTGTTTTTTTGAGGACTTTGGTAAGCTCTTTAGGCAAGTTGTACAGCACCAAGATCCCGCCGATGCGTTCGAGATCGGTGCTGAGTTCTGCAAATGTGCCCAGACAACTCGAAGGCAGCGAATCAAGCCCACGCATCGACATCATCACCGCAGGCGGATTGCCAGGGGTGTGAAGCCCTGTGATTTCTGCCCGGAGCTTTTTCAGATCCAGAGCACGCAGGTTCCAGCTCATCAGCCTGGCGCAGTGCACGCCTTCGTCAAGATCAATCAGCAAGAGCTGTGTATTGCACTTGGTTGCAAGCGCAGCGTCTTGCTTTGGTTGCTCAGGCGCGAGTTCGTATTCGAGTTCCGTTCGCAAGATTATGCCCCCGTTGATCCTGTCGGATCAGATCATGTTGGTTATCGAGCCTTTCGCCAGAATAGGCAGCTCATCGATAAACTTGCAAAGAACCCACAGCGATTGCAAGCCCAGAGCAAGGCTCATAGGCAAAGCCGATTGTCAGCGGTGGGGTTGTAGTGACTGGGTGATTACTCAGAAGCGTTATCGTCGCCGATAGGGGTGCTCGAAACCGCATGGGTAATTCTACACAAGGCTGCGAGTGTCTCCGCAGAGACATGATGCTCGATGCCTTCCGCATCAATCTGCGCCTGCTGTTCGTTCACGCCGATGGCAAGTAAAAACTGGAGAACAACAAGATGGCGCTCATGCGATTCATGAGCCATCGCTTTGCCAGTATCGGTTAAAAAGATCGGCTTGTGAGGCTCGGTGGTCACTAAGCCCTCTTTGCACAACCGGGCAATAATTCGGGTCACGGTCACATGACTCACGCCCATAACCTCAGCGAGTTCGCCCACACGCGCCGAGCCTCGCTCTTCGATGAGCTGGGCGATCGCTTCGACATAATCCTCTGCGGTTTCATCGCGATGTGCCCGTCGGGTCGAGTGGAACCGCTCGGGTTGGGATATATCGGGTTTGCTCTTGTCGGGCATACGCACAGAGTGTATCCGTTTGATCTGGCAAGGTCATGCTGCTGGCGATTGGATCAAGGATTGATTCGGCCGTGCCTGACGGCTCATTCCCCACACAAGGACGCTCTTTTTTCATAGGGCGGTTGTGGCTGCGCAGCAGACGGAGGGGGTCTTGAGGAAGGCAATGGGCAATAGGGAATAGGCAATGGGGAAGATATAAGAAAGACCCCCTCCGCCTCACTTCGTTCGGCACCTCCCCCGGAAGCCCGGGGGAGGCGAATAGTCGAAAAAAGCCGAGCCGTCGGACACAGCCTAGAAGCAGATCGTGGTCGCATCAATATCAAACGCATGAGAGAGCGTATCGAGCGAGCACCCAACGATCTGCACGGTTTTTTCGGGGTTGGTGTGCCCCTTATACACATCAACCTGTGCAGGTTTGATATCGAGTGCCTTGGCGATGAACTCGCAGATGGCTTTGTTCGCTTTGCCTCCCTCGGGGGCAGCACTGATGCGTACCTTGAGCCGATCGCCCAGCAGCCCTGCAACACCATCGCGTGATGCCCCGGGCACCGCTTTGATGCGTATTCGTATCGGTTCTTGGGCACTCGATGTCATAAGGTCTTACAAATCTGGTTAGCTGCAAGGCGTTGGGAACTGCATGATGAAGCTCATGATGTCGTTGAAATCAAGCGAGCTATCGCCATTGACATCTGCGCCCAGATCGCCAGCCATGTAGGTCTGGAGAAAGAGGGAGATGTCGAAGTAGTCAAAGTTACCGTCTTGCGTAAAATCTAAGTGATGATACGCATACACGGTCATTTCTTGGTCGGCTGGCACATCAATAAGCGTGGTCACGGTCCCGTCGTTCCATTCGATGCGGACCTGATCGACAACCGCTTGATCGGCGAGCCCGAAGTGGATGGTCATCTCCGACTGCCCAAGGTAGCTGCTCGAGCCGTCAACCACCTGAAGGTGGTCTTGGCCGTTGTAGGTCGCGACGACGCGTGTGCCATAGCCCATCGGCGCAAGACACGGGTGGCTATCGGTGTTGAGGTTGATGCGAAGGTAGCGGGTGAAATCATCGAACCCAAGGTTGTTGCGGTAGATACGGAACGGGCCGCCGTTATCGACGAAGGCCAGGTCAAGATCTCCATCATGATCGTAATCAAACTGGATAAGCCCTCGTCCGTTAATGTTGAAGGTCAGCCCGGTGATGTTGGAAATGTCTGAAAAGTTGGCATTGCCGTCGTTACTCCAGAACCGGGTGGGCACGCTTGGCCAAGATGGCCAGCCGCTCGTAGCAACCATGTCGATGTCACCATCGTTGTCATGATCGCCGCTGACCACGCCCCAGCCCCAGCCGACATCCCCGACGCCGCGTACGGTTGCCTGGTTGAGGAAGTTTGGATTGGCCGATTCGTTGTTTCCAAGCCCCATATAGAGGGTGTTGTAATAGCTTGCCGTCTCGACATAGATATTGGTCATGAACCAATCGAGCATCCCATCGCCATTAAAATCGGCGACCGCCGCGCCCATGCCGTTGTTGTTGTCAACAATTCCAGATTCTTCGGTAGTATCACGGAAGGTGATTTGTCCGTTTTCGTCTGGGCCGTTGTTGATGTAGAGGAATGAGGTGGTGAAGTCAGCCGTCAAGAGCAGGTCTGGGTATTTATCATTGTTGACATCGACAAACTTGGGAGTAAACCCACGAATGATTGTGTCGTTTTCAGGGAGAGCAAGTTGCGAGATATTGGTGTAATGCCCGGTGCCATCGTTCTCGAAGAGCCTGTTCCCGCCTTCAAAGAACCCCCATGTTGCGACATAGAGATCAAGATCTCCATCGAGATCCATGTCTCCAAAGCACACGCCTTTGCCCCCGACGATGCCAAAGATATCGTTGACGCCGCGTTGTTCTGCCTGTTCTGAGAACGAATATTGTCCGTTTGTATCTGGTCCGTTGTTGATGTAGAGCAGGTTTTTGGCGGTGGTTGCTTGTACATCTGATGGGCCATAGGACACGACATACAGATCGGGCAACCCGTCGTTGTTCACATCACCAACTGCGCTGCCGAAGCCATAGTGTGAGTATGCGATGCCATAGAGGTCTGCCTCGTCGACAAAGGTACCATCTTGTTGATTGATATAGAGCATGTCGGGCGTGGTGCCCAAGCCAGAGATGTACAGGTCTGGCCAAGAGTCATTGTTAAAGTCGCCAACACTCATGCCACCTGCCATGCGATCGTGTTGGCCGGTGTATCCAGGCGCAGGCACGGTTGTCGCGTTGATCCCGGTTTGCTGGTTGACAAGTGTGTAGGTCGGGTCGATCGCCAACGATGTTGTTGAGAGTCCACCGAGAACCATCGCGATGATGAGTGGTGTAGAGCTTTTCGTTGTCCGAGTGTTCATTTTCTTCGAGCCTTCCGTTGCGGGTGCTTGTGAAGCTGAGGATGATATGGGCTTATATCTGTGTATACAGAAATACCCACGCACAAAACCAAGGCTTCGCAAGAAGCATGACACGGTTTTCGGAGCAATTCAAGGACTTATAACGCAGAATCCACCAAATTGGGCATTACTCGGGCAATCTGCATATCTCAAAGCAGCATAGCCAGTTGTTTGGAAGCGTTGTCTACCGATAACTGTGTCGCTTGGCGTTCATTGCGGAGCTTTGGGTCATGAACCAACAGCTGCTTTTTTACGAGATGATTTCTTGTTCTTTGGTCGCCTGGTTTTGTGGATCGCTGTCGAGCCGCCGCGGAGTGCATCAAGTTCTCGGACGGGTCCTTGGACAATCCGCTCAAAGGCCATCTCGGCGTTGGCCTGAGAATATTCGGTCCCGATGAAGTGTCGCCCCATCGCGTGCGCGATCACGCCGGTGGTGCCGCTGCCAAGGAATGGGTCGAGGACAGTGTCGCCGGGGTTCGACGAGCAAGCGATCACGCGTTGAAGATAGAGTTCGGGGAGTTGGTTATCGTGCTTGGCTCGGCGTTCTTTGTTGTTGCCTTGGATGCGCCCCCAGAACTTGCCGTACCACACATCCATAGGCACCCGCATGCCCGCGGGCATGCCGTCGCGTTTGGATTCGGTGCGTGGGTCGCCATAGATCGCGCGTCGGTCAGATTCTTCTAAGATCGGATCTGCGTTCCATGTTCGGCTTTGTGGATCTTTGCAGAAGTACAGCGCGTGCACCTTTGAGTTGATGAACTTGCCGGTGGTGTTTTGTCCAAAGCGATAATGCCAGATACACCAGTTAACCATGTGCATGGATTTTTTGAGATGCACCACGATCTCGGCTGCGCTGTCGTCGGGGATATTCACCCACATCGAGCCCGTAGGCTTGAGCGCGTCTGCGCATAGATCAAGCCATTCGTAAGTGAAATCGAGGTATTCATTGCGAGAGAGCGCCGCGTCATCCCAGGCGTCGCCCGTCTCGTGGCGGTCGTAATCGCGTGCCCAGTTAAAGGGTGGATCGGCAAAGACGAGATCAACCGACGAGCTTTTGACCTGATCAAACTTGGCAAGCTGCTCTCGGCAGTCGCCAATACGAATATCAGCAACAACACCAGTGTTGGCATGCGTGTGGGTGAGATCGGGTTTGATGGTTTTTGATTTGGACATAAGCTGGGTTGAATCGAATTACAGAGTCTATCCGAGCAGAGTGTCTCGCGCCACCTTGCGCCAGTGGTTTGTTGATCTATCTGTTGTGGATTAGGCCTTGCCTGACGGCTCAGTTCCATACAAGAACACCATCCCTTTCTCCTCCCCCGGGCTTCTCCGTGCGCTCCCCGGGTGGAAACCTCTCGATCGAGGCAGGCCATGGCGTCTGCGGGCAGGTAGAGCGTGCCGCGTCTTGCTTTCGGGTCGATCTCGATTCGGTCGACGAAGGTACTCACCAGCCGCCGGGATTCGGGTGTGGCGGATCGGCCAGTGATGATCTTGTCGATCCGTCGGAATCGATCCGTGGCCCAATCGCGGAGATCTGATTCGATGTACGGTGCGGGTGATGCCGCCTTGCGTTGGACAATCTGCGTCCGCATGGCATCGCGGCGTTTGGTCAGATCCGCTAGGGTCGTCTTGAGTTCGTCCAGATCGGTAAATGCTGGATCGGCGAGCATGGCGACCATCGACTTGATCCGACGACTCAGTGCGTCCACATCGCGTTGCGTGGCCACTGCGTCATCCACGCTTGGGTTCTGATGGCTTGCCATCGCGGCCTTCACAAATGCGTCCACAGCCTCGCGGGCTCCGTCGGTGTCGCCCAAAAGAATGTCGCGGATCTTGCCCACAACAAAGGTATCAAGAGCATCGGCGGGGATGTTGGAACCGACGCACACGCTCTTCCCGCCTCGGTTGTACCCGCCATCGGCGTAGTACCGATACCGGATACGCTTGCCGCCGACGGTCGAGTTGGAATGCCTTTGCAGGAAGTGATGCCCGCAGTTGTTGCAGATGATCAGGCCAGAGAGCAGGGAACGGTTGATGGGTTTGGCTCGCC